>NZ_JAMXMH010000001.1:0-612944 GCF_025818875.1 Cellulosimicrobium sp. SH8 | reverse complement strand
TCCTACATGCGCGACATCAACCTCGGCCACGACGCCAACGAAGAGACCGCGGCCGCGGTCGGCATGACCGGACAACAGGTCCAGGACATGTACCGCCTCCTGGCCATCGCCAAGTACGAAGACCGGTACGTCATCCCCACCGCCCACACCGAGATCGCCCGCGAGCTCGACGAGCTGTCCTGCTCGCTGGACTACGACGGCGGACCCGGCATGGGCGGCATGGGCCTGACCGGCGGCGGGCCGTTCGGCGAGACGTCCGGGAGCCCGGTGCCCGTCGCGGTCGAGAACTTCCACGTCCTCCAGTCGCGCCAGACGGCGGACTCCCCGTACGGGCCCTCGACGCCCGGCCGTGTGAACCTCCTCAACTGGGACGGCAACGGCCGCCCGCCCGGGCTCTTCCCGCCGGGCGAGGACGCGACGACCGGCGGGACCGGCGCGGGCACGGGGACCGGCGGCGTCACCCCCGGGGGGCCCGGCTCGCTGCCCGGGGGTCGGCAGGACGCGCGGCACGACACGATCCCCGGCCCGTCGGCGCCCGGTGGGCCGACCGGCGGACCGGCGGGCAACCCGGCACAGGAGAACGGGCCCGGCGTCGGGCCCGACGGAGGCACCCGATGAGGACGCGCTCCCTGCTCCCGACCCCGGCGCTGCGCCCCGGGGCGCGACCTCGCGGGCCGCAGCCCGACCACCTGTCGCCGGTCGCGGCGTCGGGCACCCAGCGCCGCACGGCCCACATGGCCGCGTCCGTGCTGCTCGCCTACCCCGACGCGGACGTGCTCGACGCGGCCGTGGCCGTCCGGGCGTCGACGCCCGGGCTGCCCGCACCGGTCCGCGAGCGCCTCGACGCGTTCTGCGACGTGCTGCCGGCGTCCGCGGACGCGCAGGGCCTGCGCGAGCTCCAGGCCCGCTACGTCGCGACGTTCGACCTCAAGCGCAAGTGCTCGATGTACCTGTCGTACTACGCCGCGGGCGACACCCGGCGGCGCGGGACGGCGCTCGTCGCGTTCGTCGAGGCGTACCGGGCCGCGGGCTGGGAGGTCACGGGCTCGGAGCTGCCCGACTACCTGCCGACGGTGCTCGAGTTCTCCGCCCGCACCCAGGGCGACGACGCGACGATCGCGGCGGGGCTGCTCGCCTCGCACCGGGACGGGATCGAGGTGCTGCGGACCGCGCTCGAGAGCATGGCGAGCCCCTGGACCGGGCTGGTCGAGGCGGTGTGCCTCACGCTGCCGCCGCTCGACGAGCGCACGCAGCAGCGGTACGTCGAGCTCGTGACGGCGGGGCCGCCCGCCGAGCTCGTGGGCATGGAGCCGTTCGCGCTGGAGCCGTACGGCACCGGGGCCGGCCGAACCGGAGGAGCGGTGCGATGAGCGGGGTGAGCACGGGCGAGATCCTGCTGTGGGTCGTGTTCCCGTACGTGACGTTCGCGGTGTTCGTCGTGGGGTCGATCTGGCGGTACCGGTACGACAAGTTCGGCTGGACCACGCGGTCCAGCGAGCTCTACGAGAAGCGGCTCCTGCGGCTCGGGTCGCCGCTCTTCCACTTCGGGCTGCTGTTCGTGATCCTCGGGCACCTCATGGGCCTCGTCATCCCCAAGTCGTGGACGGAGGCGGTGGGCATCAAGGAGGTCGCCTACCACTTCGTCGCCACGTACATGGGGTCGATCGCGGCCGTCGCGCTCGTCGCCGGGCTGCTCATCCTCATCTACCGGCGCCGCACCACGGGTCCCGTCTTCCGCGCGACGACGCGCATGGACAAGACCATGTACGTGTTCCTCGCGGCGTCGATCCTGCTCGGGTCGTGGGCGACCGTGCAGACGCAGCTTCTCGCCGGCGGCCACGGGTACGACTACCGGGAGACGATCTCCCCCTGGTTCCGGTCGCTCTGGTACCTGCAGCCGCAGCCCGCGCTCATGGAGGGCGTGCCCGCGGCGTTCCAGCTCCACATCGTCGCCGCCAACCTGCTCTTCATCCTGTGGCCGTTCACGCGGCTCGTGCACGCGTTCTCCGCGCCCGTGCCCTACCTGTTCCGCCCGTACGTCGTGTACCGGTCGCGCGAGGCGTCGGTCGCCGCGCGGGCCCCGCGGCCCGGCTGGGACCCCTCGGAGCGCCCGCGCGGGCGGTGAGCCCCGGCGCCGTCGCCGGACCAGGAAGCACCAGGTCAGCGGCGAGAAACCCGCTCGTCGCGCCCCGGAGCCGCCGAGCGCCGCCGGGTGAAAAACCGAGGACGGCGACCACGGGACGCCCCGGCGCCCCCTCCTTCCAGGGGCGGTCACCCCGACCGTGACCGTCACCCGGAAGAGGTTTCGAGCATGTCCACCACCGCCCCGACGACCGCTGGTCGTCCCCGCGTCGTCCGCCCGTCAGCGTCCTCGACCACCCCCGTCGCCCGCCGCCGCGTCGCCGTCCTGCCCGCGCGCCTGGCCGGCCGCGTCGACGCCGCCGTCGCCGCCACCGCGCGCTTCCTCACGCGCTGGTCCGTCCCCGCGCTGCGCGTCGCCCTCGGCCTCGTGTTCCTCGGGTTCGGCGTCCTGAAGTTCTTCCCCGGCGCGAGCCCGGCGGAGTCGATCGCGGCACGGACCGTCGAGACGCTCACGTTCGGCCTCGTCGGCGGGACGGCGGCCGTGATCTTCACCGCCGTCCTGGAGACGTTCATCGGGCTGACTCTCCTCACCGGCCGCCTCCTGCGGGCCGGGCTGCTCGCCCTCGCCGTCGCGATGGCCGGCATCCTGTCGCCGATCGTGCTGTTCGCCGACGAGCTCTTCGGCCACGGGATGACCCTCCTGGGCCAGTACGTGCTCAAGGACGTCGTCCTCGTCGCCGGCGCCGCCGTCGTCGCGGCCGTCGCCCTCGGTGCCCGGCTGAAGCTCGACGCATGACACCCAGGCGCTCCCACGCCTTCCCTGACCCGACGAACAGGACCCCGTGACCGGCACCGGTCACGGGGTCCTGTCTGTCGGGGCGCCGACCACACCGTCGCGAGGTAGAGCCTCCGGTCGCGACGTAGAACACGGCGAGCTCTATCTCACGACCGGAGGTTCTACCTCAGCGGGAGGCGATCGCGTCAGGCGAGCGCGAGCGTCAGGTACACGCTGTTCGGGTCGTCCGCGTAGTCGGCGAACGGGGCGCACGGGACGAATCCGTGGCGCACGTAGAGGCGCCGCGCGGGCGCGAAGTAGTCCTCTGCGCCCGTCTCCAGGCTCACGCGGTCGAGTCCGCGGTCGCGCGCGACGTCGAGCAGGTGCGCGAGGACCGTCGCGGCGACGCCCCGGCCCCGCGCGGCCGCCGTCGTGCGCATGGACTTGAGCTCACCCAGCGTCGCGTCGTGCTGCTTGAGCGCGCCGCACCCGAGGAGTCCGCCGTCCGTGGACCGCGCGGTGACGAACGTGATGTCCGACGCGCGCAGCCGCTCGACGTCCAGCGCGTGCACGCTCTCCGGCGGCGACGTCGCGTACATGTCGTCCAGGTGCTCCTGCAGCAGCGCCAGCACGTCCTCGACCGTCGGGTCCTCGACGGCGACGCGCACGTCCGCCCGGGTCGTCGTCTCGTTCACCCGCCGAGCCTGCCACACCGCCCCGGGGCGCCGAGCGAGGCGTCCGCACGCAGGTGCCCGACGGTCCCGCATGACGCCGCGAGGTCGGCCGCGTGACGTCGGTCTCTCCGCGGTTTCTCACGGCCCGAGAGAGGTGACACTCCGTAGATGCGGGTCTATCGTCGCGATCATGCCGCACTTTCGGATTCGAGACGCAGCCGGCCTGCTCGGGGTCAGCGACGACACCGTCCGTCGCTGGGTCGACGCCGGGGACCTCGCCGCGAGCGTCGACGACGCCGGGCGCAAGGTCGTCGACGGCGCGGAGCTCGCACGCTTCGCCGTCGCCCAGTCGCACCCGACCCCCGACCCGTCGGGCGTCGCCCGCTCGGCGCGCAACCGGTTCGTGGGGATCGTCACCGACGTCGTGAGCGACACGGTCATGTCCCAGGTCGAGATGCTCTGCGGGGGCCAGCGCGTGGTCTCGCTCATGAGCACCGAGGCCGTGCGCGAGCTGCGTCTCGAGCCCGGAAGCCTGGCCGTCGCGGTCGTCAAGGCGACCACCGTCATCGTCGAGACCCCTGGAGGAACCGCGTGAGCGCGTCCGCACGCCCCCGCACGACCACCCGCACGACAATCTCGCGCCGCCGCGCCCGAGGAGCCCTCGCCGCGCTCGGGACGGCGGCCCTCGTCGCCGCGCTCGCCGCGTGCGGCACCGGCGCGGACGCCGGGGACGACGCCGCGCCGTCGGACGCCGCCACGGACGCCGCGAGCACGCCGGCCGAGGAGCGCACGCTCACGGTCCTCGCCGCGGCGTCGCTGCGCGACGTGTTCACCGATCTCGCGGCCGACTTCGAGGCAGAGCACGAGGGCGTCACCGTGGCGCTGTCGTTCGCCGGGTCGTCCGACCTGGGCGACCAGATCCTCGCCGGGGCACCAGCCGACGTCTTCGCCTCCGCGGACGAGCGCAACATGACCCGCGTCGTCGAGGCGGGTGACGCGTCCGACCCGGTCGCGTTCGCGACCAACACGCTGACGATCGTCACCCCGCCCGGCAACCCGGCCGGCGTCGAGACGTTCGCCGACCTCGCGCGCGAGGACGTCAAGGTCGTCGTGTGCGCGCCGGAGGTCCCGTGCGGCGGCGCGACCGACAAGGTCGCCGACGCCGCGGGCGTCACCATCCACCGCGTGAGCGAGGAGGCCAACGTCACCGACGTCCTCGCCAAGGTGACGTCGGGCGAGGCCGACGCGGGCCTCGTGTACGTCACGGACGCGAGCCTCGCGGGCGACGACGTCGACGTGGTCGACGTGCCCGAGACCGACGCCGCGCTCAACGTCTACCCGATCGCGCTCGTCGCGGCCGCCGAGGAGGCCGGCGCCGAGCAGGTCGAGCTCGCGCAGGCCTGGATCGACCTGGTCACCGGCGACGCCGGGCAGGCCGCGCTCGCCGCGGCGGGCTTCGGCGCCCCGGACGCGGCGGCGCCGTGACGTCCGCACCCTCCCGCAGGCCCTGATGCGCGGGCTCCCCCGCTGGGTCCTCGTCCCGGCCCTGCTCGGCGCGCTGTTCGTCGTCGTCCCCGTGGCGGCGATGGTCGCGCGCGTCGAGCTGGCGCCAGGGCCGGACGGGACCGGGGGCTTCTGGGCCCTCGTGACGTCCCCGGCGGCGCTCGACGCGCTCGGGCTGTCGCTGCGCACCGCGCTCGTCGCGACGCTGTGCTGCGTGCTGCTCGGCACGCCCATGGCGCTCGTCCTCGCGCGCACGACGTTCCCCGGGCAGCGCGTCGCGCGCGCCCTCGTGCTGCTCCCGCTCGTCCTGCCGCCCGTGGTCGGGGGCATCGCGCTGCTCCACACGTTCGGGCGGCGCGGCCTGATCGGCCAGCACCTCGAGGTGCTGGGGATCGAGATCGCGTTCACCACGACGGCCGTCGTCATCGCGCAGACGTTCGTCGCGCTCCCCTTCCTCGTCCTGAGCCTCGAGGGCGCGCTGCGCACGCAGGACACGCGCCTCGAGGACGTCGCCGCGACGCTCGGTGCCCGCCCGACGACGGTGCTGCGCCGCGTGACCCTCCCCCGTGTCATGCCGGGGCTGCTGTCGGGCGCGGTGCTCGCGTTCGCGCGAGCGCTCGGCGAGTTCGGCGCGACCATCACGTTCGCGGGCGCGCTCCAGGGCGTCACGCAGACCCTGCCGCTCGAGATCTACCTCCAGCGCAGCGCCGACCCGGACGCCGCCGTCGCGCTGTCGTTCGTGCTCGTCGTCGTCGCGGTGCTCATCACGGCGGCCGTCCACGGCCCGCGCGTCCTCGGCGGCCCGGACGCGCGCACAGCCCGTCCGCGGCGAGGGACCCGGGACGCGCGCGCGTCGGGCACGCTGCCCGACGGCGGTGGGCTCGTCCGGGAGGACGCCTCGCCCAGGAGCAGCGACGCCAGGTCGACGGCAGCCGCCGCGGACCCGACCTCCCGCACCGGCGGGGCCCCCGCCGCGCTCGCCGTGCGCGCCGCCGTCCCCGACCGCGGCCTCGACGTCGACCTTGCCCTCGCCCCGGGCGAGGTCGTCGCGGTGCTCGGCGCCAACGGGGCGGGCAAGTCGACGCTGGTGCAGGTCGTGGCGGGCCTCCTCCCGCCCGGCGACGTGCACGGCGCCCGGGTCGCGGTCGGTGACGACGACGTCACGCGGGTCGCGCCGCGACACCGCCGGCTCGCGTGGCTGAGCCAGCGGCCGCTGCTCTTCGAGAACCTGTCGGTCGAGGACAACGTCGCGTTCGGCCTCCGGGCGCGGGGCGTCCCACGCACCCGGGCCCGGCGCGAGGCCCGGGCCGCGCTCGGGCACGTCGGCGCCGCCGACCTCGCGCCCCGGCGCGCGACCGACCTCTCGGGCGGGCAGGCGCAGCGTGTCGCGATCGCCCGGGCGCTCGTCACCGACCCGCGCGTGCTCCTGCTCGACGAGCCGCTCGCCTCGCTCGACGTCGGCGTCGCGCAGCACGTGCGGTCGGTGCTGCACCACGCGCAGCGCGAGCGGCCCCGCACGACGCTCCTCGTGACCCATGACCTGCTCGACGTGCTGCTGCTGGCCGACCGCGTCGTCGTGCTGGAGGAGGGCCGCGTCGTCGAGGACGGGCCGGTGGACCAGGTCCTCACGCGGCCGCGGTCCCGGTTCGCGGCCCGCCTCGCGGGCGTCAACCTGCTCGCGGGGAGCGTCGTGCACGTCGCCGTGCCGGAGCCCGTCACGGTGGGGAGCCTCGGGACGGGGTCGGGCGGGCCCGGCGTCGACGGGGCGGGCGCTGCTCTCGTCCCGGCCGACGCGGTGGACGAGGAGGCCGCCGCACGCGAGGCGACGCTCGTCGTCGACGGCACGGAGGTCCCAGTGCGCGGGACTGCGGGCGAGCCGCTCGCCGCCGGGGACGGGGCCGTCGCGGTGTTCGAGCCGCGCACGGTCGCCGTCCACCGGGCGACGCCCGAGGGCAGTCCCCGCAACGCGTACCGGGTCGTCGTGACCAGCGTCGAGCCGCACGGACCGCTCCTGCGCGTGTGGGGCCGCGTGGCCGGCGAGGACCCGGGTGCCCCGGCCGCGGACGACCCGGCCGCCGTCGGCCACGACGCCCCGCACCTGGCCGCCGACCTCACGCCGCGCGCCGTCGCCGAGCTGCGCCTGACCCCGGGCGAGCGCGTCTGGTTCGTGGTCAAGGCGGCCGAGGTGCGCATCCACCCCCACTGACACGCCGAACCCGGGGTCGTTCCCCACGACGCGCCGGTCGTGAGGAAGGACCCCGGGTTCGGCACCGCGGGTGTCAGACGGCGGCCGGCGCCTCCGGGGCGGGGGCGGGCGCCGCGTCGTGCGGGTGGGGTCGGGCGCTGCGGGACCACTCGCCGCCGCGGGCCCGGACCGCGACGAGCAGGACGACGAGCCCGACGGCCGTCATCGCGGCGCCTGCCCACAGGGGCGACGTGAAGCCGAGCCCGGCGGCGATGGTCAGGCCGCCGATCCACGCGCCCAGCGCGTTGCCGACGTTGAACGCGGCGATGTTCGCGCCCGACGCGAGGGTCGGCGCGCCCTGCGCGAACGACATGACGCGCATCTGCAGGCCGGGGACGGTCGCGAACCCGAAGGCTCCCATGAGGACGAGGCTGACGACCGTCATGACCTGGCTCGTCGCCGTGAGCGCGAAGACGCCCAGCACCACGGTGAGCGCCGCGAAGAGCACGACGAGCGTCGTGCCGAGCCGGCGGTCGGCCGCGCGCCCGCCGACGAGGTTGCCCACGAACAGCCCGCCGCCGAACAGCACGAGCAGCCACGGGACCGACGCCGACGTGAACCCGCCCACCTCGGTGAGCGTGAACGCGATGTACGTGAACGCGCCGAACATCCCGCCGAACCCGAGCACGGTGATGGCGATCGAGAACCACACCTGCGCGCTGCGGAACGCGGCGAGCTCGCCGCGCAGGCCCGGGCGGCCGGACGCGCGGTCCGCCCCGGGCGCGGTGGCCGCGCCGGGTGCGGGGGCGCCGTCGGGCGACCCGACCCGCGACGGGACGAGCAGCGCGATCCCGGCGAGCGCGACGACGCCGATGGCGGTGATGGCCCAGAACGTCGCGCGCCACCCGGCGGCCTGGCCGAGGAACGTGCCGAACGGGACGCCGAGCACGTTCGCGATGGTCAGCCCGGCGAACATGATCGAGATGGCGCCGGCCCGCTTCTCGGGCGCGACGAGGTCGGCCGCCACGACGGCGCCGATCCCGAAGAACGCGCCGTGGCACAGCGCCGCGACGACGCGGCCGACGAGCATGACCTCGTACGTCGGCGCGACGGCGGACAGCAGGTTGCCCGCGATGAACAGGACCATGAGGCCGAGCAGGGCCTTCTTGCGGTCGACGCGCGTGAGGGCCGCGGTGAGGCCGATCGCGCCGACGGCGACGGACAGCGCGTAGCCCGAGATGAGGTAGCCGGCGACGGTCTCGGTGACGCCGAAGTCGGCGGCCACCTCGGGCAGCAGGCCCATGATGACGAACTCGGTGAGCCCGATGCCGAAGCCCCCGATGGCGAGGGCCCAGAGGGCGACTGGCATGACGATCTCCTGGTGCGGGACGCGTGCGGGTGGGATCAGGTGGACAGAAGCGTTGCGTGCGCGCTCACCTGGCGCCTGCACTTGTTGCAGACGCGCGCTATCGATAGTTGCACACGCCGATTAGTTGCACAAGCGCTATAGTTGTGACGGATGCACGCACCGAGGAGGAACCCATGGGCATCGCCGACGACGCCGTCGAGGTCCGCGCGCAGGGCTGGCGCACGCTCGCCGCGCTGCACGGGCTCATCGACGCCGCGCTCGAGCGCGCCCTCCAGTCGGGGCACGACCTCTCCGTCGTCGAGTACACCGTGCTCGACGCGCTCTCCCGGCAGGACGGCTGGCACATGCGCATGCAGCAGCTCGCGCGCGCCGCCGCGCTCTCCCCCAGCGCGACGACCCGGCTCGTCAACCGGCTCGAGGACCGCGGGCTCCTCACGCGGATCCTGTGCCAGGACGACCGCCGCGGGATCTACACCGAGCTGACGCCTGCGGGCGAGGCCCTCCTGCTCGCCGCGCGCCCGACGCACGACGCGACGCTCGAGACCGCTCTGCACGACGCGACGGAGACACCTGAGCTCGCGTCGCTCGTCGACGCGCTGCACGCGCTCCCGGCCCCCGCCGACGCGGCGTAGCCCGACCGGCGGGACGTAGCCCGACCGGCGGGACGTCGCCCGACCCGGCGCGCGGAGCCCGGCAGGGGTCGCGCGACCGGTCAGGCCGGCGGGTCGACCCCGCCGAGCGCGGCGCGGACCTCGCCGACGATCGCCGCCATCGCTGCCTCGGCGGCGCGCGGGTCGCCGTCCGCCACGGCGCGCGCGACGGCCTCGTGCTGGTCCAGCGCCTCGGGCACCGGGGACGCGGGCATGAGCCCCAGGTGCGTCCGGCCGCTGAGCACCGCGGCGACGACCCCTGCGAGCGCACCGAACATCTCGTTGCCGCTCGCGCGCAGCAGGAGCTCGTGGAAGCGCACGTCGAGCGCGAGGAACTCCTCGAGGTCGCCCGCCTCGCCGAGCATCCGCATGCGCGCGGCCGCCGCGACGAGCTCGGCGCGCTCGTCGTCGGTCGCGTGGACCGCCGCTCCCGCGGCCGCGAGCGGCTCGACGGCGTGCCGCAGCTCGGTGAGCGTGCGGAGCTGGGGGTCGCGGCCCGGGCCTTCGAGGCGCCAGCGGATGACGCGCGGGTCGAGCACGTTCCACTCCTCGATGCCGAGGACGACGAGCCCGACGCGGCGCCTCGACCGCACGAGGCCGAGCCCTTCGAGGAGGCGCATGACCTCGCGCGCGACGGTGCGCGAGACCCCGAACTCGGACCCGATCGACTCGAGCGTGAGCGGCGCGCCCGGGGCGACGTCTCCGCTGGTGATACGACGTCCGAGAGCGTCGAGCACGGTGGTGTGCAGGACCGTCGTCGCCATGGGCAGCAGCCTAGTGGCGCCCATTGGTGATATCAATCACTTGCCAAAGGTGCTACCAATGCCGCACAGTGGTCGGCAGTGGGGACCACGACGGTCGCCACCCGGGACGGGGGCCGCGCACGAGACGGCACCCGCACCGGACGCCCCGCCCGACACGGAAGTCGACACATGGACACGGACGTCAGCAGCACGGTCCACGCCGAGAGCGCCGCGACCGCCCAGGACCCCGCAGAGCCCACGGAGCAGCCCCAGCACCTCGTCGTCATGGGCGTCGCGGGCTCGGGCAAGACGACGGTCGCCACGCTGCTCGCGCAGCGCCTCGGGACCGAGTACGCCGAGGCCGACCAGTTCCACCCGCAGGCCAACATCGAGAAGATGAGCGCGGGCACCCCGCTCACCGACGAGGACCGCTGGCCGTGGCTCGAGGCGATCCGCGACTGGCTGAGCACCGAGGCGGACGCCGGGCGCTCCGGCGTCGTGACCTGCTCTGCGCTCAAGCGCTCGTACCGCGACCTGCTGCGCACCGCGCGCGGGCGCGTCTGCTTCGTCCACCTCGACGGCAGCCCCGAGCTCCTCGCGGAGCGCATGGAGCACCGCAGCGGCCACTTCATGCCCACCTCGCTCCTGCCGTCGCAGCTCGCCACGCTCGAGCCCCTGGACGACGACGAGCCCGGCTTCACGGTCGACGTCACCCGCACGCCCGAGGAGATCGCCGACCTCGTGCTCGACCGACGGGACGACTGCGGGCGGACCGACCGCAGCACCTCGACCGGGACGGGGGCCCAGCGATGATCGGCACGCTCACCCAGCACGCCACGACGTTCGCCCCGTCCGCCGTCGCGGCCGTCGCGCGCGCCGCGGAGGACGCGCCCGCGACCGACGCCGGGACGGCCCAGCTCATCCTCGCCGCCGTCGTCGGCATCGCGACGATCGTCGTCCTCATCGTGTGGCTCAAGCTGCACCCGTTCCTCGCGCTCATGATCGGCTCGGCCGTGCTCGCGGTCGTGGCCGGCATCGACTTCGTCGACGCGTTCACGAGCTTCTCCGCGGGGCTCGGCTCGACCGTCGCCGGGGTCGGCGTCCTCATCGCGCTCGGCGCGATCATCGGCAAGCTGCTCATCGACTCCGGCGGCGCCGACCAGATCGTCGACACGATCCTCGGCAAGACGACGCCGCAGCGCCTGCCGTGGGCCATGGCGCTCATCGCGTTCGTCATCGGGATCCCGCTGTTCTTCGAGGTGGGCGTCGTCCTCCTCGTGCCCGTGGTCATGCTCGTGGCCAAGCGCGTCCGGACCAACCCGATCCTCGTCGGCATCCCCGCGCTCGCGGGCCTGTCCGCGCTGCACGGCCTCGTGCCGCCGCACCCCGGTCCGCTGCTCGCCATCGACGCGCTCGGCGCCGACCTCGGCCTGACGCTCGGCCTCGGCCTGCTCGTCGCGATCCCCACCGTGATCGTGTCCGGCCCGCTGCTCGCCAAGCCCCTCGCGCGCTGGGTCCCGCTCCCGCCGCCCACGTCCGTGCTCGGTGTCTCCGAGCGCGACGACGACGCGCCCCGGCCGAGCTTCGCCGTCTCCGTGGGCGTCGTCCTCCTGCCCGTGATCCTCATGCTCGCCCGGACCCTCGTCGAGGTCAGCGGGTCCATCGACACCGGCTGGGGCCGCGTCTTCGAGTTCATCGGCACGCCCCTGGTCGCGCTCCTCATCACCGCGCTCACCTCGCTCGTCGTGCTGGGCTCCGCGCTCGGCCGCACGCGCGACCAGGTGAGCAAGCTCGTCGACTCGTCGTTCGCACCGATCGCGGGCATCCTCCTCATCGTCGGCGCCGGCGGCGGCTTCAAGCAGACGCTCGTCGACTCGGGCGTGGGCGACGTGGTCGCGAAGGGCATCTCCGACGCGAACATCACGCCGCTGCTCGCGGGCTGGCTCGTCGCCGTCCTCATCCGCGTCGCCACCGGCTCCGCGACCGTCGCGACCATCACCGCGGCGGGCATCATGGCACCCATCGCCGCGACCCTCCCGCCCACGCACGCCGCGCTGCTCGTGCTCTCCATCGGCGCCGGGTCCGTGTTCCTGTCGCACGTCAACGACGCCGGGTTCTGGCTCGTCAAGGAGTACTTCGGCATGACCGTCGGGCAGACGTTCAAGACGTGGTCGCTCATGGAGTGCGTCCTGTCCGTCGTCGCGCTCCTCGTGGTCCTCCTGCTGGGCCTCGTCGTCTAGCGGCACGAGCGGGCGGCGCCGCGCGAGCGCACGGCGCCGCCCTGGCACGGTCACGCCGGGTGCTCCCTGGCCAGGTCCGGCACGACCGCGCCGCGAGGACCGCCCGGGCGCTCGGCCCGGGCGGTCCCGTCGTGACGGACGTCAGCTCCGGTCGGTGAAGACCGGGGTGTAGGCGTCCGGGTCCGCGACCCAGGACTTCCGGCGGAAGCGCTGGAGCGTCAGGCCGAGGAGCGTGAGCAGCCCGGCCATCACGAGCAGCCCCAGGTCACCACCCGCACCCGTCGTCGCGAGGGCCGTCGGGCCCGACGCGGCGACGGTCGTCCCGGCGGCCGTGGTGGCCATGGTGCCGGCGCTGGTGCCGATCGGGTGCAGCACGCGAACCACCGTGCCGTCCGTACCGTCCGTCGACCCCGGGTCAGCAGGATCCGTCGGGTCGGTCGGGTCCGTCGGGTCCGTCGGGTCCGTCGGGTCCGTCGGGTCCGTCGGGTCCGTCGGGTCGGTCGGATCCGTCGGGTCGGTCGGGTCCGTGGGCACGACGGCGGCCGTGGGGCACGCGGCGGAGGCGTCACCCAGCAGGCCCACACCCACGCCGCAGACGGTCACGGGGACCGTCACCGGGAGGTCGACGTCGAGGTCGGGCAGCGCCCCGAGGACGCCGTCCTCCCCGAGCAGGCCCCCGTCGAGGAGCCCGTCGCCCAGCAGGCCGTCCTCCCCGAGCACCCCGTCGAGCAGACCGTCGCCCGAACCGTCGCCGAGCAGGTCGTCGACGAGACCGTCCTCACGGAGCACGCCGTCCAGGAGGCCGCCGTCCCCGCCGAGCACGTCGTCGCCGAGGAGCCCGTCGCCGAGCAGGTCGTCCACCAGACCGCCGTCGCCCAGCACGCCGTCGAGCAGGCCCGTGCCCGGGTCACCGTCCGGCCCGGCCCCGTCGCCGGGGCCCTCTCCGGCGGTGCCACCACCGACGGTCGCGTCGCCGCCGATGCCGACGGCCACGCCGGAGACGTCGACCGGGACGGTGATCGGGGCGTCGACGTCGATGCCGGAGCCCTCGCCCGCAGTCGTGCCGGCGTCGTCACCGCCGGTGCCGGGCGCCGGAGCGGCCGGCTCCGCGACCGGTGCCACCGAGGCGTCGCCCAGGACGCCGACGGCCACGCCGGACACGTCCACGGGGATCGTCACCGGGACGTCGACGTCCACGTCGGCCGGACCCGCCGGGGCGGGCTCGGGTGCCGGGGCGGGCTCCGGCGCGGGAGCGGGCTCGGCCGCCGGGGCGGGTGCGACGGCGGCGTCGCCCAGGACGCCGACCGCCACGCCGGACACGTCCACCGGGATCGTCACCGGGACGTCCACGGCCACGTCCGCCGGGTCCGCCGCGACGGGCTCGGGTGCCGGTGCGGGGGCCGGCTCGGCCGCCGGAACGGGGATCACGGAGGCGTCTCCGAGCACCCCCACCGCGACGTCGGACACGGTCACGGGGACGTGCACCGGGACGTCCACCGACACGTCGGGGAGGACCTCGGTCACCTGGCTCAGCGGAGCCTCGACCGACAGGTCCAGCCCGAGGTCGCCGAGGAGGTCGCCCTCGGCTGCGTGGGCCGCTCCGGCCCCGACGACCACGAGGCCGCCTGTGACGAGCGCTGTGCGCAGCGCGCGTCGAACGAAGGTGTGCATGATCGTTCTCTTTCCTGCTCAGAAGTGGCTGGCGCACGACGGCGCCGGGTCGCGTCTGCCGCGCTCGGGGCGCGACGCGAGCCACGTCAGGCAGGAGAGACGGGGACCTCGAAGAACGTCGAGGGGTGGTTCGACCGCGCGTCGTCGACGACGGCGGTCCAGGACGAGAGCGCGGGGGCGTCCGCACCGTGGCCGAGGGCGGCGAGGTCGCCGCCGGACCCGGCACGCTGGGCGCTGCCGGAGGGCGCGGGAGCGGTGCCGAGGCCGCCGTCGGACGGGACGCCGCCGGGGGCCGCGGGACCGCCGGAGGGCAGGGCCGCGCCGGGCGGAGCGCCGGCAGCGTCGAGGAGGCTCCCACCCCGGGGAGCGCTGCCGAGGGAGGTCGGAGGGCCGGCGCGGTCCGCGTCGGGCGGTGGCGCGGGCGGCAGCTCGCCGCCCGACGGCGGCAGCGGCACGGACGGCTCGGCGGGCTCGACCGCAGCAGGGTCCGTACCGCCCGGGACCGTCGGTCCGGCGGGGCCCGGGGCCTCCGGGCCGGTCGCGGGTGCCTCGGGGAGCACGGGCGCGAGCGGGTCCAGCGGCGCGAGCGGCCCGGTCACCGGGCCGAGGACGGGGTCGGTGACCGGCGCCAGGACGTCGAGGACGGGGGTCAGCGCCTCCAGCACGGGGGTCACCGGGTCGAGCACGGGCGACACCGCCCCGAGGACGGGGTTCACCACGGGGGCGACCGCCTCGACGACCGGCGTCACGGCGGGCACGACCGCGTCGAGAACAGGCGTGGTCGCGGGGGCGACGGCGTCGGTCACGGGCTGCACGACGGGCGCCACGGGCGCCACGACCTGCTCGACCACAGGAGCGACCGGCTCGACCACCTGCTCGACGACGGGGGCGACGGGCCGCACGGCCTCCTCGACCACGGGCGCGGCCGGGGTCACGACCCTCTCGACGACCGGGGCGACCGGCTGGACGACGGGGGCGACGACGTCGCGCACGACAGGCTGGACGACGTCCTGCACGACCGGGTCGACGACGGCCTGGACCGTCGAGGTCACGGGCGACAGGGCCTTGCCGAGTCCGAGCGGGTCGTCCGCGGCGGCCGCGCCGCCCGCGGTCACGACGGCGAACGCGAGGCCCGCACCGAGGCCGCCGCCGGCCACGAGAGCGCGCACGAGCCAGCGGCGGGCGGCTGGTGCGCGCCTGCCCTGCGCGTCGTGCGTCGCGTCCATCGTGCGCCCCGGGGGTCGTCGGTGCAGCGAAGGGGCGGGCCGGCAGGCCCGTCCGGGCTCACGGTAGGCACGTCCCTGTGACGCTCACCACCGGGAGCGTCCGATTTCACCCGACGGTTGCCCCGAACACCAGGCCGAGCAGGTAGGTGGCGGCAGCCGCGCCGAAGCCGATGCCGATCTGCCGCAGCGCCCGCGTCAGGGGCGAGGTCCCCGAGAGCAGGCCGACCGTCGCGCCGGTCGCCAGGAGCGCGATCCCCACGAGGAGCGCCGCGACGCCCACGGCGACGAACCCCGTGAGACCGAAGAGGTAGGGCAGCACCGGGATGAGCGCGCCGGACGCGAAGAACAGGAACGACGACACCGCCGCCCCCATGGCCGTGCCGTGCGTCTCGTGCTCGTCCGCGCTGGGCGGCGGGGCGATCACGGTCTGCTGCGTGTACGTCGCGAGGACGTCGGCGGCGTGCGCCTCGGCCTCGACCGGCGCCATGCCGCGCGCCCGGTAGACGAGCGCGAGCTCGTTCGCGTCCACGTCGAGGTCGGGCAGCGCGGCGGACGCCTGCGGGCTGGGGGTCGAGGCGTCGAGCAGCTCGCGCTGCGACCGCACCGACACGTACTCCCCCGCACCCATCGACAGCGCGCCCGCGAGCAGGCCCGCGAGCCCCGAGAGGAGGACGGTGCTGTTCGACGCCCCGGACGCCCCGATGCCGAGGATCAGCGCGAGGTTGGAGACGAGCCCGTCGTTCGCGCCGAACACCGCAGCCCGGAAGGTGCCCGACATGCGGTTGCGCCCGCGCGTCGCGAGCCCGCGCACGACCTCCTCGTGGATCCGCTCGTCGGCGGCCATCCTCGGCGTGGCGTCGGCGTCGGTCTCGTACGTCGAGCGCGCCTCGGCGCGCTGGGCGAGCGCGAGCACGAACACGCCGCCGAAGCGGCGCGCGAGCCAGCCGAGCGTCCGGGTGCGCCAGTCGCCGCGCAGGGGCTTGCCGACGTCGTCGCCGAGCAGGTCGAGCCAGTGCTGCTCGTGCCGCCTCTCCGCGTCCGCGAGCGCCAGCAGGATGTCGCGCTCCTCCCCGCTCCGCCGGCTCGCGAGGTCCCGGTAGACGGCGGCCTCGGCGCGCTCGTCGGCGAGGAACCGGCGCCACCGGCGGATCTCCTGCGGGGTCGGCGCGTGCCCGACGGCGGTCGGCGGGCCGGGGGGCGACGCCTCCCCGGTCCGGTCCCCCACCGGGCGTTCGGACGGCGTGCCGGGCTGCGGCGCGGGTGTCGTGGGCATGCGTCCATGATGGCGATTTCC
Organism: Cellulosimicrobium sp. SH8; assembly: GCF_025818875.1. Lineage (NCBI taxonomy): Bacteria > Bacillati > Actinomycetota > Actinomycetes > Micrococcales > Promicromonosporaceae > Cellulosimicrobium > Cellulosimicrobium sp. SH8. Next base: position 596,532 of record NZ_JAMXMH010000001.1, on the reverse strand, counting down.
GGCCTCCCCGTGTTGCGCGCGGCCGAACGAGGTGGCGGGGTTCCCCCCGACCCGTGTTCCGGACGTCCCCAACCTCGGACCCGGCCCACCGTGCGCCGTCGTGGTTGGATCGGAGCATGACCACTGGAGAGAACGAGCTGTCCCGCCCCGAGGTCGACGCGCCGGAGGGCCCCGCCCCCACGGAGCTCGTCGTCGAGGACATCACCGTCGGCGACGGCCCCGAGGCCACGCCGGGCGCGACCGTGAACGTGCACTACCTCGGCGTCGAGTACGAGACGGGCGAGGAGTTCGACGCCTCGTGGAACCGCGGGCAGTCGATCAACTTCCCGCTGCGCAGCCTCATCGCGGGCTGGCAGCAGGGCATCCCCGGCATGAAGGTGGGCGGTCGCCGCAAGCTCGTCGTGCCGCCGGAGCTCGCCTACGGCCCCGCGGGCGGCGGCCACCGCCTGTCTGGCAAGACGCTGATCTTCGTCATCGACCTGCTCGGCGTGTCCTGACCGACCGCTGACGTGCGAGAGGGCCCCGGTCGTCGACCGGGGCCCTCTCGCTGTCTGCCCTGCCGGGCGTCGCCGTCGTGCGACCAGGTCCTACCGCGCGGGGCCGGGGCACGTGACCAGCGCCGCGTCGGTCTCCGGGGCGAGCGCGCCGGGCGCCGTGCTCGCGACGGGTCCCGGCACCGGAGCGGTGCCTCGCTCCCGGCGGGCCGCCCGCAGGCGGACCACCGTGTCGACGAGGACACCGAGGAGGATCCCGCCGACGACGCCCACCACGACGGCGAGGAGCGGGCTGTCGCCGACCCAGGCGGCGGCGAGCGTGCCGATGAGGACCGAGTAGGTGGCCCACACGACCGACGCGACGGCGGAGAGCGCCATGAAGCGGCGGCGCGAGAAGCCCACGGCCCCCGCGGTCACGTTGACCGCCGTCCGCCCGACGGGCACGAACCGCGCGCCCAGGACGACGGACGCGCCGCGCCGGTCGAGCGAGCGCGTCGCCCACGCGACGGCGCGCTGACCGCGCGGGCCGCGCAGCACCGGCAGCGCGCGCGTGCCGACCGCCCGGCCGAGAGCGTAGGCGAGCTGGTCACCGCACCAGGCGCCGAGCGCCGCGACGAGCAGGACGAGCCCCCAGGCGACGCCCCCGCCGGACTGCGCTCCGACGGCGAGCATGACGATCACGGTCTCGCCGGGGATCGGCGGGAAGAACCCGTCGCCCGCGGTCGTCGCGAACAACGTCGGCAGCGCCCACACCGAGTCGACGAGCGCGAGCAGCCACGCCTCGACCTGTCCCCACAGCTCCACGACCCACGCGACCATGCGTCCCAGCCTCGACCGCGCGGCCGCCCGGCACCATGGGGTATCCCCCCGGTTCTCCCCTGAGGCGACCCCGACCGGGCGCCCGCGGACACGTGGTCCCACGACCCTCCGGTCCGGGGGACAATGTGGCTCGACGCATTCGCCTCCCCGCGCCGCAGCCGGCGGGCGGGGACGTCCGTGATCGAGGAGCGCTGTGATCACTGTCAGCACCGACGGCTCGTGCCTGAGCAACCCGGGCGGCGCCATCGGGTGGGCGTGGATCAACCACGACGGCACGTTCGACTCCGGCGGCGCCGTGAGCGGGACCAACCAGGTCGCCGAGCTGACCGCGCTGCTCCAGGCGGTCCGTGCGCACCCCGGGGCGGAGCCGCTGCTCATCGAGTCCGACTCGCAGTACGCGATCAAGTGCGCGTCCGAGTGGGTCGTCGCCTGGAAGCGCAAGGGGTGGCGCACCGCTGGCGGGCAGCCGGTGAAGAACCTCGAGCTCGTCCAGGCGATCGACCGGGTCATCACCGAGCGCGCGGGGCCCGTCCGGTTCCGCTGGGTGCGCGGCCACGTCGGCGACCCGTTCAACGAGCGCGCCGACCAGCTCGCCGGCCTCGCCGCCCAGGACTGGGCCGCCGGCCGGGGTGATCTCGACGGCACGCTCGTCCCCGAGCTCGGCGACCCCACCCGGCCCGTCGGGCGGGTGCCCGCGACCGCCCACGCCCCGACCGCCACCGCGCACGCCACCGCGCCCAGGCAGCCGGCGCCCGAGCCCGCGTGGGACATGGACACCCTGTTCGACTGACGCTCGGGACCGGGCGCCCGGTCGCGCATGATGGGTCCGTGACGACACGAACCCCTGCCGACCTCGTCCGTGAGTTCTTCGCCGTCGTGCGCTCGGGGGACGACCCGGGCCGCGCGGCCGAGTACCTGGCTCCCCTCGTCGCGGCCCACCAGGTGACGTCCGAGGCGCCGACGACGGTCCGGCGCACGCCCGAGCGGTACGCCGAGCACGTCGAGGAGATGCTCGCCGCGTACGGGCGCTTCGCCCTGACGGTCGACGAGCTCCTCGCGGACGGCGACCGCGTGTACGTGCGCTGGACCCAGCGCGGCCGCCACGTCGGCGAGGTGGACGGGCACGCCCCCACGGGGGCGGAGGTCGTGCAGGTCGCGAGCTGCGTCTACCGCGTCGTGGACGACCGCGTGGTGGAGTACTGGATGCAGATCGACCGCGCCGGGCTCGCCGCGCAGCTCCGGGCCGGGTCGCACCCGGCTCGACCGTCGGCGGCGGGTGCGACGATGGTCCGGTGACCGTCCTGCCGCGCACGGGCCCCGGGCCTGCCGAGCACGCGGTCGGCGACCCTCCGGGCGCGGGCGCGCACCACGTGGTCGGCGAGCCGCTCGTCCGGCGCCTCCGGTCGGAGCGTCCCCTCGACCTGCACCTCACGCTCGCCCGGCTCTCCCGGGGGCCGTACGACCCGACGTTCCGCCGCACGCCGTCCGGGGACGTCTGGCGCACGACGCGGATGCCTGCCGGCCCCGCGACCTGCCGCCTCGCCCAGACGGGGCCGCGCGACGTCGTCGGGCACGCCTGGGGACCGGGCGCCCAGGAGGTGCTCGACGCCCTCCCCCACCTGCTGGGCGAGCACGACGACGACACCGGCTTCGTCCCGCCCGCGCCCCTGCGCGACGCGCACCGTCGCAGCACCGGGCTGCGCATCCCCCGCACCGGTCGCGTGCTGGAGGCGCTCGTCCCCGCGATCCTCGAGCAGCGCGTCCAGACGGTCGCCGCGTGGCGGTCGTGGGGCTGGCTCCTGCGCCGGTACGGCGAGCGCGCACCCGGTCCCGCGGGCGAGGCCGGGATGCTCGTCGCGCCCGACGCCGCCACGTGGGCACGCGTCCCGTCGTGGGACTGGCACCGGGCGAACGTCGACCCGGGTCGCGCGCGGACGGTCGTCGCGGCGGCACGCGTCGCCCGCCGGCTCGAGGAGTGCGGCGCGCTGCTCGACGCCGAGGGGGCGGTCGCCGCCCACGCCCGGCTCCAGGCGGTCCCGGGCGTGGGCGTGTGGACCGCGGCCGAGGTGGCGCAGCGCGCGCTCGGCGACGCCGACGCCGTGTCGGTGGGCGACTACCACCTCGCCAAGGCGGTCGGCTGGGCGCTCGTCGGCGAGCGCGTCGACGACGACCGCATGCTCGAGCTCCTCGCGCCGTACTCCCCGCACCGCTACCGCGTCGTCCGGCTCCTGGAGCTCTCCGGCAGGGCGCAGGCCCCGCGGCGCGGCCCACGCCTCTCGATCCAGGACCACCGCCGCCACTGACGGCCACGCACCTCGCTGAGTGCACGAAACAGTCGCCGGAACCTGCCGTTCCGGCGACTGTTTCGTGCACTCACGGGCTACTCGGGGAGCGCGCACACCCCGTCGACGCAGACCGCGGCGTCGTCCGCACCCACGAGCGTGAGCGCGGGTGCGGTCTCGCGGTGCGGGGCGGCCGCGTCCGCGGCGCTCACGCTCATGAGCGTGGTGCGGCGCGGGTTCGCGATGGAGTGGTAGAGGTTCGTCGTGGTGTCGGTCATCTGGGGCCTCCTCGTGGGATCACGGGCGCCGGTGCACGTGTGGAGCCGGCGTCGGTGCGGGCTGCGTCCCAGTCTCGGTGATACCGAGTCGCAGGTCCACCGCACCGGGGTGTGAGATACGTCGCTCTGCGTACCTCGTCTCGCAGATCGGACAGGTCAGGCGGCGTCGCGCTCCGCGACGGCCTGCTGCAGCACCTGGACGAAGACCGCCGGGTCCTGCGCCCCCGAGACGCCGTACCGGCCGTCGACGACGAAGAACGGCACCCCGTTGATCCCGTAGGCACGTGCCTGGTCGATGTCCGCCTGGACGTCCTCGGCGTAGCGGCCGTCCTCGAGCGCGGCGACGACCTCGGCGCGGTCGAGCCCGACCTCCGCCGCGAGGTCCGCGAGCTCCTGGACGCGGCCCACGTGGCGGCCCTCCTCGAAGTACGCCTTGAGGAGGCGCTCCTTCATCTCGACCTGCTTGCCGTGCGCCTTCGCGTGGTGCAGCAGCTCGTGGGCGGTGAGCGTCTTGGTGTGCTGGAGCGCGTCGAAGTCGTAGGCCAGGCCCTCGGCCGCGGCGAGCTGCGTCATCTGCCCGAGCATCTGCTCGACCTGCGCGCGGGGCATGCCCTTGTGCCCCGCGAGGAAGTCCACCTCGGTGCCGTCGAAGTCGACGGGAGTGTCCGGCGCCAGCTCGAACGAGTGGTACTCGATGTCGACCTGCGGGCCGTCACCGGCCTCGGCGAGCCGGCCGAGCGCCGTCTCGAGACGTCGCTTGCCGACGTAGCACCAGGGGCACGCGACGTCGGACCAGATGTCGATCTTCACCGTGGGAGCCGACGCGTCCGTCGCGACGGGGCTGTTCGTGGTCATGTGACCGTGCAACCGTCTGGACGACCGCACGATTCCCTCGCGGGCCGACGTCAGGGCGTGACGTTCGCCGCACGGTAGAGGTCCTGCAGCACCATGATCTCCGCGCCGTGATGGATCAGCTCGCGGTTCATGTGCGCGACGAGGTGGACGAACGGCGCCTGCGCGTCGATCTCCGTCGCCTGGCTCAGCCCGACCGTGAACGCCCCCTCGTCCGGCAGCGCGTCCACCCCGGCCCGCCACCGGTCCACCTCGTGCCGCAGCCCCGCGACCGCCGGTCCGACCTCGCCCGAGAACGTCACGGAGTCGCGGCGGCGCTCGTGCGGCCCGAACGTCCACTCCCACCGCTCGAAGAACGCCTCGGTCAGGTGCGCGACGAGCCACGCGATCGTCCGCGGCTGCGGCGAGTCCGGACCGTCCGGCCACTCCATCACCCAGTCGCCGACCCCGAGCGTGCGCGACGTGCGCTCGGTGCCGCGACGCACGACGCGCAGCGCGTCCGGCCCCGGCTCCCACTCGAGCTCTGCCTGGGTCAGCGTCGCGAGCCGTTCCGAGACCTCGAGCCACGAGAACCCGAGCTGGCCGCGCACGACCGCGAGCGTCGTCGGGACCGTGAGGATCGTCCAGTCGAACTCGGGGCTCCCGTACGCGATCTCCCCGTCCGACGTCTCGTGCACCATCTCGCTCCCCTCCCCGCGGCCCCGTCGCCGCCCGTCCGTCGGTGTGCGCTCGACGCTAGCCGGACCCACCGACGCCTGCGCGCGAGAATGGGGTCGGCCCGTCCCCGTCCCCCGGAGTCCTCGTGCGCGTCCGCCCCCGTACCGTCCTGCTCGTCGCCACCGGGATCGCCGTCGTCCTGCTCGGCGCCCTCGTCGTGTTCCTCGCGATCAACGGGGTCGACGGCGTCCCCGGCTGACCCGGCCGACGCGCGCTCCGGGCGTCCCCGGGTGATCCTGCTGGAGGACCCCCGCAGGAAGGCCGACCCGTGACCGCGACCGACACCACCCCCGACCCGCAGCTCGTCCTCGTGCGCCACGGCGAGACGGAGTGGAGCGCGAGCAGCCGCCACACCGGCCGGTCCGACATCCCGCTCACGGTCGCCGGCGAGCAGCAGGCCGTCGCGGCGGGCGTGTGGCTGCAGGGGTGGGCGGACCGCCGCGGGCGACGCCCCGCCGTCGTGCGCACGAGCCCGCGGCAGCGCGCCCGACGCACCGCCGACCTCGCCGGGTTCCCCGACGCGGAGACCGACGACGACCTCGCCGAGTGGGACTACGGCCCCGTCGAGGGCCGGACCGCCGTCGACGTCGGCGAGCAGCTCGGCCACGAGTGGCTGATCTTCCGCGACGGCGTGAACGTGCTCGCCGCCGCGAACGGCCACCGTGGCGAGGAGCTCTCCGCGGTGGCGGACCGGGCCGGGCGCGTGCTCGGGCGCGTCGAGCCGACGCTGCAGGGCGGCGACGACGTCGTCCTGTTCGCGCACGGGCACCTGCTCCGCGTCCTCGCGACCGTGTGGCTCGGGGTCGACCCGGCGCTGGGCGCGCGGTTCGAGCTCGGCACGGCCGCGATCTGCCTGCTGGGCTACGGGCACGGGCTGCGCACGGTCGAGGGCTGGAACCTCTCGGCACAGGGCTGAACCCGGCCGGCCGACCGGCGGGACGACCCTCCCCGTGCGGACCGCGAGGTGGCACGATGCTGCCCATGGGTCTGAGCGAGAAGCACCTCACCGAGGGCGAGCACGTCGTCATGGAGCTCAAGGAGCACGCGAAGGCCCTGTTCTGGCCGTTCGTGCTGCTGCTCGTCCTCGTCGCGGCGGTCGTCGTGACGGTCGTGCTCGTCCCGAACGACGTCGTCCGCTGGGTCGTCGCGGGCCTCGCCCTCGTCGCGGCGGTCGTCTGGGTGTTCGTGCCGTGGCTGCGCTGGCGGACCACGGAGTACACCGTGACGAACAAGCGCATCGCGATGCGCTCGGGCATCATCACGCGCACCGGGCGGGACATCCCGCTGTACCGCATCAACGACGTGAACTACGAGAAGGGTCCGATCGACCGGATCTTCGGCTGCGGGACGCTCGTCATCTCCGACGCGACCGACAAGCCGGGCCTGAACCTGCACGACGTCCCCGAGGTCGAGAACGTGCAGGTCCGCCTGCACGACCTGCTCTTCACCGCCGACGACGGCTCCGACGACGGCGAGTGGCCGCCGAACGAGCCGCCCCGCGGCCCGCGCGCCCCCCGCATCCCGCGCGCGGAGCGCTGACGGCGCGGCCCGCCGACTCCGGGAGGGTGGTGTCGGCGGGCCGCACTACTGCCGCCGGAGGTCAGAGACCGCCGTCCGCGGAGACGGAGACGATCGAGCTGACCGACGGCGCGCTCGCGCGCGAGACGCCGCCCTTGGTCGCCCAGGCGCCGTACGCCACCTTGACCTGACCGTTGGACACGTACTTCACGACGACGCGCGCCCTCGTGCAGCTGAGGTTCGTGACGCTCGCCGTCGCCCCGTTCATGGTGGGGCCGTTGACGCGGCAGCCGACGACCGCGGCGGACGCGGCCGGTGCTGTGGCGGCGACGGCTCCGGTCGCGAGGAGACCTGCCACGAGGGCGGCGCTGAGGAACTTCTTCATGTCGTGCTCCCTGCTTGATCGACATTGATACGAGTGAGCGCTCAGCAGGGAGCGTAGTGGAGCGCGACCGGTTTGTCAGCGGTCCGCATAAATTTCCTCGACTGCCCCGACCGTGGTGTCGCCGCAGGTGAGACGCGCTCCGCTCAGTCCTCGATGCGCCGCCCGGCGGCGATCTCGGCGCGGGCGCGCAGCTCGTCGGACAGGCGGATGTCCCCCTCGAGGTGCGCGACGAGGAGCCGGCGCGCGATGCCCGCCGCACGCTCCGGGTCCGCGCCGCGCGCGTTCCACGCCCCGAACCAGTCGGCGAGGGTCACGCCGTGCTCGGGCCGGTAGCAGACCGTCACCGCGTCCCCCGCCCGCAGCTCGCCGTTGCGCACGACCCGCAGGTACGCGCCCGTCCGGTTCGCGGCGGTGAAGCGCTTGACCCACTTGTCCTCGCCGAGCCGCCGCGCGAACGTCGAGCACGGCGTGCGGGGCAGGGTCACCTCCAGCAGCGCGGAGCCCACGGACCAGCGCTCCCCCACGACCGCCCCGCTCACGGGGATGCCCCGCACGCGCAGGTTCTCTCCGAACAGTCCCGGCGGGATCTCGCGCTCGAGCTGCCCGACCCACCAGTCGGTGTCGTCCTGCCCGTACGCGTAGACGGCCTGCTCCTCACCGCCGTGGTTCGCGCGATCGGCCTGGAGGTCGGCGTAGAGGCCGAGGCGCCGCACCTTCACCGGCCCGTCGACGGGCCGCTTGTCGATCGCCGTCACGCCGACCGGGCCGGCGTCGGGCAGGAGGGCGTGCACACGGCACACCGCGAGGACCTCGCCCGTCGGGGCGCTGGAGGCGAGGGCGGTCACGGGCGCGGTGCCGTGAGACGCGGGGAGGTCGGTCGGCGAGGCGGACGGTGCAGCGGGAGACATCCCTCGATTCTCTCAGCGCGGGGTGGCCCAGGACACCGGGGACCAAGGTCACGGGACCGGTCTCACCCCGCACGGGTAGCGTCGGCGGCATGAGCGCCACCCGTCCCTCGCGCTGGGAGCAGAAGACCGCCGCCGACCCGTCGCACTCCACCTGGTACGTCGAACGCTTCCGGGCGATGGCCGCACGCGGCGCCGACCTCGCGGGCGAGGCCCGGCTGGTCGACGCCATGCTGCCCCGGGGCTCGCGGGTGCTCGACGCGGGGTGCGGGCCGGGGCGGGTCGGCGCGGAGCTGTTCGCGCGCGGCCACACGGTCGTCGGGGTCGACGTCGACCCGGTGCTGGTCGACGCCGCGCGCGCCGACCACCCGGGGCCCGACTGGCGCGTGGGCGACCTGGCCGAGCTCGACCTGCCCGCCGAGGGCGTCGCCGAGCCGTTCGACGTGATCGTGTGCGCGGGCAACGTCGTGACGTTCCTCGCGCCGGGCACCGAGGTCGAGGTCCTGCGCCGCTTCCGGACGCACCTCGCGCCGGGCGGTCGCGCCGTCGTCGGCTTCGGCACCGCGCGCGGCTACGCGCCCGAGCGGTTCCTCGCCGACGCCGCCGAGGCGGGGCTGCACCTCGACGTCGCCCTCGCCACGTGGGACCTGCGCCCGTGGACCCCGGACGCCGACTTCCTCGTCGCCGTGCTCGCCGCCGGCGCGGCGGGCTGACCGCCGGCGCCGCCCGGGCCGCTCAGGCGGGCGTGAACGTGAACGTCACGGCCCCGCCCGAGCTCCCCGGCTCTCCTTCGACGTCGTCGACGTGGAGCATGCCCGCGCCGTGCAGGTCGATCGCGTCCCCGAGGTCCGCCCGCAGGACGTCCTCGCCGCGCGGCGAGCGGACCGCGAGCTGCGCGAGCGCGCGCCCCGCGCCCACGCCGACGCGCATCACACCCACCCGCACGTCGGCGAACTCCGCCTGCGCTCCCTGGGGCACGCGCGCCCGGCGCACCTCGTCGTTGCCTGCCATGCGTCAGCCTCCCGAGTAGACGGAGTCGAAGTTCTCCTTGTACTCCTGCTCGGTGAGCCAGAGGTCGCCGACCTTCTGCTCGCCGTCCAGCATGCCGCCCCCGGGTCCCCACGGGTTGACGACGTGGATCCTCATCTCGCCGTCGACCTCCTTGACCTCGGTGACGACGTACGCGTGGTTGGGGACGATGCGGCTGTCGTCGACCTCGTCCTCCCACCACCAGAACGCGTCGTCGTCCTCGGTGCCCACCGCGACCGGTCCGTCCTTCAGCCGGTCCTGGATGTCGGAGAGGCTGAGCTCGCCCGACCGCTCGGCCGGACGCCCCGTGATGGCCTCGAACGCGTCGTCGGAGTGCCCGCCGTCGATGTCCTCGTAGTCGCCGCCGAAGTACTCGGCCGCCGCCTTCTCGTAGATCGACACCCAGTTCGGCTCGCCGTTCTGGCCGCCGACGCCGTTCTCCGGCACCGTCGGCTCCACCACGATCTCGACCGGCTCGCCGTCCTTGTACATCGTCACGGTGTACGTGCCGTCGTCGTTGAGCCTGATGTGCTCGCGCAGGAACTCCGGGTCGGTCGTCGCGACGGCGCCCAGGCCGGCGAGGAACCAGCAGTCCCCGACCTGGCCCTGGTTGATGTCGTCGATCGAGAAGTCCTCGTTCTCGAGGTCGATCGGCGGGACGTCCTCGTAGTCGCCGAGGTCGTCGGTGAGGTCCGGGTCGCCGGGCCGGTCGCCGTCCTCGCCCGGCGTGCCGCGGTCGCCGCCGCCCCCGCCGGAGCCTCCACCGGATCCACCGCCACCGGATCCGCCGGCGCCGTCGGTGCTGGCGCTCTCCTGCTGGTCCGCCTGCCGCACGACGGCGGTCGCGGCGTCGCCGAGGACCGCCCCGACCGCCGCGACGGCCGGTGCGTGCGACGTGGACCACTCGCCGCGCAGGGCGTCGCCGTCCGGCCCCTCCCAGGGGCTGGACGTCACCAGCGCGTCGAGCTCGCCGCGCAGCGACGTCAACCTGTCGGCGGCCTCGGACAACCGCTGTCCGAGCTGTCGCAGCTGTGCGACGTCCGCCCCGTACATCCCGCTCATGTCTCCCCCTCGCCCGCAGGTCGCCGAGACGGTACCGCCGTCCGCCCACGCCGGTCCATGGTGCGCGCTCCCCATCCCCGCGCGGGCCGCACCTCTGACCTCGCGTCGGTGCGCGCTGGTAGCGTCCCCCGCGGACGACGCACGCGACGACCGAGGGGGACCATGACGGAGCAGGCCACGACACGGCGCCGGGGCGCGACGACGCGGACCGCGGGGGCGGTGCTCGCGCTCGGCGTCACCGCCGCGCTCTCCGCGTGCGGCGGCGACGCCGAGCCGGCGGAGCCGCCGCCCGCCCCGGACGCCGTCACGGGCTACGAGCAGACCCGGCAGGACGTCCTCGCCGCCGTCCAGGACGTCTACGGAGCGGACGGCTGGGCCGACGACGGCAGCGCCTCGGCGACGGCGCAGGACGACGGCCGCTGCGTCGTCTTCCTCCCCGACGCGAGCACCACGCGCGCGGGCGGCGAGGGCTACGACCTGCTCGCCGACGTCCCCGACGCGCTCGCCCCGGTGCTCGACGAGCACGGGTTCGGCGAGCCGTCCGACGTCGTCGAGGCGGAGCACGGCGGGTCCGCCTCCGTCGAGGCCGAGGACCCGGCGGGATGGTCGGTCCGCGTCACCGCCGACGGCGACGTGGTCCGCCTCGACGTGTCCGGCCCGGTCGGCCTCGACCCGTGCGACGAGGCCGGGCTGCCGGAGCTCGGCTGAGTCGTGCCGTCGTACCGCGTGACCCTCGCCGTGGGCCTGCTGCGCCCGGGCGCCGACCCCGAGGCCGTGCTGCCCGCCGCCGCAGCCGCGGCGCGCGACCTGACCACGGTCGAGGCGTACGACGTCGGCGTCGTGCGCGGCGAGGCCCGCGTGACCGTCCGCTTCCTCGCCGACACCGACGCGGCCGCGCACGACGTGGCCGACGCGGTCGAGGCCGGGGTGCGCGCGCACGCCGCGACGTCGGGCGGCCGCCTGACCCGCCGGTGGGGAGCGCGCTGGCACCCGGCCTGACGGTCGCAGGACCTGGGCGGGAGGCCGGGCCGCCCGCCGCGCGACGAGGGCGTGGGACCGGTTCAATGGACGGACCTGTCACCGACGCCGGGGAGGCGCACCCGTGGCCACGAGGACCGGCCTGTTCCGTCGCAAGTCCGTCGAGGACTCGCTCGCGGCGATCGACGACCCGGAGCGGTCGCTCAAGCGCAGCCTGACGACCTGGGACCTCGCGGTCCTGGGGGTCGCGGTCGCGGTGGGCGCGGGCATCTTCTCCGTCGGCGCGACGGCCGCCGCGAACTACGCGGGACCGAGCGTCATCGTCTCGTTCGTCATCGCGTCGATCGTGTGCGCGCTCGCCGTCATGTGCTACGCCGAGTTCGCGTCCGCGATCCCCGTCGCCGGGTCCGCGTACACCTTCTCCTACGCGACCATGGGCGAGCTCGTCGCGTGGATCATCGGGTGGGACCTCATCCTCGAGATGCTGCTCGCGTCGGCGGTCATCGCGAAGTTCTGGGGCGTGTACCTGGGCGACGCGTTCGGGCTGTTCGGCATCGACCTCCCGCTGACGATCCCGATCGGCCCCGTCGACCTCGAGTGGGGGCCGGTGTTCATCGTCGCGGTGTTCACCACGCTGCTCGCGATCGGCACCAAGCTCAGCACGCGCGTCAACAGCGTGTTCACGGTCATCAAGGTGGGCATCACGCTGTTCGTCATCGTCGTCGGGTTCTTCTTCGTCGACGCGTCGAACTACTCGCCGTTCGTGCCGCCCGCCCAGCCCGCGCCGGAGCAGTCGGCGCTCGAGCAGCCGCTCGTCGGCTTCCTCACGGGGCTCGAGCCCACGACGTATGGCGTCATGGGCCTGCTCGCAGGCGCCGCGCTCGTGTTCTTCGCGTTCATCGGGTTCGACGTCGTCGCGACCACGGCCGAGGAGGCCAAGGACCCGCAGCGCACGCTCCCGCGCGGCATCCTCGGCGGCCTCGCGATCGTCACGGTCCTGTACATCCTCGTGACGCTCGTCGTGACCGGCATGGTGTCGTACACCGAGCTGGCGGAGTCCGACGCGCCCTCGTTGACGACGGCGTTCATCCTCGTGGGCGCCGACTGGGCCGGACGGGTCATCTCCGTCGGCATCCTCATCGGGCTGACGACGGTGATCATGGTGCTGCTGCTCGGGCTCACGCGCGTCGTCTTCGCGATGAGCCGCGACGGCCTGCTCCCTCGCGGCATCTCCCGGACCTCGCACCGGTACCACACGCCGATCCGCCTGCAGGTGGGCGTGGGGATCGTCGTGGCGCTCATCGCCGGGCTGTCCCAGGTGGAGCTGCTCGAGGAGATGATCAACATCGGGACGCTCTCCGCGTTCGTCCTCGTGAGCTTCGGCATCCCGATCCTGCGCCGCTCGCGCCCCGACCTGCAGCGCTCGTTCAAGGTGCCGTGGTCGCCCGTGCTGCCGATCGTGTCCGGCGTCGCGTGCCTGTGGCTCATGGCCAACCTCACGACGCTCACGTGGCTCCGCTTCCTCGGCTGGGTCGTCGTGGGCCTGGTGATCTACGCCTTCTACGGCTACCGGCACTCCGTCGCGGGCCGCGACTCCCTGAGGGGCGACGTCGCCGCGTAGGTGTCGCCGCGTCGGTGTCGCCCCAGAGGTACCGTGGGCGCGCATGAGCGCCACGGAGACCGCGATCACCGCCGACCTCGTCCGCGCGGCTCTGGAGGAGCAGCACCCCGACCTCGCCGGGCTGCCGCTCCGCGAGGTCGCGGGCGGCTGGGGAAACCAGATGTGGCGCCTCGGTGACGACCTGGCCGTCCGGGTGCAGCGCAGGGACCCGACGCCGGAGCCCCAGCTCAAGGAACGACGGTGGCTGCCCGTCCTCGCCCCGCGCCTCCCGCTCCCCGTGCCCGTCCCGGTGCGGCACGGCGCGCCGTCCGCGCGCCTCCCCCGGCACTGGACCGTGATGACGTGGGTCCCCGGCGAGCCGCTGGACCACGGCACGATCACCCGGGGCGCGGACGCCGCCGACGCTCTGGCGGGGTTCCTCCGCGCCCTGCACGTCCCGGCGCCCGCCCACGCGCCGACGTCCACGGACCGGGGCGCCCACCCCCGCGATGCCACGGACGGCTTCGAGGGGTTCCTGCACGCGGTCGCCCCCGACGACGCCGCCGCCGTCCGGTCCGTCTGGGCCGACGCCGTCGCGGCCCCCGCGTGGGAGGGACCGCCCGTGTGGGTGCACGGGGACCTGCACCCCGCGAACGTCGTCGTCGCGGACGGGACGCTCGCGGGGGTCGTGGACTTCGGCGACCTGTTCGCAGGCGACCCGGCGTGGGACCTCGCCGCCGCCTGGGTGCTGCTGCCCGTCGGCACCGCCGCGCGGTTCTTCGACGCGTACGCGCGCGCCGTCGAGGCGACGGTCCGGCGCGCCCGGGGGCTGGCGGCGCTCAAGGCCCTCTTCCTCCTGCTCATGGGGCAGAACGGGGACCGCGGCCTGCCCGGCGGCAAGGCCCACTGGGGGCCCGCGGGCCGCGCGGCGCTCGACCGCGTCCTGGCGGGCTGACGAGCACGAGCAGACCGGCGGCGGATCCCCGGCGTCTCGGATCACGGACACGTCGGCGAGCGCCCGGGCGGAACGCTAGACACCTCCTGACCAGCCAACCGTTTTGGGGGATTTGATGAGAAAGATCATGACTACGGTCCTGTCCGCGACGCTCGTCCTGGGCGTCACGCTCGGAGCAGCCGGCCCTGCGGGCGCGGCGATCAGCTACCCGTCCGTCGGGGGCCGGTGGGACCACGGTGCGGACACCAAGGACGTCTGGTCGCACTACTACCACCCCAGCCTGATCCACAAGTCCTCGACCTACGGGCAGAACGGCCTGCGCAGCTCGGGCTGGTTCCGGGCGAACACCACGTCCTACCAGTGGGACGAGGTCCGACTGTTCGGGAACAAGGCGTACTACGACGTCGCGTAGCACCCGGCAGGGTGCCGTCGGCCGTCGTCGACGGCACCCTGGCCCGTCACCGTTCACCGCACCACGCCCGAGGAGAACCTTGACTCCGCACCCGTTCGTCCGTCTCTCGGGCACAGCCCTCGTCGCCGTGACGTCGCTCCTCGTCGCGGGCTGCGGCCCGACCGGGTCGTCGGCGGACGCCGTCGACGTCCCGCCGTTCGACGGGCCGTACGCGGCCGAGTTCGCCGCGTTCTACGCCGACAGCCAGTCCGAGTTCGCCCGTCAGGCGATCGCCGACGAAGAGATCACGGACGCGGAGTACGCGGAGATGGAGCAGAAGTTCCGCACGTGCCTCGAGGGAGAGGGCGTGACGTTCTCCGGCTTCGAGCCCGACGGCTCGTACGAGGCCTCACCCCTCCCCGGTGGCGGCGACCCGTACGAGGTGGTGAAGGCCTGCGAGCGGGAGTCGGGCGCCGACACCGTCGGAGCCCTGCACGACATCATGGCGCAGAACCCGCAGAACCTCGACGTCCCCACGATCATGGCCGAGTGCCTGGTCGGCAAGGGGGTCGCGCCCGCCGGCTACTCGGCGGACGACTACCTCGCCGACATGGAGGGCCGGTTCTCCGACCTCGCTGCTCTGACGACCGAGGTCCGGGACGCACTGACGACGTGCTCGAGCGACCCGCTCGGCCTGGCCGGTGAGTGAGCGCCCCAGCCCTGCCAAGGCGGGCCTGTGGGCGGTCGGCGCCCTGACGCTCGTCGCCGTCGGGACCGCTCTCGGTGCCGCATGGACGTCCCCGGCCGTCCCGGTACCGCTCCGGTCACCGAGCCCGGTCACGAGCTTCCCGGTCCAGAGCGCGACCTTCGACGACGTGCGCTCTGTCCGGCTCGAGGTCTCCCGCGGCGAGGAGTCCGCCCTGACGTCTCCCGGTTCCGGCCTCGTCACCCGCTTCGACTGCCGCCCCGGTACGACGCTCGAGTCCGGCACCGCGCCCCTCTGGCTCGACGACGCGCCCGTCGTCGTGCTCGCGACCACCCTTCCCCTGTGGCGAGACCTTCCCGTGGGCGCGCAGGGCAACGACGTGCGAGCGCTCCAGGAGGAGCTGACGCGCCTGGGGCACACGGTCGAGGTGACCGGCACGCTCGGCACGAAGACGCTGCGGGCCGTCGAGGACCTCCTCGACGGCCTCGGCGATCCCACGCCCCTCACGTCCGTCTCGCGCGAGCGCTTCCTCTGGATCCCCGCGCCCTCGGTCGTCGTGGCGGGATGCTCGGTCTCGACGGGCGGTCCGCTCGAGGCGGGTGCCGAGATCGTCACCACGCCCGGCACGCTCACGAGCGTCGCCCTGCGTGACGACGCACCGTCCGACCTCGTCGCCGGCGCGCGCACGCTCCGGGTCGACGGGGTCGACGTCGCGATCGAGCCGCAGAGCCCGATCACCGACCCGGGGCTCCTCTCCCAGCTCGACGCGGCACCCTCGCTCCAACAGGTCGGCACGGGGGACGAGGCCCCCGTCGGCCAGCTGCGGCTGGCGCAACCGGTCGACGTGTCGGTCGTCCCACCCTCAGCGGTGCTCACGGCGCCGGACGGCACGACGTGCGTGACCACGGACGACGTGCCCCACCCGCTGCGAGTCGTGGGGTCC
This sequence comes from Cellulosimicrobium sp. SH8, assembly GCF_025818875.1. Classification (NCBI taxonomy): domain Bacteria; kingdom Bacillati; phylum Actinomycetota; class Actinomycetes; order Micrococcales; family Promicromonosporaceae; genus Cellulosimicrobium; species Cellulosimicrobium sp. SH8. Next base: position 580,618 of record NZ_JAMXMH010000001.1, on the reverse strand, counting down.
GAGCTCGGGCAGACGTTCGTCCTGTTCGACGACGCACCGCCCACCACCGTGGACACCTCGCCCCGACGGGACGCCCCGTGCGCGTGACGACGACCGGCCTCGGGCACCACTTCCCCGGGCGACCATGGCTCTTCCGCGGGCTCGAGCTCGACCTTCGGCCAGGTCGCACGTACGCGCTCACCGGCCCGTCGGGGTCGGGCAAGAGCACCCTGCTCGGCCTGCTCGCCGGGTGGGAGACTCCCCGCGCGGGTGCCGTCCACCGAGACGGCGTCGGGCGCACCGGCTGGGTGTTCCAGAACCCTCACGGGACGCCCCGGCGCACGGCGCTCGATCACGTCGTCCTCCCCCTGCTCGTGCGCGGCCTGCGCCCGCAGGAGGCTGAGCGTCGATCCGTCGAGCTCCTGGGCAGGTTCGGGCTGGAGGGCGTCGCGCAGCAACAGTTCCGCCGCCTCTCGGGAGGCGAGGCACAGCGTCTGATGCTGGCACGAGCCATCGCGTCCGAACCCGGGCTCCTGCTCGTCGACGAGCCGACCGCGCAGCTCGACCTGCCGACCGCCCGCACCGTCAACGAGTCACTCGGCGCCCTGCGCTCGCCCGGGACGATCATCGTCGTCGCGACCCACGACGCCGCGACCCGGGACTCGTGCTCGGACCACGTCGACCTGACGCTCCACGCCGCCGCATGAGGCTGCGCTCGATCCTCCGCGAGACGTGGCGCAACACCTCCAGCGGGACGGCGAGGTCCGTCACCCTGGCGCTGGTGCTGACCGGCCTGGTGGTGATCGCGTCGAGCGCCGAGATCTCGACCGTGGCGGCGCTCGAGCGACAGGCCGCGGCCTTCCGGGCCGCTGGCGCCTCGGTCCTCACCATCTCGGCGCCGGGCCGGGTCGACGGCGCGCGGTGCGAGTCGCTGCGCGACCTGCCCGGCGTGCACGCCGCCGGTGCGCTCACCCTCCGGCCCGGCGAGTCCGTCGCCGCCGTCGCGCTGCCGGGTGCGCCCATGCCCGTCGCGGACGCGAGCCCGGGGTTCGCGTCCGTGGTCGGCGCCACGACCGACGGTGGACCGGGGCTGATCCTGGCCGCCGACGCCGCCACGACGCTCGGCACCACCGTCGGCGACCGCCTCGCGACGACGACCGGGGCGTCCCGCCTGGCGGGCACCTACGTCTACCCGCGCGACGGACGACGCGACGGCTACGGGTACCTCGCCGTCGGCGTCACCGGGACCGACGCACCGTTCGACGAGTGCTGGGTCGAGGCGTGGCCGCTGACCACGGACCTGAACCCCCTGCTCTTCACGGTGCTCCGGCCCGGCGGTGACGCCGACGACGTCCCCCAGGTGCAGCAGCTCAACCCCACCCTGGGTGCCGAGTTCGACGGTGCCGGCCTGTACCGAGAGCGCGTCACCCGGTTCGGGGGGCTCCTCGTCGGGCTGGTCGCCGCCGTGGTCGCGTTCGTCGCCGTCCGTGCTCGGCGGGTGGAGCTCGCCACGGCGCTCCACGACGGGATGCGACGACGCGACCTGTGGACGATCGTGGCGCTGGAGTCGACGCTCTGGACGGCTCCGGCGACGGCGGTCGGGATGGCGCTCTCGCTCGCCTGGTTCGGCCGCGACGGTGACCTGCTGGTCGGAGCGGTGCTCGGCACGCGCGTGGTCCTGTCCGTGCTGCTCGGTGGCGCGACAGGCGTTGTCGTCGCGCTGGTGACGACGCGCGAGAAGCACCTGTTCGCCTACGCGAAGGACCGATGACCGCTCCCGGGCCGCACACACAACCTACGCAACCGTAGGTTACGGTGGCGTAGTGAACACTCTGGCGACGAGGCCGTGGACCGACCGCTACGCCCCCGGCGTCCCGACGGACGTCGAGGTCCCCGACGAGCCGGTCACGGCCGCCCTCTACCGCGCGGCCGAGCGCTGGCCCGACCGCGTCGCGGTCGACTTCTTCGGCGCGACCACGACCTACGCCCGGCTCGTCGCGCAGGTCGAGCGCGCCGCGAGCGCCCTGCACGACCTGGGCGTGCGCCACGGCGACCGCGTCGCGCTCGTGCTGCCCAACGGCACGTCGCACGTCGTCGCGTTCTACGCCGTCCAGCGTCTCGGTGCCGTCGTCGTCGAGCACAACCCCACCTACACCGCCGACGAGCTCGCCCACCAGCTCGCCGACTCCGGGGCGAGCGTCGCCGTCGTGTGGACCAAGACCGTCCCTGCCGTGCTCGAGGCCCGCGCGCACACGCCGGGCCTGCGCACCGTCGTCGGCCTCGACATCGCGCGCGACCTGCCCCGCGGGAGCCGCCTCGCGCTCCGCCTGCCCGTCGCCCGCGCCCGGGCCCAGCGCGACGCGCTGCGCGGCCCCGTGCCCGCCGGCGTCCCCGACTGGCACGACCTCGTGCGCCGGGCACGTGCTCTCCCGCCGGCGCTCCCCCACCCGGGCGCCGACGACGTCGCGCTCCTCCAGTACACCGGCGGCACCACGGGCACCCCCAAGGGCGCGGTGCTCACGCACCGCAACCTCGTCGCGAACGTCGAGCAGGGCCAGGCGTGGGCGACGTTCGAGGAGGGCGCCGAGACCGTCTACGGCGTGCTGCCCTTCTTCCACGCGTTCGGGCTGACGTTCTGCCTCACGCTCCCCGCGCGCATCGGCGCGACGCTCGTCGCGTTCCCCAAGTTCGACCCCCAGGCGTTCGTCGCCGCGCAGGCGCGCCGCCCCGCGACGTTCCTGCCGGGCGTCGCGCCCATGTTCGACCGCATCGTCACCGCGGCGGACGCGGCACCGGGCGCGGGCGGCGACCTCACCTCGATCCGCCTCGCGTTCGCGGGCGCCATGCCGATCACCGCCGAGACCGCGCGGCGGTGGGAGGACGCGACGGGCGGGCTGCTCATCGAGGGCTACGGCATGACCGAGACCTCCCCGATCTCGCTCGGCAACCCCTGCTCGGACGACCGCCGCCCCGGCACGCTCGGCCTCCCCTTCCCCAGCACCGAGATCCGCGTGGTCGACGCCGACGCGCTCGACGCCGGGAACCTGCGCGACGCCGACCCCGAGCCCACCGACGACCCCGCCGCGCCGCGCACCGTGCGCGGCGAGCTGCTCGTCCGCGGCCCGCAGGTGTTCCGCGGCTACTGGAACCGCCCCGAGGAGACCGCGCACCAGCTCCTCGACGACGGCTGGCTGCGCACCGGCGACGTCGTCCGGGTCGCGCTCGACGGCCCCGACGCCGGCCTCGTCACGCTCGTCGACCGCATCAAGGAGATGATCGTCACCGGCGGGTTCAAGGTGTACCCCTCCCAGGTGGAGGACCACCTGCGCGGGATGCCCGGCGTCCGCGACGTCGCGGTCGTCGGCGTCCCGGGCAGCGGCTCCGACGAGCACGTCGCCGCCGTCGTCGTGCTCGACGACGCGGACGATGCCGCCTCGCCCCCGCGCGTCGACCTCGCGGCCGTGCGCGAGTGGGGCGAGAAGCGCCTGGCCCGCTACGCCCTGCCCCGCACGCTCGCCGTCGTGCCGGAGCTGCCGCGCTCCCAGATCGGCAAGGTCCTGCGCCGCGTCGTCCGCGAGGACCTCCTGGGCCGCGACGACGTCGAGCACCACCGAGCCTGACACCCCGCCCCGACCCGCCAACTGCCGAGGGAGAACCCTGGTCCGCCGAGGGAGAACCGTGGTCCCCCGAAGGAGAACCCAGGTCGTGCGGGGCCTGCGGTCGCCCGGGCGAGCAAGGACCAGGGTGAGACGACGTCGGTCGGGGTGGGTGGTGGTGCCGCGTCGTGGCGGGCCTGGCGGGAGCCGCGAGGAACGAGCGGCGGATGGTAGACGCGGCACCACCACCCACCCCGACCACCCCACCCGACCACACGCCGTCGAGCACAGGAACCACGGCTCTACCTCGCGCAACCACGGCTCTACCTCGGCAGACCACGACCGGCCGTTCGGCGCGGGGGCGGGGTTCGCCGTAACCTGGCAGACGTCGTCGGCGACGTCCGCGACGCAGGCGGGCGGGCACCGGCGCTCTCCCACCCCGTCGCCCCGAGGAGGCCCCGTGCCCGAGCCCGTCACCGCTGCGCCTGGTCCGGCAGACACCGACCCGGTGCCGCACGTCGTGGTGGTCGGCGCCGGGTTCGCCGGTCTCGCCGTCGTCAAGGGGCTCGCGAAGGCACCCGTGCGTGTGACGCTCGTGGACCGGCGCGTCTACAACACGTTCCAGCCGCTGCTCTACCAGGTCGCGACGGGCGGCCTGAACCCGGGCGACGTCACCTACTTCCTGCGCGGGCTGCGGCTCCAGCAGAAGAACGTGCGGGTCGTGCACGAGCACCTCGTCGGCATCGACCACGAGGGTCGGCGCATCCGCCTGCTCAACGACGAGTGGGTCGACTACGACTACCTCGTCGTCGCGAACGGCGTCACGGCCAACTTCTTCGGCACCCCGGGCGCCAAGGAGAACTCGTTCCCCATGTACTCGCGGTCCCAGGCGATGAAGATCCGCGACACCCTGTTCATCCGGCTCGAGAAGGCGGCGGCGAACCCCGGGACCGACGAGGGGCTGCGCGTCGTCGTCGTGGGCGGCGGCGCGACGGGCGTCGAGGTCGCGGGGGCGCTCGCCGAGCTGCGCACCGCGGGTCTGCGCCCCGCCTACCCGGAGATCCACGGCGACGCGTTCGAGGTGAAGATCGTCCAGCGCGGCGGCGAGGTGCTCAAGTCCTTCCACCCGAGGCTGCGCCGGTACGCGGCCGACGAGCTGCGCCGCCGCGGCGTCGGTCTGCACCTGGGGGCCGGGGTCGCCGAGGTGCTGCCGGACGCCGTCGTGCTCACGGACGGGACGCGCATCCGCTCCGACCTCACGGTCTGGTCGGCGGGCGTCCACCCGCACGAGGAGGTCGACGACTGGGGCCTGCCGCGCGGGGAGGGCGGGCGCGTCGTCGTCGGCGACGACCTGCAGGTCGAGGGCCTGCCGGGCGTGTTCGCGGCCGGCGATATCGCTGTCTCACCGGCCGGGCTGCCGCAGCTCGCGCAGCCCGCGATCCAGGCGGGCGCGCAGGTCGCGCGCAACATCGAGGCGCTGCTCGCCGGGCGCCCGACGACGTCCCTGCGGTACTTCGACAAGGGCACCATGGCGGTGATCGGGCGGCGCGCGGCGATCGCGGAGGTGGTGGGCAGGCTGCGGCTCACGCGCGGCGTCGCGTGGCTCGCGTGGTTGTTCGTCCACATCATGGGGCTCATCGGGCCGCGGAACCGGCTGACGACGCTCGCCGGCCTGGTCACGCGCTACGGGTTCCCGTTCCATCGCCGCCCGATCCCCATCGTCGGCGACGTCCCGACCGTCCGGCCGCCCAAGCGCACCGCTCCGGGTCGCGGCTGAGGCCCGCTCCAGGATCACCCGCCCTCGACGCCTTCCCCGGCCGCCGCCTCCACGACTCTCACGTACCCTCGAAGACGCAGGGAAGTTCGCAGGGGCAACCGGGGGCACGTGTGGTGGCAGGACGAACGACGGCACCGTCGACGACGACGGGCCGGACGCAGAAGGACATCTCGCAGCAGCGCGGAGCGCATCGCGAGGCTCGCTCGGGCGTGACGGTGCCGCGACGCGCGCGCGTCGTCGTGCTCGCCGCGGTGGCCGTGGCGGCGCTGGCCGGGTGCCGCGCCGAGGCCCTGGCCGGCGGTCCCGGGACGCCGACACCGTCGCCGACCGCGATCCCGACCGCGACGCCCACCACGGGCCCCACGACCGAGCCCACCGAGGAGCCCACCGGCTCCCCGACCACCGGGCCGGGAGGCCCGGTCCCGCCCGGCGGGTCCGACGGTGTCGAGGTCTCGGTCGAGATCGGGCCCGCGTTCCCGATGCCGAACCTCGTGGAGACCAGGCTCAAGCAGGCGCGCGCGGACCTCGAGAAGCGCGGCGCCGCGAGCGTCGTCGTGGTCGACGCGCGCGACCCGGGCGCGGGCACCCTGCCGGGTGCGTCGAACGGCTGGACGGTGTGCGCCCAGGATCCTGCGGGCGGAGACCTCCTCCGAGGGTCGGCGACCGTGACGCTCGCCGCGGCGCCCAACGCCCGGCAGTGCCCCTGACGCTTCCCGCGCCCTGACGCCGTCCCGGGTGGCGGCGTCGGCCTCGGGAGAGCACGGTGGGATCCTCACCGCGAGATCGGCCTGACCGTCTCGAGGTCGGCCTCCCGGGGTCGATCTCGGCCGCTCGGGCCGATCTCGACGCCAGCAGACAGGAGTCCGCCGCATGAAGATCGCCCTCGTCGGTGCCCACGGCAAGGTGGGCCGGCTGCTCGTCCCGATCCTCGTCGACCACGGCGCCGACGTGACCGGGATCGTGCGCGCCGAGGAACAGCTCCCGCTCGTCCGCCGCCTGGGCGGCGAGCCGCTCCTGCTCGACCTCGAGCACTCCTCCGTCGACGAGCTCACCGCCGCGCTCGGCGGGTTCGACGCCGTCGTCTGGTCCGCCGGAGCGGGCGGCGGGAGCCCGGAGCGCACCTACGCCGTCGACCGCGACGCCGCGGGCCGCTCGATGGACGCCGCCGCGGCGGCCGGGGCGGGTCGATACGTCATGGTGTCGTGGATCGGGTCCGTGCCCGACCACGGCGTCGACCCCGACTCGAGCTTCTTCGCCTACGCGGACGCCAAGCTCGCCGCCGACGACCACCTGCGCGGCACCGACCTCGACTGGACCATCCTCGGGCCGGGCACGCTCACCGACGACGACCCGACCGGTGCGATCCGCGTCGTCGGGGACGGCGCCGACGGGCTCGAGGGCGCCGACGACGTCCCGAGCGGCGCGGCCTCGCAGGTCTCGCGCGCGGACGTCGCGATGGTCGTCGCGCAGGCCGTGCGCACCCCCGCGACGGTCGGCCGCTTCGTCCGCTTCACCGCGGGCGACACGCCGATCCTCGAGGCGCTCGACCGGTAGCCGTCAGCGCCCGAGGCGCCGGTCCACGCGCTCGCGCAGGTCGAGCGCCGTGCGGCGCCACGTCGCCGCGCGCGCCACGACCGACCCGACGCTCGTGTCCTCCGCCCGCACGTGCACGACCTCGACCCCGCGCTCCGCGGCCGTGCGGACGATCGTGTCCGTCGCGCCGCGCAGCGCGAGCTGGAGCAGGACGGACGTCGTGCTCGCCTGCGCCTCGCCCGTCCCGAACCGCCGCCGGTAGACGACCTGCGTCACCACCCGGTCGAACATCGGGTCCGGCCGCGCGTCCGCGTCGGCCGCGTCCGCGTCGCCGTCGGGCTGGTCCGCGCCGCCGTCGGGCTGGTCCGCGTCACCTCCCTCGGCGCCGGTCGCCCCGACGAGAGCGCGCGCGTCGGCGACGACGTCGTCGCCGTCCACGTCCGGCGGCAGCACGGCGAGGTAGAGCGAGAGCAGCAGCTCGCTGATCTTGCGCAGCACCCACGCGCGGCCGGGCAGCGGGGGCAACGCCACGACGTACTGCGCGAGGTTCACCTCCAGCGCCTCGGCCGAGAGGCACGTCCACGCGGGCGCGGTGCGCACCTCGACGACGCGCTCCCAGTCCACGTCCTTGCCGTCGAGCCCCACCCGCCGGGGCCCGATCGTCACGGCGCCGAACCGGTCGAGCAGCGCGAGCGGCGCCGTCGCGAACCGCGGCACGTACGGGACGAGCCGCACGACCCCCTGGACCGACACGTCCCACTCCCGCTCGAGCGGGTACGACGGCCGGGGATAGGCGGCGATCGCGCGCCGCACCCACTCCGCGACGACCTCGTCGAACGCACCACCGTCCGCAGCGTCGTCGAGCGGACCGCCGTCCGCGGCGTCGACCACGACACCGTCGCCCGCGAGCGCCTCGACGAGCGCGTCCTCCAGCGCGGTGTCGAGGTCAGGTTCGGGAGCCGCCTCGGACGCCGGGTCGGCGTCGTCGCGCCGCGCACGACGGCCGGGGAGCGAGACGGGCAGCGAGAACGACGGCCGCGGAAGCGTGGGTCGCGGCACCGCGGGGAGGCTGGGCACGCGCAGGAGGCGCTTCTCGCCGAGCAGCCGCGCGAGCGTGCTGCGCTCGTCGCCCGACGTCATGCCCGGCAGGTCGGGCCCGTCGCCCGGCTCGTCGTCCGTCGTCGAGAGGAACGGTTCCTTCGCCACGTGACCCCCTGTCCGTCGCGCCTCCCGACGGCGCGCCGCGGGCCAGCGTAGCCCCGGCGGGACCCACCCCGCCGACGCGTCGCGGCGCACGCCGCGCGACCGCGGACGCGGACGCGGACGCGGACGCGGACGGGGCCGCCCTCCCGTGGAGGACGGCCCCGCCGTCGTGCGACGCGCGCTGCGTCAGCCGCAGGCGATCGCGTCGTACGCGACGTCGTACGTCTGCGAATGGTTCTCGCCGCCGCCCGCGAGACGCGCGACGACGCTCACGGTGCCGGCGTCGACCGACGCCGACCGGGTGGAGAACGACTGGTACGCGTTCGCGTCGGGAGCCACCTGGCCGAACGCCCGCTGACCGAACGGCGTGACGAGGCGCAGCGAGACGGGCTCGTCCTCGCCGTTGGTCGCGCGGACGGCGACGTACGCCTTGCCGTTCAGGCACCGCGCCTCCGCCTCGATCGCGTCGACGCGCGGGTTGCCCACGCCGTTGATCGCGAACGTGTCCTCGGACAGAGCCGCCACCGCGTGGCCGATCGCGCGCGACATGATGTCGAGCGCGGTCGCGTCGACGTTGTCGATCGTGTCGGCCGGCGAGTGGTAGTTCGGGTCGTAGAAGATGCCCTCGGTGCCGCCGAACAGCGCGACCTCCTCGGCCGTCTTCGAGCCGTCCGCCCCGGTGAACAGGCCCGACGCCGGGATCCCGTTCTCGATGAACGCCTGGTAGTCGGAGCGACCCGAGAACTCGGTGTCGACCCACGCCTGGTCGATGCCGTCGAAGTAGTCGGTGAACACCGCCTCGGTCTCGGCCGAGCCCGGCGGCACCTCGACGGGCGCGGGGTACGTCGACTCGTTCGCGTCGTACACGCCGATGATGTAGTTCGGCGAGCCGACCATGTCGAAGTTGAGGTAGGTCGCGATGTCGTCGAGCGCCGCGGGGTCGTTCTCGACGAGGTCGCTCACGTAGTGGGTCGAGCCGCGCAGCCCGACCTCCTCCGCGCCCCACCACGCGAACCGCACGGCGTTCTGGACGTCCTGGCCACCGTCGGTCGCGGCGGCGAGCTGGACCGCGACCTCGAGGATCGCGGCCGACCCGGAACCGTTGTCGTTGATGCCCGGCCCGTCCTCGACGCCGTCGAGGTGCGCGCCGACCATGACGACGTTGTGGTCACGACCGCCCGGGGTCTGCGCGAGCACGTTGAACGTCTCGAACTCCTCGACGTGCGTCTGCAGGTCGTAGGTCGCGACCGGCTCGGCACCGCCCGCGATCGCCGCGAGGATCTCCTGCCCGGCCGCCTGCGTGATGCCGACGGTCGGGGCCCACTCGTCGCTCGCCGCGCCGAGGGTCGGGTTCAGTGCCCCGTCGGTGTTGTTGTACAGGATCACGGCGGCGGCGCCGGCCTGCGCGGCGTGCAGCGCCTTGTCCGCGAACGGGCACGAGCCGCGGCTGATCAGCGCGACGGCGCCCTCCACAGCGACCCCGTCCCAGGTGTCGGCGGTGCAGCCCTGGACCAGCGCGTCGGCGGGCTGGACGATCGGGCCCGTAACGCCGTCGTCCGGGGTGTCGGGCGCGAACTCGGCGGGGTACACGTCCGACGTCACCGCGACGCCGGCCGCGGTGAGGGACAGGTCGTCGGTGACCAGGTCCTCGAACGTGAAGTACTGGCGCTCGGGCTCGTAGCCCGCGGCCCGCAGGGCGTCCTCGACGTAGACGGCGCTCGCCTCGTAGCCGGGCGTCTCCATCGCGCGGTTGCCGCCGTTGGCGTCCGCGATGTCCTGGAAGTCCTGGAGCCGCTGCATGACCGCGTCGCCGGTGACGAGGTCCTCGAGCGGGGGCGGTGCGTCGGCGGCACGCAGGCCGCCTGCGGGTGCGGCGTCGAGCGGCTGGGCGCCGACGGGTACAGCGGTCAGTGCCGCGAGCACGAGGCTCGCGGCGGCGGCAGACGGGACGATCGTTCGTGGTCTCACGCATCCTCCTCGACAGTGGCCCCCGCCGACCGACCCCGGTCGTGTCGGGGTCCGGCCGAGTCGCACACGAGACGCGACGCTGCGAAGGCTCGTGTGCTCGCGAGCGTAGGCCCACGGGGCCCGGCGCGAAACCCCTGCGCGTGCACGGGTCGCCGCGGGGCCGCCTGGGTGGTGACGAGGCGTGGGCGGCGTCGGGCAGACTGTGCCGGTGCCCGGATTCGCCGTCGTCGACCTCGAGACCACGGGGTTCTCCCCTCGCCTCGGCGACCGGGTGGCCGAGGTCGCGGTGGTCCTGGTCGACGACGCGGGCCGGGTCGAGGACGAGTGGTCCACCCTGGTCAACCCCGAGCGCGACCTCGGGCCCCAGCACGTGCACGGCATCGCGGCGGCCGACGTCGCGCTCGCCCCGACGTTCGACCGCGTGGCCCCCGCGCTCCTGCGCCTGCTCTCCGGTCGCGTCCTCGTGGCGCACAACGCGGCCTTCGACACGCGGTTCCTGCGCGCGGAGATCGGGCGCGCGGGCATCGCGGCCGCGATCGACCCCGTCGCGTGCCTGTGCACGCAGCAGCTCGCGAGCCGCTACCTCACGGGCTCGCGCGCGCTCGCCGCGTGCTGCGCGGCGGTGGGCGTCGTGCACGACGACGTCCACTCGGCCCTGGGCGACGCGCGCGCCACCGCAGGGCTGCTCGGGTACTACCTCGACGTGGCGGCCGACGACGAGTGCTGGGACGCGGCGCGCGCCGCGGCCGACGGGGTGCGGTGGTCGCTGCCGGCCGCGCTCCCCGGCGTGGAGCCGGTCCTGCGGGGCGCCAGCCGCGCCCACGGGCACTGGCTCGCCGGGCTCGACGAGGCGCCGGGCGCCCGCACGGGTGCCCCGCACGCACGGACCGAGCGCCCGGACGCCGACACCGGGACCTACCTGCGCCTGCTCGACGCCGCGCTCCTCGACCGCTACGTCTCGCACTCGGAGCGTGCGGCGCTCCTCGCCGAGGCGCGGCGGGCCGGGCTCGACCGGCCCAGGGTAGAGAGCGTGCACCGCGACTACCTGACCGCCCTCGCCCGGGCGGAGCTCGACGCCCTCGACGGCGCGACCTCCGCGGGCGACCGCGACGACGGCGGCTCCGTCCGCGACGACCCCGCCCTGCACGAGGTCGCGGGCCAGCTCGGCCTCGACGCCGACGACGTCGCCGGAGCCGTCGAGGCGGCGCTCGGAGCACGGCTCGCCGCGGAGCTGGCCGTCGCACCGCGCCCGGCGTTCGTGCTCGCGGACGGCGACGAGGTCGTGCTCACCGGGTCGATGTCGCGCACGCGCGAGGCCTGGGAGCGCGACGTGCGCGCCGCCGGCCTCTGCCCCTGGCCCTACGTGACGCGCCGGAGCCGGCTCGTCGTCGCCGCCGACCCGGACTCGCTCTCGACGAAGGCCCGCACAGCCCGCCGGTACGGCATCCCCGTCGTCACCGAGGCGGCCTTCGCGGCGCTGCTCGCCGCCCGTTCTTCTCAGGCTGCGTGACGTCGGGCCCCGAGTGCGCGAGGCCCGGGCCGATACCTCCTGCAGGGCACGGCGGACGTCGGGTGAAAGTCGGGCGTGCACCCGCACGGAAGGTCGGGCACGAGCACGGCACAGGTGCGAGGCTGGACAGCATGAGCACAGGCGGCACGCTCGGCACGGCACCCGACACCGACGCACTCGTCGACGGGCTCTTCGCGCTGCCGCTCGAGCAGTTCGTCGTCGCCCGTACCGCGGCGGCGAAGGAGCTCAAGGCGTCGGGGGACGCCGTCGGCGCTGAGCGCGTGGCACGGCTCGCCAAGCCGACCGTGGCGGCGTGGGTCGTCAACCAGGTCGCGCGCGAGCGGCCCGACGACGTCGCGGCGCTCGTCAGCCTGGGCGACGAGCTGCGCGACGCGACGACGGACCGCGACCGCACGCGCATCCGCACCCTCGACCGGCTGCGGCGCGAGCGCGTGGAGCGCGTCGTGGGCGAGCTGCGCGACGCGGGCGAGGTCGCGGGCCGGGCGGTGTCCGCGACGGCGCTCGACCGGCTCGCCGAGACGCTCACCGCCGCGGTCATGGACCCGGACGCGGGCGCGCTCGTCCGCGCCGGTCGGCTGTCGCAGGCCCTCCAGCACGTCGGGTTCGGGATCGTCGACGAGGGCGGCGAGCCCGCCGACGTCGTCGAGCTCCGGGCGCGGACCGGCGGTGCGGCCACGGGCACAGGCGGGCCCGGTGCAGCGGACCCGGAGGCGAGCACGACGCACGGCGGGCGCGGTGCCCGGTCCGCGCGGGACTCCGGCCCGGCCGACGGCGAGCCTCCCGAGGAGGACGCCGTGGCGGCCGCCGAGCGGGAGGTCGAGGAGACGGCGGCCGAGGTCGACCGCCTCGAGGCCGAGCGCGACGAGGCGGACGCGCGCGGGCGCGCGGCGAGCGACGCCGTCGGGCAGGTGGAGGACGAGCTCGGGCGCGTCGAGGACGAGCTGGCCCGGCTCGCCGACGAGCGCGAGGACCTGCGCGCGCGGCTCGCCGAGGCGCGCGACGCCGCGGCCGCGGCCCAGGAGTCGCTCGACGGCGCCGACGCGCGGCTCGACGAGGCGGAGGGACGCGCCGCGGCAGCCCGCAAGGCCCGGCGCACCGCACGCCGCGGTTGAGCCGCCCGGCCGTCCCGGCGTCCGCCGCGTCCGTGCCGCGCGGACCGGCGCGCTGGGAGCGGTAGGGAATCCCCGTACGCCGGTGCGGGAGAACCACACGATCGGCCGCCGACCGTTGACCTGCGACGGGTGCGGCGGCACCGTCGGCCCATGCCCACCACCGCACGCGGCGACGACGCCGCCCGCTCGGTCCCGGCCCCGCCCTCGGCCTCACCCCGGCCCCGTCGCCGCCGCCTCGCCGTGCTCGTCGGGATGGTCGTCGTGACCGCCGCCGGGCTGGCGGGGACGTCCGCCGGCGCCGCGAGCGCGGCGGCGGGCGACGCCGTCGTGCACGTCACCACCGCGAACGAGCTGCGCACGGCGCTGGCCGCCGCCGCGCCGGGCCAGACGATCGAGCTGGCCGACGGGACGTACGTCGGCAACTTCAAGGTCACGGGACGGGCCGGGACGGCGAGCGCCCCCGTCGTGCTGCGCGGGAGCGCCGCGGCCGTGCTGCGCACGTCGAGCGGCGGCGGGAACGTCCTGCACCTGACCGACGCCGACCACTGGACGGTGCAGGGGATCACGCTCCAGCACGCGCAGAAGGGCATCATGGTCGACTCGTCCGACCACGTGACGATCGACGCCGTCACGGTGCACGACCTCGACATGGAGGGCATCCACTTCCGGTCGTCGAGCTCGTACGGGGTCGTGCGCGGCTCGACGATCCACGACACCGGCCAGAACCTGCGCGGCATGGGCGAGGGCGTGTACGTCGGCTCGGCGAACGACTACTCCGACCGGTCGGACCACGTGCAGATCCTCGACAACACCATCGGTCCGCTCGTGCGCGGGGAGAACGTCGACGTCAAGGAGGGGACGACGGGTGGCCGGATCGCCGGCAACACGTTCGTCGGCGACGGGCTCACGGGGGCGAACTACGACGACTCGTGGGTCGACGTGAAGGGCAACGACTACGTCGTCGAGGACAACGTGGGGACGGCCACGACGAAGTCCGGATTCCAGACCCACCAGCAGTCTCCCGGCTGGGGCTGCGGGACCGTCTTCCGCGGCAACCACGCCGACCTCACCGGCGCGACGGGCAGCGGCCGGTACGCGATCGAGGTGACGGTGCACGACCCCGTGACCTGCCCGGTCACGGTGACGGACGACAACACGGTCGTCGGCGGCGACGGGCTCGTGAACTCCGGCGTCCCCGTGACGGCCACGGGCGGCGCCACCCCGACGCCCGAGCCGACGGAGCAGCCCACGCCCGACCCGACCGACGAGCCGGACCCCGACCCGACGGACACCCCGACGCCGGAGCCCGAGCATCCCGCGGAGTGCGACGACGCGTCGCTCACCGCGTGGTCAGCGTCGGCCGTCTACGTCGGGGGCGACCGGGTGCTGCACGGCGGGAGCCTGTGGCAGGCGCGCTGGTGGACGCGGGGCGAGGCGCCGTCGTCCGCGGCGTGGGGGCCGTGGCAGCACGTCGCGCTCTGCTGACGCCCGCGGGTCGGGCGGAGCGGGTCGGGCGGAGCGGGTCAGGCGCCGCGTCGTTCGTCGTCCGCGAACGCGGGACTGAGCCGGGGACGCTCAAGGTTGGACAGGTCAGGACGCCACGGGCCGACCGTGGCACGAAGACCTGGAGGACCACCATGATCAGCACCTACACCGTGGCACCGTTCCGCCCGCTGCCCACCGAGCGCGTCGTGCGCCAGCTCTGGACACGGCCGACCGGCACGCCCGCCGCGCGGACGGGGTACGCGCCCGCCGCGGACGTCTACCGCGAGGACGACGACCTCGTCGCCCGCTTCGACCTGCCGGGCGTCGACCCGGAGCGCGACGTGACCGTCGAGCTCGAAGGTCGCCGTCTGGTCGTCCGCGGCGAGCGTCGCGACCAGCGCGTCGTCGAGGCCCCCGCGGCCGAGACGTCCGAGGGCGAGCAGCCCGAGGCGGGTACGGACGGGGCGAGCACCGACGTGGAGGCCGAGGCTGCCCCGGCCGGGCGGCGCGTCCGCGAGGTGCGGTTCGGCGAGTTCCGCCGCACCGTCACCCTGCCGAAGTCGGCGGACGCCGACGCCGTCCGCGCGTCCTACGACGCGGGCGTGCTCACCGTGACCGTCGCCGGCGTGTTCGCCGGCCGCGCTCCCCAGCGCATCGAGGTCACGCGCGCGGCGTGACGCGCACCGCCGGCGCGACGCACGACGTCGCGCCGGCACCCTGACCCCGGTCGCGCCCGCCCCTGCGCGACCGGGCCACGGACGGGGCCGGCACCCGACGGTGCCGGCCCCGTCCGTCTGCCCCCATGGGGACATCTCCCCACGGATAGGCCGAATCAGGGGCGTATCGGTCCGCTAGCCTTCCCGCCATGCCGAGCATCACGCCTCTGGGCCAGCCCGTGCCCCCGCCCGCCTCCGGCCCCCGTGCGCTCCGGAGCGCCGCCACCGCGGTGGCCCTCGCGCTCGCGCTCGCCGCGTGCTCCGGCGACACGGGTGGGGACGGGCCGACGCCGGTCGCCGTCGGGGCGGAGGAGTACCGGCCGGTCCTCGAGGCGCGGCTCCCCGTCCCCGGGTCCGCCGAGGACGAGGTCTCGCTCGGGCTGGTCTCGCTCGTCGCCGAGGGTTCCACGGTCGAGCTGCGCGTCCTCATGACGCCGCGCTTCGCCGACCCTGACGCGGAGAAGCCCGAGGAGCACTCGGCGTACGACATGCTCGGGCACGACCACAACCCGACGATCGTCGACGTGGACGCGCTCACCGAGTACGACCTCATCTCCTCCGGCGGGACCGACCTCGCGACCGACGTGGTCGCGGCGAAGACCGTGAACGGGCGCCCGCTCCTGTACCAGGCCTGGTTCCCGCGCCCCGCGGGCGACCCGGTCGCCGTCGACGTGCGGCTCCACGAGTCGTGGCCCCCGTTCGAGGACGTCCCGGTGACGTACGAGGTCGAGGAGTGAGCGGCGTGCGCCGCGCCGCCGTCGCGTCGCTGGCCGCGGTCGTCGTGACGACGACCCTGCTCGCGGCCGCCGCAACCCCGGCGTCCGCGGAGGACGATCCCGGCACCGACCCGACGCCCGACGTCCCCGGGATCGACGCGCTCACCCTCGACGACCTCGGCGGGCCTCCCAGCCGTGAGTCGCTCGACAAGGCCGTGCGGCACTTCGACCCCGGCGTCGCCACGACGTTCGAGACCGCGGGCGCCGTCACGTCCTTCGAGTACGTCGAGGTCGAGGAGGACGAGGTCGTCGTCACGCTCGAGACGGACGTGCTGTTCGACGTCGGCTCGGCGGAGCTGTCCGACGCTGCGGTGCAGCGCGTCCAGGAGGTCGCCGCCGACCTGCCCGACGGCGTGACCGCGAGCGTCGCGGGCCACACCGACTCCGTCGGCGAGGAGGCGGACAACCTCGACCTGTCGCAGCGCCGGGCGCAGGCGGTCGCCGCGGCCGCCGCAGCGGTGCGCCCCGACGTCGCGTTCGACGCGGTGGGCCACGGGGAGTCGCAGCTCAAGGTCGAGGAGGGCGGCGACGACCTGGCCGACGACCGCGCCCAGAACCGGCGCGTCGAGCTGCGCTACTCGGGCACCACACCCGGCGAGGGCGGGATCGAGATCGAGGAACACGAGCTCACCCCCGTCGACGCCGACCACGTCCCGGCCGACGGGCCCCGGATCGACCTCGTCGAGGACGGCGAGACGGTCGTGGAGAAGACCGTCGTCGTGCCGAACGACGAGGGCCGCGAGGAGCGCGTGCGCGTCGCGATCGAGCCGATCGTCGTACGCGGCCCGGTGATGCGGCTCCGCGTCCAGCTCACGCCGCTCGACCCGGTCGACGGGGAGACGGACCGGATCTCCGTGTACGACCTCACGGGCCGGGGCGAGCTGCACCCGTCCGCCGTCGACCCGTACGCGCTCGTCTCCTACGAGCCCGTGCGCGGCAGCGGCGCGCGCGAGCTGGAGAGCGACCCGATCTTCGTGCGGACCGCGGTCGGGCAGACCGCGCGGTACGAGGTGTACCTGCCGCGGCCGCTCGACGACTCGCTGTCGTCGCTCTACGTGAACGTCGCGCCGACGTGGCCGACGTTCGAGGACGTCCCGCTGGTCGGGGACTGACCGCTACGCGCCGCGACCCAGGAAGGACCGCAGGGCCTCGGTGGCCAGCGCGTGGTCGTCGCCCTGGGCGAGCCCCGACACGGTCACGACGCCGACGATCCCGACGCCCTCGACGCGCACCGGGAAGGCTCCGCCGTGGGCGGCGAACTCCTGCAGCGGGAGCTGGTGCTGGTCGGCGAACGTCGTCCCCTTGGCGCGGGCGCGCAGGCCCACGAGGTACGACGACGCCCCGAACCGCTCGACGACCCGCACCTTGCGCTCGACCCAGGAGTCGTTGTCCGGGGTCGTGCCCTCGCGCGCGGCGTGGAACACCTGCTGGGGGCCCTTGCGGACGTCGATCGTCACGGGCAGGTCGCGCTCGTCGGCGAGCTCCACGAGCAGGCAGCCGAGCCGCCACGCGTCGTCGTGCGTGAAGGCGCGGAGCACCAGGTCACGCTCGTCCGCCTCCACGGAGGCGATGAGGGCGGCGAGGTCGTCGGGCGTCGTCGTCATGCCGCTCATCGTGGCACGATCACGCCGTGACGACGACGCCGCCCCCGCCCGCCCGCGAACCTCTCGACGCGCTCGCCTTCTCCCTCCTCGACCGCGCGTCGGGCGTGCTGCTCGCCCAGGCGGCGGGCGACGCCCTCGGGGTGCCGTACGAGTTCGCGGAGCCGCCCGGCCCGGGGCAGCCGGAGGCGGTGGCGGTCATGCGTGGCGGCGGCCTCGGCCCGTACGCGCCCGGCGAGTGGAGCGACGACACGCAGATGTCGGTGTGCGTCGCGCGGGTCACGGCCGCCCACGACGTGCTCTCCCCCGTCCCGGAGGCGTTCGGCGCGACC
The DNA here is from genome assembly GCF_025818875.1 of Cellulosimicrobium sp. SH8. Taxonomy (NCBI): domain Bacteria; kingdom Bacillati; phylum Actinomycetota; class Actinomycetes; order Micrococcales; family Promicromonosporaceae; genus Cellulosimicrobium; species Cellulosimicrobium sp. SH8. Next base: position 563,009 of record NZ_JAMXMH010000001.1, on the reverse strand, counting down.
CCGCTCGACGAGGTCGCCGCCGCGTTCGAGGCGTGGCGCACCGGGGGCGCGACCGACGTCGGGGCGCAGACGGCCGCCGTGCTGCGCGACGCCGCCGCCCGGCGCGGACCCGCGGCGACGCGCCTGCGCGAGGCGTCCGCCGCGCTGCACGCGGCGACCGGGCGCACGGCCGGGAACGGCGCGCTCATGCGCACGGGCGTCGTCGGGCTGGTGGCCCTCGGCGACCGGGCCGCGACCGCCCGCGCGGCCCGGGCCGTCGCGGAGATCACGCACACCGACCCGCTCGCCGCCGAGTCGTGCGTGCTCTGGTCGGAGGCGGTGCGGGTCGCGGTGACCGAGCAGCGGCTGGACGTGCGCGCGGGGCTGGACCTCCTCGACCCGGACGCCGCGGCGCGCTGGTCGGCGTGGATCGCGGACGCCGAGCGCGCGCGGCCCACGGCCGACCTGCGGCAGAACGGCTTCACCGTCACCGCGCTCCAGGCGGCGTGGCACGCCATCGTGACCACGTCCGCGCCGCAGGGCTCGACGTTCGCCCACCGCGACCACCTCGCGGCGGCGCTCCAGGCCGCCGTCTCGATCGGTGGCGACACCGATACGGTCGCCGCCATCGCCGGCGCCCTGCTCGGTGCGTGCTACGGAGCCCGGGCCGTGCCGCACGAGTGGGCGCGGGCCGTCCACGGCTGGCCCGGGATCGCGCGGCGCCAGCTCACCGCGCTCGCCCGGCACACCGCACAGGGCGGCCTCGTCCGCGCGGGCGCGCTCGCGCCGGCCGACGCCGAGCCGGTGCGCACGCAGTTCTGCCCGCTGTGCGGGACGCTCGTCGGCTGGAACCCCCGCTACCCGCGGCACGTGTGCGCGTGGTGCCAGGCCGACGTCACCGACGAGGCCGGGCGCGCGGTCTCGCTGTCCAACGTGGACTTCGGCGGCGGCTACCAGGCGCACTACCTCGACCGCTCCCCCGCGTCCGACGCGGTGCGGAGCGGGCGCGTCTGGATCGGCGGCATCGAGCACCAGGCGCGCGACGCCCGCTTCGGCGGCATCGTCGTCGAGCCCCTCGACGAGCCGTCCCCCTGACGCGCCGAACCCGGGGTCGTTCCCCAGCGCGAGCGTGCGCTGGGGAACGACCCCGGGTTCGGCGGCGGTCTCAGCCGCAGGAGACCGCCGGGTAGGTGGCGTCCTGCGAGGAGGTGGCGTCGCCGTCGGAGACGGTTCCTGCCACCGTGACGGAGCCCGCCTCGGCCGCGACCGACCGCGACGAGAACGACTGGTACGCGGCCTTGCCCGGCGCGACCGCCGCGAACGTCCGCGTGCCGAACGGCGTCGCGAGCGTGACGTCGGCAGGAACGTCCCCCGTGTTCGTCGCGCGGACCGCGACGTACGCCGTGCCGGCGAGGCAGCGCGCGCTGGTCTCGACGTCGAGCACCGGGCCCGCCGCGTCCTCGCGCCGCAGCGTCACCCGGTCGACTACGCGCTGCGACCCGGTCGTATACGTGGTGACCGTGAGGGACGTCGGGGTGACGTCGAGGTCGGAGTAGCTCGCCTCGCGGGACTGCTCCCAGCGGGCCGTCCACGGCTTGGCGCCGTCGAAGTCGTAGAACTTGGAGCCCGACGACGAGTTGCCCGTGAGGTAGAGGACCTGGTCCTCGTCCGGGGTCAGGACGTCGCCCTCGGCGGGCGCCTCCGCCGGGACGACCGGCGTCGCACCCTCCATGAGGTACGAGCGCGTGTAGATGTGGTCGTGGCCCGCGAGGACGAGGTCGACGCCGAGGTCGCTGAAGACGGGCGACAGGGCCTCGCGCATGCGCACCACGTCGGTGTCGCGCGAGTGGAACGCCTGGCTGTACAGCGAGTGGTGGAACGTCACGACGACCCAGTCGTACGCGTCGCCGTGCGTCCCGAGCACGTCGCGCAGGAAGGCCTCGTGGCCGGCGATCTCGGCCGGGTCGGAGTCGTTCGAGTCGATCGCGACGACGAGCACGTTGTTGTAGGAGTACCAGTAGTCGCGGCGCTGCTCGGTCGAGAGGTTCGGCATCGCGTAGTGCTGGTCGTACAGCGCGGACGCGGTGTCGTGGTTGCCGTCCTGGACGGCGAAGCGCACCTCACGCATCTGGCGCGGCGCGAGGAACCCGGTGTACTGCGCGGTGCTCCCCGCGTTCTCCACCTGGTCGCCCGCGGAGATGAGGAACGCGGTGTCCGGGTGCCGCGCGGTCATCGTGTCGAGGTTCGCGGCCCACCGAGCGGCGTCGTTCGTCGCGTTGCCGCTCGCGCCGATCTGCGCGTCGCCGATGAAGAGCGCGCTGAACTCGTCGTCGAACGTGCCCGTGGTGAAGGTCGTCGGCGCGGACCAGCCGGTGGCCGCGCTGCCCACCCGGTACGCGTACGCCGAGTCCTCCTCGAGGCCGGTGATCGTGGCGTGGTGGTAGGTCGAGCCGTCCGCGGCCGCACCATCCCGGGACGACGACGTCGCCGCGGCCTGCCAGTCGACCTCGCCGCCCGCCTCGTCGACGCGGGCCCACTGCACCTCGCCCGCGCCGGGCAGGGTCGAGAACCAGGCGACGTTCGCCTGCGTCTCGTCCGCGCCGACGTTGAGGGCGACGTCGCGCACCTCGCCGTGCGTCGGGACGAGCGAACGGACGTCGAGGTAGATGTCCGAGCTCGTCGGCGCATCCTGGTAGAGCGCGACCGAGATCGTGTTCTCGCCGGGCTCGAACGCGTCGGCCGGGACGACGAACGTGCCCGTCACCGGGTCCGTGCGGCCGTTGCCGTGGTACTGGAGGTTCTCCGTGATCTCGCGGCCGTCGTCGCCCAGGCGCACGACCTCCTCGCCGTTCACGTAGACGATGACGGCGTCGTCGTAGACGATCTCACCCTCGAACGCCGGGACGCCGTCGAGGTCCGCCGCGGTGAGCTCCACGTCGGTGCGGAAGAAGAACGTGGGGACGTCCGTCGTCGTGCCGGGGATGTACTGGGTCAGCAGCGTCGTGATCGGGAACGCGTCCCCGATGCCCGTCGCGGCGCCGCGCTTGGCGCCGAACGTGCCGGTCGCGGACTTCCACGCGGAGTCGTCGAACGCGGTGGTCGTCCATACGCGCTGGTCCGCCGCGGTGCTGGTCGAGGTACCGGCCGGGTTCGTGTTGTCGTCGAGGTAGCGCCAGGTCGTGCCGGACGTCGAGAGCAGGGACTCGTCGGCGGCGGCCGTCGAGGTGGCGGTCGCGGCGACGAGCACCGTCCCCACCAGGGAGACGGCGAGCGCCGACGCCGCCGCGCGCGTCAGCGCGCCGGGCAGCCGGGAGGCGTGCGGGATCATGGGTTCCTTCGCAGGTCAGGGGTCCGCGCGGCGACGGCCGTCGGACCACCGTGGCGGCGCCGGACCCGTGGTGGGAAGCGCTGTCACCGTACGGAGCCGGGGTGGCGGGCACCCGTCGTCCCGGTGAACTCCCGTGGGCGGGCAGGTGGCCGTCGCGGACGAAGTCCCGGAACGCGCGACGCCGCGCCCCCGGGATCGGGGGACGCGGCGTCGGGACCGACGGGCGGGACGCCGGGTCAGGCGCCCTGACGTCGCCGCAGGACGAGGACCGTGGCGCCCAGCGCGACCAGCACGAGCGCCGCGAGAGCGACGCCCCCGGCCTGTGCGCCGGTCGTCGCCAGACCGTCGGAGCCGTCGTCGGCCGGGTGCGCCGGGGTGGTGGGCACGACCGGGGTCGTCGGCGTCGTGGGTTCCGTCGGGGTCGCGGGATCCGTCGGGGTCGGCGGTGCGGGCTCGTCCGCCGTGTTGGTGAGCACGACGGCGACGTCCGCTGTCGTGCCGATCTCGACGCGCACTGTCCCGTCGTCGCCCGGCTCGACGGCTGCGCCGTCCACGTGCCACGCCGGCTCGCCCCACACGACCCCGTCCACGTCGGGGAAGCTGGGCTCCCACAGCACGACCTCGGTGCCCAGCGGAAGGTCGTCCAGGGTCGCGGAGCCACCGACGGGCACGGTGAGCTCGCCCGTCGTCCCGTCGGCGTCGTACACGACGGTGAACGTCGTGCCCGCCGGCACGGCCGAAGCCGCGTCACCCACGACCTCCTTGGTGAGCGTCAGGCCGCCGGTCTCCACGACCGGATCGGTCGAGCACGGGACGGCGCCGGCGAAGAGGTACGCGTGCGCCTCGCCGCCGAGCAGCGTGAGGTTCCGCGCGACGACCTGGCCGTCGAGCGGGGCGGCCTCGACCGTGAGGTCCGCCGTCGGGGCGTAGACCGAGCCGTCGAGGCGTGTCCCGCCCGCACCGAGGGTGACCGCGCCGTCGAGCTGCGACAGGTCCCACATCACGAAGGAGGCCGCCGCGCCGGCTCCGCCGAACACGGAGCCGCGGAGCTCGGTCGTCCCGGCGGGGACGGAGACGATCAGCGGGGCGTCCGCGGACGGGAGCACGCCGTCGGCGAACTGCACCGTGTACGCGTCCGCGATCGCGGCGTAGTCGACGACGTTCGGGCGTCCGGGCTCGAGCGCCGAGAGCACGACCCGGTCGCCGGCATCCTCGGCGACGGTGAGCACGTGCGCCGCACCGCTCGGCACGAGGTTCGCGAGGCACTGGCGCACGTCGGCGGGCTCCCTGGCTCCGCTCTCGACGTACGCCGCGACGGCGTCACGCTCGGTCGCCACGGTCGCGGCACCGGCGGGCCACTTCTGGTTGGTCGCGTCGATCGCCGGCGCGTCGTCGACCGTCGTGCGGTACCGCACCCAGTCACCCCGCTGATAGGTGTCGAACGCCGGGTCGTCGCCCACGACCTTGAGGTAGCCCTGGAGCTCAGCGCCGCTGCCCTGCGGCACGCCCGCGTTCGTGATCTGCGCCAGCCCGGAGGACGGAGCGTACGAGCCGACGAGCAGACGGGTCGGGTCGCCGTCGACGGTCGGGATGGTGTAGTCCGCGGTCCCCGCCACCTGGTGGACGATCGCATACGTGCCGCCGTCGGCCCGGACGGTCAGCTCGCCGCCCACGGCGATCGACCCTTCGGTCTCGTGGTTGTCGAGGCGGGCGTCCTCGCGGGCGTAGACGCTGAACCCGCCGGCCAGGTCGAACGGGTTGACCGCGTCGGCGGCGGCGGCGCTCGTCGCGGGGACGACGAGCCCGGCGCCGGCGAGGAGGCCGACGGCGAGAAGCGCGGCAGCCGGCCGTCGACGTTGCCGGCGGGAGGTCTCGTGGGACTGCTGTTGAGGTGTCAAGGTCGGGCGGGTCATCACTACCTGGGTCTCGGTGTCGCGGGCGACGGGGTCGGACGACCCGTCCCGACCACCGTAAGCAGACCTGGACGAGCGTCCAGGTGCGCGGCCGGGTGAAGTCGCACCGGTGTGAGCAACCCCACCGAGGCGCCCCGGCGTTGCCTCCGCATCTATCCCGGATGTCCGGTCTGTCGTCCCTGCGACCTCAGGAGACGCCGAGGCGCCCGATCAGGCCGTCGCCCAGGACGCGACGGGACGTCGGACGTCGGGCACCGGGGGGGTGTGCCTCCCGATGCGCCCCGGTCACCGCCCGACGACGACCCGGACGTGGTCCGCCGCCGCGTCGGCGAGGTCCGCGCGGAGGCCGTCGAACAGGGCGACGCTCGCCGCGCCGGGCCAGCCCGGGGGCAGCGCGGAGAGCGGCAGGCCCGGGTCGACGTACGGGACGGGCCGCCAGTCGTCGACCGCACGCACCCACCGGGCGAACGCGGCACGGGGCGAGGCCGCCTCGTCATCCGGCCGGGCGTCGTCGGGCCGGGCGCTCTCAGGCCGGGCGCCCTCGGCCCAGCCGACCTCGGGCCGCGAGCCGCCGTGCCGCGCGAGGAAGTCGCGGTGCAGCGCGGCGACCCGGTCGAGGTCCCACCACCGCGCGGCGGCGTCGGCGAACGACCCGGCGACGCGGGGCGGCCCGGCCACGAAGACCGTCGCGGCCTCGCGCACGCCCAGGCCGACGAGGATCTCCTCGACCTCGTCCACGAGGTGCCCCGGCGCGATCCACAGGCCGTCCGCGACGGTGCCGGCACCGATCCACGCGAGGTGTCGCCGGAGCTGGTGGCGCACGGCACGCTGCTCCTCCGGCAGCGAGTACGACACGAGGCACCACGCGTCGTCGTCACCCTGCTGCCGGTAGGCGAAGATCCGCCGGTCGCCGCGCTCGAGCATCCGCCCCGCCTCAGGGGCGAGCCGGTACGCCGCGCGTCCGCCGACCGTCTCGGGGACCAGCAGCCCCTTGGCCTTGACGCGCGATATCGCTCCGCGCGCCCCGACGGACGGGACGTCGAGCGCCTCCAGCAGCTCGACGAGGTCGGCCACCGCGACCACGCCGCCGAGGTCGCGCAGGTACAGCCCGACGACGGTGCGCAGGAGCGACGTCGTGCTCCCCGGGCGGGAGTCGAGGTCGTCGAGGATCACGCGGCCCCGTCCGCGACGACCTCCAGCAGCGCGTCGCGCACGGCCTCGACACCGACGCGCACCTCGTCGAAGCTCGTCGAGAGCGGCGACAGGCCGAGGCGCAGGCCGTCCGGACGACGGAAGTCGGGGATGACGCCGCGCTCCCACAGCCGCGGGAGCGTCGCCTCGAACGCGTCGTGGTCGACGGTGACGTGGCTCCCGCGGCGGGCCGGGTCGCGCGGCGACGCGTAGCGCGCGCCGAGCGGGAGCAGCAGGTCATCCCCGAGGGCCGTCGCGTGCTCCGTGAGCGCGACCGACTTCGCCCGCACCGCCGCGATCCCCGCCGTGTCCAGGAGGTCGAGCATGTCCTGCATCGCGAGCATCCCGACGATCGCGGGCGTCCCCGAGAGGAAGCGCCGGACGCCGTCGTGCGGGGCGTACGCCGGGCCCATCTCGAACGGCGCGGCGCTACCCATCCACCCCTGGATCGGCTGGGTCAGGGCGCCCTGGAGGTCGGTGCGGACGTAGCCGAACGCGGGCGCGCCCGGGCCGCCGTTCAGGTACTTGTACGTGCAGCCGGCCGCGAGGTCGACACCCCAGGCGTCGAGCTCGACCGGCAGCGCGCCGACCGAGTGGCACAGGTCCCACAGGACGAGCGCCCCGGCGTCGTGCGCGAGCGTGGTGATGGCCGCGGCGTCGCTCACGTACCCCGAGCGGTACGCGACGTGGCTGAGCAGCACGAGCGCGGTGCGGTCGGAGAGCACCGCGGCGACCTGCTCGGGCGTGACCCCGGCGTCGTGCTCGGGCGTGATCCACCGCAGCGTCGCGCCGTGCTCGCGCGCGACGCCCTCCAGCACGTAGCGGTCGGTCGGGAAGTTCCCGGCGTCGAGCACGACCTCGTCGCGCCCCGTGACCTGCGGCGCCGAGAGCGCGGCCCGGACGAGCTTGTAGAGGATGACCGTCGTCGAGTCCCCCACGAACGTCTGGCCGGGCGCCGCGCCGAGCGTGACCGCGCCGATCCGGTCGCCGAGCGTGAGCGGCAGGTCGTACCACTCCTCGTCCCAGCCGCGGATGAGCCGCGCGCCCCAGCGCTCGGTCGCGAAGCGCGCCAGACGCTCGGCGGACGCGCGCGTCGGCCGGCCGAGCGAGTTCCCGTCCAGGTAGGCGGTGACCTCGTCGGAGTCGACGAACGCGTCGCGGAACGGCGCGAGCGGGTCGGCGGCGTCGAGCGCGGCGGAGCGCGCGGCGTGGTCCTCGGTCATGGTCGTCCTTCCGGTGGAGCGGAGTCTCGGGCAGGGTCGCGCGCCGGGTCGAGCACGGTGTCGCGCTCGACGACGACGGCGCGCGCGAGCCACGCGGCGACGGCGTCGGGGTCGTCGAGGTCGGGCATGTCGCCGGGGACCCAGGTCGCGAGTGATGCGTTCGCGCTCGACTGCTGCGTCCCGGGACGCAGCGCTCGGCCGGGAACGCAGCGCTCGGCCGCGGCGTCGTGCGTGAGGGCGGCGACGAGCGCGTGCGCGTCGAGGCCTGCCGCCGCGAGCGCCCGCAGCTCGCGCGCGTTGACGCCGGGCGGCAGCGGCCCGTTGCCCAGGTCGGTGCCGTAGACGACCGTCCCGCCGAGCGCGACGAAGCGCCGCACGTTGTCGATGGCGACGTCCTGCGGGGCGGTCGGCCTCCCCCACCCGTGCACGTCGAGCGTGCTCACCCACGACATCCCCGGGCCGCCGAACACGACGTTCGTGTCGCTATCGAGCTCATACCGACGCCAACCACGTGCTCGACCGGGAGCAGAGTCGTGCTCGGCGGCGAGCCTGTCGTCGGCCGACCGGTGGGGGCCAGGGTGGCCGTCGCGAGGGCGGACCATCGCAGCGAGGAGGTCGTCGGGCAGGCGCTCCGTGAACGGGGCGTGCGCGAAGCGGTCGACGCCCGCCTCGAACGCGCGGGCCGCCATGCCCCGCCCCTCCACGTGCGCGACGACGTCCCGACCCCGCGCGTGGGCGTGGCCGACGAGCGCGGCGAGCGTGACGTCGTCGGGCACCGGGCCGGCCTCGGAGTGCAGGGCGACCTTGACGAACGACGCGCCCGCGGCGACCTGGCGGTCGACGGCGGCGTCGGCCTCGTCGGGGCTCGCGACCCCCTCGACGGCACCGCGCGGCGCCCACGACCGGTCGGACGGGTAGCCGCCGGGCGCGGTGAGGAACGCGCCCGCGTACGCGACCTCGGGGAAGCCCGGCGTGCCGGGCCAGGTGCGCGCGACGTCGGGCACCCACCCCAGGTCGTGCACGACGGCGATCCCGCCGCGCCGCACCGCGACGGGGTCGACCAGGCCGAGGTGCACGTGCGCGTCGACGAGCGGCGGGAGCCAGGTGCCGCCGTCGCCGGGCCGGCCGAGGGACCTGCCGCTCACGCCCGCCCGATCTCCGTGCGCACCGCGAACAGCTCGGGGAAGAACGTGAGGTCGAGCGCCTTCTGGAGGAACCCGACGCCGCTGGACCCGCCCGTCCCGCGCTTGGTGCCGATGATGCGCAGCACCGTCTTCATGTGGCGGAACCGCCAGAGCTGGAAGTTGTCCTCGAGGTCGACGAGCTCCTCGCACGTCTCGTACGCGGACCAGTGCGCCTCGGGGTCGTCGTAGATGCGGCGGAAGACCTCGACGAGGTCGTCGTCGAGCGTGTGCGCGACGGTGAGGTCGCGGTCCAGGACGCGCTGCGGGACGTCGTGCCCGTGGCGGGCGAGGTGGCGCAGGAACTCGTCGTAGACGCTCGGCTCGGTGAGCAGCCGGGCGAGCTCGGCGCGGGCCTCGGGCTCGGCGTCGAACACCGCGAGCATGCGCGCGTTCTTGTTGCCGAGCAGGAACTCGACCGCGCGGTACTGCCACGACTGGAAGCCCGACGCGTGCCCGAGGAACCCGCGGAACTGCGCGTACTCGCTGGGTGTGAGCGTCGCGAGGACGGACCACTGCTCGGTGAGCGTGCGCTGCACGTGCTTGACGCGCGCGATGCGCTTGAGCGCGGCCCCGAGCTCGTCGGCCGCGAGGAGGTCGCGCGCGGACCGCAGCTCGTGGAGCACGAGCTTGAGCCAGAGCTCGGTCGTCTGGTGCTGGACGATGAACAGCATCTCGTCGTGGTGCTCGGGGTCGCTCACCGGCTCCTGCGCCCCGAGCAGCGTGTCGAGGTGCAGGTACGACCCGTACGTCATCTGCTCGCGCAGGTCCGTGACGATCTCGGACTCGAGCGCGCGCTCGTTGGGCGCGGGCAGCGGTGCGTCGGCCATCCGTCGAGCGTATGTCACGAACGTGACGACCGCTAGATCCATGCGATGCCACGGTCGGTCGAGGTCAGTCGTCCGCCGCGGCGCGACGCTCCTCCTCGGCGACGGACTCCCCCGTCGGGTCCTCTGCCGCGAGGTCGGCCAGCGCGGCGCCGCCCAGCGGGCCGTCGCTCAGGCCCACGAGCCGCCAGCCCGACGACGGGTCGCCCTCCACCTCGACGAGCCCGGTGTTCGCGAGCGGGGTCCGGGCGAGCAGGTCGAGGTCGACGCCGTCCACGCGCGCGCACGCCCACGCGCGGATCGCCGCACCGTGCGACACGACGACGGCGGTCCGCCACCCCGTGCGCGCGACGCCCGCGACGGCGTCGTCGTAGCGGGCGAGGAACTCGGCGCCGTCGGGGCCGCCGGGCATGCGCCGGCCGGGCTCGCCGCGGCCCCAGGCGAACACGGTCTCGAGGTAGGTCGCGTGGTCGTCGTGCGCGGCCGACATCTCCAGGTCGCCCGCGTCGACCTCGCGGAACCCGTCGAGCTCGAGCAGGTCGTACCGGTGCCGCTCGGCCAGGGGCGCGGCGGTGAGGTGCGTCCGGACGAGCGTCGAGACCGCGACGCCCTCGACCACGCGGTCCGCGAGCGCGTCCGGGATGGCCGCCGCCTGGCGCGCGCCGAGCGCGGTGAGGCCCGGGCCGGGCAGGGCGGTGTCGAGCAGGCCCGCGACGTTGGACGGGGTCTGTCCGTGACGGACGAGGAGCAGGCGCATGGTTCTCCGAGTTCTCCGAGTTCTCTCCAGCGGTCTCCTGCCACCCTACGAGCCACCCGATGCGCGAGGGCGCCGTGGCAGGCTGGGGCCATGTCCCGCCGTGAGCTCGTCGTCCTCGGGACGGCCAGCATGGTCCCGACCCGCACGCGCAACCACAACGGCTACGTCCTGTTCTGGGACGACGAGGCGATCCTCTTCGACCCCGGCGAGGGCACGCAGCGGCAGATGTCGTTCGCAGGCGTGTCCGCGACCGACCTCACGCGCATCGCGATCACGCACCTGCACGGCGACCACAGCCTCGGCCTGGCGGGCGTCTCCCAGCGCATCAGCGGCGACGGCGTGCGGCACACGATCGGGGTGACCTACCCGGCGTCGGGCCAGCGGTGGGTGGACCACCTGCTCGACGCGAGCGCCCACTTCCGCCGCGGCCACCTGGAGCTGCAGCCGCTGACGACGGACGGCGTCGTCCCGCCCGTGCCCGGCCGCCCCGCGCCCGGGTTCACGCTGCGCGCCGAGCGGCTGGACCACACCCTGGAGGCGATGGGCTACCGCCTCGACGAGCCCGACAGCCGGTCGCTCGACCCCGCGCTGCTCGCGGCCCGCGGCCTGGCCGGACCGGCGGTCGGCGAGCTGCGACGGACCGGGGTCGTCACCGCGCCCGACGGCCGGACCGTCACCCTCGACGAGGTGAGCGCCCCGCGCCCGGGGCAGTCGTTCGCGTTCGTCATGGACACGCGCCTGTGCGACGCCGTGCACCGGCTCGCGGACGGCGTCGACCTGCTCGTCATCGAGTCGACGTTCCTCGACCGCGACCGCGACCAGGCCGAGCGCTGGGGCCACCTCACCGCGCGGCAGGCGGCGACCGTCGCGGCCGAAGCGGGCGTGCGCTCGCTCGTGCTCACGCACTTCTCGCAGCGCTACCCCGACCCGACGGAGTTCTGGCGCGAGGCGCGCGAGGTGTTCGACGGCGAGCTCACGGTCGCGCAGGACCTCGACCGCGTGCGCGTCCCCCACCGCCGCTGACCCGGCTGACGGACAGTGACGCCGGTGCGGTCGCCGATGAGAAACGGTGCGGGCCGCCGTCTCACCACGGACGGGTGAACACGGGGCGCCCCGGGGCGCACCACGGGAGAGGACCGAGATGAGACCGCTGCGCTACTCGATCAACGTCACGCTCGACGGCTGCTGCCACCACGAGGCGGGGCTGCCGCCGGACGAGGAGTCGATGCGCCACTGGACCGCCGAGATGGAGCGCGCCGACGCCCTCCTGTTCGGCCGGGTGACCTACGAGATGATGGAGTCGGCCTGGCGGCGGCCGGCCACGGGCACGTGGCCCGACTGGATGGACGAGTGGGAGATCCCGTTCGCCGAGGCCATCGACGGGGCGCGCAAGCACGTCGTGTCGAGCACCCTGAGCAGCCCCGACTGGAACGCCGAGCTGGTGCGTGGCGACCTGGGGCCCGCGGTCGAGCGGCTCAAGCAGGAGCCGGGCGAGGGCCTGTGGGTGGGGGGCGTGACGCTCCCCCTGGCGCTGGCGGACCTGGGGCTGATCGACGAGTACGAGTTCGTCGTGCAGCCGGTCCTCGCCGGGCACGGGCCGACCTTGCTCGCCGGGCTGCGTGAGCGCATCCGGCTCGAGCTCGTGGACCGCCGCGAGTTCCGCTCGGGGGCCGTCGCGATGCGCTACCGGCCCGCGGCCCTGGAGCAGTGAGACCGGGGCGGTGAGGCGAGGCCGTCAGGCCCCGCCCCACCAGCACCCGTGGCTCCGCCCGCGACGTCCTAGACGACCCGGGCCGCGAGCCAGCCCGCGAGGCGGTCGGGACGGTCGGTGATGATCGCGTCCACGCCGAGCTCGACGGCGGCGGCCCAGTGCTCCGGGTCGTTGAGCGTCCACACCGCGACCTCGAGGCCGGCGTCGTGCAGGCGCTGCACGAGCCCCGGGTCCTCGAGGAGGAGCAGGCCCATCGGGTTGCACGTGACGACGTCGAGCTCGGCGCACCGCGCGAGCACGTCGTCGTCGATCGACGCGACGAGCAGCCCGCGGCGCAGGCCGGGGTCGGCCTCGCGCAGCGCCGCGACGGTCTCGGGCCAGAAGCTCTGCGCGACGACCCGGTCCGCGATGCCCGCGAACCGGATCGGCCCGGTGACGCGCCGCACCTGCTCCGGCGTCCACGAGCCCTTGAGCTCGAGCAGCAGGTCGGTGCCCGGCCGACGCACGAGGAGGTCGACCACCTCGGCGAACGTCGGCACGCGCTGGCCGCCGAACGCCGGGGAGAACCACGACCCGGCGTCGAGCGCCCGGATCGCCGCGCGGTCGAGCCGCGCGACCGTGCCGCTGCCGGACGTCGTCGCGTCCACGGTGTCGTCGTGGATGACGACGGGCTCGCCGTCGGCCGTGAGCTGCACGTCGATCTCGATGCTGTGCGCACCCGCCCGCCACGCCGCCTCGAACGCGGCGAGCGTGTTCTGCGGCGCGACCGAGCTGTTGCCGCGGTGCGCGATCACGCGCGGGCGCGCGGACCGCTCCGACCCGGCGCCCGTGGGCGCGAGCGCGGTCGCCGTCACAGGTACGGCTCCACGTTCTCGGTGTACGCCGTCTCGATGCGCGGCGTCACGGACTCGAACGCGGTCGCCGGGTCGACGCCCTCGATGACGATCTGCTCGATCGCCTCGTTGAGCAGCGCGTCGGCGCCGGGGACGAACACGCGGACGTCGTCCTGGATGCGGGCGCGGTCGGCGAGCTGGTCGACGGCCGTGCGGAACTGCGGGGTCGCCTCGTAGATGGCCTTCATGGTGTCCGACTCGACGGCCGACGTGCGCACCGGCATGTAGCCCGTGTTCTGCGAGAAGTACGCGGTGTTCTCGGTGTTCGTGAGGAACGCGAGGAACATCGCCGCGGCGAGCTGCTGCTCGGGCGACCTCGACGACGGGATCGCGAGACCGGTGCCGCCGGTGGGGGTGCCGCCGCCAGCCGGGCCGTCGGGCAGGTAGGCCGTGCCGACCTCGAACGACGCCGCGTCGAGCGCGCCCTTGAGCGAGCCCGTCGAGCCGATGGTCGAGGCGATGAGTCCGGACGAGAAGTCGACCATCGCGTCGTCCGCGGAGAGCGTCGCGACGCCCTTCTCGTGGAACAGCTCGTGCAGGAACTGGCCGCCCGCGACCGACTCCTCCGAGTCGAGCGTGAGGTCGAACCCGTCGGAGTACGCGCCGCCCTGGCCCCAGATCATGTTCTCGAACCACCACGCGCCCCACGACGGCCCGGTGGACAGGCCGAGCGTCGAGCCGCCGGCCGGGACGAGCGGCTTGAGCGACGCGTCCCACTCCTCGAGCTCGGCCCACGTCTCGGGGCCGCGGTCGGGCAGGCCGGCCGCCGCCCACAGGTCCTTGTTGTAGTAGAAGAGCGGCGTCGACCGCGCGTAGGGCACGGCCCAGTGCTGGTCGTCGTACTCGTAGTCCGCGTAGAGCGCGGGCTGGAAGTCGGCGGCGTCGGCCTCGACGAACTCGAGCACGTCGTCGAGCGGCAGGATCTGGTCGTTGAGGTGGTAGCGGAACCACCACACGTCGGACGCGATGACGAGGTCGGGCAGCTCGTCCGTCTGCGACGCGGCCTGGAAGCGCTGGGCGACCTCGTCGTAGTTGGCGCCCGCGGTCACGAGGTTGACCGTGATGCCGGACTCCTCCTCGAACCGGTCGATGAGCTCCTGCTCGATCTCCTGCGACGTGCCGGGGTGGTTGCTCCACCACGTGATCTCGGACGCCGGCTCGACGGCGGACCAGTCGACGGCCTCGGCCGTCGCCTCGTCGCCCGCGGTGCCGGCGCCGTCGGCCCCGGCCACGCTCGGGCCGGCGCACGCGGTGAGCGCGAGGGCGGTGACCGCCGTGAGGGCGGTGGCGGCCGTGCGGGCCCGACGGCGGCGCGCGGGCCGGCCGACGGGTGCGGTGCGGTGGGACACAGGTGCTCCTTCAGGTCGTGCACCGGGTCTCGGTGCGCTTCGGGGAACCCGGGCCGCTGCGGGCGGACCGGGGAGTCGGTGGTGGTGGGCAGGCACGCGGGTGCGCGGCCCGCCCGGGGTGAGCGCCGTCGTCGGGCACGACGGCGCGGGGTGGGTCAGCCCGTGACCGCGCCGGCCGTGAGGCCCGCGACGAGGCGGCGCTGCAGGACGAGGAAGACGAGCAGGATCGGCAGCGTCACGACGACGGTCGCGGCGAGCAGCACGCCCCAGTTCGTCATGCCGTCGGTGTTCTGCAGCAGCGTGAGGCCCACGGGGAGCGTCATCTTGTCCGGGCGGTCGATGACGAGGAAGGGCCACAGGTAGTCGTTCCACTCCGTCACGACGGACACGAGCGCGACCGCGGCGAGCGTCGGCGTGCTCATCGGCACGACGAACCGCCAGAGCTTGCGCCAGTGCCCGGCGCCGTCGAGCTCGGCCGCTTCGAGGATCGAGCGCGGCAGGGTGAGGAAGTGCTGGCGGAACAGGAACGTCCCGAACGCGCTCGCCAGGCCCGGCACGAGGATGCCCTGGTAGGTGTTGAGCCACCCGAGGCTCGCGACGAGCGAGTAGTTGGGGATGATCGTGATCTGCGGCGGGATCATGAGCGTCGCGATGACGAGCCCGAACACGACCTTCTTGAACGGGAAGTCGAGGAACACCAGCGCGTACGCGCACGTGAGGCCCAGCGCGACCTTGAGGCCCGCACCCACGACCGTGATGCCGACGCTGTTGGCCAGCAGGCGCCCGAGCGGGATCGAGTCCGCGGCCTGCGCGTAGTTGTCGAGGTTCACGCTGCCCGGGAGCCACTGCAGCGGGACGGTGTACAGCTCCGCGGGCGTCTTCATGCTCGCGAGCACCATCCACACCAGCGGCGCGCCGAGCACGACGGTCGCGAGGACCAGGGCGAGGTAGCCGCCGGGCTGGGGGCTGCGGCGTCGGGCCCTCGGGGTGCGAGGAGCACGTGGCGCGAGCGCGGCCGGCGTGGTCGGCGCCGTCTCGGGGCGGCTGGGCGCGACGGCGCTCATGCGTAGTGGACCTTCCGCTGGACGAACCGCATCTGCACCGCGGTCACCGCGAGCAGCACGAGGAAGAGGACCGTGGCGACCGCCGACGCGTACCCGGCGCGACCGTTGACGAAGCTCTCCTCGTAGATCGAGTACATGAGCGTCGTCGTCGAGCCGAGCGGGCCGCCCTGCGTCATCGCCTTGATGATGTCGAACGACTGGAGCGACGCGAGGAGCATCGTCACGACGAGGAAGAACGTCGTCGGGGTGAGCAGCGGCAGCACGACCGACCGCAGCGTCCGCACCGGCGACGCGCCGTCGAGCGCGGCCGCGTCCTTCAGGTCCTGCGGGACGGACTGCAGCCCCGCCAGGTAGATGAGGGCGACGTACCCGAGGTTCTTCCACAGGTAGACCACGACGATCATCACGAGCGGCCACGGTCGCTGCGTGTACCACTGCGGAGACGCGACGCCGACCCACCCGAGCAGCTCCTGGACCAGCCCGTAGCGCGGGTCGAACATGAACAGCCACAGGATCCCGACCGCGAAGCCCGACAGCACGTACGGCGCGAACGCGACCGTCCGGGCGACGCCGCGGCCGCGGAGGCGGCGGTTCAGCAGCAGCGCCAGGCCCAGCCCGAGGACCATCGCGCCGCCGACCGTCGCGAGCGTGAAGACGAGCGTCGTCGTGACGATGCGGCCCGTCGTCGGCGCGGTGAACCACTCGACGTAGTTGCCCAGCCCGACCGGCCGCGCGACCGGCGACCCGAGGTTCCACTGCAGCGTCGAGAGGTAGAAGCTCTGCAGCAGCGGTCGGTAGACGAACACCAGCAGCAGCAGGACGTTCGGGCCCGCGAGCAGGAGCGCCCACAGCAGGTTCCGCCGCCGGCGGCGCGCGCCCAGGCGGCTGCGGTGCAGCGTCTGGACCTCGCGATCGGCGGGGTCGGACGGCGGGAGGCCGGAAGGTGCGACGAAAGAACCCGGGGAGTCCGGGGTGAGGACGGTGGTCACAGCAAGGATCCGCTCGGACGAGGGACGTGGTCACGGCCGGCGCAGCACCCGTTCCACGGGCGGGCGGCCACGGCGAGCATAGGAAGCCGTCACGCCCGTTTGATCCTGGAATGTCCGAGTGCGCGAGGAGGCTTCGGGCAACGTTCACCGCCCCGTGCCCGGGGTGCCACCTGAGCCTGTGGAGCGGCAACGTCGTGGACACCTGCCGCGCCGTCGTCCACAGGGCGGGACGAGCAGTTCCGCCCCACGCGCAGTTTCGCTAGGTTGCTGGGCAGCCCGTGCGTCCCGTCGGTCGTGACGCGCGGTGTCGTTCGCATCGATCTGCAGGGGGTCTCGTGCGTCGTTCTCGTGTGCTGTCCCGTGCCCGACGGCGGTCGCTCGCCGTGGGCGTCGTCGTCGCGGTCGGGTGGGTGGTCGCCGGGTGCACCGGTGGCGACGACCCCGGTCCCTCGCCGTCGGTCGACGAGCCGGTCGTGCCGTCGCCGTCGGAGTCGGAGTCGCCCGAGCCGTCGCCGACCGAGACCGGCCCGGTGAAGCCGGAACGTCCCGCGACGATGGACCGCGACGACGCCGAGGGTGCCGCCGCGGCGGCGGAGTACTTCCTCGAGCTCTACCCGTACGTCATGGCGACGGGCGACACGGCCGAGTGGGACGCCATGACGTGGGCAGACACCTGTGGGTTCTGCTCCAGCGTGAGCGAGGATGCACGCTCAATCAGCCAGGACGGGCACACGTTCGCCGGCGGCGCGGTGACCGCGGAACTTGAGAAGTCGTGGCCCTTGGATGAGCTCATCGGGGGATACCCGGTAGACCTCAACGCGACGATGCAGGAAGGGCAGGTTATTGACGCTGGCGGAACCGTCTTGAGGGAGATTGACGGCTTCGAGGGCGTCATGGAACTCGGCCTCCTTCACGACCAGACAGGCTGGAGGGTCCTGGCTGTCTCCGTGAAGGGAGAGTCATGATGCGGGCGGCGGCGATCCTCGCGGGCGCGAGCGCCGCGCTCTTCGCTTCCCCGGTGACGACCGGCTGGTCCGACATCGCGGACGAGGACCGGGTCGTCGTTCGCTACGAGACAGAGGTCCCGAACGGTGGGGCCGAGTACGTGCCCGCAGCGGCGGACGGCGGTCCGGCGTCGGAGGCGTACCGGCGGGTGCCGGCGTACCGGTGCTACGACGGTGACCACGCCACGACGTTCCCGGGCCTCGTCGCGGCGTGTCCGGACGGGCAGAACGCGGCGGGGTTCGACCCCGGGTGCACCCCGGACCAGGTCGCGATGGAACCGTTGTTCCGCCAGACCTGGACCAACACCGACGAGGGCACCCGCACCGCGGTCTCGGCCTGGGAGCTCGTCGCCGACGCGTCCTGCGTGGGCGCGGCCGACCTGGCCGGCGAGGCCGAGGCCGCGTTCCGCACCCTGACCATCGCGCCGTCCCCGGTGATCGTGCAGCCCCCGGACGGTTGGACCCTGGTCAACGTTCCCACCATCACCTACACCCAGCCCGGCGAGCAGACCCTGGACACGACCCTGCTCGGCATCCCCGTGCAGATCCGCGCCACCCCACGCACGTACGCGTGGGACTACGGCGACGGCACCGCCCCGCTGTCCACGACCGACCCCGGTGCCGCCTACCCCCACCACACCGTCGCGCACACCTACGACCAACCCGCCGAGCAGGTCCAGATCACGCTCACCACGACCTGGTCCGGGCAGTTCCGCCTCACCGGCACCACCACCTGGACCGACGTCACCGGCACCGCCACCACCACCAGCACCGCCGACCCCCTGCGCGTCTACGAAGCCCGTTCCCGCCTCGTCACCGACGACCTCGACGACTGACCCGCTTCTCGGCGGGCGACGCCGAGGGCGCTCCGTCGAGAGTCTTCGCCGACCGGCGCCCAGCGCCGCGCACGAGCAGTACGCCCACCACGAGATCGACCACGACGACAGGGGAGCACCATGAGCAACGGCATCGTCCGGCACACGGCGGGTGGCGTGGACCGCCCGAGCCCGGCAGGACGCACCACCCGCTCCACGGAAGCGGGCGCCGCGAGCACGCAGGGCACGGCCTTCGAGGGCACGGTCCTCGGCTGGGACGACATGCCGCGGGAGAGCCGCGAGGCGGCGCTCTGGCGGACCGACGTCGTCGCCGAGCACGTGGACCGCGTCTCGTCGACCGCGACCGTCCTGGGTGGGGTCCCGCACCAGCGCATGGTGGCGTGGCGAGCACACGTGGACCGTGTCGTGGTCGCGACGGCGGTGCGCCCGCTGCGGGCGCGTCCCGACGGCCGGTTGTCGCCGTCGGGCGACTGGCGCCACCACGACGTGGCCCACCACGTCGCCCAGGGCGTCCCGCGCCGCAGGGAGGGCGTCGTGCCGGCCGGTGCCCCGACGTCGGGCGGCACGGCGACGGCGCACCCCGCCCCGCGCCTGCCACGCGACCAGGCGAAGGGCCAGGAGGCGAGCAGCTATCTCCCGGCCGCGGTGCGGCAGGGGATGGTCGACGCCGTGCCCGTTCCCCACACGTGGCGTGGCGAGATCGTCCGGTTCTCCGAGGACGGGTACCCCGTGCGCCACCGGATCACCGTCCTGCGGGCCGACGACGCGCATGCCGTGGTCGTCGTCGCGGAACGAGGCCTCCCGCCGACCGGCGGGTACCCCGACCCCGCGACCGCCGACGAGGTGCTCTCCGCCCGACCGTGGAGCGTCACCCAGATGACGTACGCGCTCAGGCCGGCGTCGGCCGCGTTGCCGTCGAGCACGGCTCGGGACCGCTCGATCGAAAGGCACCCGTGACCGACCACTACTCCGTCCTCGAGATCTCCCGCGACGCGACCCGGCAGGACGTCGAGGGCGCCTTCCGGCGTCTCTCCCGGTCACGGCACCCGGACCGCGGCGGGAGCACGGCGCAGTTCCAGGAGCTCGAGGCGGCGTACTCGACCCTGCGCGACGCGAGCAGGCGCAAGGCGTACGACGACGAGCTGGCAGGCTCCTTCGGGACCGGGACGCCCGCCGACGTCGGCGGCGACGCGGCGGCCGCACCGTCGACACCACCCGAGCCGGCGTGGGGCACCGAGTCACCGATCGTGGACGAGACGCCCGCGACCGGTCCGGCGCGGCCCGGCTCCGGATCAGCACCGTCGTGGGGCGACGACGGCGGGACCGTCCCGCTCACCTGGACCCCTCCCCCGCTGCCCGAGCACGGGACGTTGGCGCGACGGCGGCGGTGGCTCCTCGGGGTCGCGTCCGGCGCGGTCGCCGCGGTGCTCGTCCTCGCGAGCGTCGCGCTGGTCTCCGGCGGGCCTGCGGCCCCGTGGGTGGTCGTCGCGACGGCGGTGTTCGTGGCCACCTGTGCACGACGCGCGTTCGGTCGCCGTGCGGGCGCCTGGTCGATCATCGCGCTGGTCTTCGTCGCTCCGTGGTTCCTGTCGACGACGACGGCAGCAGCACCCGCCGCCGTCGGGGTGAAGTTCGGGTGGGCCGCCCTCGTGGTCGTCGCGCTCACGATCGTGATGGCCGAGCTCTGGCGCCGCGACCGGGCCGCGCGCGAGGCGGCCGCGTTCCTCGCCCGGCGGACGCGCGAGCATGCCGAACGGGTCCGGGACCTCGCCGTGTTCTGGCACCGGATGCTCGTCCAGGCCCGAGAACCGGGCGTGCAGCTCCGCTGGGTCGTCCACGCGAGCGTGAGCGCTGGACGCACCTACGCCCTGCTCGAGGACACGCGCACGTACGCCCGCGCGAAGCGGTGGCTCTGGGGCGCATGGCGATCGGGGATCTGGGTCCTCGTCGACACCCGGACCGACGAGGTCGTGTACTGGGCGACGGACGAGGCGCGCCTCGCGTGGGTCCAGGTCGGTCCGACGAGCCGGGCCGGCTGATCCCCGTCCCGAGATCGACCCGAGCGGTCGAGATCGACCCTCCGTGGGGCGATCTCGCGACGCACGGGTCGGTCTCGGAGCACGACGACGCCCGCGGTGCCGCTCATCGGCCGAGCGGCACCGCGGGCGTGGCTGGCGGTGCGCTACGCGCAGGTGAGCGCGTCGTACGCGGCCGTCACCTCCGTCGTCGTGCCCGAGACGTCGGTGACGACGACGAGCGCCTCTCCCGCGTCGAGAGCGCCGCGGGCCTTGAACGACTGGTAGGCGTTCGTGCCCGGGTCGACCTGGGCGAAGGACCGCTCGCCGTGCGCCGTCCGCAGGGCGATCGCGACGGTCTCGTCGCCGTCGTTGGTCGCGCGGACGGCGAGGTACGGCGTGCCGCCGAGGCAGCGCGGCTGCGCGGTGACGGTGACCTCCGGGTCGGCCGGCGGCACGTCGGCCGGGAAGACGTCGAGCGCGTCGAGCTCGGTGTACCAGGTGAGCTTGGTCAGGGCGACGGTGTTCCAGCCCTGCTGCAGCTCGACCTCGTGCGTGACCGACTGCCAGTTGCCCCACGTGGTGTGCGGGAAGGTGACGACGCCCGCGTCGGTGCCGTTCACCGTGACGGTGCTCGACGAGGCGAGCGTGTAGCCGCCCCGCTCGGAGCCGTTCGCGAACCGGACACCGAGCGTGTACGCCCCGGCCTCGTCGGCGTGGACCTGGAGCGCGACGGAGCTGTCGAGGAAGTCGAGCCCGCCGACCTTCTGCCCGCCCGACGCGCCCGACGCGCTCCCCACCGAGCCGCGCGTGATGACGCCGTCCTCGAACTCGTACCGCGTCGCGTCGGACGGGATGACCGGCGGGGCGGACGGGCGCGGGTCGCGGGTCGCCGGGAAGACGTCGAACGCGTCGAGCTCCGTGTAGAACGTCGCGCGGGTCAGGGTGATCGTGTTGGTGCCGGCGACGAGGTCCACGAGGTGCTCGGACGTCTGCCAGTTGCCCCACGTGGTGTGCGGGAAGACGACGGTCTCCGCGACCGCGCCGTTGACCGCGAGCGTGCCCGTGGACGGCACGCGCGTCGAGCCGTCGAAGGAGCCGTTGGCGAACCGGATGCCCAGCAGGGCCGGGCCTGCCTCGTCGGCGTGCACCTCGACCGTCACGGACGAGTCCGCGAAGTCCAGGCCGCCGACCTTCGCCCCGCCCGACGCCCCGCCGTCGGCCACGACGCGCGCGTTCGTGACCACGCCGTCCTCCGCCTGGTAGCGGTCAGACGCCTGCGGGACGAACGGGACGCCGTCCGCCGTCCACTCGAGGTCCGCGACGTACATCGCGCGGTACGTGAACGCCTCGTTCCAGCCGTGGAAGACGAGCGCGTCCGAGCCGTCGGGCGCGGTGACGACGTCCTGCCCGCCCGGTCCGCGCACGTCGCCCTGGAACCGGTCGCTCGTGAGAAGCTCGGTCGTGGCCTTGGTCCACGGGCCGGCGAGGCTCGACGCCGTCGCGTACGACGTGCGGTACGCGCCGCCGTAGAAGTCGTTCGCGGAGTAGAAGAGGTAGTACGTGCCGTCGCGCTCCAGGAGCGTCGGGCCCTCGACGACGCGGCCCTCGTAGGCCTTGTCCACGCGGATGAGCTCGACGGGCGGGCCGGTGAGGGTCGCGCCGTCGGGCGACAGCGGCTGGGCGAAGATGATCGCCGTCTTGCCCGTGCAGCAGTTCCCGTCGGCCTTCCACAGCAGGTAGAGCTGGTCGCCGTCGACGAACGTCGCGGCGTCGATCGCGCCGCCGAGGTCCTCCGTGCCGGCCTCGCCGTTGGGGCACACGATCGGGTCGTCGCCGACGGGGACGAACGGTCCGTCCGGGGTGTCGGACAGCGCGACGCCGAGGCACTGGCGCGGCGACGTCGCGTCGCGCGCCGTGTAGTAGAGGGCGTAGCCACCCTCGACCGCGGACACCTCCGGGGCCCAGACGCAGCGGTCGGTCGCGCCGCCCGGGGAGAACGTGCACGACTCGCTGACCCACGAGCCCAGGTCGGGCGCGACGTCGGACGGCGCGCTCCACGTGACGAGGTCCGTCGACGTGCGGTGCTGCACGTTCTGACCCTGGTTGTTGGTCGCGTAGGCGTGGTAGACGCCGTCGACGAGCAGGATGTCGGGGTCGGCGAAGTTCGCGTCGACGACCGGGGAGATCGTCGGCTCGGCGGTGGCCGCCGCGGCCGCGGTGGGCACAGTCGCCGGGGGCGCCGCCGTGGCGGCGGCCGCGCCCGAGACCGCCAGCCCGAGCGCGACCAGCGCACTGGTGACAGCGGTGGCACGCGAGCGCGCGCGGGACAAGGAGAGCTTCATGGGGTGTCCTCTCGACGGTGAGGGGGCAAGAACCCGGGACGGCGGCGACCTCGGGGTTCCCAGTCTCCCGGGCCGATCCACACAAGTCAACAACTTCCCGCAATACTCAACATCTGGGTGCTGCGGCCGCGGGGGCGGCTCACCCCAGGTCGCGCGCGACCGCGGGTGACCCAGCACGCCGCCGCCCGCTCGTCCTTCCTCCCCGTTCAGGCCCAAGGACAGGGCCGCCCTGCAGCCCGGTCGGGAGCGCCACGCGGAACGGCCTGTGACACTCCCGTGACCGGAGCCCTCCCCGACTCACCCGTACGGCATGCCGGTCTCAGCCGAGCGAGACGTCGACCCCGCCCGAGAACATCGAGTCGTGCAGGGAGAGCGTCGCGGGGACGGCGTCGGCGGGGATGTCGAACACGACGACACCCTCGACGGCGTTGCCCGGGTTGATGTCGGTGAGGAAGCTGTTCGCGTCGCCGAGATAGATCGCGGCGGTGGTGTCGCTCTCGTGCGTACGGCCCTCGGTGTCGGTGAGCTGCTGGTTGCCTCCGGTGAACATCTGCGCCTGGTCGCCGATGTTCTTCACGGTCATCCGCACGAGCACGTACTGCCCCTGCGCCTCCTGGCTCAGGTACTGGTCACCGACGCTCGGCACGCCCGGCTCCACCAACGTCACGGTGAACTCGAACTTGCCGTCCCGCACGGGGACCCCGATCCCTGCAGCCGCCGGGGCCTCGGGGGCGGGCTCCGCGGCCGGCTCCTCGGGGGCGGAGTCCGCCGGGTCCTCGGCCACCGCGTCAGGCACAGGCTCCTGCGCGGGCACGTCTGCCACTGCGGCCGGCGGCGTCGGCTCGTCCTCACCCCCGCCACCCAGCGCCGAGCCGATGATCGCGAGCAGCACGACGACGCCCACCCCGGTGAGGATCTTGTGGCGGGCGAACCACGACTTCCGGGGCGCCGGGGGCACGCCCGGCTGCGCGCTCGGCGCCGGGTGACCGGCGGTCGGGTAGACCTGCGGTGCCCCGTGCGCGGCGTAGGGCGGCGGGCCGGGCTGCGCGGGCTGCCCGGGGTGACCCGGGTGGCCCTGATGCGGCGGCCCGAACGACGACGGACCGCCGGGCTGCTGGGGGTGCGGCGTGGATGCGGACATGGTGGCCTCCTGGGTGCTCGATCGACGGCACCGGGTCGGCCCCCGGTACGCGGTCTGACGGGGTCGAGCGTGCCGGGGGCGCACGGGTCGGCGGACCCCCCGAACGGCTCGACCTGGTCCACCGAACGGCGGATCCGGCGGCGCCCGTCCGGCGGACGCACGGCGTCGGCACCCGCCCGTATGCTCGCGCCATGCACCCGCCGCAGCCGCCGTACGGCCCGCCTCCCCCGGCGGGCCGGTACGGTGCTCCCGGCCTGCCGCCGGGTCGCCCGGTGCCGGGGCCGCACGGCGGGGCGGCCCCGGGGCGTCCGTGGGCGACGCCAGGCCCGCGATCCACGGCGCACGCCTACCCGCCGCCGTACCACCCCGGCCCGCACCCGAAGCCCGACCCCGGGCCCTCCCCGCTGTTCCGCGCCGGGTCCATCCTGGGCACCGTCGCCGCGGCAGCCGCGACCCTCGCCGTCGGGATCGTCAGCTCCACCTACGACAACCTCGGCATCGGGTCGGAGCCGGCGGGATGGCAGGTCGGCCTGACGTTGCTGTGGTGGCTGCTCGCAGCCGGGCTGGCGACGCTCGTCGTGTGGCGGGACCGGCACGCCGTCGTGGTGTGCGCGATCTCCGCGGCCGCGGGGATCCTCACCCCGGTGGGCGCCCTCGCGCCGCTCCTCGCCCTGCCGTTCGTCATCGCCCGTGACGGGCGCAGGAAGGTCGTCGCCGCCTGCACCGCGGCGACGACGCTCGCCGTCGGGGCGTCGTTCTGGCGGGACGCCGCGCGCGAGGGAGAGGCTGTGATCTTCTCGATCAGGAGCCCGGACTCCCTCGAGATCTCCTACCTCCTGCCCGTCGGATACGTCGTCCTCGGAATGCTCTGCCTCGGCCTGTCGATCGGCGCAGGCCTCCTCCGTCTCGCGATCGGGCGCGCCGACGCCGCCCAGGAGGTCGCCGCCGCCGAGAACCGGCGGGCGCAGGTCCTCAGCACGCAGGCGGCCGAGCTCCGGACCGAGCTGTCGCGCCAGGACGAGCGCGAGCTCATCGCCCGCGAGATGCACGACACCGTCGCGCACAACCTCTCCATGGTGTCCTTGCACGCGTCGGCGCTGGAGGTCTCGCAGGGCGACCCCGAGGTGGTCGACGCCGCCCGCAGCATGCGCTCCAACGCCCACCGCGCGCTCGACGAGATGCGCGCGCTCATCACCTCCCTACGGTCCGGGGCCGAGCAGTACACCGGGTCCGCGCCCGCGCTCGGTGACCTCGCCGGCCTGCTCGACGAGGCACGCGCCGCCGGCGTCGACCTCGCCGCGACCGTGTTCGTGGCCGACGCCGACACCGCCCCGCCCGCACTCACACGCGCCGTCTACCGGGTGGTGCAGGAGTCGCTGACGAACGTCATGAAGCACGCGCCCGGCGCACGCGCCGAGGTCGACGTCCGGGCCCGCCCCGGCGACGGCGTCGACGTCACGGTGCGCAACGCGCTCACCCGCGACCTCGCCACCGACACCGCTCCTCCGTTCGGTGCCCCGGCCGCCACGCTCGGCCTGAGCGGGGTTCCCGGCAGCGGAGCCGGGATCATCGGGATGCGCGAACGGTGCGCGGCCGTCGGCGGCACGTTCGACGCCGGCGTCGACGACGGACGGTTCGTCGTGCGGGCCCACCTGCCCTGGGCGCGCCCGACGGCGTAGCGCGTCCCGGTGCACCCACGAGCCACGTCGGTGGTCGCCGCTAGGCTCGCCGCGTGATCAGGGTGATGGTCGTCGACGACGACGCGATGGTCCGGCGACTGCTGCGGACCATCCTCCAGGCAGGCGGCGTCGACGTCGTCGCCGAGGCGACCGACGGCGACGAGGTCGTCACCGGCGTCCAGGCACACCACCCGGACGTCGTGCTCATGGACCTGCGGATGCCGCGCCTCGACGGGATCGGCGCGACCCGCGCCGTCACGACGCTCCCCGACCCACCCGGTGTCATCGCCATGACGTCGTTCGACACGGAGCAGGTCATCCTCGACGCCCTCCGTGCAGGCGCCTCCGGGTTTCTCGCCAAGGACGCCGAGCCGACCGAGATCGTCACCGCCGTCCGCGACGTCGCCGCCGGAGCAGGTGCGCTCTCGCCACGCGCGGCCAAGACCCTCATCGCCCAGGTCGGCGCCGATCCCGGAGCAGCCACCCGACGCGAGGCCGCGGCGCGGCTCGCCTCCCTCACCGAGCGCGAGCTGGACGTCGCGCGCCTCCTCGTCGAGGGTTTGTCCAACGGCGAGATCGCGGGGCGCCTGTACCTCGGCGAGGCGACGGTCAAGACGCACCTCTCCAGCGCCTGCGCCAAGGCCGGCGTCGCGAACCGCACCCAGCTCGCGATCGTCGTCGCCCAGGCCGCGGGGTAGCGCGGTCCGCGGCGACCCTCCCCCGCCCGGGGGACGTGCTCCTGGACCTGCTGCCAGTAGCGTCGCGACCGTGAACCTCTGTGACAAGGACAGCCGGTGAGCGCGCGGGCCGTCGTCGTAGGCGGCGGGATCGGAGGGCTCGCGTCCGGAGTCGCGCTCGCTCGGACCGGATGGAACGTCACGGTGCTGGAGCGTGCACCGTCGCTCGAACCCGTCGGCGCGGGGATCGCCGTCGCCCCCAACGCCGTGCGCGCGCTCGGCGCGCTCGGCCTCGGCGACCGGCTCCGCGACCTCTCGGCGCTCCAGGGCGAGGTCGGCCTGCGCCGCCCCGACGGCCGCTGGCTCGTCCGCGGGAACGCGAACGCCGCGAGCGAGCGGTTCGGCGACCAGACGCTCGTGCTCCACCGGGCCCAGCTCGTCGACATGCTCGCCGACGCCCTGCCCGACGGCGCGCTCCGGCTCGGGGTCGACGCCGCCGTCGTGGACCTCGGCGACGCGGGGCGGCCCGCGCGCGTGCGGATGCGCACCGGCATCGGGCCGGCGGCCGGCGGGTCGCGCGCCCGAGCGCCCGTTCCCGGGTCAGGAGCGGACGCCGCGAAAACCTCCGACGGCGACCGTCCGCCCGCTGGAGTGGGCGCGCCGGGCGGCGCGTCCGGACGCGACGACGAGATCGAGGCAGCGCTCGTCGTCGCGGCGGACGGCATCGACTCGACCACCCGGCGCTGCTGGTGGCCGGACGCGCCCGCGCCCGTCTCGGGCGGTTCGACCGCGTGGAGGCTCGTCGCGAACGCGCCCCCCGGCGAGCCCGGCGGTCCCGTCGGGAGCGAGACCTGGGGCCGCGGGATCGTCGTCGGGATCGTGCCGCTCGCCGACGGCCGCGTGTACTCCTACGTGTCCGTCGCCGACGTCGCCGGCGTGCCCGCGACGTTCCACGAGCTGCGCGAACGGCTCGCCGACTGGCACGCGCCGATCCCCGACCTGCTCGCGACCGTCGACCCCGCCCACGTGCTGTGCCACGAGCTGCGGCAGCTCCCGGCTCCCCCGGCGTCGCTCGCGACAGGACGCATCGCGCTCGTCGGGGACGCGGCGCACGCGATGCTGCCGAACGTCGGCCAGGGCGGGTGCCAGGCGCTCGAGGACGCGGTCGTGCTCGGGGTGCGCATGGGCGGCCGTGCGAACGTCACTGCCGTGCCGGAGCTGCTGCGTCGGTGGTCGGACGAGCGGCGGCCGCGTGTCCGGAAGGTCATGCGGACGTCGGCGCAGATGGCCGGGATGTCGCGCGTCGTCTCCCCGGTCGCGACGGCGGCCCGCGACCTCGGGGCTCGCCTCGCCGCACCGTGGAGCGCGGCGCTGGGTGCGTTGGCATTGCGCAGTGTGCTCGGCTGGCGGCCACCCGAGGCATGACGGCCTTCGCTCGGGCACGCGAACCAGAACGCGATCCGGCTCTCCGATCGCGCTCTTCGGACCGGCTGGACGTCCGTCCAGCCCAATGGCCCTCAGAGTCGGCATTTTTCACCCGATCGAGGCCCATACAGCGGTCTCGACCGTGACATCATCCGGCCATGCCTGGATCGATTCACGCTCACGTCGCTGAGGGAAACCGTCTCAAGGTCGAGGTGGTGTCGGACCAGGGCGCGAAGCTCTCGCTCGTCGGCGACCTCACCGACGTGGAGCCGACGGTCGAGAGCGGCGACGTCCTCGCGGACAACCCCGCGCTGCTGAGCAACATGTGGGCCTTCGCCAAGTCCTGGTACGAGGCCCGCACGACGTCGTACACCGATGCTCTCGGGGCGTCCGACCCGGAGAGTCAGAAGGCCGCCCTCAAGCTGGCCGAGGAGAACAAGAAGTCCGCACAGAAGCGTGCCGACGCCTACGCGAAGATGGCGCAGTGGATCGCCGACGTCGCAGACGACGTGTCCCCGTACGAGCCGAAGAACGGCTGGTGCTCGTCGTGCTTCGCCAAGACGGAGCACCGCAAGTCGAACCGGCCCTCCGGCCAGCTCCCCGTGTTCGTCTGCCAGGGGTGCGGAGGTCCGACCTTCCCGTGCGTCGCCCCCGGCTGCGAGAACATGGCCGTGCGGGAGCGCGGCGCGCTTCGTGTCCCCCAGTACTGCGCCGAGCACCGGCACGACATCCCCGGGTTCGAGAAGGCGGCGCAGCGCAGCTTCGGTGAGCTGCACGACTACGAGGACTTCCTCGCGTACGAGAAGCCCAACCTGAGCAAGGTGTCGAAGCTCGCGGCGGTCGGCGTCATCGGTGTTGCCGCAGCAGGTCCGATCGCTTTCGTCGCGGCGCCGGCGATCGGCGGCGCGATCGGCTCGCTCGGCATGTTCGGTGGCCTCACGGGCGCTGCGGCGTCGTCACACGGGCTCGCCCTGCTCGGCGGAGGGACCCTCGCGGCGGGCGGCTTCGGGATGGCCGGTGGGACCGCCGTCGTCACCGTCGTCGGCGCGGCCGTGGGCGGCACGCTCGGCGCCTCCGTGTCGAACGCCTACGTACGGGAGGACAAGTCGTTCCGGATCGAGCTGCTGCGCCCCGGCAAGGGAGGCGTTCCCGTCGTCGTCGCCAACGGGTTCCTCACCGAGGGCGATCAGGAGAAGTGGGGCGGCTGGCGGAAGATCGTCGACGCGCGGTACCCCGACTCTCCCGTGTACCGGGTGCGCTGGGGCGCCAAGGAGCTGAAGGACTTCGGCGTGATGGGCGCAGGGCTCGCGGCCAGGACCAGCGCCTCCGCCGCGGTGAAGGGCGCTGCCACGGTCGCCAACAAGGCAGGTGCCAAGCTCTTCGGCAGCACGTTCGCGCCCGCCTTCATCGCGTCGGACCTCGCGAAGAACCCCTGGCACGTCGCGAAGAGCCGCGCGGACAAGACCGGCGTCATCGTCGCCGACCTGCTCGCTCGCACCGACGCGGACTCCTACGTGCTCATCGGGCACAGCCTCGGAGCCCGTGTCATGGCAGTCGCCACCGAGACCCTCGGCACCCGCTCCGGGCCGCCGCGCATCCAGGCCGCCCACCTGCTCGGCGCCGCCATCGGCGCGAAGAGCAACTGGGGCCCGCTCACCGCGGCCGTCGAAGAGGCCGTGTACGGGTACCACTCCACCAACGACGCCGTGCTGAAGTACGTGTACAAGGTTGCGCAGGCGGGTCAAAGCGCTGCCGGGCTCGGCGGGTTCACCCCCGCCTCACACAAGCTCGTGAACGTCGACGTCTCCGATCGGGTGAGCACGCACTTCGAGTACCAGGGCAACGTTCAGCTCGTGTGACGAGCCGTGGAACGCCGGGCGCGGACAGCACTGGTGAACGTCATGGAACTCGCGAGGCATGGATGACGGTCGCCGAAGTCGGCGCGGACACGCCACCGCAGCCTACGGTCGTTGACCCGTTCGCATCCCCTGAGGTTCAGGCTTCGCGGAGTCTGGTCCACACGGAATAGCTTCTTGCGCCGCGAGCTGCGAAGCTCACGGCGTGGAAGGCTACGCGCGGCACGTGAAGGCGGTCATCCCGTCTGAGTACGCCGCCGAGCTGCAGACAGTTGACGGGCTTGCGCTCCAGCTCGTCGAACATATCGCGTTGACGCGCGAGATGATCGCGACGATCCACGTCCACGGCGCGCAGAGCAAAGCGATCCAAGAGCACATCGCCGCCCTGCTTCGAGTACAGCTCGGCTTCGGCGAGGAAGTCGTGCTGACGCCCCAGACCGGGTTCGTCACTCATGCGCGACCCGACTTCTTCTACCCGCTGGCGCCGCACCGGGGGATCATCGCCGAGGTCGAGCGCGGTGGCACCATCACGAACAATCACGATCTGAAGGACCTCTGGAAAGCGCACGTCGCACCCGACGCGCACCACCTGTTCCTGATCGTGCCGACGAACAACTGGAAGGCCGACGGGACGCCACGCGAGCGACCATTCCAGGTCGTCTCCCGCCGTCTGGGCGCATTCTTTGGCTCGCCCCGACGAGAGATCGACGTGCTCAGCGCCCATGTGTTCGCCTACTGAAACGCTGACCGTAGGCGCTTGCCCCGTGTGAGCGGCCCGGCCACGCTCATCGCGCGACCACGACACCGCCCAGCGGACCGGCCACGGGCTGAAGTTCGCTCGTGTAGCAGTAGAACCCCGGCACCCGCTCACCGGTCCGGTACGTCACCTTGTTGAGCTGACCGCTCTGGCTCGCGATGACGGTCCACGGGAGCGGCCCGCGCGCAGACGCGTCGACGAGCTGCTGGAGCGCGGTGCGCGACGAGTCCGCGTTGAGGAACACCGGCACGCCGCGCACGGTCGCCCAGACGACCGCGCGTCCGCCGAACGTGCCCACGTCGGCGAGCGTCGGCGCGCCCGACGCGAGCACCGACCGCACGTGGTCCAGCAGGTGCTGCTCGTCGAACGGGTCCTCCTTCGTCCCCTGCGGAGCGGGCACCGATGCGGGCGCGGCGCTGCGACGACCGGCCGGGGAGCTCGTGCTACCCGGTACGGGCCCACTGGCCGCAGCCCGGTCTGCCTCCGTGTACACCGCGTGCTGGTCGCGCGCCACGGCGGGCGGTGCACCCGCGGCCATGGCCGTCCGCATGCCGGCCATGCTGCGCGACGTCGCGGCGTAGGCCTGGTCGACGTTCGCCGTGTCGTAGGTGAGCGACCGTTCGCGCTTCACGCCGAGCGACGCACCGACCTCGATGGCGTCTTGGTTGGCACCCATGTAGAGGAACGTCCAGCCGAACTGCTCCTCGCGCTCGGTGACGAGCGCCTTGATCGCGGCGTGCGTGTACTCCTTCGAGGCGTTCTCGAGGCCGTCGGTCATGATCCCGACGATCACGGCGCCGGGCCGCTGGTCCTCGGGGAGCTGCGCGATGCGGAGCGCGGTCGTCTGGACGAGGCGCCCGATGGAGTCGAGCAGCGCGGTCATGCCGCGCGGCCGCAGGTCGAGCGGCGGGACCTCGCGCACGTCGAGGTCGGTGTAGACCTCCTCGTACTCGTTGTCGAACTGCGCGAGCGTGACCGTGCAACGGCCGGGCGCCTCGCGCTGCTCGGCGAGGAACAGGTCGAAGCCCTGCTCGGTGGCCTGCTTGATCGTCTGCATCGAGCCGGACCGGTCGAGCAGCATGGCGAGGTGGGTGAGGGTCTGGTCAGGCATGGCGGTTCCCTTCGTCGTGCTGCTGGACGGGCGGCGTGGCGGGTGGTCAGGTGCGGCGACGGAACCTCAGTGGTTCGACGGCGGTCGTCGGCTCGGGCGGCGGGGTCCCGCGCTCGCGGTCGTAGCGGGCGCGCGTGACGCCTTCCGCGGAGACGCGACCGTCGGGACCGGAGTAGCCCGCGAGCGCCGGGGTCCGCGCAAGGCGCGGAGGCACGGTGTTCGGCGCGACGCCCGCCGCTTCGGCGACGGACCGCATCGACGACCCGGCGAGCAGCGCCTCCGCCATCGCCTCGTCGAGCGCGACGTCGAGCAGCGCACGCGCCCGTGAGAGCGGCTCCACCGCCTCACCGGGCGGCGCGGCATTCGCCTCGCCGAGCGCCGCGAGTGCGGCGTCGAGCCGAGGTCGGAGGTGTCGCGACGAGTCCGTGGTCATGCCAAGGACCCAATGTGCAATAACTGCACATGCGCAAGACCTGCTCACCGGTTCCACCCGGACGTCGGCCGGGTGCGGCGGTGTGCGCGAGGCCGAGCGCCCTACCCTGACGCTGTGACATCGACGCTGATCGTCCCCGACGTCCTCACTCCTTCCCTCCGTGACGAAGCGGTCGATCATCTTCGTCGCTACTTCGCGCCCGTCGGCGGGACGACGGGCTGGGCGGGTTCGCGCTTCGAGCGGCTGGCCGGCGGAGGTGATCGACCGGAGACGGCTGACCGGTTCACGGCTGACGACCTCGTCGCAGTCTCGCTCCTGTCGGTGAACGTCCCGCCGCACGGGGCGATCCAGCTCCTCGAGACTCGCGCGGACGAGTTCGGAGAGCTGCTCGCCGAGATCCCTCACGACCTCGACCTCGTGGACGTCGAGTCGCTCCCCGACGGCTGGGCTCCGCACCGCCTCTGGGAGGCGCTGCGCGACATCCACGGCATCGGCTGGGTCACCGCGGGCAAGCTCGTGGCACGCAAGCGGCCGCGGCTCATCCCGGTCTACGACACCGTCGTCCGGGCGGCGGTCAAGCCCACCGCCTCGTTCTGGGACGCTCTCCATGCAGCACTGCGAGCAGACGATGGCGCACTGCACCGACACCTCCTCTCCCTGCGCGACGAGGCCGGGATCGGCGACGACATCTCGGCGCTACGGGTCTTCGACGTCGTGGTGTGGATGCACCACCGCTACCTCGAACCCACCGCTGACCACGCAGGGCGCACGGGGCGTCCGCACGGGGCGACCACGGCGGGGCTCAGGCCGGCGTCCACTCCTGCGCCCGCGTGAGCCGACGGCGGACCGCTTCTCCCCCGACGTCCTCGATCCAGGAGCGGTCGCCCACGACGACCAGGAGCGACCGCGCCCGGGAGAGCCCGGTGTAGAGCATCTCGCGCGCCCGCGCGACGTCGCGGACGCCGTTGACGGCCAGCACGACGACCGGACGCTCGAGGCCCTTGAACCCGAGCACGTGGCCGTAGAACACGTCGTCCTCGGCGAAGAACGCGTCCCAGTAGGCGGCGTGGCCGCCCGCCTCGACCTCGTTCACCTGCTGCGGGTGCCGCCGTCCGGTCGCGAGCAGCGCGAGCTGCCCGCTCTCCCAGCCCTCGTCGAGCAGGGCCTCGACCGCGTCGTCCGCTGCCCCGACGGCGTCGGTGGGGGGGGACGTCGACGACCCGGACGGGCGGCCCCTCCATCCCGCGGGGCGTGATCCGCTCGGGCGAGAGGGCTCCGAACACCTGGGCGATCTGCTTCGTCGACCGCAGGTTCTCGTGCAGCGTCACGGGCACGAGCTCCAGCGGGACGCGGCCTTCTCGGGGAAAGACGCGCTGCGCGTCGTCCATGAAGACGTACAGGCCGCCGGAGTCCTGGTCGCGCAGGCAGCGCAGCAGCGACGGCCACCACAGATCGCCGAAGTCCTGCGCCTCGTCGACCACGACCGCGTCGAAGAGGTCGTCGGCACGGCGCGCGCCCGCGAGCGTCCCGAGCGCGAGGGGCAGCCGCCGCTCCCAGTAGTCCGGGTCGTCGTCGGCACCGGGTTCCGCACCCCAGGCCAGCGGCAGGTCGTGGAAGAGACCCACGTAGGCAGGTCGGTCGCGCGCCGGCCACTGCTCGACGACCCGCTCGAAGTACCTCCCGAGGCCACGCGAGTAGCACAGGAGCGCGACCCGCTCACCGGCCCGCGCGCGCCGTCGCGCCTGCTCGAGCGCGAGCCACGTCTTGCCGGAGCCCGCGCCGCCCACGACGCGCATCCGGCGCACTCCCGAGAGCGCGTCGAGCGTGCGGGACTGGTCGCGGGTCATCTGCTCGAGCCGCGTGTCGTGCTGCGCCGCGAGCGCCAGGTGCTCCGCCTGGCTGGGGAATCCCCCGGTGAGTGACTCGACGAGGTCGGGGACGTCGTCGAGGGCGAGCGGCGCGTGCCCCTGGCCGTGGCGCTCGATCGCGTGCTTGACGCGCTCGGCCACGCCGAGCGGCCGCTCCAGGTCCGTGCGGTCGACGAGCATGTCTCGCGGCAGGTCGAGCGACGACCAGTCGGCCGGCACGTACCGGTGCGGCAGGGCGACGAGGTGCGCGGTGCGCGCCTCGCTGGCCCAGAGGCCGCGACGACGCAGCAGCGCCTGGAGCGCGTGCCGGGCGCCCTGCACCTGACGGACCGGCTCGATGCGGTGCCTGCGGTCGCCGTTGCCCTGATACCACGCACCCTCGTGCCGGTCGACGTACCCGCCCTTGACCTCGATCGCCGCGATCCCGACTCCCGGCCACGCGACGAGAACGTCGATCTCGTACTCGTGCTCGGCCTCCTGGAGGTGCAGGCCGTGGACGACGACCGCGTCGTCCGGCAGTTGCGCGACGAGCGCCTCCCAGACGGCACGCTCGGCACCGCCGTCGTCGGGGAACGGCGGGTCGGGCGGGTACGCGTGCGGCATGACCCGTTCGTACCGTACGGGCCCGACGACGTCACCCGGCTCGGCGGAACTGGTCGCCGGGGTCATCGCATTTCACCCGCGCCTGCCGACGCGACCGCGCTCGCGGGAGGCACGGGCCACCCTTGCTGCGTGACCCGGCACCACCGGCGCCGCGAGCGCCCGACACAGCCGGGCGTCAGCGTGCCGCGAGCACCTCGCGCAGGAGCCGCACCGCCCGGGGCCCGACCCCGTGCAGGGCGAGAAGGTCCGCGTCGGCGAGCCGCGCGACGTCGGACAGCGTGACGATGCCGGCACCGGCGAGCGCGCGCGTCGCGGGGCGACCGATCGCGGCGGGGAGGTCGCCGACGCAGCCTGGCTCGGCGGTGTCGGCCGCGACGAGGGTGTCCGCGAGCCGTCGCGGCGCGCGGGCGAGCCACGCGCGGCGCACCCACTGGTTGGCCCGCTGGCCGTCGAGGTCGGCGAGGGGAACGCCCGCGCCGAGCAGATGGTCGCCCCGGGTCCACCTGCGCGCGGTCGGCTGCTCGGCGAGCAGGCGCGCGACGTCGTCGTCCCCCACGCGGAGCTGCACGACGTCGTCCCGCGTCACCACCGCGAACCGTCGCCCGCGCACCACGAAGGACACCGTCCCGGCGGCCACGTCCTCCGCCGCCTCGGGCAGGGCGAGCGCGGCCGCGCGGACCTGGGCGAGCGTCGTCATGCCGCCACCCTGCCACGGCCGCGCGCGAGCACGACGCTGTGCGCCGTCGGGCACGACATCCGTGTCGTTCTGAGCCCGAGAACGACAGCAACGTCGTGTTCGGCGCCGGTCCCGGTGACCGGCAGACTGTGCCCGTGAGCAACCGCCGACCCCGTCCCCCGCACCGGGCCAGCATGGTGTGGACCGCGGTGCGCGGCGGGGTGCGGGGGCGCGAGCGCCTGGCCCCGGTCGTCGACTACCTCGCCGTCCTGGCCATCCTGCTCGTGCTGTTCGGCGGGTCGGTGTGGTTCGTCGTGTGGCTGCTGCTCCAGGAGGAAGGGGTCGCGGCGGCGGTCTCCTGCTTCATGGTCCTCGGCTTCGGCACCGGGCTGGTGATGTACGTGCGCGGGCCGTCGAAGCAGTCGGTCGTCCTGCGCCCGCACGAGATCGAGCTGCCCGTGGGGCCGGAGCCGACACGCGTCGTCGTGCGGTGGGACGACGTCGCGGGCGTGCGGGTGCTGGAAGGCGAGCGACGCCCGACGCTGCGGGTCGAGCTGCGCGACGGCGCGCGGGCCCGGCACGCCGAGGGAGAGGACCTGCTCCAGGTCCGCCCGGCGAACGGGCCGGACCCGGACACCGT
Source organism: Cellulosimicrobium sp. SH8 (assembly GCF_025818875.1). NCBI lineage: Bacteria > Bacillati > Actinomycetota > Actinomycetes > Micrococcales > Promicromonosporaceae > Cellulosimicrobium > Cellulosimicrobium sp. SH8. The sequence continues at coordinate 527,538 of NZ_JAMXMH010000001.1, read as the reverse complement.
GGACGTCGCGGACGCCGAGGCGGTCGCCCGCGTCCTGCGGCACCTGCTGGACCACCCCGAGGACCGCGCGCGCCTCGCGCAGCGCGGCGGCGTGGGCATCGTCCTCGCGTTCGCGCGCCCGGTCTACGGCGACCCGCCCGCCTGACCCGGGCGCCGACGTCGGCCCACCCGCCGAGAACGACCCTGCACGCGGTCGAGAACGACCCTGCTGTCGTGATCGCGCCCAGAACGACAGCAACCCCGTGTTCGGCGGCGGGGGGGCGGGGGGGGTGGGGGCACGACGACGGCCCGGGCCCGCACCTGGTGGGTGCGGGTCCGGGCCGTCGTCGATCGGACTGGTTCTCGGTTGTCAGCGGCGGCCGATGTCGGACAGCTCGGCCGCGGCGATGACGAGCTCGCGCTCGGCGTCGTCCAGGACGCCGTCGAGGACGAGGTCCTCGGTCACGAGGCTCACGTGGTCGACGAACTCGCGGTGCGTCGAGTACTCGTCGGTCTCGGCGACGTAGTCGTTCACGGTGCAGCCCGTGCCGTCGTCGTAGTTCTGGACGGTGCTGTCGTGGCCGTCGATGACGACGGTCGGACGCACGTCCGAGCCCACGCAGCGGTCGCGGACGAGCTGCAGGACCGTGAAGGTCACCTCGCCGGTCGTGACGTTGCCGACGCCGTCGACCGCGCGGTAGCGGACCACGTGCTGGCCGTCGGCCGCGAACGCGACCGGGGCCGCGTAGCGCTGCCACGCGCCGCCGTCGGCCTGGAACTCGATGCGGTCGACGCCCGACTCCTCGTCCACCGCGGTCAGCGTGACGCGGGCGCTGGCGACGAAGTCGCCGTCGCGGGTGCGGCTGCCGCTGACGCCCGCCGTGACGACGGGCCCGTCGGTGTCACCCGGCTCCTCGCCCCCGGCGATGACGAACGTCGCCGTCTGGAGGGCGGAGACGTTGCCCGCGACGTCCGTCGCGCGATACGTGACGGTGTGCGCGCCCGGGGTCCGCACGGAGATCTGCTTCGCGTACGGGAGCCACTCGCCGCCGTCGACCTGGTACTCGACCGAGGCGACGCCGGAGTCGGCGTCCGTCGCGAGCAGGCGGAGGAAGACGGTCGAGAGGTACTCGCCGGCCTCGTTCTTCTCGCCACCCATGACGCGGTGGTTCACCGTGGGGGCGACCGTGTCGCCGCCCTGGCCGGCGACGACGTCGAACGTGACGCTGGCAGGCTCGGTGACGTTGCCCGCCACGTCGGTCGCGCGGTAGGCGAGCGTGTGCCGACCGGGCTCGTCGACGACGACGGCCTCGGTGTACTCGGTCCAGCCCGCGCCGTCGAGGTCGTACTCGACGGACGCGACGCCGGAGCCGTCGTCGGTCGCGGTGAGCTGCACGGACGCGGAGCCGACGTAGGCGCCGTCCTCGTCCTGCGTGCCGCTGAGCTGGGTCTCGACGACCGGGGCCGTCGTGTCCTCGCCGGCGTCGGCGACGACGACGAACTCCGTGACGGTCTCCTCCGACACGTTGCCGGCGGCGTCGGTGGCCCGGTAGACGAGCGTGTGCTCACCGGGCTCGTCGACGACGAGCGGCTCGGTGTACGGGGCCCAGCCGGCGCCGTCGAGGTCGTACTCGACGCTCTCCACGCCGGACGCGTCGTCCGTCGCGGTGAGGGTCGCCGTGGCAGACCCGACGAACGCGCCGTTGTCGTCCTGCGTGCCCGTCACCTCGGCGGTGACGGTCGGGGCGGTCGTGTCCTGCTCGCCGTCCTCGACGACGGTGAACGTCACCGAGCCGACCTCGGACACGTTGCCCGCGACGTCGGTCGCGCGGAAGGAGACGGTGTGCTCGCCGAGGTCGGTGAACGGCACCGTCGTCGTGTAGGGCAGCCACGCGCCGCCGTCGACCTGGTACTCGACCGACGCGACGCCCGACCCCTCGTCCGAGGCGTGGAGCATGAACGCGGCGGTACCGATGTAGGCACCGTTCTCGTCCTGCTGCCCCATGACCATGGGCTCGACGGTCGGCGCGGTCGTGTCCTCCTCGACGTCACCCTCGACGACGGTGAACTCCGCGGTCTGGGCCTCGGACGTGTTGCCCGCCGTGTCGGTCGCACGGAACTGCAGGGTGTGCGCACCGACGGCGTCGACGAGGAACGGCTCGGTGTACGCCTGCCAGCCCGCGCCGTCGAGGTCGTACTCGACCCCGGCCACGCCGGACTGGTCGTCGGTCGCGTCGAGCGTGACCGTCGCGCCGCCGACGTACGCGCCGTCGCCGTCCTGCTCGCCCGTGAGGAGCGCCGAGACCGCGGGCGCCGTCGTGTCGTCGCCCCCGCCGCCGTCGGTGACGACGAGCTCGCCCCACATCTCGCCGTGGCCGGGGATCGCGCAGAAGTAGCGGTAGGCGCCGGACGTGAGGGTCACGTCCTTCTCGTGCCGCCCGCCGTTCGCGTCGAACGGGCTGGCGAGGATGTTCACGTCGAGGTCGTGGTTGAAGCCGGCGGTCGACGTGTCGAACGTGAGCGTGTGGCTCATGCCGAACGTGCTTCCGGTCGCGATGCTGTTCTCGAACACGATCGTGGCCGGGCCGGCCTCGGCCGTGGCCGGGAAGGACTTGTAGTCGGTCACGCTGTTGTCCGCGGTCCAGGTGAGGACCTGCGCGGCGGCGACGGTGCTGCTCGCGACGGACGAGACGGCGGACGGAGCCGTCGCCGTGGGGGCGGCCGAGGCCGGGGCGACGGTGAGGACCGTCGTCGCGGTGAGTCCGGCGACCGTGGCGGCGAGGAGCCGCCGCGGGCCGCGGCGGCGGGAGCCGCCGGGACTGGTACGTCGTTCCATGAGGGTGCACTCCTCCGGGGGTGTCTGGGGTTCTGTCGGGCGGGTCGGGCTGGTCGGGCGCGGGTCGGGGCGGGCAGCGCGGCCCGCCCCGGGGGCCGCCGCCGTGCGGCACGACGGCGGCCCCGGGGTCGACGGGGACGGCCGGCTGGGCCGTCCCCGCCGGGCGGTGCTACAGGTCCGCCACCCGGATGTCACGGAACTCGATGAGGTCCGAGTTGCCGTGGTTCTGCAGCCCGATGAACCCGCTGTCGAACTGGCGCAGGTCCGTGGGCGGGTCGCCGGCCCGGGACGACTGCTGTCCCGGTGAGTTCTCGAACTCGTTGATGACGACACCGTTGCGGATCATCGTGTAGTGCTGCCCGACGACCCGGATCTCGTACTCGTTCCACTCGCCCTTGGGCTTCTCGCCACCGGTGTTCAGGCCGAGCGGGTCGAAGTTGTAGACCGAGCCGGTCTTCTGGGGCTCGCCCGTCGGACCGTCGTAGATCTGGATCTCGTGACCGCAGGAGATCGCGACCCACGCGGGTGACTGGTTGTTCGCGCACTGCGCGTCACCCGGGTCGTTCGGGTTCGGGAACCGGGTGAACACGCCGCTGTTCGCGTAGTGGTCGCCCGCCGAGACGTCGCGGTACAGGAGCTTCACAGAGAAGTCCCCGAGCTCCTCGCCCGCGTACCAGAGCATGCCCAGGCCGCCGCTCGACTTGAGCGAGCCGCCCGGCTCGAGCGTGAACTTGCCGCCCGGAGCCTGGAACCAGTCGTACAGCGACGCCTCGGTGCCGTCGAAGATCGTGCGGTACCCGCCGGGGTACGCGCCGATCTGGGACCGGGCCGCCGCGTCGACGAGGCGAGCACGCTCGCGGTCGCTGATGCGGCTGTCGTCGTACAGGCCCTTGGCAACCGACTCGACGTGCGCCAGGAACCGGGCGTGGGTGCGCCACTCCTTCTCGTCCTGGAACAGGTCGGCGATGTTGCACGCGCCCAGGTCGCGGTTCTCGACCGTGGAGTCCACGTCGCCGAAGAACACGGTCTCGCGCTCGTCGGGCAGGGTGCACGACGGCGAGCCGTCGGTCGTGACCGTGGCCGTCGAGCCGTCGGCGTACGTGACGGTGAGCTTGGCCTCGTAGTTCTTGACGCGCGGGTACTTGTGCTTCGGGTTGGCCTGACGCGAGGTCGAGCCGTCGCCGAACTCCCAGAGGTAGGAGACGCCACCGGAACGCGCACCGGTGAACTGCACGGTCAGCGGGTCGCCCTGGATGCTCGTCGCGGAGGCCGCCGGAGCCGGGGTCGGAGCCCCGCCCTGGTACGTGATCCGCATGAGCTTCTGGTTCGGGTCGAGGCTGAAGAAGCCGCCCGCGTAGTCGACCAGGTACAGCGCGCCGTCCGGACCGAACTTCGCGTCCATCCAGCTCTGCAGCAGGCCGTCACCGCGACCGCCCGGGATGATCTGGCGGAGGTCCTCCATGAACACGGGGGACTCCAGGTTCTCCGGGTCGACCGTCACCGCGACGCGGTTGTTCGCGTTCGACTGGTCGCCGATGAACCACTTGCCCTCCCAGTACGACGGCCACGCGACGTCCGAGTCGGGGTCGACCTGCGACTGGCGGTAGGTCGGACCGGACATGACGGCCTGGCCGCCACCCCGCAGCCACGGGATCGTGTAGGTCGCCTCGCTGTCCACGTACGACGGGAGGCCGTTGCCGCGGTCCGGGAACACCGGTCCGCCGCCCGAGGGCGAGTACCAGATCATGTTGTCGCGCACCGGCGGCAGGTCGACGAGACCCGTGTTGCGCGGCGACGTGTTCTTCAGGTTGTCGCAGTCGTACCAGCCGGCGAGGACGCTCGCGTCCTCGTTGCTCCGGTCGCGGTACGGCTGCTTGTTGCCCATGCAGTACGGCCAGCCCTGGTTGCCCGCGGACGTGATGATCGTCGCGGTCTCGTACTTGGCCGGGCCGAGCTCGGGGCTCGGGCTGCCGGCGTCCGGGCCCACCCAGGCCGCGGTCAACCAGTTCGTGTCGGGGTCGATCTGCAGGCGCGAGATGTTGCGCACGCCCATGACGTAGATCTCGGGGCGCGTCTTGTCCGCGGGGTACTCGCCCACCGGGAACAGGTTGTCGTCCGGGATCGTGTACGTGCCGTCGTCCTCAGGGTGGATCCGCAGGATCTTGCCGTTGAGGTCGTTCGTGTTGCCCGCCGTGCGGCGTGCGTCCTGGAAGCTCAGGCCCGCGTACTCCTGCGTCCAGTTGTTGCCGGAGTACCCGCTCGAGCCGCCGGACGAGTTGTTGTCGCCCGAGCCGACGTAGAGGTTGCCCTCGTTGTCGAACGCCATGCCGCCGCCCGCGTGGCAGCAGCTGTGGATCTGCGTCTCCCACTCGAGCAGGTCGACCCGCGTGCTCTGGTCGATCGTCGGGGTCGCGGGGTCGTAGGTGAACCGCGAGACCGTGCGGTAGCCCACGCGCCGCTCACGGTCGATGTTGTCGTGCGGCATCCAGTACACGTACAGCCAGTGGTTCGTCGCGAAGTCGGGGTCCGGCACGATGCCGAGCAGCCCCTCCTCGTTCTTCACGAGCTCGTCGCCGCTGCCGCGGTTGCCCATGACGTCGAGCGTCGTGAGCAGCTTCGCGGTGCCGGTCTCCGGGTCCCACTGGTGGATCGTGCCGCAGCCGAGGCCCACGTTCGGGTCGCTCCACGACGCGATCGGGCCGGTGGTGCAGGCGCCGCGGCCGATGTAGAAGACCGTGCCGTCGGGCGCGATCGTCAGGCCGTGCTGCTCGCCGTTCTGGTCGAGCGTGCCCGCGGTGTTCACCTTCGACAGGCGCTCGGCCTTGTAGTTCGACGCGATCGTGGCCTGGCAGTCGCCGCGCACGACGCCCGTCGTCCACTGGAGCGCACCGAGCAGGTGCTCGCGGAACGTCGCGTCCTGCCAGCTCTCGGGCGTGCCGCCCATGCCGGTGAAGAACGAGCGGCCGCCGTCGTAGTCGCGGCACCAGGAGAGGGGCTGGAACGGGTTGGTCGTCGGGCCGGCCTCGGGGCCGGGCTCGAGCGTCGCGACCGTGTGCACGTCACCGGTCGGGTCGTCGGCCCAGTCGAGCCACCGGTCCTCGCGGTCCCACGTGAGCGGGAGGTCCGCCGTCGCGGGGTGCTGGCGGTCGACCAGGTCGACCGTGCGCTCCTCGAGCGGGATCTCCGGGTCGGGCTGCTCGACGGAGTCGGGGCCGAAGATGGAGAGCTCCGCGAGCTGGATCTCGGCGTCGCCCGAGTTCGCGGTGACGTCCAGCCGGTACCAGCCGTACTCGGTCTCGCTCCCGACGTCGAACGTGCGCGGCTGGAAGCGCTGCGGGAAGTCCTCGTCGGTGCGCGTGTCGAGGTCGACCCAGGTCTGACCGTCGGTCGAGCCCTGGAGCTTCCAGTTCTTCGGGTCGCGGCCCGCGGAGTCGTTCGCCGACGTGATGCCGTACTTCACGAGCGCGACGGGCTGCTCCATGCGCAGCGTGAGCTGGCCCGTGCGCGCGAACGTCAGCCACTTGGTGTTGGGGTCGCCGTCGACGGCCTTGGCCGGCGTCTCGGCGGCCGGGCTGCGGCCGGTGCCGGTCGCCTCGGCGACCTTCTCCGACACCATCGTCGCGCCCTGGATCCGGGCGCCGACGAGGCCCTCGAACCACTTCGACGCGGACTGGGCGCGCGCGGCGTCACGCACGCCGAGGAAGCCGCCGCCCTTGTTGATGTACGCCTGGAGCGCGGCCTCCTGCTCGCCGCTCAGCTCGATGCCCTCCGAGGAGAGCATGACGACGCCGCGGTACTCGCCGAGCGTCGCCTCGCTGAGCATCGCGGGGTCGGACGTCGCCTCGACGTCGAACCCGTTCGCGGCACCCAGCTCGGTCAGCGCCGCGGTCGCGGCGACGACCGGGTCGGTCTGCTCGTCGGGCGCGCCGTGGAACACGAGCACGCGCACGGCGGTCGTGGCCGCGGCGGTCGCGACCGGAGCCGTGGCGAGCGCCCCGCTCGAGGCGACGGCGCTGCTCGGCGCCGTGGCGACGGGCTGGGCGGACGCCGGGATCACGGCGGCGCTCGCGACGAGCGCCACGCTCGTGAGGCCCACGGTCATGGCCAGTAGTGCTCCTGGTCGGGAGCGTCCCCTCGTGGGGGATGTCGATCGTCTGGACAGCACTCTCCAACTCCTTCGTCATCGGTGCGGCGCTCCCGGCCGGGCCGGGAGCGGGTCGTGCTGGTGCGAGGTGGTGCTGGTGCGGGGCGAGCCCGCGGCCCGTCGGTGCTGGATCAGCCGACAGCTCGGTGGCCGGTCAGTGGCCGGCGTGGCCCGTGAGGTCGACGACGGCCGGCCCGGTCCCTCCGGCCGCGGCACCACCGGTGGTGGCCGCCGCGCCGTCGGTCGTGGCGCTCCCTCCGGACGGCGCCGACATGGTGTGGCTGCCGTGACCCTGGAAGCGGTCGATGGAGTCCTGCGCCCCCGGCGGCATGGAGCCGTCGGCGTTGCGCACGAGGAAGATGCCGGCCATCCCGCCGTCGGAGTGGAACTGGACGTGGCAGTGGTACATCCACGCACCCGGGCCGACGCCCAGACCGGCGACGACCTGGAAGCCGAACGCGTCGCCCGGGTTGAGGTCCCGGTTGTCCACGACCTGGCTCGGGTCGTACTGGTCCGCGAGCAGGCCGGTCCGGTTGTTCGCCCAGCGGTGCGCGTGCAGGTGGAAGGTGTGGAGCTGGTTCCCGTGCCCGATGCAGATGAACTCGACGCGCTCGCCGAGCTTCGCCTCGAACATCGGGGTGGCGGGGGCGACCTTGTTGTTGATCGTCATGTCGTTGAAGACCATCGTGAACTGCTTCTGCGGCAGCACGTCCCCGACCCGGCGCACGACGAGCGCACCGTAGAGCCCGGCGGCGAGGCCCTGCGTGCCGTGGTCGCCCCACGCGTGGTCGTGGTAGTGCCAGTAGCCCGCGCTGCCCGGCATCCAGATGCCGCGGTCGCGCGCCATCTTGACGGTCGACCAGGTGTAGGTCCGCGTCTCGCCCGGCTCGTTGAACGAGTTGTTGAAGGCGCTGCCGTCGCTGTTGACGTCGTAGTTCACGCCGTGCGGGTGGATCGACAGGCGCTTGTCCGTCGTGTTGACGAGCGTGATCTCGAGGGTCTCGCCCTCCCACATCTCGAGGATCGGGCCGGGCACCGTGGCCTTGCCGCGCTCGAGGCCGTAGCCGACGAGCGTGTCGGAGATCCGCTCGGCGTACATCGTGATCTTGCGGACGTCTCCGGCGGCGGCGACGACCGCCCCGGCGGCCGCCGTTCCGCTCGTCGTCGCGGCGGCGGCCGGGGGTGCTGCGGCGACGCTGCCTCCGGCGCCCAGCAGCAGGGCGGCCGCGGGGCTCGCGGCGACGACGCCTGCCCCCGCGAGAAGCGCCCGTCGCGAGAGCGGCCTCGCGGGCGTCTCGGTCTCGGTCGTCGGGTCGGGCATGGGGACTCCTTCCGGGCGTACGGGGTCGTCCGGGCGGCTCGCGGGCGCGCCGGACCGGCGTGCCGGCGCTCGCCGTCACGCTGACCGGCGCCACGTGGGCGCGCGGAGGTTCCCCGGGTGGTGCTGTGGGGGGTGCACTGTGGGCAGGACTGGGTCGTGCGGGGGTGTCCCGCGTCGCAGAGGGTCGAGTCAGGTGCTCGGTCGTGCGGGGCTCGACCTGCGACCGGTGGGAGACCGACCGTGGGGCGAGGTCCGGGACCGCCATGGTCCCGCCGGGGCACGCGTCGGTGCGCGCCGTCGGCTGTCGGTCCGGACGCCGCGCTCCCCTGCCCGACGTCCGGTCCCCTGGTCGGTTCCAGGGGCAACGAGGTTTATGACACCGCAGTCAGGGGCCGATGTCAACAGGTAGGCGAAAGTTGTGTCGACAACAAGCAAAAGTCCCCGGTCAGTCGACACTTGTCCGCGGCGTCGGCCGGAGAATCGCCGAGCACGGGGCGGGCGACCGGGTCTCGGAGAGGCGGTCGACCACCCCGTGCTCGGGGGTCGCTCAGCGCGTGCGCGACGCGCGCAGGTCAGGCGTCGAGCACCTCGCGCAGCGCGGCGGCGAACGCCGCCGGGTCGTTGTGCGGCGACCACTCGCTGACCATGAAGCCGCCGTGGTCCCCGGGGAACGTCACCGCGTCCACCCCGAGCAGCGCGGCCAGGGCGGCGCCGCCGCGCCACGCCAGCGTGCCCTCGCCCTGCGCGCTCACGGCGGGCACGACCCGCGTCCCCGACGCTCGCAGCACCGCGCCGTCGGGAGCCCAGGACGGCATCGTCGCGAGGTTCTTGCCGAGGAGCAGGTCGTCGCGCGACCCGTCGTCGGCCGTGGGGAAGCCGAACATCGCCGGGTCGGGCGCCGGCCGGCCGAGGTAGTCGGCCGGCAGCGGGCCCACGTGGCTCACGAGCGCGACGAACTTCGCCATCGCCGGGCCGAACCCCTCCCGGCCGTACGTCTCGACGATGTCCGCCTGGACCGTGGTCGCGAGCGCGGCGTCCTCGAGCAGCGGCGTGATCGGCGGCTCGTGCGAGACGAACGTCCGCACGTCCCCCGGGTACCGCTCGACCCACGACAGCCCGACCACACCTCCCCCGCTCGACCCGAACACGTCCACCGGCCCCAGCCCGACCGCCGTCACGACCGCGTGCAGGTCGTCGGCGTGCGCCTCGACCGAGACCTCGCCGTCCGGCGCGAGCGTGCTGCGCTCGGTGCCGCGCGGGTCGTACGTGACGACCACCCGGTCGTCGAGCAGCCCGGCGAGCTGCTCGAACCCGGACGCCGCCATGGGCGAGCCCATGACGACGACGGGCCGCCGGTCGCCCGCCGTCTCCGGCGTCCAGACGTCGTACGCCACGACGGCACCGGGCACGTCCAGGGTGTAGGTCTTGCGCTCGCTCATGGCGTCCTCCATGTCGTCCGCCCGCGGCCGTGCACCGCGGGTCCCGAGCGTTCAGACGACGACGGCGACCGGAACTCATCGGCGACGGCCGGCCGCCCGGGCCGGCCGTCGCACGTCAGCTCGTCAGGCGCACGTACTCGTCCTTCGACACCTCGCGCAGGCCCGCGACCGACGGCTCGAGCAGTGCGAGCGACGCGGCGTCCCGCGGGTGCCAGGTGTACTCCGACGTCGTGACCAGGAGGCTGGTCTCGGTGGCGCCGTCGACGTAGTAGTGCTCGGTCCGCTCGTCCGACAGCGGCAGGTGCGTCTCGTCGTCGAAGCACGCGGCCCGCGTCCAGTCGACGGTGCCCGGCTCGCCCCCGACCCACATCGACGTCTCGCTCGCCGGTGCCGCGGACCCGGGACCGGAGAGCTCGAAGCACGTCGCCGGACGACCGCCGACCGTCCGTCCCTCAGGGCCGCCCGTGACGACGTCCGGCTGCTCGGCGAGCGCCTGGATCGCGTCCATCTGCGCGGCGAGGTCCGTCATCTGCGTGGTGAGCTGTTCCCGGATGGTGCCCTCCTGGATGTCGTCCCAGTTCTCGACCGGCAGCGTGAACCGCGTGTAGACACCGGCCGCGGGGCTCACCCACCAGTAGGTCATCTGCCCCTCCAGGCCGGCCGGGTCGGCGTGCTTGACCTCCTCGACGCCCACCGTGCTGGTGCCGACCGACGCGACGAAGTCCTGCTCGGAGAGCCAGCGGGTCGCGCTCCCGTCGCCGGCCGTGAACTCCCGCGTCGCGGACGTGTCGAGCGCGGGCTCGCCCGGGTGCTGGACGCCGAACGTCGACCCGACCTCGAGCACCAGGGTCGAGAGGTCGACGTCCTGGACGGCCGTGCGCGCCCGCTCGACGTACGCGACGGCGGCCACCACGGTGCCGTCGGTGTCCGGGTCCTCGCCGACGACGCCGTCGCGCACCTCCGTGGTCGGCGACGGCGCGGCCACGGGCTCGGGCACGGCGTCGGGTCCGGACCCCGGGACGAGGCCGGGCAGGGCGAGCGCGCCCGCGACGACGACGCCGGCGCCCACGACACCGACCGCCGCCGTGCGCACGGTCCGGCGCCGCCGGCTCAGCGCCCCGGGTCGCTCGCCCGCCGTCCGGGCGTGGATCGTGGCGAGGACGGCGTCGAGCGGGACGTCCGCGTCCGGGCGGGTGCTCTCGGTACGCAGGCGGTGGATCGGGTCGTTCACGGGGTCGTCCCTTCTCGGGGTGAGTCAACGGCGGTGGCGGTGGCGGCCGCCGTGGCCGCCGTCGCGGCGGCGTACGACGGCGCGGCCAGGGGCCGCGGCGCGGACCGGCCCGGGGTCCGGCTCGGCGCGGCCGCGGACCGGTCGAGCTCGGCGTACAGGCGCGCGAGGCGCTCCTTGGCGCGCCGCACGCGCACGGACGCGGTGTTGGGGCGGCACCCGAGGGCCTCGGCGAGCTCGGGGACCGACAGGTCCTCGAGCACGAGGAGCCGGAGGACCTCCTGGTCGCGCGCGGGCAGGAGGGCGAGCAGCCGCTCGGCGGCGTCCTGCCCGACGACGTCCCCCGCGTGGTCGGGCACGCTCGGCGCGGCGACGCCCGTGACGCGGCGCACGAGCGCCGCCCGGCGCGAGCCCGCGCGCAGGTGGTTCGCCATGACGTTGCGCGTGACCCGCAGGAGCCACGCGAGCTCGTACGGCGGCACCTCCGTGATCCGGCGCCAGGCCACCACGAACACCTCGCACACGACGTCCTCCGCGTCCTGCGGGGACAGCCGCGTCGCCGCGCACCGGTACACGGACCGCGCATGGTCGCGGTAGAGGCGGTCGAGACGCGCCCGCGCCTCCGCCTCGTCGGGGGGTGGGGACATCAGTCCTCGCTCCTGTCGTCGTCCTCGACGCCGCACCTCGCGACGCTCCGGAAGGGGATGTCCGGCAGGCCGCCCAGGATGACAGCCCGGGACGAACCGGTCGGTGCGGCCAGGCGCGCCGTGCCACTACCCTCGCAGGATGCCGTCATCGAGGACCGTCCCCGCCGTCGTCGTCGCCGGAACGCTCACCGCGGTCCTCTGGGTGGTCACGGGACGCCTCGCGGACTGGTTGTCCGGGACGTCGCTCGCCGTGCCCGGCACCCTCCTCCGCGCGCTGCTCCCGCACCCGACCGGTGCGGGGGGTGGGCCCGTCTCCGGGAGCACGCTCCTCACGGCGGCGCTGGCGGGGGCGCTCGTCGCCGCCGGCACCCAGCTCGTGCTGCGGCGCCTGCCGTCGGGCACGGGCCGCTGGGCGACGTTCCTCGGCGTCTGGTTCGCCGTCGTCGCCGCGTCGGCGCTCGCCGCGACGGCCGCCTGGTTCGCCGGGGTCACGCTGCCCTGGCGCGCGGACACGATCACCGAGCTCGTCGCGACCGCGCTCGGCGGCTGGTGGGGGCTCGTCAACGGCCTGCTCGTCGGGCTCGCGGTCGTCGTGACGCGCGCGCTCACCGACCGCCGCGACGACCCGGCGGGCACGCGGCACACCCGCACGCCGACGACGGTGCGCGCCTGGCCGGCGGCCCTCGCGGCGGGCACGACGACGGGCGTGCTCTGGGCGGCCGCGGGCGTCGGGCGGACCCTGCTCCCCGGCGCATCCGACCCGCAGTCGCCGTGGGGCGTCGCCCGGGACGTCGTGCTGCTGCCCTCCGCGCGCCTCGCCGTCGACCGGGACGCCCTCCTCGCCGACCCGGTGCACCTCGCGCTGCCGCTCGGCGTCGGGCTGGCCGTGGGGCTGCTCACCGCGCTCGCCGCGCGCCGCCTGCCCCCGGTGGAGGGCCGCTGGGCGCTCCTGCTCGCCACCTGGTTCGCGTGCGTCGCGGGGGCGGCCGTCGCCGCGGCGGTGCCCGTCGTCGTCTCGACCGTCGCCTCCGGCGGCGTCCTGCCCGACGCCGGACGCGTCCTCCCCGTGCTCCAGGCGGGCCTGGGGTGGGGCCTGGTCTGCGGGGTGTTCGTCGCACCGCTCGCGGTCGTCGTGCACCGGGCGGCCGGCGCGGTGCCTGACGCCGCCGGGGATGCCGAGGAACCGTGGCCCGCGCCGGCGGCGACGCCGGCGGCCGGCCGGCAGGAGTCGGACGCCGCAGCGGAGACGGGCGGCTCGTCGATGGAGCCCGTGGACGCCGCGGAGGCGACCGACCGCTCGGAGGACACGGACCGCGAGCAGGTCCCGAGCGCGCAGCGCGACGAGGTCGCCGCACCCGTGTGACGGCCCGGGCCGCTGCGCCGCACGGTCGCAGCGCCCCGAGGCCCACGGCGTTCCGGCACCGGCCACACGATCGTCACCGGGACGTCGTCGTCCCGAAACCGGGACGCCCTAGCGTCGGCCGTGACCAGCAGACCGGGACGACCGGAGAGGGCACAGCGACGATGACCCTGACGATCACGCTCGTACGACACGGGCAGACCTACCTCAACGCACGGCGCCACCTGCAGGGGTCGTGCGACTCCCCCCTGACCCGCACGGGGCGCGCGGGCGTGCGCGTCACCGCGCAGCACCTCGCGCGGCACGACTTCGCCGCCGCGTACTCCTCCCCGCAGGGCCGCGCGGTCCTCACGGCGATGGAAATCCTGCGCCACCACCCCGACCTCCCGCTGACCGTCGACCACGACCTGCGCGAGCTGTCGTTCGGGTCGTACGAGCGGCGCCCGGAGTCGCACCTCGACGCCGTCGAGCCGTGGGCGGAGCTCGTGCCGCGCATGCTCGCCGGCACGCACCCCGGCGTCGGCGGCGGCGAGCCCGGCAAGGACTTCATGGCCCGCGTGCGCGACGTCTTCGCCCGGGTCGTCGCCGCGCACGACGACGCGTCCCGCCCCGGCGCGGTGCTCGACCGGCACGTGCTCGTGGTGGGCCACGGCCTCACGCTCGGCGCGTGGCTCGCGACGCTCGACCCGTCCGGCCTCGCGGCCCTGCCCAACGCGTCGGTGTCCACCGTCGAGGTGACCGACGGTGTCCCGCGCGTCCTCGCGGTCGGCGTCGACGTCGCCGGGCACGGCCACGTCGCCGCGCGCCCCGCGCCGTCGGCCGCCGCCGTCCCGGTCTGAGCGACTCCCGTCGACCACGGGGTTGCTGTCGTTCTCCGGTCGATGACGACAGCAACCCCGTGGTCGACGCGGTGCGGCCTCGTGGTCGACCGGCACCCGGGGGCCGTCGCTACCGCGCGGTGCGGCGGGCGGCGCGGGCGCGGGCGTCGTCGTGGGCGGCGCGCAGCAGGTCGAGGACGAGTCCGGTCGTGCGCTCGGCCGGGTTGACGACGCACACCCAGCCGAGCGCGCCGTAGACCGGGTGCGGCACGACGACGTCGGTCTCCCCCACCTCCGACGGCTCTCCGTCACGGGGATCGGAGCCGACCAGGTCGCGGAACCGGTCGCGGCCCACGTGCACGTTGACCCTCCACCGGCCCTCGTCGTCGAGTCGTGAGGTGGTGTCGTCGGGGTAGTCCTTCGTGACGACCGTGCCGTACGGCTGCCCGTGGGGGATCTCGCCGTCGGGGGCGTGGTAGAAGAAGTGGTCGCCCCACGCCAGCTCGGGGAACTCGCTGCCGGGACCGGGCGAGAGCACGAGGACGCCGTCGAGGGACCGGACCGTGTCGAGGATCTGCTTCATACTCATGATTCGAGTGTCTGCTTGAAGTGCTTCTGGAGGGTCGTGACGAAGGAGCCCGGGCGTGGTCCGTCCGGCGGGGTGGGTTCTCGCCCGCTGCGGACGTCCGACGTCGCGCGCGCGACCGGATGGTCCGTGCAGCAGGTGCGGGACCTGGAGGCGCTCGGCGTCCTGCCGCCCGCGGGCCGGTCCGCGAACGGCTACCGCACCTTCGGCGACGAGCACGTCCTGGCTCTGCGCGCGTACCGCGGTCTCGCGACCGCGGTCGGGCCGGTCGAGGCGCGCCGGGTCCTGCGCGCCGTGCGCACGCTGTCCCGGGACGAGGCGACGGCGCTCGTCGGCGCGCTGCACGTGACCCTCGCGCGCGAGCGCGAGGAGGCGCTCGCCGCCCGGCGCGCGCTCCTCGCGATCCGTGCGGAGGGCGACGACGAGGCCCGCCCTCCCGGCGACGTGACCGCGGGACAGGACGACGCCGACGCGTCCGTCCTCACGATCACGCAGCTCGCGGCCGCGCTGGGGGTGCGCGCGTCCACGCTCCGGTTCTGGGAGCGCGAGGGGCTCCTCGCGCCGGACCGCGTCGCCTCGCGCGCGGGGTCGGTCTCGGCCCGTCGCTACCCGCCGGCCGCGGTCCGCGAGGCGCGCGTCGTCGCGGCCCTGCGCGCGGCCGGGTACCGGGTCCCGGACGTGCGGAGAACCATCGACGCGCTGCGCCGGACCACCGGGCCGGCCGACGTCGCCGACCCGCTCGCCGCGCTGGACGCGCGCCTCGGCACGATCGCGCTCCGCACCGTCGCGCTCCTCGACGCCGGGCACGACGTCGCGCGCCTGCTGACGGGCACGCCGCCGCCCGCGTGACCCTCGCGGCGGCCCCCACGGGCACCCGACACCTGCCCGTCCCTCCGGCGTCGCCCGGAGTCCACCGGACCGTCATGCGGCATTCGTAGCGTCGCCGGGGCAACCGTCCCGACGTTCGGAGGAACCGATGACGACCACCCGACGCCGCGCCGTGCGCGGTACCGCCGCCGCGCTGGCAGGAACCCTGCTCGCGAGCACGCTCGTCGCCGCGGCGGCCACGACCGCGACCGTCCCGTTCGCCGCCCCGGCCGCCGCCGCGCCCGGCGACGTCCTGCTCGCCGAGTCGTTCGACGGCGACACCCTCCCCGACGGGTGGACGCCCGTCCTCGGCGACTGGCAGGTGCGCGACGGCCGGCTCGTCGGCGACGCACCTGACGGGTCGTCGCCGGCGCGCATCGTCTTCGGGCAGTCGGCGGAGAACTACCGCCTCGACGCGACGCTGCGCTTCGAGAGCGTGGACAACGCCTCCCGCTGGGCGGGCGCGATCCTCGACGTCGCGCCCGACGGCGCGGTGCCGTGGTGGCAGGCGGTCCTGCGCAGCACGACGACCGCGAGCAACGGCGTCGAGATCGCGCAGCGGACGGCCGCGAACGCGTGGAACGTCCCGTACACGGCCTCCGCCTCGGCGGACGCGGCGACGGGCCGCGACGTGCACCTGTCGGTCGAGGTACAGGGCGCCGCGGTCACCTGCGCGCTCGACGGGAAGACCCTGCTGGAGGGGCGGATCGACCGGTCCCGCGACGGCGCGCTCGGCTTCGTGACCGCGGGCGCGACCGTGAGCGTCGACGACGTCACCGTCACCGAGATCGAGCCCGCGTCCTACGTCGGCGGCGACGGGGAGCTCCCCGTCACGGTCGCGCACCGCGGGTACTCGTCGGTCGCGCCGGAGAACACTCTCGCCGCGGTGGCGGCGGGCATGCGCACCGGCGCCGAGTACGTCGAGATCGACGTGCACACCACGGCGGACGGTCTGCCCGTGGTGCTCCACGACCAGACCGTGGACCGCACGACCGAGGGCTCGGGCGACGTCGCCGTCCTGCCCGGTGGGCAGGTCACCGCGCTCGACGCCGGGTCGTGGTTCTCCCCCGCGTTCGCCGGTCAGCACCTGCCGACGTTCGCGCAGGTGCTCGACCTCCTGGAGACCGGCTCGTCGACCCTCCTGCTGGAGCTCAAGGGGCCGGAGACGTCCGCCGAGGTCGAGCGGGTCGTGGACATGGTCGTCGAGGCCGGGCTCGAGGACCGCGTGGTGCTCCAGTCGTTCGACGTCGCCGCGCTGCGGTCCGCGCGCGAGCACGCGCCGCAGATCCCGCGCGGCCTGTTGCGCGGCTCGCTCGACGCCGACCCGGTCGCCGTCGCGCAGGACCTCGGGGCGGTCATGTACAACCCGTCGGCGAGCGCGCTGCTCGCGCGCCCGAGCGTCGTCGCGGACCTCAACGAGGCCGGCATCGCCGTGATGCCGTACACCGTGAACTCCGCGGCCGACTGGGCCCGGCTCACCGAGATCGGGGTCGACGGCGTCATCACCGACCGGGCGGGCGCGTTCATCGGCTGGAAGCAGGCGCGCGAGCAAGAGGCACCGGCTCCCGCCGCGCCGACGGTCGAGGTCGTGAGCCCGGCCGAGGGTGCAGAGGTCGAGCGCGGCGGCACGCTCGTCCTCGCCGCGAGCGCCACGGACGCGGACGAGGTCGCCGTCTCGCTCGACGGCGAGCTGGTCGAGAACGGGGCGGCGGTCGCCGCCGCCGACCTCGCGCTCGGCGAGCACACCGTCTCCGCCACGGCCCGGGGAGCGGGCGGCGAAGCGACGGCGGAGCGGACCGTCGTCGTCACGGTCACGCCCGAGGGGCTGCGCGCCCGTGTCGCGCTGCTCGACCTCCCGCCCGGTCAGCTCGTCAACGCGCTGACCGCGACCGAGGCGGGACGCTGGGAGTCGGTGCGGCGGACCGTCGAGAGGTTCGTCGACGACGCGGGCGTGCGCGAGCGCCTGCTCGAGGAGATCGCGCATCTCGACGGCCGCTGACGCGCAGGACCCCGCCGGCAGAGGGTCCGTCCCCGTCGACAGGACGACCGGGACGGGCCCGCTCAGGCGTCGGACAGGAAGCGGCGCCGGTCCGAGCGGGCCGAGCCCAGCCCCGCCCAGCCGGCGAGCGCGAGGACGCCGCCCGCGATCCAGACGGCGACGGACCAGTCGGGCGAGCCGTCCGACCCGACGACGGCGCCGTCGGTCGCGAGGATCGTCGCCCCGAGGCCGAGGAGCACGACGCCCAGCACGAGCAGGACGACGTCCCGCACGGTCTTCCCCGCCCCGCGCCGGGGCGCGCGGGCCACGAGCACCGCCTTCTCGGCCGGGGTGAGCGGCGCCGTCGGGCCGAGGGGCTGGACGCGCTCGGCGCCGTGCCGGAACCGCGCCGGGTCGTCGACCGCCTCCACGACCGCCGACGGCAGGCCGAGGAGATAGGCGAGGTCGGCGACCGGGTCGCCAGGCCACGTGGACGCGGCGAGCAGCGCGCGCAGCCGGTTCGGGTCGCGCGGCTCGCCGAAGGTCTCGACGAGCGCGTCGTACGCGCCCTCGGTCCCGGAGGTCGACAGGTCCGTCCACGAGTCGTTCCAGCTCCCGAAGACCCACGGCCGCCCGGGCGTGGTGAGCGTCCAGGAGACCCCGGAACCCGCCCGCTCCAGGCTGACCATCGCCTCGCCCGGGCGCAGGCCGCGCTCGATCGCGGACCGGGCACGGAACTCCCCGCCGAGGGCCGCCGTGAACGCCTCCCGCACGTCGTCGTCGGGCGCACCCGGCACGGGCGCGGGCGGGCGGGCGACCGTCCACACGGCCGTGCGCTCGTCCGTCGCGCGCACCCACGCCGACCCGGCGCGACGCACCGCGGCGCGCACGAACGCAGCGTCGGCGCGCACGAGCTGGACGACGGCGTCGGGTGCCGCTGAGTCGCTCGCCGGCAGGTCGGCGACGGCGGTGAACGTGTCGAGCAGGTCGTCGGGGTGCTCGAGCTCGCGCAGGAGGTCCGGCGCGGTCGACGCGTCCCGCAGCCCGACGAGCGCGGCGACGGCCGCGAGCACCTCGCCCGGCTCGTCGTCGAGGCGCATCGCGTGGTCGGTGCTCGTCCCGGACGGGTCGACGGGCACCCAGGTGACGACCGCCGGCGGAGCCACCGGGTCGGTGCGGGCTGCGAGGATCGCGCTCACGCCGTCGGGCAGCAGGTCCGACCCGGCGTCGAGCTGCACGACCCACGGCGCCGGGACCAGCTCGTCGACGCGCGCGAGCGCCTGCGCGACCGACGCGGGCGCGCCGGGCTCGCGACCGGCCTCGGCGTCGACCTCCGTGTCGACCTCGGCGAAGGTCCAGCCGCGCTCGTCCGTCGGGCCGACCCGCCCGTACTCGAGGTCTGCGGCGCGCAGACGAGCGACGACCTGGTCGTGCGGGGTGCGGGTGACGACGTTCACGGCGTCATGATGCCGCACGCGCGCGGCCGGGTCGGCACCCCGACCACGTCACCCGCACGACCGGAGGACGACCCCGCCGTCAGAAGCCCTCGGGCGGGGTGAACTGCGAGAGCGTGAGCACCGCACCCTGCGGGTCGCGCACCTCGGCCTCGCGGGTCCACTCCGTGTCGGCCGACGAGAGCACGACGCCGCCCGCGCGCTCCGCGGCCGCGGCGGCCGTGTCCCGGTCGGCGACGGCGAACGTCACCGAGTGCCGCGGGGGACCGCCGTCCTCGAGCACGCCCGCCACGACGTCCCGGAACCCGGGCGGCGCGCCCTCCTGGTTCGCGTCGATCTCCGGGTAGACGGTCCGGGCGAGGTGGTCGCCGTAGCCCTCGACGCGGGCCATGCCCGCGCCGAGCCCCGGGTCCACCTCCCACCCGAGGAGCGGCCCGTAGAAGTGCAGCGCCCGCGCGACGTCGGGCGTGTGCAGCACGCTGAAGTTCCACGTGCCCGGCTCGTTGACCCGCTGCGCCCCGACGCGCGTCCCGGGCTCCCAGAGCCGGAACGTCGCGCCCTGCGGGTCGCGGACGGACGCCATGCGCCCCGGCGGACCGACCGTCGTCGGGCCGTCGAGGACCTCCCCGCCGAGGTCGGGGACGCCGCGCGAGGAGGCGTCCACGTCGTCGACCGCGACGTACGTGATCCACGCCGGCTCGCCGGTCCCGGACGCGACCGCGGCGACGTCCTGCCCGCCGAGCGAGGCGACGACATACCTCTCCCCCGCGCCAGGCGGGAGCCTGTCCTCGAAGTCCCACCCGAAGAGGGCGCCGTAGAACGCGAGCGCGGCGTCGACGTCGGGCTGCTCGGTGTCCACCCAGCACGGCACGCCGTGCGGGTAGGTGCGGGTCGGCCGGGACTGCGAGGTGTCCATGCCTCAGGATCCCACCGTGCGCCCACACCGGCAGGGCCACCGGGGCGTTCATCCGCCGGTCACCTCGCCGCCCTTCCGTGCGGGGACGGGCGTGCGTACGGTGGCGAGGAACCTCTCGACGACCACCGTCCCCGACGACGAGGAGCCACCGTGTCCACGAGACTGTCCACGAGACCTGCTCACCACGCCCGCGCCGCCCGCACCGTCCTGGTCCCCGCCCTCGCCGTTCCCGTCGCACTCGCCGTCGCCCTGACCGTGGGAGGCGTCGGCGCCGCCGCGAGCCCCGCCGTCGCGCACGGCGGCAACGGGTCCGGGCACGCGAACGGGCAGGCGGACGGGCACGCGAACGGGCACGGCGCCGGGACGCTGCGCGTCGCGACGTACAACGCGAGCCTCAACCGCGCCGCGGCGGGCGAGCTCGAGGCGGACCTCTCGACGCCCGACGACCCCCAGGCCGCGACGATCGCCGAGGTGCTCCAGCGCACGCGGCCGGACGTCGTGCTGCTCAACGAGTTCGACTACGTGCCCGACGGGCGCGCGGTCGACCTGTTCCGCGACCACTACCTCGAGGTCGCCCAGGGCGGCGCGACGCCGATCGAGTACCGCTACGCGTACGTCGCGCCGTCGAACACGGGCGTACCCAGCGGGTTCGACCTCAACAACGACGGCACGGTCGGCGGGGGCGACGACGCGTTCGGATTCGGGGCCTTCGAGGGCCAGTACGGCATGGTCGTGCTGTCGCGGTACCCGATCGACACGCGCGGCGTCCGCACCTTCCAGCACTTCCTGTGGAAGGACATGCCCGGCGCGCTGCTCCCCGACGACCCGGCGACGGCCGCGCCCGCGGACTGGTTCACGCCCGAGGAGCTCGAGGTCGTGCGGCTGTCGAGCAAGTCGCACTGGGACGTGCCCGTGCGGGTGGGCCGCGAGACGGTCCACGTGCTCGCGTCCCATCCCACACCGCCCACGTTCGACGGCCCCGAGGACCGCAACGGGCGCCGCAACCACGACGAGATCCGGTTCTGGGCGGACTACGTGACGCCCGGCAAGGCGTCGCGGTACGTGTACGACGACGCCGGCCGTCGCGGCGGGCTGAAGCCGGGCGAGAGCTTCGTCGTCCTGGGCGACCAGAACGCCGACCCGCTCGACGGCGACTCGGTCGACGCCGCGATCGAGCAGCTCCTCGACCACCGGCGCGTCCAGGACCCCGCGCCCCGCTCGGCCGGCGCCGTCGAGGCGGCCGCGCTCCAGGGCGGCGCGAACGCGACGCACCGCGGCGACCCCGCGCTCGACACCGCCGACTTCGCGGACACCGCGCCGGGCAACCTGCGCGCGGACTACGTGCTGCCGTCGCGCGACCTGCGCGTGCGCGACGCCGGCGTGTTCTGGCCGGTCCAGGCGGACCCGCTGTCGCGGCTCACGGGCGTCTTCCCGTTCCCGAGCAGCGACCACCGGCTCGTCTGGGTGGACCTGGCCGTCCGCGGCTGACCGTCCCGCCCTCGCCCCGGGCGCTCGTCGCCCGGGGCGACGGTCCTGGACCGCGACGGCCGCCGGGTGCACACTCGGAGGTCTGTGCTCACCGCCGACGCACAGCAGACTCCCGGCCGGCGCCCCGCCGGTCGCACAGCACGCCCGCAGCACACCCGTGGCGCGCCACGTCGTCCGGCCCGACGACCATCTCACCCACGTCCCCGGCGCGACGCGCACGCGTGCTGCCCCGCAGCACGGCGACGACACCCCTGCCGCGCCCCGGGACCGCCGGACCTGGAGCACCCATGAGAAGACTCCGCACCGCCCTGCCCGCAGGCGTCGCCGCAGCGACCGCCGCCCTCGTGCTCGTCGCGAGCCCCGCCGTCGCGCACGGCGGCGGGAAGCCCGACCCACGCCCACCCACCGTGACGGACGTCGCGACCGGGCTCGTCACCCCCCTCAGCCTCGCGGTCGGACCGCGCGGCACGACCTACGTCACCCAGAACTTCCCCGGCCTGCTCACGGCCGTCGGGCGCGACGGCACCCCGAGCGTGCTCTACGCGTCGCCCGACGGCGGCGAGGTCGGCGGCGTCTCCTACGCCGACCGCCGCATCACGTTCACCGAGACGCAGCTCGGCGAGGAGGGCCCGGTCGCGTCGGAGGTCTCGACCCTGGGCACGGACCGCTGGGGGAACCCGACCGGCACGCCCCGCGTCCTCGCGGACACGTTCGCGTACGAGCAGGCGAACAACCCGGACGCGGGCGTGACGTACGGCCTGCGCGAGACCGACCCCGCGTGCGTCGCGCAGGTGCCCCCGGTGCCGGTCCCGGGCCTGTACACGGGGATCGCCGACTCCCACCCGTACGCGACGACCACGTCGCGCGGCACGACCTACGTCGCCGACGCGGGCGCGAACGCGATCCTGTCGATCAGCGACCGCGGGAAGGTCCGCACGGTCGCCGTCCTCCCGGCCCAGCCCGCGGTGGTCACCGCGGAGGCGGCCGCGGCCATCGGCTGGCCCGACTGCGTCGTCGGGGAGACGTACTGGTTCGAGCCCGTCCCGACGGACGTCGAGGTGGGCCCGCGCGGCGTGCTCTACGTGACGACGCTCCCCGGCGGGCCGGAGGACGCGAGCCTCGGCGCGCGCGGCGCCGTCTACACCGTGGACCCGTGGAAGGGGAAGGTGCGCCAGCTCGGGTCCGGGTTCGTGGGCGCGACGAACCTCGCCGTGACGGACCAGGGCACGGTCTACGTGAGCGAGCTGTTCGGCGGGAAGATCTCGCAGGTCGGCAAGCGCGGCCCGAGCACGGTCGTGGAGGTCCCGCTGCCCGCAGGTCTCGAGTGGGACGGCAAGGGGCTGCTCGCGACGACGAACGTGCTGCCCGCGGACGAGACGACGCCGCCCGACGGGCACCTCGTGCGCGTCGACCTCGGCAAGCACCGCGGTCGCTGACGGCCGTCGACCGGCCTGCGGCGCGGCCCGGACGCCCTCGCTCCGGCGGGGGCGCCCGGGCCGCGTCGTGCCGGTGCGCGTCGTGGCTCGGGCCGTCAGCCCCGCCCGACGACGAAGATCATGACGACGGCGCTGAGGGCGACGGCCAGCCCGAGCCCGGCGGCGACGAGGCCGACGACGGTCGCGGTGCGGGTGCCGGCCGAGGCCCCGACGCTCATGCCCAGGCCCTGGGCCGCGTCGGTGACGATCCGGCGCCCGGCCGCGGTGTCGAAGAGGACGCGCGTCCGCGCCCCCGACTCGTCGTCGGCGATCGACGCGGTGAACGTCGAGCGGATGGTCCCGCGCGAGACGGAGCGCACCCAGCCACGTTCGGGCTCGACGAACCGCCCGTCGGCGTCGAGAGCCCAGTGCGTGCGCCGCACGACATCGGTGAGCTCGATCCGCAGCCCGTCCGGCAGGACACTAACCTCGTGGGTGACGAGCGTCGCGTAGTAGCTGTGCGAGAAGATGCGCCACCACGCCGCGTCGGGGCGGTCGAGCCGCAGCTCGAACCCGTCCGGGCGCTCGCCGACGATCCGGTACGGCGTCCCCTCGGCGCGCGCGCGGACGGCGGCGGCGAGGTCCTCGGCGGTGGGCACGGCAGCGAGTGTAGGCGCAGCACCCGCGTCCGGGGCCGGGCCCGTCCCGCGACGGTCGGTGCGCCCGTCGGTGCTGGGCGGTGCCGGGCCGTGCCGGGCCGTGCCGGTCGGTGCCCGTCCTCAGTCCGACGACGCCGCGCGGCGGAGGGCGTCGAGGCTCACGCGGACGTCGGCGTCCGTCGTCGCCCACGAGCTCACCGACACGCGCAGCACCGCGCGGTCGTGCCACCGCGACCCGGACATCCAGGCCGTGCCGTCGTCGAGGACGCGGCGCACGACGTCCTGCGTGCGCGCGTCGTCCCCGAACGCGGCGCACACCTGGGTGAAGACGACGTCGTTGAGCACCTCTGCGCCGTCGAGCGCCCGCATCCCCGCGGCGAACGCGGTCGCGTGCCGGCAGAAGCCGTCCACCAGCTCCGCGACGCCGGAGCGCCCGAGGGCACGCAGCACCGCCCACACGGGGAACGCGCGCCCGCGGCGCGAGAGCTCCGGCACCTTGTCGAGCGGGTCGCCCGTGTCGCTCTGGATGAGGTAGTCGCCGTGCATCCCCATCGCCGCGCGCAGCGGCGCGGGGTCCGCGACGATCGCGAGCCCGCAGTCGTACGGGACGTTGAGCGTCTTGTGCGCGTCGGTCGCCCACGAGTCCGCGCCCTCGTACCCCGCGACGAGGTGGCGGTACGACGGCGACGCGGCGGCGAAGAGCCCGAACGCGCCGTCGACGTGCACCCACGCGCCGTGCCGGTGCGCCACCTCGACCGCCGCGCGGAACGGGTCGAACGCCCCCGAGTGCACGTTCCCCGCCTGCAGCACGACGATCGTCGGACCGCCCGGCACCCCCTGCCAGGTAGAGCCCTGGTCCGTCAGCGCCTCGTCCAGCGCGGCGACCGAGATGCGGCCCTGGTCGTCCGCAGCCACGACCTCGGGCGCACCGAGCCCGAGGTAGGACAGCGCGAGGTCGACCGACTCGTGCCGCTCGGCGCCCACGAGCACGCGGACGCGCGGCGCCCCGGTCAGCCCGTCGCGCCGCACGTCCCACCCCGCGCGCCTCAGGACCTCGCCCCGTGCCGCCGCGAGCGCCGTGAAGTTCGCAGTCGTCGCACCGGTGACGAACCCGACCGCACCGGACGACGGCAGGCCCAGCAGGTCGAGCAGCCACGCGCTCGTCACGTCCTCGACGGCCGTGTGCGCGGGGGTCACGGTGCGCAGCGCGGAGTTCTGGTCCCACGCGCTCGTGAGCCAGTCGGCCGCGAGCGCCGCGGGGTGGCTGCCGCCGATGACCATGCCGTAGAAGCGGCCGGACGGCATGGCCGTGAGGCCGGGACCGCACGCGGTCGCGAGCAGGTCGACGACGTCCGCGGCCGTCGTGGGGCCGTCGGGCAGGTCG
Organism: Cellulosimicrobium sp. SH8; assembly: GCF_025818875.1. Classification (NCBI taxonomy): domain Bacteria; kingdom Bacillati; phylum Actinomycetota; class Actinomycetes; order Micrococcales; family Promicromonosporaceae; genus Cellulosimicrobium; species Cellulosimicrobium sp. SH8. Next base: position 503,019 of record NZ_JAMXMH010000001.1, on the reverse strand, counting down.
GGGCCCAGCGCGGCGACGACGTCCCCGACGGTCGCCTGCGGCGGGACGGGCCGTGTCGCGAGGGAGTCGAGCCACGCAGCGGCGTGCTCGTGCGCCCGCAGGAGGGCGGCGTCGCGGTCGTCCATGACCGGCTCCTGACCGGGCCGGACCGACGCCGGCCCCTCCGACCAGGCTGGACCCGCCCCGTGGGCGGGGCAACCGCGACCCGCGCACCGGCGCCCGTCGGCGGGACGAGTCCGCCGATCCGGTACGCGAGTACTTCTTACGCACAGGCAACCGTCAGGCAACACACGGTCCCTAGCGTCGGGCGGGCCAGATGTTCCCCCGACGGAAGGCCCCCCTGTTGAGAACGTTCACCCTGACCCTGTCCGGCCGCGCCGTCGCGGCCGTCGTCGCGCTCGTCCTCGCGTGCGCCGCCCTGGCCGCGACGGTCGCGTACACCGTCGCCGACTCCCGGGCGTCGGCCGCCGCCGCGCGCGCCGAGGGCGCCGCGGCGCCGGTCCTCGCGTCCGGGACCGCGCCGGCCAACCCGCTCGGCATCGCGTCCGCCCGGTACGCGACCGCGACGGCGACCGCCGCCGCGGAGAAGCCGAAGGTCGTCGTCGTCGCGACCGGCGGCACCATGGCCGGCAAGGCGACCGGCCGCGACACGTTCACGAGCTACCGCGCCGGCACGTACCTCATGGAGGACATGCTGAACACGTTGCGCCCCGAGCTCGACGCGGTCGCCGACGTCACGGCCGTCCAGTTCGGCAACGCCGGCTCGTCCGGCTACTCGATGGAGCAGTTCCACGCGCTCACGCTCGAGGTGGAGAAGCAGCTCGCGACGGCGGACGCCGTCGTCGTCACGACGGGCACCGACACGCAGGAGGAGTTCGCGTACTGGCTCGACCTCACGGTCCGGTCGCGCAAGCCCGTCGTCACGTCCGGCTCGATGCGCCCGTGGGGGTCGGGCGACGGGCCGGGCTCGAGCCTCGTGTTCGGCACGGACGCGCCCGCCAACCTGTACAACGCGATCAAGGTCGCGGCGTCGCAGCAGACGTTCTGCTTCGGCACCGTGCTCATGCTCAACGACGAGATCCAGGCGGCCCGCGAGGTCACCAAGACGAACTCGTACCGCACCGACACGTTCCAGACGCGCGAGTACGGCGTGCTCGGCTGGATCGACGGCGACAACATCACGCTGGGCCGCGCGCCGGCACGCGTCCTGGCGTGCGACACCGAGGAGTGGTTCACGCCGTTCGACCTCGCGAAGGTCGACCCGAAGACGCTCCCGCGCGTCGAGATCGTCACGTCCTACCAGCAGGCGGGCGGCGAGGGCGTCGCGGCGTTCGCGAACGCGGGCGTCCGAGGCATCGTCACCGCGGGCACCGGCGCGGGGGGCATCTCGTCCGCGATGAGCCAGGCCCGCACCGCGGCGATCCGCGACAAGGGCGTGTGGTTCGTCTCCACGACGCGCACCGGCTCCGGGTCGTCGTACGGGGGCGGTACGGGCATCATCGCGGGCGGTGACCTCACCGCCGTCAAGGCGCGGCTCCTGCTGCTCCTGTCGCGCGCCTTCACCGACGACTTCGCCACGGCGCAGGGTTGGTTCACGACCTACGGCAACGCGTCGTTCGACCAGTCCGCGACGGCGGCCACGGTCGGCGCCGAGCCGGGGTCCACGACCGTCCTCTTCTCGGGCACGGCCACGCCGTCGTGCAAGGCGGCGGGCAAGCAGCTCTGGCTCACGGTGTCGGTGACGAACACGGACACGGTGCCGATCGACGTCCACGTGCAGGCGGCGGCGGGCGAGCACACGTTCTCCGCGGTCCCCGCCGGCGGGACGGTCGACAAGACGTTCGCCGTCAAGGGCAAGGCGATCGAGGCGGGCGAGGCGACGCTCGTCGCGTCCAAGACCGTCGCGGGCCGAGACGTGCAGTCGGAGGCCACGGCGGCCTACCCGGAGACGTCGTGCCGCTGACGGTCTGACCATCCCTGCAGAGCACGACCTGGGGGCCGCTATCGAGTCGATAGCGGCCCTCAGGTCGTGCTCGAGGGCGGGCCGCGACGTGCTCGGGCGCGGACCCGGGCGCGTCCGGGAGCGGAAGCACCCGGACGCGAGACTTACGCAGGTCTCCTCACGAATCCCCTAGGGTGGGGTCGGGGCGCGACGCAGCGCCCGCACCGACCCGACGAGGGGGACCCATGACCGACCCGACGCCGACCGCCGCCACGCCGCCGACGTTCGTCGTGACCGAGCAGCAGTTCGAGGCGATGTTCCCCGAGCGGAGCGCGTTCTACACGTACGCGGGACTCGTCGCCGCGACGGCCGCGTACCCGGAGTTCGCGACGACGGGCGGCGACCGGGTCGCCCGACGCGAGGCGGCAGCGTTCCTCGCGAACGTGAGCCACGAGACGCACGGGCTCGTGCACGTGGTCGAGGTGAACACCGCGAACTACCCGCACTACTGCGACCCCGCGCAGCCGTACGGGTGCCCGGCCGGCCAGGACGCGTACTACGGCCGCGGCCCGCTCCAGCTCTCCTGGAACTTCAACTACCGCGCGGCCGGGGAGGCGCTCGGGATCGACCTCCTGGCCGACCCGTGGCTCGTCGAGCAGGACCCGACCGTCGCGTGGCAGACCGCGCTCTGGTACTGGAACACGCAGCCCGGCACCGCGTCGATGACGTGCCACGACGCGATCGTCGGCGAGCACGGCTTCGCCGAGACGATCCGCTCCATCAACGGCCCGCTCGAGTGCGAGGGCGGCAACCCCCGCCAGATGAACAACCGCGTCCGCCTCTTCCGCCACTATGTCGAGATCGTCGGCACCACGACGGGCGACCACCTCACCTGCTGACCGCCCCGCCCGCCCCGCGCCGAACACGACGTCGCTGTCGTTGTCAGGCCGATAACGACAGCAACCTCGTGCTCGGCTGCGCGCAAGGTCGTGGTCAGGCGCAGGTGAGCGCGTCGTACGGGACGACGGCGGTGCGGCCGTCCGTGGTCGCCGTCGCCTCCCCGGCCGGGATCGTCGCGGCGCGGGCGGGGAACGACTGGTAGGCGCTCGTCCCCGGCGCGACGTCCGCGACGACGCGCGAGCCGTACGGCGTGGCGAGCTCGACGTCGACCGGTGCGTCCGCCGTGCTCGTCGCGCGCACCGCGACGTACGCCTTCCCGGCCAGGCACCGCGCCTGGGCGGTCACGGTCAGCGGCGGCTCCCCCGTCCCGGACCCCGGCACGACGGCGTCCCACGGCACGCGCGCGACGAACACGTCCGCGGCGCCCGCGTTCGTCACCCCCGCGGGCGCACCGTAGGTGAGCCCGGTGAGCAGCGCCGCACCGTCGCGGCCGTCGGCCGCGGGGGCCGGTGCCGCGAACAGGTTCGCGTCGTCCCACTCGTCCGCGCCGTCGCGCTCGCGCGAGCCGGTCTGCGTCGCCTCGCCCGGGGTGCCGTCGGCCGCGACGGGGATCGTCACGACGTCCACCCCGCCGACGGCGGTCTCCATCGCGCCGTACGTCGTGCCGACGACGAGCACGGCGTCGTCCGCGCCGAGGACACCCGTGACGCCCCGGTCGTCCGTGGACGTGCCGACCTGCGTCGTCCACACGACCTCGCCCGCGGGGCCGAAGGCCCGTGCCACGACGTCGTTGTCCCCGAGGTTGCCGTCCTCGCCGAGCGCCCCGCGCGTGTGCCCGACGGCCACGACCGACCCGTCCGAGCGCGCCACGAGACCGCTGACCTGGTCGTTCTCGCTCGTCGCGACGGCGCGCAGCCACTCCTGCTCGCCGTCCGCGGCGTACCGCGCGACCCAGCCGTCGTTCGCGCCCGCGTGCTCGGCCCCGGGCATCCCGCCGCCCGACACCCCGCCCACGTACACCGCGCCGTCGGGCGACGCCGCGACCGCGAGCGCCTTGTCCTCGCCGGGCCCGCCGACCTGGCGCAGCCACCGCAGCTCGCCCGTCGCGGAGACCCGGCCGAGCAGCGCGTCCTTGTCCCCGGCGCTCGGCGCTCCGCCGACGGCACCGCTCGTGTACCCGGCGACGTAGGCGCCGCCCGCGCCGTCGGGCGCGACGGCGTAGAAGCGGTCGGCCGCGCCGGGGTCGCCGGTCTGCAGCGTCCAGGCGCGCTCGCCGTCTGCGGTCACGGCCGCGACGAACCCGTCGTCGCGCGTCGCGCCCGCGTGGGCGCCGTCGAGGTCGCCCTTCGTGTACCCAGCGACGAGCACGCCGCCGTCGGCGCCCGGCACGACGCCGTACGCGCGGTCGTCCGCGGCCGTCGCGACCGCGTGCCGCCAGACCTCGGCGCCGTCGGCGTCGCGACTCACGACCACCGCGTCCAGGCCGCCCGCGGGCTCGTACCCGTCCCACGCCCCGGCGAGGTTCAGCGCGACGACGGTCCCGCCGTCGGGCAGCGCCGTGGCGCCGCCCGCGCGGTCGTCGCCCGCGGAGCCGAGGAGCTCGGCGTCCCACGGTGCGGCGGGCGTGGTGCGCAGCCGCGCCGAGACGTCGACGATCCCCTCCCGGAACCCGGGCCGCCACACGTCCCAGTCGTGACCGCCGTCGAGCACGCGCAGCTCGGCCGTCACGCCCGGGACGCGGCGCGCCTGGTTGTAGAGGCGTGCCGACTCGAAGTCGATGTCGTGCGTCGCCTCGGCGGGGTCGGGGTTCGCCCACTCGTCGTCGCCGACGGCGACGAACAGGTGCACCGGGAGCGCAGGGTCGAGCGCCGCGAGCGCGGCGGGGTAGGAGAGCTCGGTGTACCGGTCGGCGTCGAACGGCGCGGCGCCGACGCCGTACGCGCCATAGTCGCGCGCCGAGGAGTCCGCCGGGGGCTGCGGCACGTACACCGCGGGGCTCAGCACGATGCCCGCGGAGAACGTGTCCTGGTGCGCGAGCGTGAACCGCAGCGCGCCCGCGCCCCCCATCGAGTACCCGCCGACGGCGCGCGCCTCGCGGTCCTCGACGGTCCGGTAGGTCGCGTCGACGTGCGCGACGAGATCGCGCGTGAACGCCGTCTCGACCGCCGTGCCCGCACCGGCCCCGGTGCCATCGCCCTCGTACAGCGAGTCCGTGTACCAGGATCCGCGGTCGTTCCACGGCGCGTCGGGCATGACGACGACCATCGGCTGGATCTCCCCCGCCCCGATGAGCTCGTCCAGGTCGCCCGTGACCTGCTGCCACGCCGCCTGCGTGTCCCCGCGCCCGTGCAGCAGGTAGAGCGTCGGGTACTCCTGCTCGCCGTCGTCGTAGCCGGGCGGCAGGTAGACCGTGTAGTCGATCGGCCCCGCCGCGGAGTCCGCGACCCGCGCCGACTCGACCGTGCCCTGCTCCGCGGCCGTCGCGGGCAGCGCGAGCCCGAGCCCGCCCAGCCCGACCGCGAGGGCCAGCGCGGTCCCGACCGCCGTCGTCCCGGACCGTCGGCCCGACCGTCGTGCCATGTCCCGTGGTGCTGCGTCCATCGTGTCTCCTCGTCGAGATCCGGTGATGTGCTGCCCCCTCCCCCTCCCTCCGTCCCGGTCGAGCACGACGTTGCTGTCGTTATCGGGCGGATATCGACAGCAACGTCGTGCTCGACCGGGGGGAGGGTCGTTCTCGGCGCCGGGCGCTACCCGGCCGGGCGGCGGTCCGCCAGTGCCAGCACGGTGTGCGCGCGCTCGACCATCGCGACGTCGAGGAACGTGCCGTCCGCCAGCGCGACGACGCCCGTGCCCGACGCCGCGGCGTCGCCCACGCGCTCGACGACCTCGCGCGCTCGGTCCACCTCGTCGGGCGTCGGCAGGAACGCGTCGCGGATCGTGGCGAGCTGGTCGGGGTGGATCGCGGTGCGGCCGCAGAACCCGAGCGCCCGCCCGGCGCGGCACGACGTGGCGAGCCCGTCGAGGTCGCGCACGTGCGTGAACGCGGACATCGCGGGCGACGGCAACCCCGCCGCTCGGGCCGCCACGACGACCCGGCTGCGCGCCCACGCGAGCCCGGCCTCGTCGTCGACCCGCAGGTCGGAGCGCAGGTCGGCCTCGCCGAGCCCGAGGGACGCGACCTGCGGCGACGCCGACGCGAGCTCGAACGCGCGCTCGACACCGAGCGCCGACTCGACGAGCAGGTGCAGCGCCCGCCCGGGCAGCGCCGCGGCGAGCGCGCGCACCTCGTCGGCGGACTCGGCCTTCGGCGCGCGCACACCGACGGCGAGCGGCAGGCCCGCGAGCACCGCGACGTCGTCGGCGTGCCACGGCGTCGCGGGGTGGTTGATCCGCACCTGGACCCCGCGCGCGGCCGCCGCGGCGTCGAGCAGCCCGACGACGTTCCCCCGCGCCTCGTCCTTGCGCGCGGGGGCGACGGCGTCCTCGAGGTCCACGAGCACGACGTCGGCCGCGGACCCGAGCGCCTTGGCGACCCGGTCCGGCCGGTCCGCGGGCACGTACAGCAAGGTCAGCGGCGGCGCACCGGCCCGGGATGCGGACCGGTCTCCCGACCCGGACCCGTCTCGCGGACCCGACCGGGCGCCCGCACTCATACCGCGCCCTCCGCCCGCAGCTCCGCGACGCGCTCGGGCGCGAACCCGAGCTCGCCGAGCACGGCGTCGGTGTCGGCGCCGTGCGCGCGGCCGGTGAAGCGGATGACGCCGTCGTTCTCGGACAGCCGGAACAGCGGGCCCTGCATGAGCATCGGCCCGAGCTCGGGGTCCTCGATCTCGTGGATCGTGCCGAGCGCGCGGAACTGCGGGTCGTCGACGATGTCGTGCGCGTCGTAGATCGGCGCGACGGCGGCCTGCGCCTCCTCGAACGCGGCGACGACCTCGTCGCGCGTGCGCTGCGCGATCCAGCCGCCGACGGCCGCGTCGAGCAGGTCGGCGTGCTGCGCGCGCTCGACGCCGCTCGCGAACCACGGCTCGTCGACGATCTCGGGGCGCCCCACGAGGCGCATGACGCGCTCGGCGATGGACTGCGCCGACGTCGACACCGCGACCCACTGACCGTCGCGCGTGCGGTACGTGTTGCGCGGCGCGTTGTTCGCGGACCGGTTGCCGGTGCGCGGCTGCACGGTGCGGAGCTGGTCCCAGCGCGTGATCTGCGGCCCGAGCATCGCGAGGATGGGCTCGATGATCGCCGTGTCCACGACCTGCCCGTGCCCGGTGCGCTCGCGCGTGGACAGCGCGACCATGACGGCGAACGCGGTCGCGAGCGACGCGACGCCGTCGGCGAGCCCGAACGGCGGGAGGGTCGGCGGGCCGTCGGGCTCGCCGGTCATCGCGGCGAACCCGCTCATCGCCTCGGCGAGCGTGCCGAACCCGGGGCGGGTGCGGTACGGCCCGACCTGCCCGAACCCGCTCACGCGCGCGAGCACGAGCCGCGGGTTGCGCGCGGACAGCTCGTCGTAGCCGAGGCCCCAGCGCTCGAGCGTGCCGGGCCGGAAGTTCTCGATGACGACGTCCGCCTCGGCGACGAGGGCGAGGAACACCTCCCGGCCGCCGTCGCTCCCGAGGTTCGCGGTGACGGTGCGCTTGTTGCGCCCGAGCGTCTTCCACCACAGGTTCACGCCGTCCTTCGCGGCACCGTGCGTGCGCGACGGGTCGGGCTTGGTGGGGTGCTCGACCTTGACGACGTCGGCGCCCAGGTCGCCGAGGTGCATCGCCGCCATGGGCCCGGCGAACAGCGTCGACGCGTCGACGACGCGCAGTCCCGCGAGCGCCCCGGTGGACGGGTCGCGCGAGATCCGAGGTCCGTCCGTCATGCCGTCACCTCCGTGTCGTTCGTGCCCGACGCCGCGCGCGCGCCGGGGTGCGCCACCCGCCCGGGCGAGGGGTCGCCGTCGGCGAGGTCCCACGCGCAGCGGAACCCGACGGTCGCGCCGCGGGCGAGCCCCAGTCCGGGGACGAGGAGCTTGACCGCGTAGTCCGCCGCGTGGCGCCCGCCCTCGACGTACCAGTCGGAGCCGTCGGCGCGGTAGTCGCTGCCGCCCTTGAGCATGACGAACCGCGTGCGGCCGTCGGAGTGCTCGGAGCCCGTCCAGCTCCACACGGCGGGCTCGCCGCGCGTCCACCCGGGCTGCTCCGCCGCGAGCTGCCACTCGTCCTCGGTCGGCAGGCGCCCGCCGCGCCACGCGCAGAACGCGCGCGCGTCGTCGAGGTCGACGAAGGTCACGGGCTCGTCCTCCGTGCCGGGCAGGGGACGGCCGTCCGCCCAGTGCGCGAGGAAGCGGTGCGCGACGGCGGGCACGTACCCGGTGGCCGCGAGGAACTCCGCGAACTCCGCGTTCGTCACGTCGCGGCCGACCGCGACGGGCGCGGCGAGCTCGCCGTCGCGCTGGAGGGTCCGCGCGTCGTGCAGGCGCGGCGGGAGCGGCTTCCACTCGTCCACGTACGGCGCGCCCTGGTACATCCCGGTCTCGCGCGCCCGGTACCGGACGGTCAGCACGTACGGCCCCGCGGGGACGACGACGGCCCCCGGCTCGGGCGCGCCCGTCGCCCCCGTCCCGCCCGGCGCGAGGCGTCGCGCGAGCCGGTGCGGGAACCGCGCGTCGGCGTCGTGCGGCGCAGACGTGTCGAGCGAGGCGACGACGTCGCGCAGATGCGGCAGCCAGTCGGGCTCGCCGACGCCGTCCGCCACGCACAGCACCGCGGCGATCCCCCGCCCCGGCACCCGCACGCCCCGCCGAACCCCGGATTCCTCCCCACCGACGGCCCCGGCTGAGGAACGATCCAGGGTTCGACGGGAGGGGTGGTCCAACGGGAGCAGCGGGCCGTCGTAGTCCTCGTCGCCGCGGTTCGCGAGCGTCCACAGGGTGACGCCGTCGAGGTCCCAGCGCGAGGCGTAGACCCCCGCCTCCTCCGCCTCGGGGGCGAGCTCGGTGAGGGGCGTCCACTCGCCGTCCAGCAGCAACGGTCGCGCCGCGCGCTGGACCGTGACCAGGCGCTTGACCGTCGCGGCGTCGCGCGGCGACCATCCGACCCACACCCCGAACACGACCTCCCACACCATGACGCCCACGCCGTTGAGCCACGCGGACTGGAGCTCCTCGGAGTGGTCACGGTGCCAGCGGCGCACGTGGTGCTGCATGTGCCGGCGCTCGTACCAGTGCGCGCGCAGCACGCCGGGCACGGGCGAGTCGGCGAAGAACTGCGCCCACGACGACGAGTGGTCCTCGATGCGCTCGACCGGAAGCTTCGACTCGCCCTCCAGGACGATGCCGGGCCGCGCGCCCTCGAGCCGCGCGACGAGCTCAGGCTCGGCCTTCTTCAGGGTGTCGAGGAAGACGCCGTCGGCGCCGAGGTCGCGCACGACGGCGGCGAGCTCGGTGAGGTCGTCGTCCCCGCGACGCGTGCCCACGTCCCACGGGTTGTAGTCGACGAACACGTGCAGGCCCGCGTCGTGGAACGTCTGCACGAGGTCGACGAACCCCGGGACGTCGCGGTAGAAGTCCCACTGGTTGCGGTCGTCGATCCCGATGACGGGGTACGCGTGCCACAGCACGACGGCGTCGAGGCCGCCGAACCGCTCGCGCGCGTCGGCGAGGAACCGCTCCGGCGTGAACCGGTGCTCCTCGAACGAGTACAGCAGCTCGTCCCAGAGCCAGACCTGCGCGACCGTCGAGCACCCGGCAGCCCACGCGGCGTCCGGGCGGTCGTACGCGGCACCGGTGTACCCGTGGCGGCGGCGGGCGTCGTCGCGCCACGCGGCGAGGCGCTCGCGCCAGGCCGGACGGTCGGCGGGGTCGACCGGGCCGACGAAGATCTTCGCCTCGTCGAGCGCGAGCGACTGCTCGGGCGTGAGCGGCCCGTCGAGCGCGACCGCGGTCGGCAGGTCGATCGGTCGCGGGACCAGCGGGTCGAACGTGTACGTCATGGTGCCTTTCCCTCGGCGGGCGGGCCCGCGCTCGGTCGTGCTGCGAAGTGGCTCAGGTCGGTCAGGCGAGGCCCTCGGCCCGCCGCGCGAGCGCGACGACGTCCGCCGCGTCGGGCGCGGCGTCCTGCGCCCCGGGCCGGGTCACCGCCAGCGCGCCCGCGGCCGCGGCCAGCCGGGCGGCGTCGGGCACGTCGGCGCCGCGCGCGAGCGCCGCGGCGAGGACGCCGCAGAACGTGTCGCCCGCTCCGGTCGTGTCCACGGCCTCGACGGCGACCGCGGGGACGTCAGTGAGCAGCTTCCCCCCGGGCAGGCGCTCGGCCACGAGGCTCCCCCGGCCGCCGAGCGTCACGACGACGGCCGGGACGCGCAGGAGCAGGAGACTCGCGAGGCTGCTCGGGTCGGTCTCGCGCGCCGTCGCCCCCTCGGGGCCCGGAGCGCCCTCGGCGCCCTGCACGTCTCCGGGACGTGGCGCCGTACGGAGGGCGACCCCGGCGAGGTCGGCGGCCTCGTGCTCGTTGACGACGAGCACGTCGATCGCGGCCCAGACGTCGTCCGGCAGGTCGCGCGACGGCGCCGCGTTGAGCACCAGCAGCGCGCCGGGGCGACGCGCGGCCGCGGCGGCACGGACGACGTCGAGCGGGATCTCGAGCTGCGCGAGCACGACGTCCGCCGCGGCGATCCGCTCGGCCTGGGCCGCGCTGACCGTCACGTGCGAGTTCGCGCCGGGCGCGACGACGATCGCGTTCTCGCCGTCGGGCGAGACGGTGATGAGGGCGGTGCCGGTCGGGACGTCGACGCGCTCGACGAGGTCCGTCCGCACGCCCCCGCGGTCGAGCGACGCGAGCAGCAGGTCGGCCGCGTCGTCGTGCCCGAGCGCGCCGACGAACGTCGTGTCCGCTCCGCCCGCGCGCGCCGCGCCGACGGCCTGGTTCGCGCCCTTGCCGCCCGGGTTGCGGCGGAGGTCGCCGCCGAGGATGGTCTCGCCGCCGCCGGGGTGGCGCGGCACGTCGACGACGAGGTCGACGTTCGCCGACCCGACCACCACGACCCGCCCCGAGCCACCCGGGACGGTCCCGCCGCGCGCCGGGTCCTGCCCCGCGTCCGCCGTCGTGCTCATGCCTGTGCCTCCTCCGTGGGACCCTGCACGGCTCCCCCGGCCACCACGACCGGGACCGTCGCGAGCGCGACCGTCCGCGCCGCGAGGTCCACGATCCTCTGCTCGCCGCCGGGCAGCGAGGTCGCGATGTGGCCGTCGAGCGGACGGGTCCACTGGTCCCCGATCCCGTCGACGCCCTGCAGCGCACCCACCACGCCGCCGACCGTCGCCCCCGCGGAGTCGGTGTCCCAGCCCGCGGTGACGGCGATCGCGACGCTCGCGCCGAAGTCGCCGCGACCGTCCGCGCCACGCCCTGCGGTGAGCGCGTAGGCGATCACCGCGGCGTTGTCGAGCACGTGCACCCAGTGCAGGTCGCCGTACGCGGCGTGGATCGTGTCGAGCCCGGCGCGCACGCCCGCCTCGGACGCGTCGCCGTCGCGGCCCGCGTCGCGGCCGAGCCGGATCGAAGCGGCCAGCCGGCTGCCCGGCGGCAGGACGGCGTCCGCCGCGTCGAGCACCTCGTCCACCGTCTCGCAGACCATCGCCGCCGACGCGAGCGCGGCCGCCCACATCGCGCCGTAGACGCCGTTGCGCGTGTGGCTCAGGCGCGCGTCCGTCCACGCGAGGCGCGCGGCCTCGCGCACGTCGCCGGGCGAGACCCAGCCGAGCACGTCCGTGCGGATGAGCGCGCCGATCCACTCCCGGAACGGGTTGTGGTGCGTCGCCGTCTCCGGCACCGGCCGCGCGTCCAGGATGTTGCGGTACGCGGCGCGCTCGGCGGTGAACACGCGGCCCGCGGGCAGCGCGTCGAGCCAGAGCTGTGCGACGTCGTCCGTCGTGAACCCGCGCCCGTGCCGCTCCAGCAGGGCGAGCGCGAGGATCGGGTAGTTGAGGTCGTCGTCCTCGGGCATCCCGTCGATGTTCTCCTCGAGCGACGTCGGGGCGCTGCGCCGGTTCCACGGCCAGCGCGCGGCGACGTCGTCGGGCAGCCCGACGGCGGTGAACCAGCGGTCGAGCGGCCACCGGCCCGTCGCGCGCAGGATCTCCTCGATGCCCGCGCGCGGGATCTTCTCCACGGGCTTGCCGAGCAGGCAGCCCGCCGCGCGCCCGGTCCACGCGCCGAGCACGCGGTCCGCGTACGCGGCGTCGGCGGTGCCCGTGCCCACGGCCGTGCCGGCGGAGGACCCGACGGCGCCCGGGCGGGTGGGCAGGCCGGGCGCCGCCGGGAGCATGGCGAGGATCGCGTCCCAGTCGTCGGGCTCGTGCGGCGCGGGCGCCGCGGGGAGCGCGTCGAGCTCGACGAGCAGGTCGCGCGCGAGCGCGCGCAGCGCCGGGGTCGCGGGGACGGGACCGGCGCCGCTCACCGCGGGGACGGGGTCGCCACCCGCGGCGACCCAACGGTCGCGGACGTCGGCGAGCGACGCGGGGTCCTTACCCTCCGCCGTCGCCTGGACGAGCTCGTGCGCGAGCAGGTCCTCGGGCTGGGCCCAGGTGAGCCTCACGCCGGGTCACCCGCCCGCGCGGACTGCGCCGCGCCGTCGGGCACGCCAGTCCCGTTCCCGTCCACGGACGCGCCGCCGAGCTCGGCGAGCGCGCGCAGGCGCGACGTGGCGCGCTCGCGGTCGGAGCGGAGGATGTCCGCCGCCGCGGAGGCCATGAGGCGGCCGGTCTCCCGGACGTCCATGCGGCTCGCCTGCTCGATCGCGTCGAGCCACTCGTCCGGCACGACGGCGGTCCCGCCCAGCCCGGCGCACACGGCACCGGCCATGACGGCGATCGAGTCGGCGTCGCGCCCGTAGTTCACGGCGCCGAGGACCGCGCCGCGGAAGTCGCCGCGGTGCCCGAGCACGAACCCGAGGGCCGCGGGGAGCTCTTCGATGGACTTGGTGCGCGACGGGCGGCGCGCGTCCATCGACATCTGCCGGTACGCGGGCCCGACCGAGTCGAACGGGGCCACCGTCTCCCGGACGAGCCGCGCGAGCGCGCGCTCCTCCTCGTCGGTCGTGGGCGCCGTCGTCCAGCCGTCGAACGCCTCGACGACGGCCTGGAGCGCGGCGGCCGTGCCGTCGTGCGCGACGTCGAGCGCGGCGTGCACGACGTCGTCGACCGTGGCCCCCGGCGCGACGGACGCGGCGACCATGGCCGCGAACACGCCCGCGGCCTCGCGGCCGTAGCTCGACTGGTGCGCGCCGGTGAGGTCGATCGCCTCGGCGTAGGCGCCACGGGGGTCGCCCGCGTTCGCGAGACCGACGGGCGCGACGTACATCGCGGCACCGCAGTTGACGACGTTCCCGACGCCCGCCTCGCGCGGGTCCACGTGCCCGTAGTGCAGGCGCGCGACGATCCACTTCTCGGCGAGGAACACGCGCTGCAGCAGCAGCGCGGTCGACTCGAGCTCCGGGATCCAGCGCGGCTCGCCGATCATGAGCGGCACGAGGTCCTCGGCCATCGCGTACGCGTCGAGGTGCTCGCGCCGCTTCGCGTACACCTCCACGAGCGCGCGCGTCATGAGGGTGTCGTCCGTGATGTGCCCGTCGCCCTTGTGGTAGGGCGCGATCGGACGCGCGTCCTGCCAGTTCGGGTACCAGGGCTCCACGATCCCCGTCACGCGCCCCCCGTGGCGCTCCTCGATCTGCTCGGGGGTCCAGCCCTCGGTGGCGCCCCCCAGCGCGTCCCCCACCGCCGCTCCGGTGATCACTGCCACCGCTCGGTCGTCCAGCCAGGTCACGGTCCACTCCCTGTCGATCTCTCCTCGGCGCGCGAGGCGCCCGGTGCGACCCGTCGGGGCCGCGGTTCCCGGCCGGGGCGGTCGTGTGCGCGACCGCCCCGGCCGCTGCTGCTCGGTGCTCGCCACGACCGCTGTCACGGTGCGCGGCGAGCGGCCGAGGTGCTACTTGGTGATCTCGTCCCAGCCGGCCTCGAGCTCGGTCGCGAGCTGGTCGGCGTCGATCTCCTGGGCGAGGAACTTCTGGTACGCGGGCGTCGCGACCGTGTCCTTCCACTGCGCGTACGCGTCGACGAACAGGTACGGCGCCGACGTGAGGAACTGGCCGGACGAGAGGATCGTCGACCAGCCGTTCTCGTCGCCGAGCGACGCCGCCATGGCCTCCTGGGCCGACGTCGTCGCCGGGATGAGCGCGTCCGCCTCGTTGAGCGCGGCGAGGTTCTCGGTGTCCGTGAAGAACTCGATGAACTCCGCGGACTCCTCGACGTGCTCGGAGTCGATGTTCACCGACAGCGTCTGCGGGTTGGCGGCCTGCTCGGCGCCGTCGGGACCCTCGAGCGGCGGCAGCACGACCCAGTCGAAGCCCTCGGGGGCGTCGTTGGCGATGTTCGCGGCCTGGAACGAGCCCTGGATCGTCATCGCGACCTGGCCCGCGTAGAACGACGCGAGCGTCTCCGACCCGGACTGCGTGAGCGTCACCGGCAGCACCGTGTTGTCGGTGTGCGCCATCTCGTCGACGAGCTCCGGCAGCGCCATCTCACCCTCGCCGATGGTGATGCTCGCGTCGGCCCCGGTGCCCTCGAAGTACTGGCCGCCGAACCCGGGGGCCATCGCCATGAACGCGGCCGTCGGGCTCGCGAGCCCCCACCCGAGCCCGTACGCGCCGTCCTTCGTCGTGGCCTTCGAGATCTCGCGCAGCTCGTCCCACGTCATGGTCTCGCCGGTCGGGATCTCGACGCCGGCGGCCTCGAGCATCGTCTTGTTGGCGAACACCATGTAGGACTGCAGCTCGGTCGGGTACGCGATGACCTGGTCGTCCACCGTCACGGAGTCGAGGATGCCCTCGGGGATGTCGGCGCGCTTCTCGTCCGACATGTACTCCGACAGGTCGGCCAGGTAGCCGTCCACGGCGAAGGGCACGATGCTCGCGGCCTCGTAGTGGATGATGTCCGGCGCGGCCCCGCCGTTGAACTGCGTGATGAGCTTGTCGTAGATGCCGTCCCAGCCGGCGGGCACGATCTCGACCTGGACGTCGGGGTTGGCCTCGTTCCAGTCCGCGACGATCTTCTCGGTCGCCTCGATGGCGGCCGGCTGGTCGGACAGCGACTGGAACTTCAGCGTGACCGGGCCGCCGTCGGCGCCGTCGTCCCCGCTGCCGCCCCCGCTCGAGCAGGAGGCGACGAGCAGGGTCGTGATCGTGAGGCATGCGGCGATGGACGCACCACGAGTCTTCATGGTTCTACCTTTCGGGTGGGGGTGTTGCAGGGGGTACATCTGGGGGGGTCACCCCTTCACGGCGCCGGACAGCAGACCGCCGGTGAGCTTCTTCTGCATGATCGAGAAGAAGACGATGCTGGGGATGGCCGCGAGCACGGAGCCCGCGGCGAGCGGACCGAGCGCCACCTTGCCCTCGCCGCCGATGAACATCTTCAGCGTGATGGGCAGCGTGTAGTTCTCGGGCGACTGGAGCAGGACGAGCGCGAAGAAGAACTCGTTCCACGAGGAGACGAAGCTGAACATGGCCGTCGCGACGACGCCCGGCATGAGCAGCGGGAAGACGATCGTGCGGAGCACGGTGAACCGGCTCGCGCCGTCCATGGAGCCCGCCTCCTCGAGGTCCACGGGGATCGCGGAGACGTAGCCCTGCATCATCCACAGGGCGAACGGCAGGGTGTACGTGGTGTGGACGAGCGTGAGCCCGACGAGCGAGTCCGTGAGGCCGATGGTCCGCAGGATGAGGAACAGCGGCAGGATGATGAGGATCACCGGGAACACCTGGCTCACCAGGATCCAGCCGACGCCCGCCGCGCGGATCTTGCCCCGCAGGCGCGCGAGCACGTACGACGCGGGCAGCGCGATGACGATGACGAGCATCGTCGAGACGACCGCGACGATCGCGCTGTTCCACGCCGAGCGCACGAGGCCCTGCCGCGAGAGCGCCTGCGAGTAGTTCTCCCAGTGGAAGTCCTGCGGGATCAGGCTCACGGTGAGCGAGTTGAGCTCGCCCGACGACTTGAGCGACGCCGAGATGAGCCAGAGCAGCGGGAAGCCGAGGAAGAGGATGTAGAACGCGAGGGCCACGTACTGGGCCGGGCGGACGAGTGCGCGCACGGGTCAGCTCTCCTTCTCGGAGCGGAACTGCGACCGCAGGTAGATCGCGAGCAGGAGGACGACCACGACGACGAGCACGACGCCCATCGCGGCGGCGTAGCCGATGTTCCGGTTCTTGAACGCCTCGAGGTAGGTGAAGAGCATCGGCAGCATGGTCCGGCCGCCCGGCCCGCCCTCGGTGAGCACGTAGACCAGCGAGAACGAGTTGAAGTTCCAGATGAAGTTCAGCGACGTGATCGACGTGATGATCGGGCGCAGGCTCGGGAGCGTCACCGCCGTGAACCGGCGCCACGCGCCCGCGCCGTCCATCGCGGCGGCCTCGTGGAGCTCGTCCGGGATCTGCTGGAGCCCGGCGAGCAGCGTCACCGTGGTCTGCGGCATGCCGACCCACACCCCGACGACGATCACCGCGGGCAGCGCGGTCGAGAAGTCCGCGAGCCAGTTGATGTCGTCCGGCAGGCCCAGGGCGCCGAGGAACGCGTTGAGCGGCCCCGCGTTGGGCGAGTAGATCATCTGCCACATGATCGCCACGACGACCGGCGGCATCGCCCACGGGATGAGCGCGAGGACGCGCGTCAGCCCCTGGAGCCGGAGCCCGGAGTTGAGCAGGAGCGCGAGGCCCATCGCCGCGACGAGCTGGAGCAGCGTCACCGAGACGGCCCAGATCATGCCGATGCGGAACGAGTCCCAGAAGAACGAGTTGTCCGCGAGGCGCACGAAGTTGTCGACGCCCACGAACTGGTAGTCCGGGTGGCGCACGAGCCGCGCGTCCGTGAACGCGAGCGCGACGCCCATGACGAGCGGCGCGACGCTCAGCACGAGGATCGGCAGGAGCGACGGCAGGACGAGCGCGACCGCCTCGCGCCGCTTGGCGCGCGCCATGCCCCCGGTCCGGCGCGGGGCGCCGCGGTCCGGTCGGCGCGCCGCCGCGGCGTGCGGGTCGCCCGCGAGGGTCGGCGCGCTCATCGAGAACCCCCTCCCGTGGCGTCGACGGTCACCTCGTGCTCGACGGCGGTGGCGGCGTGCTCGACGGCGTCGCCCGCCGCGTGCTGCGCCCCCGCCTCGGGCGTCGCGGCCGGGGCGGCGGTCGACTCGCGCACGACGAGGCGCGGCCCGACGGCGGTGTGCCGCCCGGCCTGCGCGTCGCCGTCCACGAGGTCGACGACGAGCTCCGCGGCGATCCGCCCGCGCTCGGTCGAGCCGAGCGAGACGCTCGTGAGGCTGGGCTGGAACACGCGGCCGATCTCGGTGTCGTCCATGCCGGTCACCGCGACGTCCTCGGGGACCGACAGGCCGCGCTCGCGGACGGCCCGGATCGCGCCGATGGCGAGCAGGTCGTTGGCCGCGACGATCGCGTCCGGGCGAGCGCCGCCGTCGGACCCGTCGAGGAGCGAGCGCGTGGCGGCGAGGCCCGCCGCGACGGTGAAGTCCGCCGCGACGACGGCGTCGGCGCGCTCGCCCGTGAAGTCGTCGCCGCGCGTCGCGGCGTCGAAGCCGCGCTGGCGCGCCTCACCGGGCGTGGTGTCGAGCGGGCCGTTGAGGAACGCGAGCCGGCGGCGGCCGAGGCCGAGCAGGTGGCGCACGGCCTCGCCGATGCCGCCCGCCGAGTCGGTGGACACGGAGTCGATGCCGCGGTCGGCCAGGGTGCGGCCGATGACGACGACGGGGACCGGCGCCTGCCGGATCTCCTCGACGAGCTCGTCGTCGGTGCGCAGCGGGCTGAGGATCATCGCGTCGACGAACCCGCTCGACAGGCTGCGCACGAGCTCGACGGTGGACCGCGTGGTGTCCCCCGTCGTCATGACGACGACGCGGTAGCCGTGCGGCGCGAGGACCTCGTGGATCGCGGTCATCATCTCGACGTAGACGGGGTTGCCGATGTCGGCGACGGCGAACGCGACCTGGAACGTCTTCTTCAGGCGCAGCGAGCGCCCGATCGCGTCCGGGCTGTAGCCGAGCTCGGTGGCCGCGGCGCGCACGCGCTCGACCATCGCGGGGCTCGCGCCCGTCCCGTGCAGGGCGCGGGAGGTCGAGGCCAGGGAGACCCCGGCCCGCTGTGCCACCTGGATCAGCGTGGCGCGTGATGACGTCACTGTCGTCCACCTCGTCGTCGAAGGACCGTTCAGAGTTGGAAACGTTTCCAGACTGACGACCTCGACAGCCCTGGAAACGTTTCCGGGTTCCGCACACTCTCGCACCCGCCGTCGCCGTCGTCAACCCCGCCGCGAACCCGCCACGAACCCGCCACGAGCGACCCGGGCTCGGCCTCCCCACGTCCCACAGGTACGGGGATCCCCGTACGGGGGTTGTCCACCGTCACGCGGCGCCGCCAGGCTCGAACCGACCCGACCACCGACGAAAGGTGCACCGATGCACACCCGAGCTCCGGCGTCGTCCTCCCCCGCGGCGTCCGCCGCGGTCGCCCAGCGGCCCGCGTCCCGACCCCTCGCCCTGCTCCTCGCCGTTCTCCTCGTGCTCGTGGGAGCGTTCTCGTGGGCCGTCGCCGGCCCGGCGCAGCAGGCGCACGCCGCGACCTGCGCCCCCGCGTGGAGCTCCGGCACGGTCTACCTGGGCGGCGCCGTCGTCTCGCACGGCGGCCAGAACTGGAAGGCCGGCTGGTGGACCCAGGGCGAGACGCCCGGCACCACCGGCGAGTGGGGCGTCTGGCGCACCCAGGGCGCGTGCGGAGGCGGCGGGACCGACCCGGGCAACCCCGGGAACCCCGGCAACCCGAGCAACTTCGTCGTCTCCGAGGCCCAGTTCAACCAGATGTTCCCGAACCGGAACGCGTTCTACTCCTACCAGGGCCTCGTCGACGCGCTGTCGGCCTACCCGGGCTTCGCGACGACGGGTGGCACCGAGGTCGCCAAGCGCGAGGCCGCGGCGTTCCTCGCGAACGTCAACCACGAGACCGGCGGGCTCGTCTACATCAAGGAGATCAACACCGCAAACTACCCGCACTACTGCGACTACTCCCAGTCGTACGGATGCCCCGCGGGCCAGAGCGCGTACTACGGCAAGGGCCCGGTCCAGCTGAGCTGGAACTACAACTACAAGGCCGCGGGCGACGCCCTCGGCATCGACCTGCTCAACAACCCGTACCTCGTGGAGCAGAACTCGGCCGTGGCCTGGAAGACCGGTCTGTGGTTCTGGAACACGCAGTCCGGCGCGGGCTCGATGTCCGGGCACCAGGCGATCGTCTCCGGCGCGGGCTTCGGCGAGTCGATCCGCTCGATCAACGGCTCGATCGAGTGCAACGGCGGCAACCCGGCACAGGTCCAGTCGCGCGTCACCGCGTTCCAGCGCTTCGCGCAGATCCTCGGCACGACGACGGGCGCGAACCTCTACTGCTGACCCCGCCCCCGGGCAGGTGATCGTGGCCCGTCCCGACTCCGGGGCGGGCCACGGTCGCGCACGCCACGGGCGACAGCACCGGAGCACGGACCACGGCTCTACCTCGCGCGACCAGGGTTCTACCTCGCTGGATGCGGATCTGGCTCGGTACGTCAGAGCGCGGCGAGGAGGTCGCGCATGCGGTCGATCTCGCCGCCCTGGCCGGCGGCGGTCTCGGCCGCGATCTCGTTGGCGAAGAGGTCCTGTCCCTCG
The DNA here is from genome assembly GCF_025818875.1 of Cellulosimicrobium sp. SH8. Taxonomy (NCBI): domain Bacteria; kingdom Bacillati; phylum Actinomycetota; class Actinomycetes; order Micrococcales; family Promicromonosporaceae; genus Cellulosimicrobium; species Cellulosimicrobium sp. SH8. The sequence continues at coordinate 483,438 of NZ_JAMXMH010000001.1, read as the reverse complement.
ACGAGCACGACGTCGACCATGTCGAGCGCGCCCTGGTGGTGCTGGATCATGCCCTCGAGGAAGAGGCGGTCGAACTCCGCGCCGCTCGCCGCCTCGAGCGCGGCGAGCTGCTCGTCCGTGAGCATCCCGGAGACGCCGTCACCGTGCTCGTGCCCCGATCCCTCGGGCGCGCGCGGGCCCGTCCCGCCGACGTCCTCCGCACCCTCCGGGACGGCGAGGTCGCGCGCCTGCAGCCACGACGCGAGGGCGTGGACCTCGGGGCCCTGCGCGGCGGTGACGCGCTCGGCGAACGACCGGACGGCGTCGGACCCCGCGCGGTCCGGCGCGAGCGCCGCGATCTCCAGCGCCTGGAGGTGGTGCTCGATCATCCCGGTCACGAACGCGGCGTCGGCCTGGTTCCAGGAGTCCTCCTCGGGCCCGGCCTCGTAGTCCTCGGGCGCCACCGTCGCCGCCTCCTCGCCCGGCCGCCCGGGCTGCACGACGACGCTCGACGGCGTGGAGGTCGGATCCGGGTCCGGCGTGCACGCCGAGGCGCCGAGCGCGACCCCGAGCACGACGGCGCCGCAGGTCAGGGCGCGTGCGCCGAGGCTCGGGACTGCGTTACCGCTGGGAAAACTCTGCACCCGCCCTGTTCCCTCCGTGTAAAAAGTCACCGCGATGCGCGCGCTTGGGGTGGTCCAGATCACACCTGCCGGACAGAATTCGCAGAACACTACCAAGGAGGTGTTTCGCTCGTGCATCGAACGACGAACAAGACGCGCCGGCAAAGAAGCCGGGTCCTGCTCGCCTCGTCCATGGCGGCCTCTCTCGCCGTCTCCTCGCTCGCCGTCGCCACGTCGGCAGCCGCCGAACCGTCCGACGGCTCTCCCGAGGCGGTGGCCGCGCTCACCGAGCAGGCCGCCGGCTCGCTCGCGGACCTTCCCGCCCAGCGCCTCGCTCCCCTCGCCCAGGCCACCGACGTCCTGGCGCCCGGGGAGGTCGCCGGCAGCCCCAACCTGACCCATGTCGCGAACATCCCGAAGAACGGCGAGTTCGCGCCCGAGGGCCAGTACAGCAGCGACCTCGCGTTCCAGGGCCGCTACGCCTTCGCCGGCAACTACGGCGGGTTCACGGTGTACGACGTCGCGAACCCGACCGCCCCCCAGCAGGTCGCGCAGGTGGTCTGCCCGGGTTCCCAGAACGACATCTCGGTCTACGGGGACCTGCTCGTCCTCAGCACCGACTCGTCGCGCAGCAACGACTCGTGTGACAACGTCGCGCAGAGCGCCACGGTCAAGGACTCGTGGGAGGGCGTCAAGGTCTTCGACATCTCCGACCCGACGTCGCCGCAGTACGTGTCCGCCGTCGAGACGCAGTGCGGCTCGCACACGCACTCCCTCGCGCCGTCGAAGGACGGGGAGGAGCTGTTCGTCTACGTCTCGTCGTACAGCCCCAACGCGGCGTTCCCCGACTGCCAGCCGCCGCACGACCTCATCTCGGTCGTGCAGATCCCGCTCGACGACCCGGCCGCGGCCGAGCTCGTCTCCACGCCCGTCCTCTTCCCGGAGGGCGGCAACCCGGGCGGCAACGGCTCGAGCACGACGTCGGGCTGCCACGACATCACGACCTACCCGTCGAAGGACCTCGCGGCGGGCGCGTGCATGGGCGACGGCATCCTCATGGACATCTCCGACCGCGCGCACCCGGTGGTCACCGAGGTCGTCCGCGACACGACGAACTTCGCCTTCTGGCACTCGGCGACGTTCAACAACGCCGGCACCAAGGTCGTCTTCACCGACGAGCTCGGCGGCGGCGGCGCGCCCACGTGCAACCCGACGGTCGGGCCCGAGAAGGGCGCGGACGCCATCTACGACATCGTGGGCGGCGAGCTCGTCTTCAAGAGCTACTACAAGATCGAGCGGGAGCAGGCGGCGACGGAGAACTGCGTCGCGCACAACGGCTCGCTCATCCCCGTCCCGGGCCGCGACATCATGGTCCAGGCCTGGTACCAGGGCGGCATCTCCGTGTGGGACTTCACGGACTCGGCGAACCCGGTCGAGATCGCGTGGTTCGACCGCGGCCCGCTGTCCGCGGAGCGGCTGATCCTCGGCGGCTCGTGGTCGGCCTACTGGTACAACGGCGCGATCATCTCGAACGACATCCAGCAGGGGCTCGACGTCCTGCTGCTCGACGACCCGATCACCAACGCGGCGAAGACGGTCCTCACGGACGAGCTCAACCCGCAGGCCCAGCCGACGTACGCCGAGCCGCCGGCCTGGTCCAAGGGCGCCACCTACACCGGCGGGTCCACCGTCACCTACGGCGGCGCCGTCTGGCGGGCCCAGTGGTGGACCAAGGGCCAGACACCCGGTGACCCGTGGGGCCCGTGGGAGGAGATCGCGGGCGTCGACGCGGACGGGGTCGGCGCGTGGAAGCCGAGCCGCGTCTACGTCAAGGGCGACAGCGTGACCTACGAGGGGACGACGTACACCGCGAAGTGGTGGACGCGGAACCAGGCACCCGGCGACCGCTGGGGCCCGTGGGCCGCGCAGAGCTGACCCGCACCCCGTCGCCGGACCGCCCGGGCCCCCGGCCCGGGTGAGGTGATGCCCGACGGCGCCCGCTCACCCCGGTGGGCGGGCGCCGTCGCGCACGGGGACGGCCCCGGCCGGGCGTCAGGCGGCGGCGACGGCCTTGCTCTCGCGCACGGTCGCGAGGGCGCGCGACCAGGCGACGACCTCGTCGAGGGTCGCGTCGAGGTCGCGCAGGTGGCGCTCGCGCGGCGCGAAGGTCCGGAACTCCTCGAAGTCGTCGTAGAGCGACAGCCCGACCTGGGTGCGGACGTCGGCGAGCTGCAGCTCGCCCGCGACGAGGCGCAGCTGCTCGACGGCGCGCGTGCCGCCCTGCGCGCCGTAGCCGACGAAGCCCACGGCCTTGTCGGCCCACTCGTGGTACAGCCAGTCGAGGGCGTTCTTCAGCACGGCGGGCGGTGCGTGGTTGTACTCGGGCGTCACGACGACGTAGCCGTCGAAGCCGTCGATCACGCGCGACCACTCCCACACGAGCGGGTTCTCGTACTGCTGCAGGCGCGGCGGGAGCGCCTCGTCGAGGTGGGGCAGGGGGTGGTCGGCGAGGTCGACGAGCTCGAACGTCGCGTCGGTGCGCTGCACGGCGCGGTCGAGCACCCAGCGCGCGACGCCCTCGCTGTTGCGCCCGGTGCGCGTGCTCCCGACGAGGACCGCGAGGCGCGGGGTCGAGGTCATGGTTCCTCCAGAAGAGTGACGTGTCACCAAAGTTGGTGATGCGTCACCGTAACTCCATCTCGGTGACGTGTCACCCACCGCGGTAGGATCGTCCGCATGGCGGGACACCCGATCCTCGACGACGCCGAGCGCGACGCGTGGGACGCCTACGTGACGATGCGCAAGGCCCTCGACCGCGTGCTGGCCGCCGGGATGCGCGACGACGGCGACCTGTCCGAGGCCGAGTTCCAGGCGCTCTCGGCGCTGCACGCCGCGACGGACCGTGCGCTCCGCACGGGCGAGCTCGCCGCCGAGCTCTGCTGGGAGCGCAGCCGCGTCTCGCACCTCACGCGCCGCATGGCCGACCGCGGTCTCGTCGAGCGGACCGAGTGCGCCGACGACGCGCGCGGCACGTGGATCGTCCTGACGAACCCGGGCCGGCGCGCGCTCCTGCGCACCGTGCGCGGGCACACCGAGCTGCTGCGCGAGGTCGTGTTCGAGCCCCTCGGCCCCGAGGGGCTGGCCCGTCTCGAGGCGGTGTCGCGCACCATCGCGGACGCGGTGGAGCGCTCGGGCCGGGCGCCCGGGGCGGAGTGCGCCGCGGCTGCTCAGACGGACCGGCGGCGGGCCGCGTCGTGACCACGGCCGACGACGCGCGGTGCCCGTGCCTGTCGGGCGACGCCTACGGGGCGTGCTGCGGCCGCTACCACGCAGGCCTGCGGCCCGGTCCGGTCGGCTCGGCACCGGGCCCGCACGCACCGACCGCGGAGGCGCTCATGCGCTCGCGCTACAGCGCGTTCGCCGTCGGCGACGCCCGCTACCTGCGTGCGACCTGGCACGCGTCCACCCGGCCGTCCGACCTCGACCTCGACGACGACCTCGAGTGGCGCCGCCTCGACGTGGTGCGCACGGAGGCCGGCGGCCCGTTCGACGCCACGGGCGTCGTCGAGTTCGTCGCGCACCACCGGTCGCGCACGGACCGCGCGGACCGCGGCCGCCTCCACGAGGTCAGCCGGTTCGTGCGCGAGGGCGACCGCTGGTACTACGTCGACGGGACGGTGGGCTGAGCCGCCGTCCCGGGGGCCTCACGCGGCACGCGACGCCACGGCGCGCCGCGCGCCCGTGGCGACGAGCACGAGCCCGACGAGCGCCGAGCCCAGGAGCGCCCCCGCGGTGTTCAGGACGACGTCCTGGACGGTCGGGACGCGCCCCGGCAGGAGGTTCTGCGTCAGCTCGATCGCGACCGAGAGCGCGCAGCCCGCGAGGGTGACGACGCCGACGGCGCGCCACACGCCCAGGGGCGCGCCACGGCGTCGGGCGGTCGCGCCGCGCAGGAGCGGGACCCCGAGCAGGCCGAAGGGCCCGAACATGACGACGTTCGCGAGCGCCTCGAGCACGGGCAGCGTGATCGGGATCCCGAGGCTCTGGAGGAACCCGAGGGTCGACGTCGCCCAGCCGGGCGCGTCGGTGGACTGCGGGGAGGGCCAGAGCGTCACGACGAGGACGGCGGCGAGGTAGGCGGCGAACGTCCAGGTCAGCAGGCGCATCGCGTCAGCGTACGGGGGCCGGGTCGGCACGGGGCGGCCCCCGCCGAGCGCGCACGCTCCCTCCACCGGTCCCCCTCCTCGCCGAGCGTGTCCGGCGGAGCCTCGGTTCACTGGCGCCATGGTCTCCCTCGGTTTTCACGCGTCCCACGAGCAGATCGCCCCGGGCCCTCTGCTGGGTGCCGCGCGTCGTGCCCAGGAGGTGGGGTTCGACGCCGCGATGTGCTCCGACCACCTCGCGCCCTGGAGCGTGCGGCAGGGCGAGTCGGGCCACTCCTGGTCCTGGCTCGGCGCCGCGCTCGCCAGCACGGACCTGCCGTTCGGCGTCGTCACGGCGCCCGGCCAGCGCTACCACCCCGCGGTGGTCGCGCAAGCGATCGCGACGCTCGGCGCGATGTTCCCCGGCCGGTTCTGGGCCGCGCTCGGCTCCGGCGAGGCGATGAACGAGCACGTCACGGGCGACCCGTGGCCCCCCAAGCCCGACCGGGACGACCGCCTGCGCGAGTGCGTGGACGTCATCCGCGCGCTGCTCGCAGGCGAGGAGGTCTCGCACCGCGGCCACGTCACCGTGGACCGTGCGCGCGTGTGGTCGCTGCCCGACGTCGTCCCGCGCCTCGTGGGCCCAGCCGTCACCCCGGCGACGGCGCGCCGCCACGCGGACTGGGCCGACGGCCTCGTGACCGTCAACCAGCCGGTCGAGTCGCTGCGCCGCGTCGTCGGCGCGTACCGCGACGCGGGCGGCCGGGGTCCGCTCGCCCTGCAGGTCCACGTCGCGTGGGGCGACGACGACGCCGCGGCGTTCGCCGTCGCGCACGACCAGTGGCGCTCCAACCTGCTGCCCCCGAGCGTGAGCTGGCACCTCGAGACCCCCGAGCAGTTCGACGCGGTCGCTGACCTCGTGCGTCCCGAGGAGGTGCGCGGGACGGTCCTCGTGGAGCACGACGCCGAGCGCTTCGCGGACCGCGTCGCCGAGCTGGCGGCGTGCGGGTTCGACGAGGTGTACCTGCACCACGTGGGACAGCAGCAGGACGCGTTCCTCGACGCGGCGGGCGAGACGCTGCTGCCGCTCCTGCGGTCGGCGACCGCGACGACCGAAGGAGGTGCGGCATGAGGATCAGCGACACCGGCGACCTGTGGTGGAAGAACGCGGTGATCTACTGCCTCGACGTCGAGACGTTCATGGACTGGGACGACGACGGCGTGGGCGACCTCGCCGGGCTCGTGCAGCGCCTCGACCACCTCGCCGACCTCGGGGTCACGTGCCTGTGGCTCATGCCGTTCTACCCGACCGCCGACCGCGACGACGGCTACGACATCACCGACTTCCTCGCGGTCGACCCGCGGCTCGGCGACGTCGGCGACCTCGTCGAGCTGGTCCGGACGGCCCACGACCGCGGCATCCGGGTCATCGCCGACCTCGTGGTCAACCACACGTCCGACCGGCACCCGTGGTTCAAGGCCTCGCGCGCCAGCACGGACAACCCGTACCGCGACTTCTACGTGTGGCGCGCCGACGAGCCGCCGCCCACGAAGGACCAGGTGATCTTCCCCGACCAGGAGGAGGGCATCTGGACCAAGGACGAGCGCACCGGCGAGTGGTACCGGCACCGCTTCTACCGCCACATGCCGGACCTCAACACCGCCAACCCGAAGGTCCGGGACGCGATCGCGAAGACGATGGGCTACTGGATCCAGCTCGGGCTCTCGGGCTTCCGCGTCGACGCGGTGCCGTTCTTCCTCGGGGACGCGGCAGCCAACCCGTCGGACGAGATCGAGGACCCGCACGACTTCCTGCGCGCCCTGCGGTCGTTCCTCTCGCGCCGCACCGGGGACTCGATCCTCATGGGCGAGGTCAACCTGCCGTTCGAGGAGCAGCGCCTCTACTTCGGCGACGACGGGGAGGGCGACGGGAGCGAGTCCGGCCCGTCGAGCTCGGAGCTCACGCTGCAGTTCGACTTCAACGGCATGCAGGCGCTGTACCTGTCGCTCGCTCGGCACGAGGCCGGGCCGCTCGCCGCGTCGCTCGCCGCGCGCCCCCCGACCCCCCACGACGCGCAGTGGGCGACGTTCGTGCGCAACCACGACGAGCTGACGCTCGACAAGCTCTCCGACGACGAGCGCCAGGAGGTCTTCGCCGCGTTCGGGCCCGAGGAGGACATGCAGCTCTACGGTCGGGGGCTGCGCCGTCGGCTCCCGCCCATGCTGGGCGGCGACCCGCGGCGCGTCCGGATGGTGTACTCGCTGCTCTTCGCGCTCCCGGGGACGCCGGTCCTCTACTACGGCGAGGAGATCGGCATGGGCGAGAACCTCGCGGCGGACGGACGGCTCGCCGTGCGGACCCCGATGCAGTGGACGTCCGGACGCAACGGCGGGTTCTCGCGCGCTCCTGCCCGACGCCTCTCCGGGCCCGTTCCCGGCGACGGCTACGCGCCCGAGCACGTCAACGTCGCGGACCAGCGACGCGACCCCGACTCGCTGCTGACCTTCGTGCGCCTCCTCGCCCACCGCTACCGCGAGTGCCCCGAGCTCGGCTGGGGCGACGTCGCCGTGCTGGACCAGCCGGAGCCGTCGGTCCTCGCGCTGCGCAGCACGTGGCAGGAGGCGTCGATGGTCACCGTCCACAACCTGTCCCCGGACCCGGTCGTGGTCCGGCTCGCGCTCGACGACCTGCCGGAGGACGCGCGCCTCGTCGACCTGCTCGACGCGGACGACGTCGAGCCGGACCCCGACGGGAGCACCGAGGTCCGGCTCGACGGCTACGGCTACCGCTGGCTGCGCGTCACGCACCCGGGCTCGCGCCGGCTCCTGTGATCCGGCGGCCGTTCGGGAGCGCGGCGCGGACCGTACTCAGTCGTCGTGGCTCGGCTCGTCCGGGCCGACGGGCCGACCCGGCGACGACGGCCAGTCGGGCGGTGAGTCGGGGGTCGGGTCCGAGGGCCGCGGCTCGCCCGGGACCGGGTCCGCGTGGCTCGGGTCGTGCGGCGGCTCCGACGGGTCCGGGGGCGGCCCCGGGGACTTCGGCGGCTCGACCGTGGGCTCGGCCGGTCGCGCCGGCTCGACCGGTCCGCCCGGGTCGGTGGGCCGGTCCGGGTCGGCGGGGTCGTGGGGATTCATGGTCATGGCTGCACCTCCGCTGGTCGCGGCGCCCGGCCGGGCGCACCTTCGACGCTAGGCACGTGTGCGCCCGCTCGCTCGCGCCCGCGCCTCACCGGGTCCCTACGCTGGGCACGTGACCTCGTTCGCCTCGGACAACTACTCCCCCGCCCATCCCGACGTCCTCGCCGCGCTCGCCGCGGCGAGCGCCGGGCACGAGATCTCGTACGGCGAGGACCCGTGGACGGCCCGCTTGCAGGACGCCGTACGGTCCCGCTTCGGCCCGGACGCCACGGCCTACCCGGTGCTCACGGGGACGGGGGCGAACGTCGTCGCGCTCATGGCGATGCTGCCGCGCTGGGGCGCCGTCGTCGCGACGGAGCACGCGCACCTCAACACGGACGAGAACGGCGCGCCCGAGCGGGTGGGCGGGATCAAGGTGCTCGCCGTGCCGGCGCCGGACGGGAAGCTCACGCCCGACGCCGTGGAGCGGTTCGCGGGCGACCTCGGCGACCCGCACCGCGCGCAGCCGCTCGTCGTGTCGCTCACGCAGTCCACGGAGCTCGGCACGCTCTACACCCCGGCCGAGATCCGCGCGGTGGCGGACGCCGCGCACGCCCGCGGCATGCGCGTGCACCTCGACGGCTCGCGACTCGCGAACGCCGCCGCGGCGCTCGACGTCCCGCTGCGCGCGCTGACCACGGACGCGGGCGTGGACGTGCTGTCGTTCGGCGGCACCAAGAACGGGCTCGCTCTCGGGGAGGCGGTCGTCGTGCTCGACCCGTCGGCCGTCGACGGCGTCGAGTTCGTGCGCAAGGCGACCATGCAGCTCGCGTCGAAGATGCGCTACGTCTCCGCGCAGCTCCTTGCGCTGTTCGAGCCGGTGGGCGACGCGGTCGCCGAGGTCGACGAGCTCGCGGACGAGGACGAGCTGTGGCTGCGCAACGCGCGGCACGCGAACGCGATGGCCGGGCGGTTGCGCGCCGGGCTCGCGGACGTCGTCGTCCCGGCGGCGGTCAAGCCCGACGGCGGCGCCCCCGCTCCGGCGCCGGGCCTCGCCTTCACCCAGCCCACGCTCGTCAACGCGGTCTTCGCGACCCTCCCCCGCGTCGCCGTCGAGCGTCTGCGCGAGCGGCACCGCTTCTACGACTGGGGGCCGGGCGAGTCGCCCGACCGGGTCGAGGTCCGCTGGATGTGCGCGTGGGACACGACCCAGGACGACGTGGACGGGTTCGTCGCGGACGTGCGCAGCGTCCTCGCGCTCGCGCGCTGACCGGGCGAGGATGGGCGCCATGACTTCCGAGACCCTCCCCACCCCCGACGACCTCGTGCACCTGCGCCGCTGCGTCGAGCTCGCGCGCGAGGCGCTCGACGACGGCGACGAGCCCTTCGGCTCGCTCCTCGTCGACCACGCGGGGGTCGTGCGGTTCGAGGACCGCAACCGCGTGAAGGACGGCGACGCGACCCGGCACCCGGAGTTCGAGATCGCCCGCTGGGCCGCCGAGCACCTCACGCCCGACGAGCGGCGCGCCGCGGTCGTGTACACGTCCGGCGAGCACTGCGCGATGTGCAGCGCGGCGCACGCGTGGGTCGGGCTCGGCCCGATCGTCTACGCGTCCAGCACGACGCAGCTCGTCGGCTGGCTCGACGAGTGGGGCGTGGCGCCCGGACCCGTCAGACCCCTCGCGATCGGGGACGTCGCGCCGGGCGTGCCCGTGCACGGCCCTGCCTACGAGCTGGCTCCCGAGATCCGGTCGCTGCACGCGCGGCTCCACGGCGTGTCGTGAACCTGCCGGCACGACGTCGCGCCGTGCCGAGACCTGGCGCTGACAGGTCGCGTCAGCCGTCCAGCGCGGCCGCCACCGTGCCCGCGACCTCCGGGCGCGCGAGGTAGCCCGCCGGGCTGCCGTCGGTGAGCAGCACCGCTGCGGCGTGGTGGCCCGGCGCCGCGTTCGCGACGACGAGGTCCTCGATCGCGGGCGTCGCGGGGTCGAGCGGGAACGCGTCGGCGCCGAGGCCGTGGAGCGCGAGCGCGTCCCGGCGGTCGCGCGCCGCTACCCAGCGGCGCACCGGCGCGGGAACGCGCACCGGGGCGCGCGCGGCGAGGACGTCGCGGATCGCCCGGATCGCGAGCGGGGAGCCCAGCGTGAGCAGCAGCGGCACGTCCCACCGCGCGGCGTCGGGGTGCTCGCGCAGCACCGAGTACGCGACGACCGACCCGAGCGAGTGCGCGACCACGACGGCCGGGCCGTCCGTGGGGATCGCGGCGGCGAGCGCGTCGTCGATCGTCGTGCGCACGGCGTCGTCGTGCAGGTACGCCCAGACGTCGCGCGCGAGCAGCACGACGACGGCGCTGCTCAGGCCGGGCACGTACCGGTCGAGCGCGGACAGCAGCAGGTTCAGCCACTCCCCCGCACCGGCACCGGCGCCCTCGGGGCGTGCCGGGACGCCCGCCCCCGCGCCCCGCAGCACCTCCTCGACGACGGCCGCGACGAACGCGAGCTCGTCGCCGGGCAGGGCCGTGAGCGCGTGCACCGTCACCGGCGGCGGCTCCGCGTCGCCCGCGACGAGCCCCGCGAGGGCGTCGCCGTAGAAGACGAACGACGTGTCGGCGTCGTCCAGCACGCGGCTCGATCCCGCCGCTCGCAGCCCCGCGTCCAGCACCACGGTCCACGTGCGGTCGAGGACGTCGGCGTCGAGGCCCTGGTTGTCGCGGCCGTGGACGAGCACGAGTCGGGTCACGCGCCCGAACCTACCGGCTGCCGGTGCCGCCCGGAGGGTCTACCGTCGCCCCAGAAGCGGGCCCCCGCCCCCGAGCCCCCCGGAGGTACCCATGACCGACCCAGCCCTGACCGAGCACAGCACGACCTCCGAGATCCACGTCGCGCGGCCGCCGCAGGTCGTCTGGGCCGAGCTGCTGCACCCGAGCGCCCGCTGGATGCTCGGCATGAACGTCGAGACCGACTTCCGGCCCGGCAGCCCCGTCACGTTCGAGGGGCACTACATGGGCCGCGAGTTCGCGGACTGGGGCACCGTCGTCGCGGTCGAGCGGCCGCGACTGCTGCACTTCACGCACTTCTCGCCGACCATGGGCCTGCCCGACGTCCCCGAGAACTACCACGACATCGCCATCACGCTCGAGCCGGACGACTCCGGGACGCGCGTGCGCGTCGTCGAGCGCAACATCGAGACGGCAGAGCGCGCGGAGCGCGCGCACACGCTGTGGACCAAGGCCCTCGCGACGCTCGCGGGCCACGACTGAGGTCGGGCACCTTCGCGCGAGCGGTACGACGACGGGCCGGACACCCCGCGGGGTGACCGGCCCGTCGTGCGTCGCGGTGGGCGACGGCGTCCTGCCCGTCAGGCGGTCCGGCGGCGCCTCGTCACGGTGAGCAGCGCGGCCCCGCCGAGGACGAGCAGCGCGCCCAGGCCGACGAGCCCGCCCGTGGTCGCGCCGGTCACGGCGAGACCCCCGGTCGTGCTCGCCGTGTTGGTGAGCGTCACGTCCGCCAGCTCGCCGACGGCGACCGTCAGCCGGGTGGTGCGCTCGCCGTCGACCGTGAAGGCCGGCGTGCCCCACCGGACGCCGTCGATGCTCGGCAGGTCGACCTCGCCGAGCGTCACGACGGTCCCCTCGGGGAGGTCCGCGGGGCCCGTGACGACGGTGCCGTCGGCGCGGACCGTGAGGCGCCCCGACGTCGGGCCCTCGTAGAGCGTCCCGCCCGGGACGTCCGCGGTCCAGGTGACCGTGAACGGGGTGTCGTCGGGCACCCGGCCCGCCGCGGTTCCGGTGACGACCTTGTGCACGGCGAACCCGCCGACGAGGTGCGCGTCGTTCGCCGTGTTGGTCAGGGCGACCGCGACCTCGGTGTCCGCGACGACCGTGAGGGTCGCCGGGTCGACGGCCACGCCGTCCACCGCGAACGTCGGCTCGCCCCAGAGGACGCCCGGGACCTCCGGCAGCGGGGTGCGCTCGGTGAACGTCACCTCGGTCCCCGCGGGCAGGTCCTGCGGACCGGCGACCACGGTGCCGTCGGCGAGGACGGTGAGCGTGCCCTCCGTGGCGCCGTCGTACTCGACCCCGGCCGGGAGCAGGGCGGTCCAGTCGACCTGGAACGCCGTGCCACCCGGGACGAGGCTCGCGGCGTCGCCGCCGACCTCCTTGTGCACGGTGAACCCGCCCACGAGGCTCGTCGCCGTGTTGGTCACGGTCACCGCGACAGGCTGCCCGTCGTTCTCCGTGATGGTCAGCTCGGCGCCCGGCGCGTACGTCGGGGTACCCCACCCGACGTTCTCGACCTCGGGCAGCGGGGTCCGCTCGGCGAACGTGACGACCGAGCCCACGGGCAGGTTCTGCGGACCGTCCACGACCGTCCCGTCGGCGAGCACCGTGAGGGTGCCGGTCAGCGGGCCGGGGTACGTCACGCCGACAGGCAGGGTCGCCGTCCAGTCCACGAGGAACGCGGTGTCGTCCGGCACGACCCCGGCCGCGTCGCCCTGGACGCCCTTCGCCAGCGAGAACCCGCCGACGACGCTCGTCGCCGTGTTCGTCACCGTCACCACGACCGGCTCGTCGCCCTCGGCGATCGTCACCGACTCCGGCGAAAGCTCCGGCGTGCCCCAGACCACGTCCGCGAGCTCGGGGAGCGGCGTCTGCTCGGCGAACGTCACGACCGTGCCGACCGGCAGGTCCGCCGGACCGTCCGCGACGGTGCCGTCCGCGAGCACGCTCAGCGTGCCGGACGTGTCGCCGTCGTAGTCGACCCCGGTCGGGATCGTCGCGGTCCAGTCGACGAGGAACGCCGTGTCGTCCGGCACCACGCCGGCCGCGTTCCCCGCGAGCGCCTTGGCCACCCCGAACGACCCGGTCACCGCGTTCGCGGTGTTCGTCACGGTCACCGCGGACGGCGCCCCACCGTTCTCGGCGACCGTCAGCGTCGCGGGGTCCACGGACACCGCACCCCACGTGACGCCGTCGAGCGCGGGAGGCGTCGCCTCGGTGAACGTCACCGTGGTGCCCACCGGCAGGTCCTGCGGGCCGTCCACGACGGTCCCGTCGGCCAGGATCGTCAGCGTCCCGGTGAGGAACCCGTCATACGTCACGCCCGCAGGGAGGGTCGCCACCCAGGTCACGGAGAACGCGGTGTCGCCCGGCACGAGGCCGGCGGCGTTCCCGGTCACGTCCTTCTGCAGCGTGAACCCGCCGACGGCGCTCGACGCCGTGTTCGTCACGGTGAGCTCGACGCCCGTCGCGCCCTCGACGACCGTCACCTGGGCACCGGGCGCGAACGCCGGGCTCCCCCAGACCACGTTCGGCGCCTCGGGCAGCGGGGTCTGCTCCGTGAACGTCACGACCGTGCCCACCGGCAGGTCCGCCGGACCGTCCACGACCGTCCCGTCCGCGAGGACCGTGAGGGTGCCGGTCAGCGGACCGGCGTATGTCACGCCCTCGGGCAGCACCGCCGTCCAGCCCACGACGAACTCCGTGTCGTCCGGCACGAGGCCGGCGGCGTTCCCGGTCACGGCCTTTGCCACCGTGAACCCGCCGTTCACCGTCGCGGCCGTGTTGGTGACCGTCACCGTGACGGGGTCGCCCCCGTTCTCCACGACGACGAGCGTCGACGCGGGAGCGAAGGACGCCACGCCCCAGACCACGCCGTCGACCGACGGCAGCGGGGTGCGCTCGGTGAACGTCACCGTCGTGCCCACCGGGAGGTCCTGCGGGCCGTCGACGACGGCCCCGCTCGCGAGCACGGTCACCGTCCCGGTCAGCGGCCCCGCGTACGTGACGCCGTCGGGAAGCTCCGCGGACCAGTCCACGAGGAACGCGGTGTCGCCGGGCACCAGCCCGGCCGCGTTCCCGGTCAGCGCCTTCGCGATCGAGAACCCGCCGTCCACCGTGGTCGCGGTGTTCGTCAGCGTCACGACGACGGGCGCGCCGGCGTTCTCGGTGATGGTGACCGTGGTGCCGGGGTCGTAGGACGGCGTGCCCCACACGACGCCGTCGATCTCCGGGAGCGGGGTCTGCTCGCTCAGGGTCACGACCGTCCCGACCGGCAGGTCGGCCGGCCCGTCGACGACCGTGCCGTCGGCGAGGACGGTGAGCGTGCCCGACCGGTCGCCGTCGTACTCGACGCCGTCGGGGATCGTAACGCTCCAGTCCACGAGGAACGCGGTGTCGCGGGGCACCAGCCCGGCGGCGTTGCCCGCGACCGCCTTCGCGACGCCGAACGACCCGACGACCGAGTTCGCCGTGTTCGTCACCGTGACCGCGACGGGCTCGCCGTCGTTCTCGGTGACGGTGAGCTGGGCCGGGGTGAACGACGGCGGGCCCCACACGACGTCGCCGACCTCCGGCAGCGGGGTCTGCTCGGCGAACGTCACCACGGTGCCCACCGGGAGGTCCGCCGGGCCGTCCACGACCGTCCCGTCGGCCCGGACCGTCAGCGTGCCGGTGAGCGGGCCGCCGTAGGCGACGTCCGGCGGCAGGACCGCGGTCCAGGTGACGGTGAACGTGGTGATGTCGGGCACGATCCCGGCCGCGTTCCCCTGGACGTCCTTCTGCAGCGTGAAGCCGCCGACGACGCTCGACGCCGTGTTGGTCACCGTCACGAGCGTGGGGGTGTCCCCGGTCTCGGTGACCGTCAGCGTGGCGGGGTCGAACGACGGGTCGCCCCACACGACGTTCGGGATCGTCGGGAACGCCGTCTCGGAGAACGTCACGGTCGTCCCGACCGGGAGGTCCTGCGGTCCGTCCACGACGGTCCCGTCCGCGAGGACGGTCAGCGTCCCGGTGACCGGGCCCTCGTACGTGACGCCCGCGGGGAGCGTCGCGACCCACGTCACGGAGAACTGCGTGCTCCCGGGCACGAGGCCCTCCGCGTCCCCGACGACGTCCTTGGCGACCGCGAACCCGCCCACCGTGCTGGTCGCCGTGTTGGTCACGGTGATGCCGACCGCCTCACCACCGTTCTCGGTGATGGTGATCTCCGCGCCCGGGTCGAACGACGGCTCGCCCCAGACGACGTTCGGCACGTCCGGCAGGGGGGTCTGCTCCGTGAGCGTGACGACGGTGCCCACCGGGAGGTTCTGCGGGCCGTCCACGACGGTCCCGTCCGCGAGCACCGTCAGCGTGCCGGAGAGAGCGCCGTCGTACGTCACGCCTGTCGGCAGCACCGCCGACCAGTCCACGAGGAACTCGGTGTCGTCCGGTACGGCGCCCGACGCGTTCCCCGCGAGCGCCTTCTGGAGCGTGAACCCGCCGTTGACGGAGGTCGCGACGTTCGTGACCGTCACCGCGACCGGCTGCCCGCCGTTCTCGCTCACGACGAGCGACTCGGGCGAGATGATCGGGCTGCCCCACTGGACGCCGTCGACCTCGGGCAGCGGCGTCTGCTCGGCGAACGTCACGACCGTCCCGACCGGGAGGTCCTGCGGGCCGTCCACCACGGTCCCGTCCCGGAGCACGGTGAGCGTCCCGGCGAGGGGGCCGCCGTAGGTGACCCCGGTCGGCAGCGTCGCCGCCCAGTCCACGAGGAACTCCGTGCCGCCCGGCACGGCACCCGCCGCGTTGCCCAGGAGAGCCTTCTGGAGCGTGAACCCGCCGTTCACGGTGCTCGCGGTGTTCGTCACCTGGACGATCGCCGGCTGGCCCTGGCCCACCGTGAGCTCGGCGGGGCTGATGGACGGCGTGCCCCACACGACGCCGTCGATCGTCGGCGGCGCGACCTCCGTGAACGTGACGACCGTCCCGACGGGAAGATCGACAGGACCGGCGTAGGGCTCGCCGTTCCAGAAGAACTCGCCCTCGCCCGTGGTCGGGCCCCCGTAGTCGACGCCGTCGGGGACGTCCGCGGTCCACGTCACCGTGAAGGGCGTGCCGTCCGGGACGAGCCCCGCGGCGTTGCCGTCCACGATCTTCACGACCGTGAACCCGCCGACCTGCGAGGTCGCCGTGTTGGTCACCGTGACGAGCGTGTCCTGGCCCTCCCCGACCGTCACGGTCGACGGATCGACGACGGGCGTCGCCCAGACGACGCCGTCGACCGGGTCGGGCGTGACCTCCGTGAACGTCACGGTCGTGCCGACCGGCAGGTCCTGCGGGCCGTCGACGACCGCGCCGCCCGCGAGCACGGTGAGCGTGCCCGACAGGTCGCCGTCGTACGTCGCTCCCTCCGGGAGCGTGGCCGCCCACTCGACCTGGTACTCCGTCGCGGGGTCGACGGCGCCCGCCGCGTTGCCCTGGAGCGGTGCCTTCTGCACGGAGAACCCGCCGACGGGACCGCCGGCGTTCGCGGTGTTGACCACCGTCACGGTCATCATCGTGCCGTCGACGACGGTGAACGAGGCGGGATCGCTCACCACGTCACCGTTGACGCGGAACACCGGCGATCCCCACGACACGCCGGGGACGCTCGGCAACGTCGGCTCGGACATGGTCACGACGGTCCCGACGGGGAGGTCCGGGCCCGCGACGAGGTTGCCGTTGAGCGGGACCTCGAGGTCGCCCTCGCCGGTCGTGCTGTCCGGCTCGACGTAGGAGTAGTGGATCGTGAACATCGTCCCGGCGGGGACGGCCGCGGAGGCGGCGCCCGTCACCGTCTTCTGCACGACGAAGCTCGTCGTCGCGACGCAGTTGAAGGGCCCCGGCCCG
Source organism: Cellulosimicrobium sp. SH8 (assembly GCF_025818875.1). Classification (NCBI taxonomy): domain Bacteria; kingdom Bacillati; phylum Actinomycetota; class Actinomycetes; order Micrococcales; family Promicromonosporaceae; genus Cellulosimicrobium; species Cellulosimicrobium sp. SH8. The sequence continues at coordinate 466,927 of NZ_JAMXMH010000001.1, read as the reverse complement.
ATCCAGGGGTAGTTGTGCTGCTCGTTGCCCTGACCGTCCGTCGTGAAGTCGCCGCCGACGTAGATGCGGCCGTTCGTGCTCTGCTGGGCGGTGAGCCCAGCGTTCGGGGCCAGGATGGATCCGACGAACTGACCGCCCCCCGTCAGGTTGATCGTGTCCGTCTCGACGAAGTTCCACAGGAGGGCCGCGGAGACGTTGCCGATGTCCGGGCCACCCGGGTAGTTCTGCTGCACCCCGTTCCAGAGGACCGACTGGATGTTGAAGGTGACCGCGCCGGCGCCGCGCACGTTGATCGCGACAGGCGCCCACTCCGGCATGTTCTCGAACGCGAGCGAGATGTTGCCTGCGAGCGCCGAGGCGTCGACGTCGAACACGATGAGCTCGTCGGTCGGCGCGCCGACACCCGGCCCCGTGAACGTGAGGAACTGCCCGGGCACAGGCGCAGGCTGCGTCGGTGCGAGCGCACCGAGCTGTGCGGAGGTGTCGACGAGGAGGTCCTGGAAGTCCGTGAGCGGACCGAGTGCCCCCGCCGCACCCAGACCGGTCTCCGGCGGAGGCGCGTCATAGTTCTCGATCAGCCCGGTGCCGGTCAGCCCACCGCCGACGAGGACCTGGCCTCCAGGCTGGGTCGCGGCTCCGCTGATCTCGCCGATGATGAGTCGAGTCGGGTCGACGACGTTCAGATCCCCTCCGACCCGCATCATCACCGATCCGGGATCAGGCGCGATGAGCGAGCCCGCCCCGACGGTACCCACGTTGAACCGCTGGTCGGCACCAGTCTTGTTGAACGTCGCGTTGCCACGGACGACGAGCAGGCCCTCGGACTCCGACGCTCCGCCCCCGACCGTGTAGTCGCCCCCGGCGTAGACCGCAACGTTGTTGTCCGTGAACAGAGGTGCGCCGCTCCCGAGGCCGGGGAACTGGCCCGGGTCCGGGCACTGCCCGACCGCGGCGAACGAGGGTGCGGCCTGGGGCCCGGTCACCAGCACGACCGCCCCGGCGAGCGCGAGGGTCGCCGCGGTCACAGCCGCGACGGCTCGGCGCAGAGAGTCGAACGATCGGGGGCGGGAACCTCGGGTCATGCACGCTCCTGGTCAGGCGGTCGGTGGTACCCGGGTCGTGGTGCCACCGTCTGTCTCTGAGACGTCGCTGCTCTCCCCCCATGACGCAGTCTCGCCTGTGATCCTCGTCTCTGCCCGGGGGCGTTCGTCCCGGTCCCCGTGCTGATCGGCCCGCGCCGGTGCGACGACGGCCGGCACCCCGCGGGACGCCGGCCGTCGGTCCGGTGCTCGTCAGGCGGGGCGGCGACGGCGGGCGCGGAACAGCAGGAGCGCGCTGCCGGCCCCGAGGAACGCCAGGGCGAGGACGGTCACGAGCACCGCGTCGGTGCCGGTGATCGCGAGCTGCTCGTCCTCCGCGGTGTTGGTGAGCGTCACGACCACCGTGCCGTCGCCGACCGTCACCTCGGTGACCGCCGTCCCGTCGACCGTGAAGGTCGGCGTGCCCCAGTCGACCCCGCCGATCTCGGGCACGTCGGTCTCGGTGAGCCGGACCACGGTCCCCACGGGCAGGTCCTGCGGGCCGTCGACGGCGACCCCGTCTGCGCGGACGGTGAGCGACCCGGTGACGGTGCCGTCCGGGCCGTCGTACGCGTAGCCCACGACGAACTCCGTGGTCGCGGGGACGGCGTCGGACGCCTCGCCGGTCACCCGCTTGACCACGGAGAACCCGCCGACCGCCTGGTTCGCCGTGTTGGTCGCGGTGACGAGCGTGTCCTCCCCGTCGCCGACGACGACCGTCGGCGGGCTGAACGTCGGGACGCCCCACGCGACGCCGGGGATCTCCGGCAGGTCCGCCTCCGTGAACGTGACGACCGTGCCGACGGGGAGGTTCTGCGGGCCGGCGACGACCGTCCCGTCGGCCGGGACCTGGAGGTAGCCGCCGACGAGGGTGCCGTCGAGCTCGTACGAGTACGCGACGGTGAACTCGGTGCCGGCGGGCACGAGGTCCGCGCGGTCGCCGGTCACCTCCTTGGCGACGGAGAACCCGCCGACCTCGGCCACGTCCTGCGTGGTGTTGGTCAGCGTGACGAGGGTGTTCTCCTCGTCGCCGACCGTCACGGAACCCGGGGAGAACGTGGGGGCGCCCCAGACGACGCCGTCGACCTCCGGCAGGTTGATCTCGGTGAACGTCACGACCGTCCCGACGGGGAGGTCTTGCGGGCCGTCGACCACGGTGCCGTCCGCGAGCACGGTCAGCGTCCCCGTGAGCGGGCCGTCGTACGTGAAGCCCGTGGGCAGGGTCGCGGACCACTCGGCCTCGAACGTCGTCCCGGGCGGCACGCTCCCGGCGAGGTCGCCCTCGACCGCCTTCGCGAGCGAGAACCCGCCGACCTGCGCGGTCGCCGTGTTCGTCACGACGACGCCCGCGACGGCGTCCCCCTCGCCGATCGTCACGGTGCCGGGCGAGACGGTGGGCTGCCCCCAGTCGACGCCGGGGACGTCGGGCATGGTCTGCTCCGTGAACGTCACGACCGTGCCCTCGGGCAGGTCCTGCGGGCCGTCCACCACGGTCCCGTCCGCGAGCACGGTCACCGTCCCGGAGGTCGGGCCCTCGTAGCCGGAGTCGGGCGGAAGCTCGGCCTCCCAGGCGACGACGAACGCGGTGCCCGGCGGCACGGCCCCGGACGCGTCGCCCGTGACGGACTTCTGGACCGCGAACCCGCCGACCTCCTCGGGCGCGTTCGCCGTGTTCGTCACGGTCACCGCGACGCTCGTCGGCCCCTCGACGATCGTGATCGGGGACGCGGGCTCGAGCGTCGGCAGGCCCCAGACGACGCCGTCGACGTCGGGCAGCGGCTGCTCGACGAGCGTGACGGTCGTGCCGACCGGCAGGTCGGACGGGCCGTCCGTCACGGTCCCGTCGGCGAGGACCGTCAGCGTGCCCGACGTGTCGCCGTCGTACACGACACCCGCGGGGACGGTCGCCGTCCAGTCGACGAGGAACGCGGTGCCCGGCGGGACGACGCCGGCCGCGTCGCCTTCGAGCGACTTCTGGACGGTGAAGCCCCCGACCACGGCGCCCGCGACGTTGGTCACCGTGACCGCGACCCCGGTCGCGCCCTCGACGATCGTGATCGGCGACGCCGGGCTGAGCACGGGTTCACCCCACTCCACGCCGTCGACCTCCGGCAGCGGCGTCTGCTCCGTGAGCGTGACGGTCGTGCCGACGGGCAGGTCGGACGGGCCGTCCACGACGGTCCCGTCCGCGAGCACGGTCAGGGTGCCCGACAGGTCGCCGTCGTACGTGGCCCCCTCGGGAAGCGTGGCCTCCCAGTCGACGAGGAACGCGGTGTCGTCGGGGACGAGCCCCGCGGCGTCGCCCGTCACGGCCTTGGCCACGGAGAACCCGCCGACCACCGGGACGCCACCACCGTTCGCCGTGTTCACCACGGTGACGGTGACGGTCTGGTTCTCCTGGATCGTGAACTGCGCGGGGTCTCCGAGCGGCTCGCCGTTCACCTCGATGACGGGCGTGCCCCACTCGACGCCGGGCACCGTCGGCAGGTTCGTCTCGGTGATCGTCACGACGGTGCCGACGGGGAGCGTCGGTCCGCTGACGAGCGCGCCGCTGATCGGCACGACGAGCGTGTCGCCGCCGGTCGTCCCGTCCGGCTCCTCGTAGGTGTACCCGACCTCGAACGTCGTGTCGGCGGGCACGTCGGCGGCGGCCTCGCCCGTCACGGTCTTCTGGACGACGAAGCTCGCCGACGGGATGCAGTCGAACGGCCCCGGGCCGATCCAGGGGTAGTTGTGCTGCTCGTTGCCGCTGCCCGACGTCGTGAGGTCGTTGCCCGCGTAGACGCGCCCGTTGGTGCTCGCCGTGAGCGTCACCTGGTCCGCGGACGGCACCAGGATCGAGCCCACCCACTGCCCGGCACCGCTCACCGTGACGTCGCCCGTGCCCGTGAAGTTCCACAGGGTGCGCGCGGCCGCGTTGCCGATGTTCGCCGGGTCGTCGACGCGCTCGCCGTTGATGTCGACGTATGCGGACGAGACGGTCACGGGCTCGTCGCCGACGACGTTGACGACGATCGGCGCGCCGTCCGGGATGCCCTCGAAGAAGAACTCCGACGCGCCGTCGAGGACCGCGGCGTCGACGGTGAACGCCTGGAGCGTGGTGTTGCCCGGGTCGGCGCTGGTGAACGTGACGCGGCCTCCGTCGCGCGCGGTCGTACCGGTGTCCGGCGCGGCGCCCAGCACGGCCGACGTGTCGACGACGGCGTCCTGGAAGCCCTGCCACGGCGCGATCGCCGCGTCCGCGCCCATGTTCGTCTCGACCGCGCCGCCGTTGGTGTCGAGGCCGCCCGCGTCCGCCAGGTCCCCGCCGACGTGCACCGCCCCGCCGCCGACGAGGTTCGCGCCCACGATCACGTTGGTCCCGGTGGCGATGCTCATCACGCCGCCAACCTGCAGCATGGGCGACCCCGGCGCGGGGGTGATGCCCGACCCGGCACCGACCGTGCCCACGTTGAAGCTCCCCGGGGTGTCGAACGTCGCGTCCCCCCGCACGACGAGCACACCCTCGCTCTCGGCCGAGGTCCCCGTCGCCGTGTAGTCCCCGCCCGCGTACACCGCGACGTTGTTGTCCGTGAAGATCGGCAGCGGGCCGATGTTCGGGAAGTCGTCGGGGTCGGGGCAGAACCCGCTCGCCGCCGCGGCGGGACGGGCCTGCGGGCCGGCCACCAGGGCGACCGCGCCCGCCAGCGCGAGCGCGGCGGCGACGAGCGCGGCGGTGGCCCGGCGAGCACGGTCGAGGGCGACGAGACGGGCGGGCGGGCGGTGGGTCATGCCGTGCTCCAGGATCGGTGACGTCGTCTGCAGCGCGCGGGTCCCGAGGCACCGTTGCCCCGGGACGCGGCTGTCCGTGCGGGCATCATGTCGCGCCGCTCCGGGTTCCGCGCGTCGAGCGACGCCGGGCTACGGTTGCCGCTGGAGGTGCCGCCCTTGACCCCCCGTGCCCGGACCACCTGGATCGTCGTCGCCGTCGTCACCACGCTCGCCGCCGTCTCGGCGGTCGCGTGGTACCTCACCCGCCCGGGCCCCGCCCCGGCCCCGTCGCCCTCGGGCGCGCCGACCGCCTCCCCCGACCCGTCGCCGTCGGGCCCTCCCCCGACGCCGTCCACCCCGCCCGAGGACCCGCTGGCCGGGTGGACGCTCGAGCAGAAGGTCGGACAGCTCTTCATGGTCGGCGTCGACGTGAGCAGCCCGCAGCAGGTGAGCTACGACGCGGTGTCGCAGCTCCACGTCGGCAACGTGTTCCTCGCCGGGCGGTCGCAGGCGGGCACCGGCCCGACGGCGGACCTCGTCGCGGGCTTCACGGCGCTCGTCTCGGCGGACACGACCAACGGCACGCCGCTGTTCGTCGCGACCGACCAGGAGGGCGGGTACGTCCAGGTGCTGCGCGGGCCCGGGTTCTCGCAGATCCCCACGGCCACGGACCAGGCGACGCTGGACCCGGCGACGCTGCAGGCGGACGCGACGACGTGGGGCGGCGAGCTCGCGGCGGCCGGGGTGAACCTCAACCTCGCGCCGGTGATGGACCTGGTGCCCGAGGGGACGGCGGCGCAGAACCCGCCGATCGGGTACTTCCAGCGGAACTACGGGTTCACGCCGGACTCGGTGACGGCCCACGCGAACGCCTTCAGCGCCGGCATGGAGGCGTCCGGGGTGGACGTGACGATCAAGCACTTCCCGGGGCTGGGCCGCGTCACGGAGAACACGGACACCGACGCGGGTGTCACGGACGACGTGACGACGCGCGACGACCCGTCCGTCGCGGTCTTCGCGTCGGGGATCGAGGCGGGCGCCGCGTTCGTCATGACGTCCACGGCGGTCTACGCGCAGATCGACGGCTCGCTGCCCGCGGCGTTCTCGCCCGTCGTCGTCGACGGGATGCTGCGCGGCGACCTGGGGTTCGACGGCGTCGTCATCACGGACGACGTGTCCGCGGCGCAGCAGGTGCAGGCGTGGTCGCCCGCCGACCGCGCCGTCCTGACGATCGACGCGGGCGGCGACATGGTGCTCGCGTCCGCCGACCCGGGCGTCGTGCAGCCCATGGTGGCGGCCGTCGTCGAGCGCGCGACGACCGACCCGGCGTTCGCGGCGAAGGTGGACGCCGCCGTCGTGCGGGTCCTCGCGGCGAAGCAGCGGCTGGGCTGAGCACCGGTAGCGGAGCGTCAGCGGACCGTCAGGACGCCGCGCGACGCTCGGCGCGCACGGCGACACCCCGTCGTCGCGCGCTGCACGTCGACCTCTGGAAGGACACGCGATGACGCGACTGCACACGCTCGGAGACCGGCTCCTGGGCGCCCTGCTCCCGACGGCGAAGGCCGAGGCCAAGGACTACTACTGCTGGCACAACTACTTCTCGGGCGGCCGCATCGAGGAGTGCTGCCGGGTCGTGCCCATCAACACGACGTACTGCTACTGGATCTGACCCAGGAGCGTCACGCCCTGCGCCGTCCCGCACGCGGACGGCCCCCCGCTGCCCCGGACCGTCACGGTCCGGGGCAGCCGTGCTGGCGGGCCGTTCCTGGTCTCACTCGGCGGCGAGCAGACGCGCGACGGGCAGACGTCGCACGGTCCGCACGGGCCACCACGCCGCGAGCAGCGCCAGGAGGACCCCGCCCACGGCGGCGCCCGTCGCCGCGACGACGACCGCGGCCGGGACGTCGTCGGCGAGCAGGCCCGCGACGGCGAGCGCCGCCCCGGCCCCGACGAGCGAGCCGACCGCACCCACGACCGCGGCCTCGGTGAGCACGAGCCGGGCGACGCTGCGCGAGCCCCACCCCACGGCCTCCAGGAGCGCGAGCTCGGCCGCGCGCTCGCGGACCGCGACGTACAGCACGTCGGCGACCGTCACGGCGCCGAGGAGCGCGACGAGGCCGGCGGCGACATAGTCCGCCGCGCGCACCTGGACGGTCACGGCGTCGCCCAGCACGGTCCCGGTGACGGCCCCCCGGAACGCGACGGAGACCGCGACGAGCACCCCGACCGCCCCGACGCCGAGCGCCAGGGCGAGCGCGCCGACGAGCGTCCGGCCGGGCGCCCGCGCCACGCCGAGCACCGCGAGGGTCCCGACGCGGCGCGGCGACCACGCCCGGCCGACGTGCGCGACGGGCGCGCGAGTGGCCGAGCCGGGGTCGGCGCGCGCCGCGCGCCACGCGGGCACGAGCGCGGACACGGCGCCGAGCGCGACCGCCGCGGGCACGGCCAGCAGCACGGACGACGGCACGAGGGTGACCCCGAGCAGGGGCGCGCCGACCACGGCGACGGCCGCGCCGAGCACCCCCGCGACGCCGCAGGTGACGAGCGACTCCAGGAGCACGAGGCCGAAGAGCCGGTGGCGCGGCCAGCCGACGCACGCCAGCACCGCGAGCTCGGTCGAGCGCACGCGCACCGCCGAGCTCGTCGCGTTCCCGACCGCGAGCGCGCACGCGACGAGGACGAGGACGGCCAGGGCGAGGCTCTTGGTGTCGACCGCGGTGACGATCGCGGTCGCGACGCCCTCCTGGAGCCAGGGGTCGGCGACGACGAGGTCCGGCCGGCCGAACGCTCCCGCGGGCACGGCAGCGGGGACGTGCGTCGTGGACGACCCGACCAGGAGGTCGACGCGGAGGCCCGTCGCGGTGTGGATGCGGTCGGCGACGGCCCGCACGCGCTCCTGGGACCGCGCGTCGAGCCCCACGTCCCCCTCGACGCGCACGCGCAGGGACGCGAGCGGGGCGGCGGAGCCGACGGGGAGCGGCTCGCCGGCCCGCGTGTAGCCCGCGAGGGACGCCGCGGCCTCGAGCGACGTGACGAGCGCAGGGCGCTGCCCCGTCCAGCCGCTCACGGCCGGGCCGGGCAGCAGCGGCCGGTCACCGAGCGCGGCCCGGCTCGCGTCGTCGGCGCCGTCCGCCCCCGCGGGCGCGGTCGGCTCGAACGGGAGGGTCGCGAGCTCCGGGCCGGACTCGACGAGCGCCGGGTCGAACGCGCCCACGGCCCGCAGGGTGAGGCCCAGCCCGCGGTCCTGCGGGGTGTACCGGGCGACGGGGCGCGACGGGAGGTCCGCGGACGTGACGGGGACGGGGTCGTGCCCGGGGTCGTCGCGGAACGCTCCCGCCCACTCGTCCCCGGCGACGTCGACCGGCCCGCTGGTCGCCGGACCGACGACGCGGACCGCGTCGACCACGGTGGTCGCGTCGGGCCCGACGATCGTGGTCGGCGCGCGGAGCCAGGGCGGCTCGCCCGCGCCGGGCGGCGACGCGAGGGTGGCGAGCAGCCGGTCGTGCACGTCCTGCGGGTCGATCTCGACCCGGTCGACGACGGTCCCCGGGGCGTCCCCGAGCAGGTCGAGCGCCGCTCCCACGGTCCGCGACGACGCGACGGTCGTCGCGGCGTCGGCGGGCAGCCGCTCGACGTCGAGCGTGACGGTCTGGTCGAGCGCCGTGCTCGTCGCCGCGAGGACGGGCAGCTCGCCGGGCGCCGCCGGTTCGGCGTCGGCACCGGCACCTGTACCTTCACCGAGATACCGCCCGTCCACGACCGCGCCGTCGAGCCCGTCGAGCGCGGCCTCCTGCGCCGGGTCGACCGCGACGACGAGCAGCGGGACGGTCACGCCGACCCAGGCCGTCGGTGCCTCGGGCGCCGCGGCGACCGACCCCGCCGACGACCAGCACGCGAAGGACTCCCGGTCGCGCGGCGCGAACCGGTCGACGTCCTGGTCGTCCCGGGCCGCACCCCACACGCAGTCCTCCGTCGCGCCGTCAGGGTCGTGCTCCACGAGGCGAACCGGGGCGGGGAGCTCGCCGGCCTCGTACACGACCCCGTCCTCCCAGGGCTCCCCCGGGACCATCTCGATCGGGTGCTCGGTCGCGTAGAGGTAGGTGTCGCCGTCGGGGACGTGCGTCGTGCCGCGGTCGGAGACGACGGTCGGGCGCACGCGCAGGACCTGGCGCTCCGCCCCCGGGTCGACCGCCGACGTCAGGTCGACGGGCACGGCCACGTGCTGCATGACGTAACCGACGGTCGCGAGCGGGGCCGCGACCTCGACGCCGGGGACGGCGCGGACCGCGTCCCACTGCGCGAGCGAGATCCCGCCGCTCGCCGACGCGACGTCGTCGGCCCGGACCAGGCCGTCCGCCGGGCCGGGCGTGCCCGCCGGACGGACGAGGACGTCGTACAGCGGTCGGGCGTTCGCCTCGACCGTGCCCGACGCGGCGAGGCGCGAGACCGCCGCCGTGGAGGAGAGGAGCGCGAAGCTCGCGACGGCGACCGCGACCGCCAGCACCGTCGCGACCGCACGGCCCAGCCCGTGCCGGAGCTGGGACACCACGAGCGAGATCATCGCGCGACCCCCGTGCCCGGACCCGCCGCGAGCACGGCGGCGACACGGCCGACCACCGCGTCCGCGGGCACGTAGCCCCAGCGGCGCGAGTCGACGCTCGCCTCCGGCGCGTCCCCGAGGACGACGAGCCGGCCGGGCGGCACGCGGTCGTGCTCCTGCCCGCCGACGGCGTCGACGACCTCCGCGGGCACCGGGTCCCCGCCGCCCGCCGCGACACGCTTCAGCACGAGGCCTCCCGTCGCGGCGCGCGACCCCCGAGGGAGGCCGTCCGGGGCGGGGGCGACCCGTGCGCCGTCGAGCACGACGACGTCCCCGGGCCGTGCGCGCGAACCCCGCGCGACCAGGACGCGCGTCCCCGCGCCGTAGGCCGGCTCCATGCTCGCGCCGGAGACGGTCACCACGAGCAGGCGGCGGCGCGCCACGACGGGCACCAGGACCGCGAGCGTCGCGAGCGCGAGGACGGCCGCGCGCCGGGCGCCGCGACGGCGCACCGCGTCCGAGCGGGTCACGAGGCCACCACCCGGCCGTCGAGGAGCTGCACGGTGCGTCCGCACTCGCGGGCCAGGGCCGGGTCGTGCGTCGACAGCACGACCGTCATGGGGTGCTGCTCGCGCAGGCCGAGCAGCAGGTCGAGGACCGCGCGGCCCGTGCGCGAGTCGAGGTTGCCCGTCGGCTCGTCGGCGACCAGGAGCCGCGGCCGGACGACCAGCGCCCGGGCGATCGCCACCCGCTGCTGCTGCCCGCCCGAGAGCGTGCCCGGCAGCGCGTGCTCGCGTCCCGCGAGGCCGACGGCGTCGATCAGGTCCCGCGCGCGGTCGACCGCCGCGGAGCGCGCCGCGCGGTCCGGGAGCAGCGGCACGAGCACGTTGTCGAGGACGCTCAGCGCCGGGAGAAGGTGGAACCGCTGGAACACGAACCCGACGCGCCGCCGGTACCGGGCGAGCCGGCCCCGCGGCGCGCCGACGAGCTCCTCCTCGTCGACCCGGACCGAGCCGGAGTCCGCGCGCTCGATGGCCCCCACGAGGTGCAGGAGCGTCGACTTGCCCGACCCGGACGGCCCCGTGAGGGCGGTCAGGCTGCCCGGCTCGAGGTCGAGGTCGACGTGGTCGACCGCGACGAGCCGCTCGCGCTGCCCGAGCGGGAAGGACCGGACCACCTGCGCGAGGCGGACGTGGGCGCCCTGAGACGGGTCCGGCGCGTCGGACGGGCCGGCCGGGCCGCCCGTCGGGGCCTCTCGGTCGGCGCGGCCCGTGCGGTCCGCGCGCGTGGTCGTGCGTTCGGTCGACATGCTGGTCGGTCTCCTCCTACGACGGGTAGCCGAGCGACGCCGCGATGCGGCGCAGCCGGGACCCGGGTTCGATGCCGAGCTCGCGGCCGTAGACCTCGCGGCAGCGGCGGTACGTGGCGATGGCCTCCGACGGCCGGTCCGTGCGGATCAGCGCGACCATGAACAGCTCGTTGAGCCGGTCGCGGAACGGGTGGGCGACGAGCAGCGGGCCCACCTCGTCGAGGACGTCCCGCGACCGGCCGAGCGCGAGCCACAGCTCCGCGTGGTCCTCCAGGACGCGGAGCCGCCGGTCGTCGAGGCCCTCGGCCACCGCCCGCAGGGCAGGTGCCGGCACGTCGGCCAGCGCCGGGCCGCGCCACCGCTCGAGCGCGTCGGCGAGGTGTGCCTCGGCGGCGTCGAGGTCCTCGGCGCGGCGTGCTGCCTGCGCCGCGACGACGTCCGCCTCGAACCGCCCCAGGTCCGTGGCCGCGGGCTCCAGTTGCAGCAGGTAGCCGGGCGCCGCCGTCACCAGCGCCGCGGTCGGGTCGGGGTGCCCGGCGGCCGCGAGCGCCTTGCGCAGCCCCGACACGTGCCCGTGGATCTTCGTCACCGCGCTCGGTGGCGGGTCGTCGCCCCAGAGGGCGTCGACGAGCGCGCTCACCTGCACCAGGCGGCCCTTGCCGAGCACGAGCGCGGCCAGCAGCGCGCGCCTGCCCGGACCGCCGAGCTGGACGTCCTGGTCGCCGACCCGGGCCCGCAGGGGGCCGAGGACGTCGACGGTCAGGCTCACGACGCCTCCCCCGCCGTCGCGGCGACGTGCTCGCGGTAGCCCTCCGCCTGGGACCGGAACAGCGCGGCGTACTCGCCGTCGTGCGCCATGAGCGCGTCGTGGGTGCCGCTCTCCAGCACCGCGCCCTGATCCAGGACGACGATCCGGTCCGCGTCGCGGACGGTGCTCAGCCGGTGCGCGACGAGCAGCCGCGACCTGCCGCGGCCGACCGTGCGCAGCGTCGCGTGCAGGTCCGCCTCGGCGCGCGGGTCCAGGCCCGACGACGGCTCGTCGAGCACGAGGAGCCGCGCGTCCTCGCGCAGGAGCGCCCGGGCGACGGCGACGCGCTGCCACTGCCCGCCGGACAGGACCACGCCCGCCGCCCCGACGTCGTCGAGCCCGCCTGCCCCGGTCCCGTCGGTCCCGGTCTCGTCGGTGCCGCTCCCGGTCCGGTCGGGGGCCGTGGCGCCCGGCCGAGTCGGCAGCCCGGCGAACGCGCGCGTGAGCATCGTGTCGTAGCCGCGCGGCAGCGCGGCGAGCACACCCCCCACCCCGGCCGTCGCGGCGGCCTCCTCGACCGCGCCCGGCCGCGCGGCGCGGTCGAGGTCGCCGAGCGCGACGTTCTCGCGCGCGGAGAGCTCGTAGCAGACGAAGTCCTGGAAGACGGTCGCGACGCGGGCACGCAGGGCCGCCGGGTCGATCGTCGCGACGTCGACCCCGTCCCAGGTGATCCGGCCGCGCGTCGGCTCGTACAGGCGGCACAGGAGCTTGACCACGGTCGACTTGCCGGCGCCGTTCGCCCCGACCAGCGCGACGCACGCGCCCGCCGGGATCTCCAGGTCGAGGGCCCGCAGCACCCACGGCGCGTCGTCGCCGTAGCGGAACCAGACGTCCTCCAGCCGGATCGTGCCCGGTCCGGCGGGCTCCGCCGCCTCGGGCACCTCGGCGACAGCGTCGGCGACGGGACCGGGCACGGCCGCGACGTCCGGCGCGCCCTCGACGACCTCCGTGTACCGGGCGACGAGGACGAGCGCCTCGTCGGCCACCGCGAGCTGGCCGACGACCGCCGCGACGGAGGCCTGGACCGCTCCGAGCGCCGCGACGAGCAGGGCGAGGTCGCCCACGCTGCCCGCGCCGCGCGAGATCCGGACCACCGCGTGGACCAGGACCGCACCGGAGACGGCCGCCGTGACCAGGGCGAGCAGCGTCTCGGTCCGCACGGTGACGCGGTCGACGCGCCGCTCGGCGTCGTGCACCGACCCGACCTCGTCGAGCATCCGGCGACGGAAGTGCTCGCCCAGGCCGAAGAGGCGGATCTCCTTGGCCGCGCGCAGGTCCGTCAGGAGCGTCACGTAGAACAGTCGGCGCCGCGACCGCGGGCTCGTGAGCGCCGTCGTCGAGCTGCGGAGCCGGCCGAGGCGGAGCTGCGCCACGAGCGCGGGCACCGCCGAGGCCAGGACGAGGACCGCCGCGACGGGCGACAGCACCACGAGAGACACGACGAACGCGGAGGCCGTGACGAGCGACTGGACCACGGTGACGAGCGCCGCCGTCAGCAGCAGCGGGCCGGACTCGCCCGCGAGCCGGGCGAGCTGCAGGCGGTCGTGGTACGCGGGGTCCTCGAGCTGCGCGATCCCGGTCGGCCGCACGACCGCGCCGAACAGCGTGGTCTGCATGTGCAGCCCGACGCGGCGCCCGATCTCCTGGTCGAGGTAGCGCGCGACGTGCGCGAGCACCGCCCCGAGCGCGCCGGTCACGGCGAGACCGACGGCGAGGAGCACGACCGCGCGCGTCGTCAGGCCGGACCCGACCCCGTCGACGAGCTCCTTCGTCAGCCAGGCGGCGGCGACCGGGACGAGGCCCGCGGCCGCGATCGTCGCGGCCCGCGCCGCGACGGTGCCCGGGGCGGCGCGGTGGTAGAGCCGGACCGCGACGCCGAGCGCGCGCCACCGGCCCGGCCCGGCGCCCATCAGCGCACCACCGCGACCGGCGCCACGACGTCGGCGAGGACGCCCCCGACCGCAAGCACCCGCACGTCGGGACCGACGAGCACGTACGACGGCGTGCCCCGCACGCCGAACGCCGCGCTCACCGGCCCGCCGTGCGGCTCCCGGACCAGCGGGCCCGCCGCGCCGAGGACGGGCGCGAGGCCCTGCGGGTCGGTGTCGCCGAGGAGGACCGGGACGACCGCGACCCCCGCGGAGGCGAGCCCGTCCGCCGCCGCGGCGAGCGCGGGGGCGTGCTCGACGCACGCGGCGCAGGTCGTCGACGCGAACGCGAGGAGCGTGCGCCCGCCGTCGAGGTCCGCGGTGGTGAGGGTCTCGCCCTCGGTCCCGGTCGCGTCGAACGCCGGGACGGAGGCGCCGACGGCGAGGTCGACGAGCGGGCGCGGGCTCCCGTCCGCGCCCGGTCCGGCGTCGGCGCGGAGCCGGCGGATCACGGCGCCCGTGAGGGCGAGGTTGAGCAGGACGAGGACGGTCAGGACGACCACGGCAGCGGTGAGCACGGGCACGGCGAAGCCTCTCGGGGCGGGGGCGGGTTGCGGGACGCGGTGGGGGCGGTCAGGCGCGGGGCAGGGCGAGGAGGCCGGCCACGTCGTCGAGACGTCGCACAGCCTCCACGGCGACGGTCGCGACGACCGCGCAGAGGAGGGCCCCGGCGGGACGGGGCGGGTCCGGCGCGGGGAGGAGGAGGTCGACGACCGGCACGAGCGCGACGGCGGCGAGCACGAGGTTGCGGACGACGTGCCGCGTGGCGACCTCGTCGCCGGCACCGAAGCAGTGGCACCGCGCCCCGGGCTGCTCGCGCAGCGCCCGGCGCAGTGCGGCGGCGAGCACGAGGAGCAGCGCCGCGCCGCCCGTCCCGGCGGCGGCCGCGAGCGCTCCGGCGGGCGCCCTCGCGGCCCCTCCTGCGGACGCCAGCAGCAGGGCCGCGCCGGTCCCGAGCACGACGGCGCTCTCCGCGACGACGACCACGACGGCCAGGCGGCGGGCGACGGGGCGCGGCCGTCGCGCCAGCGCGACGACGGACCCGACGAACTCGCTGCGGTTCTCCGGCGAGCGGACCGCGCCGTGGACGGAGGCGGCGAAGACGCCGGCCGTCACCAGGCACGCGACGATCCATGGGTACGACACGAGCCCCCCTTGGCCCTGCTCCAACCATGTCGTGACGATGGCGAGGTCCCGGGTCACGGTCTCGTCCGCCGTCCCCAAGGATCGCGGGGCGGCGGCCCCGATGTCAATACTGGCTGACCGGTAAGTAAGAAAAAATCGACCGCCTACTTGACCGGCCCTGACCCCGTGGTCCAGGGTGTGAGAGAGCGCTCTATCGGCGCGAGCACAGCGGCTCGCCCGACTCCTCGAGCAGCTCGTGACCCGTCCGACGTCCGAAGGAGCACGTCCATGCGCACCGCGTCTCGCGGCACCCGCAGCACCTCCAGCAGCACCTCCCGAAGGCCCCTGCCACGGTCCCGCGGCCGCGCCCTCGCGGCCGCCACGACCGCCGTCGGGCTCCTCGCCCTCGGCGCGCTCGTCCAGGCGCCTGCGACCGCCGCGCCCGGCGACCCGCTCTCGCAGGGCCGCACCGCGACCTCGTCGGCCACCGAGTTCGACTGGAGCACCGCGTCCGCCGCCGTCGACGGCGACCGCGGCACGCGATGGTCCAGCGCGCACGCCGACGGCGCCTGGATCCAGGTCGACCTCGGCGGCGTCCACGACCTCGACCGCGTCGAGCTCGACTGGGAGACGGCGTACGCGTCCGGCTACCGCGTCGAGGTCTCGACCGACGGCGCCGCGTGGGCGACCGCGTACTCGACCACGAACGGCCAGGGCGGCGACGAGACGCTGCCGCTCGACGTCGCCGCGCGCTACGTGCGCCTCACCGCGACGCAGCGTGCGACCGTCTGGGGCGTGTCCCTCTGGGAGCTCCAGGTGTTCGGCGACGAGGACGGCACGGGCGAGCCGGGCGGTCCCGGAGACCCCGAGCCCGGCACCGCGGGCCTGCTCTCCTACGGCAAGCAGGGCAGCGCGTCGAGCTCCCAGACGCTCGACCCGAACTGCTGGGACTGCACCCCGGACAAGGCGTTCGACCTCGACCCGGCGTCGCGCTGGGCCACGTCCCCGGACACGGGCTGGGTCGACGAGGGCTGGATCGCCGTCGACCTCGGCGCACCCGCGCACGTCAGCCGGGTCGTCCTCCAGTGGGACCCGGCGTTCGCGACGGGCTACTCGATCGAGGTGTCGGACGACGGGTCGTCCTGGCGCTCGGTGTTCTCCACCACGACGGGGAGCGGGTTCAAGGAGACGATCCCGCTCGACGCCGACGGCCGGCACGTGCGCGTGCACATGAACGACCGCAGCAGCGCGTACGGCTACTCGCTGTGGGAGTTCCAGGTCTACGGCACCGGCGGCGCGCCCACGGCCCCGCCCGCGCAGCCCGCGGACCCCGACTTCGACGACCTCGACCTCGTCTGGTCCGACGAGTTCGACGCCCCGGCCGGCACGCCCGCCGACGCCGCGAAGTGGCACATCGACCCCGGGATGCCGCAGAACGCCGAGCACCAGGTCTACACGGCGTCGGGCAACGGCTTCCACGACGGCCAGGGCCACTTCGTCCTCGAGGCGCGCCGCGAGAACGTCGAGGGCCGCGAGTACACGTCGCACCGCATGAACACGTCGACGGCGCTCAACACGCAGTACGGCCGCTTCGAGGCCCGGATCAAGATCCCCGCTGGCCAGGGCCTGTGGCCGGCGTTCTGGATGATGGGCTCCGACTTCCTCGAGGGTCGCCCATGGCCGTACAACGGCGAGATCGACATCATGGAGAACGTCGGGTTCGAGCCCACGATCACGCACTCGACGCTGCACGCGCCCGCGTACTGGGGCGCCGGCGGCTACGGCGGCCCGGCGACCCTGCCGGGCGGCGCACGCTTCGCCGACGACTTCCACGTGTGGGCCGCGGAGTGGGACAGCGAGGGCATCCAGTTCTCGCTCGACGGCCGCGACACGTTCTACGCGTCGAAGGAGACCGTCGAGTCCACGCGCGGCCCGTGGGTCTACGACCACGAGTTCTACCTGATCCTCAACCTCGCGGTCGGCGGGGACTGGCCGGGCGCTCCCGACGCGAGCACGCCGTTCCCGTCCCGCATGCTCGTGGACTACGTGCGGGTGTACCGGTGAGCGCCCGCACCCGGCGACCCCTGCGGGTCGCCGGCCCGTTCCCGTGGTGAGGTTCCGCCTCTCCCGGTGACCGGTCCACGGCGGGCGTCCCTCCAGCGCCCGCACCCCCGGTGCCCGACGGCGCGGTGCTGCTCCTGCGCCGTCGGGCACCGCCCACGCCCCCGGACCGAGCCCGGCCCCGGGGATGGTCGGCCGCGCACGCCCGGGCGGGCGGTATAACTGACGCCATGGCTGCCCGTCGCTCCGCCCCCCGCCCGACGCTCGAGGCCGTCGCGGCCGTCGCCGGCGTCTCCCGAGCCACCGTGTCCCGCGTCATCAACGGTGTGCCGACGGTCGACCCGGCGATCGTCGAGGTCGTCGAGAAGGCGATCGACGAGACCGGCTACGTCCCCAACCTCGCCGCGCGCACCCTCGTGACGCGGCGCACCGGCTCGGTCGCGCTCGTCGTCTCCGAGCCGACGGAGCGGCAGCACACCAGCCCCTTCCTGGAGCGCCTGTTCACCGACCCCTACATCGGCCGCGTCACGGCCGGCGCGCAGCAGGTGCTCCGCCCGCGCGACATCCACCTCGCGATCCTGCCCGCCGACCCGCCCGCGCACGACCAGGTCGTGCGCTACGTGCGCCAGGGCCACGTCGACGGCGTCCTGCTCATCACGTCGAGCTCCGGCGACCCGCTCCCGGCGCGGTTCGCCGCGCTGTCCGTGCCCGTCGTGCTCTCGACGCACCTCGACGGCGCGGACGAGTCCGCGGGCGTGAGCTGGGTCGACCTCGACCAGGCAGCGGGCGGCCGGCTCGCGGCGGAGCACCTCGTGGCCCGCGGCCGGACGCGCCTGGCGACCGTCGCCGGGCCGTCCGACGTCCCCTTCGCGCGTGCTCGGCTCGAGGGCTTCCTCGACGCGGTGCGGGCCGCGGGGCTCCCCGAGCCGCTCGTCGTGGAGGGCGACTTCACGCGCGCGGGCGGCGAGGCCGCGGCCCGCGAGGTCCTCGCGGCGCGCCCCGACGTCGACGGCGTGTTCGGCGCGAGCGACCTCATGGCCGACGGCGCGTCGACGGTCCTGCAGGCGGCCGGGCGACACGTCCCGGAGGACGTCGCGGTCGTCGGTTTCGACGACTCCACGGTCGCGCACCAGGCGCACCCGCCGCTCACGACGGTGCGTCAGCCTGTCGAGGAGATGGCGGCCGAGATGGCGCGCCTCCTGCTCGCGGCCATCGACGCCCCGGAGACCGAGGCCCGCTCCGTCCTGTTCGACCCGAGCCTCGTGGTGCGCGACTCCGCCTGACCTCCGGGCGCAGCGCACGAAGCTGAGTGCACGAGAAAGTCGCGGCCGAATCGATCCGACCGCGACTGTCTCCTGCCCTCAGCGGGGGCTGGGGGTCCGGTCAGTGGCCGCCGCTCGCGACGAAGGCGATGCCGACCGCGATCGCGACGACGACGACGGCGAAGCACACGAGCGCGCCCACCTGGCGGCCCCGGGTGGCGCGCTCGACGCGCACGGTCCGGCCGTCGGACGTGAAGCGGCCGTCGGGGGTGCCGACCTCCACGGGCACGGCGCGGCCGGCGGCGAGCCGGACCCCGAGCGCGAAGAGGGCGGGCAGGCCCGCGCCGACGACGAGGCCGGCGACGACGACCTTGAGCAGCGAGTCGATCTCGACGAACACGGTTCTCTCCTCCGGGCTGCCGGGGTCAGACGCTCGCGCGCTGGCGCGCGGCGGTCGGGGTCACGGTGGGTGCGCCCGAGGCGGGCACGGGCGACGCCGCCTGCGGCTCGGCGTCGGTGAACGGGTCGGCCGCGTCGAGGCGGCGCTCCAGCGCGGCCTCGCGCGCCTCGACGACCTCGGACTCGAGCCCGGCGTCCACCGCGCCCTCCTCCCAGGCGTCGTTGACGTTGTTGTGGTCCACGGGCTTGCGGCGCGACGCGACCCAGATGGCCACCGAGGTGGCGACGAGGATCGCGAAGACGACGACCGTGCCGGCCGCGCCGCCGATCCCGTGCTGGATGCCGTAGCAGGCCGCGCCGACGAGGC
Organism: Cellulosimicrobium sp. SH8; assembly: GCF_025818875.1. Lineage (NCBI taxonomy): Bacteria > Bacillati > Actinomycetota > Actinomycetes > Micrococcales > Promicromonosporaceae > Cellulosimicrobium > Cellulosimicrobium sp. SH8. Next base: position 448,299 of record NZ_JAMXMH010000001.1, on the reverse strand, counting down.
CGGCGGCCGGGAGCGTCAGCCCCCACGCGGCGAGCATGCGGCCCGCGACGCCCCAGCGGACCTTGGCGCCCGGCATCCCGACGCCCGAGCCGAGGATCGAGCCGGTCGCGACGTGCGTCGTCGAGAGCGAGTAGCCGAACAGGCCGGACATGAGGATGACGGCCGCGGACGACGTCTCGGCGGCCATGCCCTGACGGGTGTCGATCTCGACGAGGCCCTTGCCGAGCGTGCGGATGATGCGCCAGCCGCCCAGGTACGTGCCGAGCGCCATGAAGGACGCGCAGGCGAGGATCACCCAGAACGGCACGCTCGAGTCGGCCGGGACGGCGCCCGCCGCGATGAGCGCGAGCAGGATGATGCCCATCGACTTCTGCGCGTCGTTGGTGCCGTGCGCGAGCGAGACGAGCGAGGCCGAGCCGACCTGCCCCCAGCGGAACGCCCGGGTCGACACGTCCTCCGGCACGTCGCGCGTGAGGCGGGCGACCGCCCACGTGCCGACGCTCGCGACGCCGACCGCGACGAGGGGGGCGATCAGCGCGGGGATGAGCACCTTCGCGGCGACGCCGCTCCAGATCACGCCCTGCGTGCCGACGGCCGCGAGCACCGAGCCCACGACGCCGCCGATCAGCGCGTGCGACGAGCTCGACGGGATGCCGAGCAGCCAGGTCAGCAGGTTCCAGGTGATGCCGCCCACGAGCCCCGCGAGGACGACCTCGAGGGTGATGACGTCGGCGTCGACCAGGCCCTTCGCGATGGTCGCCGCGACGGCCAGGGAGAGGAACGCCCCGACCATGTTGAGGACGGCGGAGAGGGCGACGGCGGTCTTGGGCTTGAGGGCCTTGGTGGCGATGGAGGTGGCCATCGCGTTGCCCGTGTCGTGGAAGCCGTTGGTGAAGTCGAAGGCCAGTGCGGTCACGACGACGAGCACCAGCAGGAGCGTCTCGGTCACGTCGTCCATGGTGGGGTCATCCCCGGAGCGCGCTCGACCATCCTGTGGATTCTTCCGCCACTGTTCACCGACAGTTCATCCGGCGTTCGAAGCCGGTGTTCGAACGTCTGACGAGGGTCTGTTCGAGCAGGTGCCGAGCAGGGCCGGACGGCCCGCGGGCACGGGCGGTCCGGCCCTGGTGGGGCCGTCGGGCAGGCCTCAGGCGGGGGTCGGCGCGCCCAGGTCGGCGAGGGCGTCGTCGAGATCGTCGACGACGGTCGCGACCGCCTCGCGCTGCGTCCGCGCGCGCTCCGCCTCCGCGGCGACCGCGGTGCGCGCCTCGGCCAGCTCGGCGTCGAACCGCTCCGCGCTCGACCGCGCGGCCGCGCGCTGGTCCCGTGCGCGCTGCTCGCCCGAGAACCACTGCCACGCCGCGACGACGCCCGCGACGACGGTCACCGCGAACCACGCCGGCGCGACCGCGATCCCGAGCACGAGCGTCGCCACCGCGATCGCCCCGACACCGCCGACGACGCCCCACGACACCCCGTCGACGGGGCGTGCCAGGAGCTCCGACCGTGCCGTCGTCGCGAGCGCCGCACCGTCCTCGGTCGGCGTGACGGTGACCGTCCGGCCGGCGAGGCGCAGCGCGCGCGACGGTGCCGGGGTCGCCGCGAGCTCGGCGGCCCGCGCGTGGCTCGCGACGCGCAGGTCGTCGACGAGCAGGGGTGCGGCGAGCGCCGCGAGCCCCGGGTCGGCGCCGCGCGCGTCGTCCACGAGCAGGTCGACGAGCGTCCCCGCGGACGCGTCCCACTCCGGGCCGTCGTCCTCGGGCGCGCGGCCCACGCGGTCGGCCAGCAGCTCGGCTCGTTCGAGGAGGCCGCGCTCCACGGGCGCACCCTCGTTCACGAGCGACCCGACGACCCGCAGGAGCGCCGCGCCCGGGGCCGGGGCGCCGCTCGGCGTCGCGGCGGTGCCGGGCGCGGCGGGCGGGGCGCCCGTGCTGCCCGACGACGCCCCGAGCGCGAGCGGGCGGGGCGCCGCTGTGGGCAGGCCGACCTCCCCGGCGACGACGGCCCGCGACCACGCGGTCCAGGACCGCAGCAGCGGCAGGGCGTCGGGCGCCGCGGCCCGGCGACGCGACCCGGGCCCGTCGGCGGCCACGGCCTCGGGCGAGCCCCAGTCGCCCCCGCTCCCGGGGAGCGCGGGCGCGGCCTCGAGGAGCCGGGCGCGCCAGCGGGCGTGCGCGTCGTCGTCGAGCAGGGCCACGCGCTCGGCGAGCGCCGCGCGGACGACCGCGACGCCGTCGTTCCCGAGGTGCCCCGCGGCCGCCGCGCGCCACAGCGCCCGCTCGGAGGTCGTCACGAGGACCTCGTCCGGCGCCTCGCCGGGGCGCTCCGGCGCCGCCTCCGGGGCCCCGTCGGCGCTGCCCCAGCCGGCCGCCGGGAGGACGGGGGCGTCGAGCACCCAGGGCGTCCACTCGCGCGCGAGGTCGGGCTGCCCGACGAGCGCGCACACCGCGACGAGGTACGTCGCGGCCCGACGGCGGTCGCGCAGCAGCGCCTCCCGCGCAGCCTCGGGGTCGAGGCGGCCCGCGGGCAGCTCGGCGACGGCGAGCGCCGCGGGGACGAGCCAGTAGCCGGGTACGTCGGCGAGGTCGGGCGACCGGCGCAGGTGCGACACGTCGCCCTCGCCCGCCACGACCGCGCGCGTCAGGGCGCGCGCCGCGTCCCGGGCGCGGCGCGCGGGGGTGAACAGCGCGAGCTCCTCGCGCACCTCGCCCAGCTCGATGAGCGCGTTGACGAGGCGCGTGAGCACCTCCACGCGGCTCGACAGGTCGCCCTCGAGCGAGCGCAGGCGCCGGCTGAGCGACGCCTCGCGCGACCGCGCCATCGCGGCCTGCGCGGCGAGCTCGTCCGAGAGGGCCTGCATGTTGCCCTGGTCGCTGCGCCAGTAGCTGTACGTCGACATGCGCGCGAGCGTACTCAGCCGCGCGCCCCTGTCGAGGGGGAGTTCTCCCCGGGCCCCCCGGCGGTCACCGTCGCGGGCGCATGAGCGGCGGGTCGAGGACGGCGGGCACGCTCGCGGGCGCGAGGTCCGGGTCCGCCGCCGAGCCCGGGGTCGCTCCCCAGGCGGGGCTGGTCGTGGGGAGAGATCCCGGGTTCGGCGCGGCGCGGTAGAGGGTCGCGGGGCGGCCGGTGCCGCCCGACGTCGTCCGGCCGGTGTCGGCGAGGAAGCCGGGGGTGGTCGTGGCCTTGCGCGAGAAGTTGCGCGGGTCGAGCCGCACGCCCCACACCGCCTCGTAGACGCGCCGCAGGTCGGCGACGGTGAACTCGGGCGGGCAGAACGCCGTCGCGAGCGCCGAGTACTCGAGCTTGGCGCGGGCGCGCTCGACGCCGTCGGCGAGGATCCGCGCGTGGTCGAACGCGAGGCCGGTGCCCGACGGCGCCCGGTCGCCCGACGCCGTCGGCCCGCCCGGTGCCGCCGCGAGCAGGGGCTCGACGGGGCACCAGGCCGCTCCCCCGGCGTCGGACCCGGCGTGCACGACGCCGAACTCCGGCGCGAGCAGGAGGTAGGCGACCGAGAGGACCGGCCCGCGCGGGTCGCGGTCGAGCGGCCCGTAGGTGCGGAGCTGCTCGAGATGGCCGGGCGGGCGGACGCCGGTCTCCTCCGCGAGCTCGCGCCGGGCCGCCCGGGCGAGCCCTTCCCCCGGCAGCACGAACCCGCCCGGGAGCGCGAGCGCGCCGCGGAACGGCTCGATGCCGCGCTCGACGAGCAGCACGTGCAGGGCGTCGTCGCGGACCGTGAGCGCGACGACGTCGACGGTGACGGGCAGCAGCGCGGCGGTCGGCGGGACGTCGGGGGTCGGGCTGACGGACGGGGTCATGCGGCCATCGTCGCACATTAGCGTCAGGTTGACGAGAACGATCGGAGAGGTCTAGCGTCTTTATCGTCAGAGAGACGAGAACGAACGGAGACGACCATGGCCACCATCCGCACCTACCCGTGGACGCGGCACTTCCTCGGCAGCCCCACCGGGCACGTCGTGCACCTGCGCCGCGGGCGCGTCGCGCACGAGGGCGTCGGCCAGGCGTTCTGGTTCCGCCCGACGACGTCGGTCCTCTCGGAGGTCCCCGTCGACGACCAGGAGCTGCCCGTCTTCTTCCACGCCGTGACCGCCGACCACCAGGACGTCACCGTCCAGGCCGGGGTCACCTACCGGTTCGCCGACCCCGTGACCGTCTCGCAGCGCCTCGACTTCGCCGTCGACCCCCGCAGCGGCGAGTCGAGCACCGCGGGACGCGACCAGGTGACGAGCATCGTCGGGCGGCTCGCGCAGAGCCGGGCCGCCGACGCGCTCGCCGCGATGCCCCTCGCCGACGCGCTCACGGCCGGCGTGCCGCGCGTGCGCGACGTGCTCGCCGACGCCTTGACCACGGACCCCCGCCTCATGGCGACGGGCATCGTCGTCATCGGCGTCCAGGTGCTCGCCGTCCGGCCCGAGAAGGACGTCGAGCGCGCGCTCCAGACGCCGGCGCGCGAGCAGGTGCAGGCCGAGGCCGACCGCGCGACGTACGAGCGCCGGGCCCTCGCCGTCGAGCGCGAGCGCGCGATCGCCGAGAACGAGCTGGCGAGCAAGATCGAGCTTGCGACCCGCCGCGAGCGCCTCGTCGCCCAGGACGGCGCGAACGCCCGGCGCGAGGCCGAGGAGAAGGCCGCCGCCGCGCTCGTCGACGCCCGCGCGACCGCCGAGCGCGCGCGGCTCGCGACCGACGCGCAGGCGGAGCAGGTGCGCGTCGTCGGCGCGGCCGAGGCCGCGGCCGAGCAGGCCCGCATGGACGTCTGGGCGAGCGCCGGCCAGGGCACGCTGCTCGCGCTCGCGGTCCGCGAGGCGGCCGGCTCGCTCCCCGACGTCCAGAACCTCACCATCACGCCTGACCTCCTGACGGGTGTGCTGGGCTCGCTGCTCGGCGGCGCGCTCGGTGGGCCCGACGGCGGGCCGGACGGCACGAGGTCGGGCACGGCGTCGGGGACCACCGGGCGGGCGGCCTGACGATGCTGCGGCGACGCGCCGTCGTCGTGCACCGGCGGACCGAGCTCGACGACCTGCTGGACCGGCACGGGACCCGCGGCCAGGCGGAGTTCTTCCTCCGCTCGCGCGGCCGGTCGCTCGCCGAGGTCCAGGCGCGGCACGACGCGCTCGGCGCGGCGCGCGACGCGGTCGTGGCCGCCCTCCCCGCGGGCTGGGCGCGCGCGGACGTCGAGCGCGCCGACCTGTCGCGGTTCCTCCTCGCGCCGGAGGACGTCGTGGTCGTCGTCGGGCAGGACGGCCTCGTCGCGAACGTCGCGAAGTATCTCCGCGGGCAGCCCGTGCTCGGCGTGGACCCCGAGCCCGGGGTGAACCCCGGGGTGCTCGTGCGGCACTCGGTCGGCGCCGCCACGGCCCTCCTCCGCGGTCTCGGGGGCGACGCCCCCGCGGGCGCTCCCGACCCCACGGCGGTCCTGCCCGTCGACGCGCTCACCATGGTCCGCGCCGACCTCGACGACGGGCAGCACCTCACGGCGCTCAACGAGGTGTTCGTCGGGCACCCGAGCCACCAGAGCGCGCGCTACACGCTGCGGTGCGCGGCGGGCGAGGAGCGGCAGTCGTCGTCGGGCGTGCTCGTCGCGACCGGCACCGGCGCGACGGGCTGGTGGGCGTCGCTCGCGCACGACCGCGGCGGCCGCCCGGCGCCGGGGCGCACCGAGCACCGGCTCGGCTGGTTCGTGCGCGAGGCGTGGCCCTCGCCGGCGACGGGCGTCACGCTCACGGAGGGCATCGTCGAGGACGGCACGGACGTCGCGCTCACCGTCGCGTCGGACCGTCTCGTCGTGTTCGGCGACGGCGTGGAGGATGACCGCCTCGTCGCCGCCTGGGGCCAGACCGTCACGGTCCGCACCGCCGGCTCGCCCCTGCGGCTCGTCCGCCCCTGACCGCCGGGGTGCCCGATTTCACCCGGGTGATCCGCCCGGGCGACGAGGGTCCGTGGGTAGCATCGCTGCGGTCATGGGCTCCCCATGACGTCCCCCTCCCGCGGGCCTGGCCTGCGGGGACGCCGACCCCCGAGCCTGCCGAGGACCCTGCCATGAGCGCGCCCATCGCCTTCACCGACAACGTCCGCGATCTGTCGAACGCGGGCGGCTACCAGTTCGAGTTCCGGTGCGAGCGGTGCGGCAACGGGTACCGGTCGGCGTACCAGGCGGACCTCGTGGCCAAGGGCAGCAGCCTCGTCCAGGCGGCGGGCCGGTTCTTCGGCGGCAGGGTCGCCGACCTGTCGTACGCGGCGGGGTCGTGGGCCGCCGACCGGCAGACCAACTCGTCGGCGAAGGACAAGGCGCTCGACGCCGCCGTCGGCGAGGTGCGCGACGCCTTCCGCCAGTGCCACGGGTGCGGCGACTGGATGTGCCACGAGATCTGCTGGAACGACACCGTCGGTCAGTGCGTGCGCTGCTCACCGAAGCAGGTGGAGGAGCTCGCGCAGCTCCAGGCCGAGGCCCGCCGGTACCAGCTCCAGGAACAGCTCCGGACGACCGACCTCGTCGGTGGCGCGGACGTGCGGACCGCTGCCGTCACCCGGTGCCCGTCGTGCGGCGCGAAGGTCGAGGGCGGCAAGTTCTGCGGCGAGTGCGGCGAGCGCCTGACGCAGGTCGCCGCGTGCCGCGAGTGCGGCACGCAGAACGCCGCGGGGGCGCGGTTCTGCGCGGAGTGCGGCAGCCCGCAGGCCGCCTGACCGCAGGCCGCCCGAGCCCAGGCTGTTCTGGAGCCGGTGCGGCAGGCTCAGCGGTCCGACGGCGCCCCGCCCCGCCGGTCCCGACGCGCCGCCTTGCGAGCCTCTCGCTCGGCACGCGCCTCGCGGTCGCGGCGCGCCCGGAGCACGGCCTCGCGGCGCTCGCCGATCTCGTCGCTCGTGAGGCTCGTCAGGCGGTCCTGCGCGACGCGCGCCTCGGCGCGCTCGGCCTCGACACCGGCCCGGTGCTCGGCCGACTGCGGGCGCGTGCGGACGACGCGCGGGTCGATCCGGTACTGGTCGCCGTGCCGCTCGAGGCGGCGGCGTGCCGCGAGTCGTGCGCGCTCCCGGTGGAACCGCCAGGTCCACGCCCGGCGCAACGCGACGACGGACCAGAGCGCGCACGGGACGGCGGCCACGACGAGCCCGACCCGCCAGCCCGACGGCAGCGCCGTCGACGCCCCGGTGCTCGCGAGCGCCCAGGCGATCCCCGCCGGGACCGCGGGCCAGAACTCGCGGAAGTCCAGGTTCCACCCGCACGCGTAGAAGCGCATGAGCGTGTCCGTGAGCCGCGAGCGCCGCTGCGGCTGGAGCGACATCGCGACCGGCCCGGGCACTGGCGGCCCGAGCGTCGTGCCGGGCGCGACGTGGCTCGTGAACGACAGCCGGTCGCCGCGGTACGAGGGCCGCAGCGCCCGCCCGGCGTACACGAAGGACAGCGCGGCGAGCGGCCAGGTCGCGCACGACAGGTACCAGGCGACCGGCCCGGCGAGGACGACGAAGATCGGCGCGACCACGGCGAGCCGGCCCAGCACGGCGCCGGGCGAGGCCGCGAGCTCGGCCCACGGCTCCTGGTCCGCGGGCGGCTCGAACAGCCCGTACGCCGCGACCGCGAGGTACAGGCCGACGACGAACAGCCCGATCGTCGTCCACACCAGCCCGATCGCGAGGTAGCCGACCGGGCGCAGCAGCAGCGCCGCCGTCCCCGGGGGCGTCGCGTCGCGCGCCGCCCGCGGGTCGGGCGTCGGGCCCGTCACCGCCCCGCGAGCCCGAGCACGTCGAGGACCCACGCGTCCTCGTACGCGACCTCGCGCCAGCCCTCGTACCGGCCCGAGACGCCGCCGTGCCCGGCGTGCATCTCGATCTTGAGCAGCGCGGGCGCCCCGGCGGCGCGCAGCCGCGCGACCCACTTGGCCGGCTCGACGTACAGCACGCGCGTGTCGTGGAGCGACGTCACGGCGAGGATCCGCGGGTAGCGGGCCGCGTCGTCGGGCACGTTCTCGTACGGGGTGTACGTGCGCATGTACCGGTAGACCTCGGGGTCGTGCAGGGGGTCGCCCCACTCGTCCCACTCGACGACGGTCAGAGGCAGGGACGGGTCGAGGATCGACGTGAGCGCGTCGACGAACGGCACCTGCGCGAGCACACCCGCGAACAGCTCGGGCGCAAGGTTCGTCACCGCGCCCATGAGCAGCCCGCCCGCCGAGCCGCCCTGCGCGACGAGGCGCTCGGGGGTCGTCCAGCCCGCGTCGACGAGGTGGCGCGCGACCGCGACGAAGTCGGTGAACGTGTTCCGCTTGGTGAGCGTCTTGCCCTCGTCGTACCAGCGGCGCCCCATCTCGCCCCCGCCGCGCACGTGCGCGACGGCGAACACGACCCCGCGGTCCAGCAGCGACAGGCGCGAGACGGAGAAGCCCGGGTCGATGCTGATCTCGTACGACCCGTAGCCGTAGAGCAGCAGCGGCGCGGGCTCGGCGCCCGTGCCCGTCGCGTCGAGCCCGACGGCGTCGCGCCGCCACACGAGCGAGACCGGCACCTGCGTCCCGTCCTCGGCCGTGGCCCACTCGCGGCGCTGCACGTAGTCCGCGGCGTCGTACCCGCCGAGCACGGGCTGCTGCTTGAGCAGCGTGAGCTCGTCGGTCTCGACACGCAGGTCGTACACGGTCGACGGCGTGACGAAGCTCGCGTAGGACAGGCGCACGTTCGGCTGGTCCCACTCGGGGTTCCCGGCGAGCGCGGCGGTGTACAGCGGCTCGTCGAACTGCACCTCGTGCACGTGCCAGTGGTCGGCCGGGGGCGCCGGGGTGTCCCCGGTCCGGATCGGGGTCGGCAGGCCGGCAGGGCGCGGCGGCTCGGCCGACGCGAGGTCGATCACCCCGACCCGCGACAGCGCGTCCCGCCGGTAGGAGACGACGAGGTGCGAGGCGAAGGCGTCGACCCCTTCCAGCCGGGTCTCGGGGTCGTGCGGCACGACGACGGTCGCGTCGCTCGGGCCAGCCGGCCCGCCGGCGGACGCACCGCCGTCGGGCACCCGGGTCACGACCAGCTCGAAGTTCTCCGCACCGTCGTTGTGCAGCACGAGCAGCACGTCCCGCCGCTCCCCCGCCGAACCCGACGTTGCTGTCGTTCTCGCCGTCTTTCCGCCACTTTCCTCGTGCTCGACGGCGGGCAACCACGTGCTCGGCAGGACAGCGTGCTCGACCGTGTACTCGACGCCCTCTCGGCGGGGCCACACGACCTGCGGCTCGGCGGTCGGGTCGGCGGCGTCGATCAGCCAGGTCTCCGACGTGATCTTCGAGCCGACGTCGATCTGCACGAACCGCTGCGAGCGCGAGACGCCCACGCCGACCCAGTAGCGCTCGTCGGGCTCCTCGAAGACGACGACGTCCTGCGTCGCCGGAGTCCCCACCTCGTGGCGCCACACGCGCCAGGGCCGCCACGCGTCGTCGACCGTCGGGTAGAAGACGTACCGCCCGTCCGGGGAGAAGACGGCGCCCGGGAACGTCCCGGGGACCTCGTCGACGAGATCCGTGCCCGTGTCGAGGTCGCGGATCCGCAGGGTGTACCGCTCGTCGCCGACGACGTCGACCGCGTACGCGAGCCGCGTCCCGTCGACGGACACGTCGAACGCCCCGAGCGAGAAGAAGTCGTGGCCCTCGGCCTCCACGTTGTCGTCGAGCAGCACCTGCTCGCCCGGCACGGGCACGCCCGGCTCCAGCACGGGCGGCACCCAGGACGACGGCGCGTCGCTGCCCAGGCTCGCGTCGATCGGCGCGCGCGCCCGGATCGGGTACTGCGAGCCCTCGACCGTGCGCGCGTAGTACCAGTGCGCACCCTGCCGCACGGGCACGGACAGGTCGGTCTCGAGCGTGCGCGCCTTGATCTCCTCGAAGATCCGCTCGCGCAGCGGCTCGAGGTGCGCGAGCCGCTGCTCGGTGTACGCGTTCTCGGCCTCCAGGTGGGCGACGACCTCGGGCGACTCCTTGTCCCGCAGCCACTCGTAGTCGTCCTCCACGGTCTCCCCGTGGTGCGTGCGCGGCGCCGGGCGGCGGGGCGCGACGGGCGCCTGCGGCTCCTCCCGCTCCGCGGGGGTCGGCGGCGTGGCGGTCTGCGTGAGGTCGTCAGGCATCTGGCCAGGGTAGTGCCGCCCGACGGCGCGCGGTCGCCGTGGCGCGTCCCGCACCGGTCGTTACGCTCGACGCGTGACGGAGGAGCAGGGGGCACGCCGGACGACGACGTCGCTCACGAGCGGCGAGATGGTGCGCGCGTCGGGGCTGTCCATCAAGGCGCTGCGGCTCTACGACGCGAACGGGCTCCTCGTCCCGGCCCGCGTCGACCCCCGCACGGGCTACCGGGCCTACGCGCCCGAGCAGGCCGAACGGGGCCGCGCCCTGGCGCTGCTGCGCCGGATCGACGTGCCGCTCGCACGCGTCCCCGAGGTGCTCGACGCCGACCCGCGCGACGTGCGCGACGTCCTCCTCGGGTGGTGGGACGAGCAGCAGCGGTCGCTCGCGGAGCAGCGCGCGACCGCCGAGGAGCTCGCGCGCCGGCTCGCCGTGCGGCGCGGGGCGGCCGAGGTCCGGTGGCGCGACGTCCCGGCGTGCACGGTCGCGACGATCACGTCGTCCACGACCCAGGCCGACCTCGTCCCCACGTTCAGCGCCGACCTGCTGACGATCCGGGCGCACCTCGCCGCCGCGGGCGCCGAGGCGGGGGCCGCGCACTGGGTGATCTACCACTCGCCGGTCGGCCGCGACGTCCCCGGGCGCGTCGAGGCGTGCGTCCCGTACCGGGGGGCGGTCGTCCCCGCCGGGCCGGTCGTGCTCCGCGAGGACCCGGCCCGCACGGAGGCGTACGTCGAGGTGCCGTCGCGCGACTGCCGGTTCCCGCAGATCGTCGGGTACCTCGACGCGCTGCGCGTCGCGACCGGGCAGGCGCACGCCCTGTCCCGCGAGGTGTACGCCGTCCCGTGGTCCGACGACCCGGACGTGGTCGTCGCGGACGTCGCGCTCGCCGTCGGGCCCGGCCCCGCGCGCTAGCCCGTCAGTCCTCGACGAGCTCCAGGTCCCCCGGGAGCCACGTGCGGTCGAACCACGGCTCGAGCGGCCCGTACAGGCGCAGCATCGGGAACCACGACCTGCCCGGGACCGTCCCGACCCAGTTGGACTCGCGCCCCGCCGGCGGCTCCGGACCGAACCACAGCACGGTGCTGCCGTCCTCCTCCGTGGCCACGGTGCCGCTGAGGCTCAGGAGGCTCGGGTACGGGTTGTCAGTCTGGAGCAGCGACCGGGTCTGGGTGTCGTAGAGGTCCACCGACCAGAAGTTCTTCGCGGGCGGGTTCGGCGGCAGCACGAGCCGGTACGTGCGCGCGCCGTCGAGGATCCGGCCCTGCGCGTCGTGGGCCGTGTAGGCGTAGGCGGACCCGGCCCCGACCTGGGCGTGCGCCATGGCGGGCGTGATGACGGTCGCGAAGAAGTGGAACTGCGCCCGTGCGTCGAGCAGGCGCGCGCCGTCGGCGAGGAACTCGTAGGAGCCGCCGAGGAACGCCTGGAGCCAGCTCGACCCGGGCGCGACGCGCGCCTCCGGGTCGCGGGGCGAGTAGACGAGCGCGCGGCTGATCGCCGCTCCGGCCCGAGCCGCGGTGTCGAGCGTCGCGCGCAGCTCCGGGCTCGGGTCGAACGCACGCCCGGGCACGATGCCGACCGCACGCAGCAGCCCGGCGCGCTCGGGGTCGAGCGCGCTCGTCGGCTCCTCCGCGACGATCTCGGCGACCTCGTCGAAGAACGAGGCGTCGTTGGCGTGGACGGTGTTGACGCGCGTCCCCGCGATGTTGACGAACTCGGTCGGCGGCGGGTCCCCCGCGTCGGCGAGCGGGTAGATCCGCGTCTCCTTCATCGCCGGCACGCCGCCCAGCGCGCGCAGCACGACCCAGTTGGTGAACGTGGGCGTCCGGTAGACGAAGTAGCCGTCCGGTACCTCGCCGTCGTAGCCGGGCGGAAGGAACAGGTACCGGCCGCCCTCGCCACGGTCCGGCCCGGCGATGCCCATGTCGGCCACGTAGCGGAACCAGAAGTCGTCGACCACGCACAGCGAGTTCTTGGGGGGTTCGATGACGAGCGGGCCCGTCTCGCGCAGGTCGACGAAGAGCGACCCGTACGTCGTCGCTGTGTTCGGCGTGAGGAAGATGCCGCCCGAGTCGGCCCGCGGGTCGGTGTAGCCGACCTGGTTGGAGCGCAGGAGGCCGAGCTCGCGGAACCCGCGCCGCATCGCCACGAGCGACGCGCCGGGCATCGCGCTGAGGAACGCCTCCACGCCGCGCAGGAAGTCCAGCGACCCGTACAGCCGCTCGACCGACTCCGGGGTCGGCACCCCGTCGACCAGGTCGAACCGCCCGAGCGGGGTGTCCACCGGGGAGGGCGTGCTCACCGCGGCGACCGCCGCGGCCAGAGCGTCGGTCACGGCGCTCGTCGCCGGGCCGGTCTCGGTGCTCGTCCCGGTGCTGGTCTCGGTGCTCGCGTCGGACATGGCTCTGGCCCCTTCGTCGATCGGTGCACGGCACGCACGCTCGACGCCGAGCGGCTGGGCCGACCGTAGATCGGGGGCCACCGCACCGCCACCGGGAAGGAGGCTTGACCCTGCCCCTGGGGCGGACTCGAGGCTCGCGGCATGGACGTCTCGCGCTACGCCTCCCACAGCCCCTACTCCGACCCGCGTCACCACGCGCCGCTCCTCGCGGCCGTGGCACCCGACCCGGCGAGCCTGCACGCGGCCGTGACGAACGCCGTCGTGCACTACCGCGCCGGGGCGACGGCACCCACCCCGGCCCAGTGCGCGGACGTCGACCGACGCTGGGTCGCGTCGATCCTCGACGCCGCGACCCAGCGCGCGCCCGGCGCGCCGCTCGCCGCGCCGCGGCCCGCGGACGCGCAGGTCGGGGGATGCTGCCGCGACCACTCGCTCCTCGCCGTCGCCGTGCTCCGCGAGCACGGCGTCCCGGCCCGGACGCGCCTCGGGTTCGCGAACTACCTCGGGGCGGACGGGTTCCACCACGACCACGTCGTGGTGGAACGGCACGACGGCGCACGGTGGGTCCGGTCCGACCCCGAGATCGCGCCCGACGGCGTCGCGTTCGACCCTCTCGACCTGCCGACGGGCGAGGGGTCCCCGTTCGAGACCGCGGCCGAGGCCTGGACGGCGTACCGCGCCGGGCGGCGCGACCTCGCCGACCACGGTGCCGGCCCCGACCTGCCCTGGCTGACCGGGCCCGGGTTCGTGCAGCGGTACGTGCTCGCCGACCTCGCGCACCGGCAGCGGCACGAGCTCCTGCTGTGGGACGTGTGGGGCGCGTCCGCCCTGCCCGGCGCCGCCCCGGACGACCGCGCCGTCGCACTCACGGACCGGGTCGCCGAGCTCACGCTCCTGGCCGACGCGGGCGACCGGACCGCCGAGGCGGCGCTCACCGTCCTGTGGGCCACGGACGACCGCCTGCGGCCCGGACGCTACGTCACGACGTGGTCGCCCACCGGCCGACTGGGCTGGACCGACCTCACGGCGCGCCGGACCGGCTGGGCCGCCGTCCCGCGGGACGCGGTGCTCGTCGGGTGAGCCCGGCCGAGCCGGGGCGCGGCTCACCCCAGCAGCGTGACCGTCTGCCCGTCCCAGCGCAGGAGCCGACCCTGCACGGGGACGAACGACGCCTGCTCCCCGTCCAGGTCCTGCTCCCAGACGACCGAACCGGACGACAGCTCGAGCGCGACCACGCGCGGGTGCGTCCCCGTCGCCGGGTCGACCAGCACCAGGATCACGCACCGCCCGTCCGTGAAGGCCTGCGTCACCATCGCCGACCAGCCCTCGTAGCCCCCGAGGTCGTCGAGGAACCGCGACCACGTCTGCTCACCGGACAGCGCATCCAGCCCGAACACCGTGCTCGCCGTCCCGACGACGGCCGTGCCCTCCGCGAGCACGTAGACGGCCTCCGGGACGCGCGCGCCGTCGTACGTCCACAGGCGCGCACCCTCGTCGTCGTACGCGCGCAGGTCGATCCCGTCGCGCACGAGGAGCACGCCGGGCGCCGGGTCGTCGGTCGCCTGCGGGTCGAGCAGCTCGCCCGGGACGTCGAGGACAGGCACCCCGGCGGCGTCCAGCACGCGGTCGGCGCGCAGCGCCCCGGTCGCGCCCTGCCGGTCCGCGTCCACGAGGAACCGACCGCCCGCGAGCGGCACCGCGCCGTCGGTGGGCAGGTCGGGGTCGTCCAGGCGCACGCCGTCCGGGAGGAACGACGCCGCGACGCCGCAGCCGCCGACGTCGACCAGCGTCTCCGTCGAGACGAGCGTGAGCCGGTCCGGCTCGATCTCCTCGCCACCCGTCTCGGGGTCCCACGTGGTGCACGACCACGGCACGTCCTGGAACGGGAGCTCGCTGCGCCAGCGCACCGCGCCGGTCAGGGCGTCCTCGACCGTCACGACGACGTCCCGCCCCGCGACGCCGTCGACCGACTCCCCGGCGCCCGGGTCGACCGCGACGGGCGGCCCGCTCGGCTCCCCCGGCTCCCCGACGCGCTCGGCCCGGACCAGGCCGCCGTCGGGACCCGGCGCGAGGACCGCGTCGCCCACCTCGACGTCGCGCTCCCCCACGACCTGCCCTGCCGCGCCGAGGACGGTCACGTGCGCCGGGGGGACGTCCGCGCCCGGCTCGGCCTGCGACGGTGTCCTCGGGTCGTACCAGTAGGGCCCCACCCCGGACCCCGCGACGCACACGACCTCGCGCGACACCGCGCTCGACAGCTCCCACGGGCTCCACGACCCGCACACGGCCTCGTCCCCGCCGAGCGGGACGCGCCACGCCTCGGCGCCGGTGGCCAGGTCCAGCGCGACCGCCTCGTCACCCTCGACCGTCACGAGCAGGCCGGGCAGGAACCCGGCGCCACGGTCCGTCGACGCCGGCGCCGTCCACCGCTCCGTCGGGGCACCGTCGAGCGCGTGGACCGCTCCCCGCGCGCTCTCGAGCCGCTCCTGCGCGTCCCGGCTCGTCACCGCGTCGACGACGAGCATCCCGCCCACGAGCGCGGCCACGACACCCGTCACCACGGCGGCGGCGACCCACCGCCGTCGCCGACGGTCCGCGCCGGGCGCACGCGGTGCGGTGCCCGGGACGCCGACGCCGGCGTCGTCGAGGTCGTCGCCGCCGAGCCGCGTCGGGTCGTGGTGCTCGAGACCGGGCGGGGCGTCGCGCGGGAGCGCACCGAGCAGCACGGGGTGGGGCGCGTCGAGGAGGTCGGGATCCACGTCGACCCCGACCGACTCGACGAGCTCGAACGTGCGACGGTCGTCACCGCCGTCTCGTCGTCGGAGCGGCACACGCCCAGAGTAGGACGGCCGTCAACCGAGCCGGGTGATCTCCGTCTCGCTCATCCGCAGGAGCCGACCCTGGAGCGGCGCCGCCCAGGAGCCCCCGTCGGCCGACACCTCCGTCGTCCACGCGACGTGGCCGTCGGACAGGTCGAGCGCGACGAGCGTGGTCCTCCCGACGTCCCAGTCGGAGACCGTGACGATCGCCCGGGTGCCGTCGGTGTACGCCGTGTCGGTCCCCCAGCCCGACCCGACGTCCAGCACCGCCTCGGCCTCCTCCCTGCCGAACGACCAGCGCTCGTGGCCCGTGGCGGCGTCGAGCCCGACGAGGACGCCGTTCCCGTACCCGTTCGAGATCACCAGCGTGTCGCTCGCCGCGACGAGCACGCTCTCCGGCGTCCCGACCTCGTCCGTGCGCCACAGCTCCGCGCCCGCCTGGTCGTAGGCGACGACCCCCAGCCCGTCGCGCACCACGTGCGGGCTCGGCCGCCCGTCCGTCGACCGGGGCACGACGACGGGGCCGGGCGCCTCCCAGCGCACCGTCCCGTCCGGCGCGAGGATCGCGGGCGCCGCCGTGACGTCCCCGCCCGCGGGGTAGCCCCAGCTGTAGTCGTTGCTCGTCGGGTCGCGGTAGTAGGTGCCGTCGCCGAGCGCCACGACGCCGTCCGTCGGGACGCCGACGTCGTCGAGCCGGGTCCCGTCGGGCGTGAACCACGAGGTGACGCCGCAGCCGTCGACGCGCACGAGTCGTGTCTCGACGGCGACCCACAGGTTCTCGAGCTCGGCACGGGTCGTCTGGGTGCCGTCGGTCTCGCTCCACTCGACGCACTGCCCCGACCGTGCGACGAACGGGAGGTCGGCCTCCCAGCGCAGGTCACCCGTGAGGGCGTCCTCGACCCGGACGACGGCCGGGCGTCCGTCGGGCATCTCGCTGATCTCGCCCGTCACCGTGTCCTGCTCGACCAGGGCACCGTCACCCTCCGGCACCTCGCCCACGCGCTCCGCCCGGACGATCGTCCCGCCGAGCCCGGGCGAGGGAGCGCCGCCCTCCGAGGTCACGTCTCGACGGCCGAGCACCTCGCCGTCCGCGTCGACGACGGTGACCGTCCACGCCGAGGCCTCGACGCGCCCCGTCATCGGGTCGACCGGCAGCTCGTCCTCGGGCAGCGGTGCGCCCGCCGCGTCGAGGGAGGGGGCCAGGCACACGAGCGTGTCGTCCGGCTCGCCGAACGGCAGGGACCAGACGAGCGCGCTGCCGCACGCCGCGTACGCGCCGACCTCGACGCGCCAGCGCTCCTCGCCCGTGTCGAGCGAGCGCGCGACGGCGGACTCCCCCTCGAACGTCACGAGGGCGCCGGGGACGAGGGAGAAGCCGCCCGGGAGCGTGACGTCGGCGGTCCACTGCTCCCGCGGGGCGTCGGGGAGCGGCTCGACCCCGCCTGGTGCTGCGCGCAGGCGGTCGAGGTCGGCCCGGCCGTGCCACGCGTCGACCGCGAACATCCCGCCGAGCACGAGGGCGACCCCGGCGGCGACCGCGCCGACCACGGCCGTCCGTCGGCCGGAGCGGGACGCCCGGGCACCGCCGGAAGGGTCGCCGTCCGCGGGCTCGGCCGGGCCGGGGGCGTCCTCCGGGCCCGGGACCGGCACGCCCTGTCCGGTTCCGAGCGCGTCGAGGTCGACCGGCGACGCGGCGCCCGACCGGGAGGCGCCCGCGGTGCTGCCGCGAGGAACGGGCGTGGTGCCGGCGGCGGAACCCCAGGCCGGTGAGTCGTCCTCGAGGTCCGCGTCCGCGTCCGCCGACTCGACCAGCTCGAAGGTCAGTCGGTCCCGGGCGTCACGACGGCGGAGCGGCACCCTGCCAGCCTAGGGGCTCCCGTGCTCCGACCTCGCCTCGCACGTGACCGTGGGACGGCCCTCACGGCCCGTCACGGGCCGCGCGGTGACGCCCGGCGACGGCCGCGTGACGCGGCCGTGAACTCTCGACGAACTCTGTCCTCGACCTCGGCCGTGACGGTCGCGGCGCCGCCACACTGCCCGTGTGCACGACGAACTCACCGAGCTGGCCCAGCACACCGCGATGCGGCCGCCCGCGCGCGCGAGCGGCACCGTCGCCGACCTCGCGCGGCCGGTCCTGTCGGTCGGCTCCTCCATGCCGGTGGGCCAGCTGGAGGTCGTGTTCCGCAATCCCGACGTCACGTGCGTCGTCGTGCACGACGACGCGGTCCCCCCGCCGGGCGCTCCGGCCGCCGACGCCCACGGTCGCCTCGGCGTCGTGGTGCGCTCGAGCCTCGTCGCCGCGCTCACGGGCCGGCTCGGCTACGGCCGCGCGGTCCTGGAACGCCGACCGGTCGCGAGCGTCACGGACTGGGCGCCGCTCGTCGTCGCGCCGACGGCGGCCGTCACCGAGGTCGCGACCCTCGCCATGTCCCGGCCCGACGACCACCGGTACGACGACGTCCTCGTCCACGGCGGCCACTGGGCGAGCGTCGGCGCGGCGGAGCTCGTGCGCTCGCTCGTCGGGACGCTCGCGGAGCGGTCCACGCACGACGCGCTGACGGGCCTGCTCTCGCGCCGCAGCACCTGGCACTCGCTCACCCGGCGCTGCCGGCTGGTCGCGCACGGCGGCACACGCGTCGCGCTGCTCCTGCTCGACGTCCAGGACATGTCCGGGGTCAACGCGCTCCACGGACAGGACGCCGGGGACGCGCTGCTGGCCGGCGTGGGCCGACGGCTGCGGTCGTGGCTCCCCGGGGGCTGCGAGGCCGGTCGCGTCGACGGCGACCGGTTCGCGGTGCTCGCGACGCTGCCCGCGATGGGTGACGTCGAGGCCGCCGCGAGCGCCGAGGCCCTGCGGCAGGAGGTCCTCGCCCGGCTCGGCGGCCCCGACGGCCCGGCACGGCCGACGTTCCGCACCTCGCTCACATGGTCGGTCGCCGGAGCGGCGGACGCCGACGAACTCGTGCGCGAGGGCGAGGCCCGCCTCGCGGCGGCCCGCGTGCCGCTGACCACCCCCACCCCGCCGAACACGACATGGGTGCCGTTATCCGTCGGATAGCGGCACCCATGTCGTTCTCGGCAGCGCGCAGAGGCGTGCTCGACCAGGTTGCGCCGGGGGTCAGGCCACGCCGAGGTACGCCTCCTTGATGCTCGAGTCGGCCAGCAGCTCCTTGCCCCCGCCGCTGCGCACGACCTCGCCCGTCTCCAGCACGTAGGCGCGGTCGGAGCGCGACAGCGCCTGCTGCGCGTTCTGCTCGACGAGCAGGACCGTCGTGCCCTGGGCGTTGATCTCCGACACGATGCGGAAGATCTGCTGGATGACCATGGGCGCGAGACCCATCGACGGCTCGTCGAGGAGCAGGAGCCGCGGGCGCGCCATGAGCGCGCGCCCGATCGCGAGCATCTGCTGCTCGCCGCCGGACATCGTGCCGCCCACCTGCTCCTTGCGCTCGGCGAGGCGCGGGAAGAGGTCGAACACCCGGTCGAGGGTCTCGTCGTGCTCGGCCTTCGACGCAAACGTGCGCGCGTACGAGCCCATCTCGAGGTTCTCGATGACGGTCATGCCGGGGAAGATCCCGCGGCCCTCGGGTGCCTGCACGATGCCCTCGAGCACGCGCAGGTGGGCCTTCATCTTGGTGATGTCCTTGCCGTCGAAGAGGACCTTGCCGCGCGAGACCGGGCGGATGCCCGAGATCGCGCGCATCGTCGTCGTCTTCCCGGCGCCGTTCGCCCCGATGAGGGTGACGAGCTCGCCCTCCTCGACGGTGATCGAGATGCCCCGCACCGCCTCGATCCGCCCGTAGGCGACCGTCATGTCCTGCAGCTCAAGCAGAGGCATCGCCGCTGCCTCCTTCGGTCGTCGGCCCTGCGGCACGGTCCGCGCCCGTGCCCCCCTCGTCGGCGGTCAGCTCGGAGTCCGGCACGCCCAGGTAGGCCGCGATGACCTTGGGGTCGCTCGTGACCTCGTCGGGCGTGCCGTCCGCGATGACGCGCCCGAACTCGAGCACGACGATGCGGTCGGTCACCCCCCGCACGAGGCGCATGTCGTGCTCGATGAGCAGGACGGTGTAGCCGTCGTCGCGGATGTGGCGGATGAGGTCCATGAGGGACTCCTTCTCCGCCGGGTTGAAGCCCGCCGCGGGCTCGTCGAGGCACAGGAGCTTGGGCTCGGTGGCCAGGGCGCGCGCGATCTCCAGACGGCGCTGGTCGCCGTAGGAGAGGTTGCGCGCCTTCTCCGTCGCCCGCCCGCCCACGCCCACGAACTCCAGCAACGCGAGCGCCCGGTCGATCGCGTCCCGCTCCTCGCGCCGGTGGCGCGGGGTGCGGAACAGCGCGCCCGGGACGGACGTGCGGTGCCGCGCGTCCGACCCGACGACGACGTTCTCGAGCGCCGTCATCTCGTTGAACAGGCGGATGTTCTGGAACGTGCGGGCGATGCCGCGCTGCGTGATCCGGTAGCGCTTGAGCTTGCCGACCGGGGAGCCGTCGAACACGACCTGCCCCTTGGTGGGCCGGTAGACGCCGGTCATCGCGTTGAACGCCGTCGTCTTGCCCGCGCCGTTCGGCCCGATGAGGCCGAGGATCTCTCCGCGCCGGATGTCGAACGTCACGTCGTCCAGCGCGACGAGGCCGCCGAACTGCACGGTGACGTTCTGCATCTGGAGCAGCGGCTCGCCGACCTTCGCGTGGACCGTGCGGTCCGGCGCGACCATCGCGTCGACGAGCTCCGGGTTCGCGAGCTCGGGCCGCACCTCGGCGACGTCGACGATCGCGGGCTCCTCCAGGACGGCGCCCGGCATGTACAGGTCGGCGCGCGACGAGTCGGCGCGGCCCGACGACGCGAGGTGCTCGTCGCCGTGCTCGCCGCCCGCCCCGATGCCGCCGGGGTCGTGGGTGCTCATCGGGTCTCCTCCCCGTCCGTCGTGCTCTCTCCCGTGCCGGTCCCGCCCGTCGCCGTGGCGACGGCCGGGGAGCCCGGCCGCGCACCGCCGTCGGACCCCGACCGCGTGGCGGCCTGCGCCGCGCGGCGCGCCGCCACGTAGAGCTCGCGCCCGTAGGCGAGCAGCTTCTGCCGGACGGGGATCAGGCCCTGTGGACGGAAGATCATGAGCACGACCAGCGCGATCCCGAAGAACAGGTACCGGTAGCTCGCGATCTCGTTGCCGTTGATCGGGATGCCGAACAGCTCGGTGCGGCCGAGGAAGAAGTTCGGCAGGTACACGATGATGAACGCGCCGAGGATCACCCCGAGCTTGTTCCCCTGGCCGCCGAGCACGACCGCGCAGAGGAAGAGCACAGAGTTGATGACGTTGAAGTTCGTCGGGATGACGAACTGGACCTGGCCCGCGTAGAGCGCGCCCGCGACGCCGCCGATCGACGCGCCGATGACGAACGCCCACAGCTTGAAGCGGAACGTGGGGACGCCCATGATCTCCGCCGCGTCCTCGTCCTCCCGGATCGCGACCCAGGCGCGCCCGACGCGCGAGCGCTCGAGGTTCCCCACGAGGAGCAGCGAGATGACGATGAACACGAGGCTGAGCCAGTACCACCACACGCCCGAGTTGAACGTGCCCGCCGCGTTGCCGGCGGAGAAGACGCCGTTGGGCAGCTCCTCCGTGACCCCGACGCGCGGGTAGGCCACGCCGCGCAGGCCCTGGCCGCCACCCGTGAGCTCGTCGAGGTTGTCCGCGAGGAGGCGGACGATCTCGCCGAAGCCGAGGGTGACGATGGCGAGGTAGTCGCCGCGCAGACGCAGCGTGGGGGACCCGAGGATCAGGCCCGACAGCGACGTGATCGCGACCGCGACGGGGAGCGCCGCGAGCCAGGCCCAGTCGCTCGACAGCCACTCGTCCGTCTGGTTCCACGGGCTGTCGGGGCTCGTGAGGATCGCGACCGTGTACGCGCCGATGGCATAGAAGCCGACGTACCCGAGGTCGAGCAGGCCGGCCTGTCCCACCACGACGTTCAGGCCGATGGCGATGAGCGCGATCATGCCGAACTGCGCCATCACGCCGCCGAAGTTGGTACCGACCGTGGTGAGCACGGGGATGTTGAGGACCGGCACGAGCGCGATGAAGATCAGGAACGGCACGCCGATCAGCCACTGCGTGGGTCGCGCCTGGGCGTCCCACCACAGGCGGAACCGGTCGCCGACGCCGCCGTGCGGGCGGTCCTTCGTCGCGACCCGTCCCACCGGGGGCATGGACGTGGGGCGGCCCTCGGGCGCCGGCTGGGGAGCGGGGGTCGAGGTGCTCATGCGCGGGCCCTCCCCAGCGACTCACCGAGGATGCCCGTCGGGCGGAACATGAGGACGATGATGAGGAGCGCGAACGCGACGACGTCGCGCCACTCCGTCCCGAAGACGACCTGTCCGTAGTTCTCCATGACGCCGAGCAGCAGGCCGCCGAGCAGCGCGCCGCGCAGGTTGCCGATCCCGCCGAGCACCGCGGCGCAGAACGCCTTGATGCCGAGGATGAAGCCGCCGGAGTAGATGATCCCGTTCGGCACGCGCAGCGTGTACAGGAGCGCGGCCGCGCCGGCGAGGATGCCGCCGATGAGGAACGTCAGCATGATGACGCGCTCGCGCGAGACGCCCATGAGGGTCGCTGTCACCGGGTCCTGCGCGACCGCGCGGATACCGCGGCCGAACTTGGTGCGGTTGATGAACATGTCCGTCGCGAGCGCGAGCACGAGGGCCGACAGGATGATGACGATGGTGATGTTCGTGACCGGCGCGCCACCGATCGTGAACTGCACCTCCGGCTGCACCAGCCGGATCGGCTGCTGCGCGTTGACGCCGCCGAGCGTGCCACCCGTGAGCTTCGGCAGCACGAAGTGCACGAACTCCTGGATGATGAACGACATCCCGATCGCGGTGATGAGGAACACGAGCGACGGCGCGCCGCGCCGTCGCAGCGGTCTGTAGGCCACGCGTTCCAGCCCGACGGCAGCGCCGCCCGCGACGAGCATCCCGCCCAGCATGGCGATGCCGAGGTAGAGGACGGTGAGGGCGATGCCCTTGTCGTATGCGTTCCCGCTCGGGGCGAAGCCCAGGAGCATGAGGGTCGCGTACTGCCCGAACATGCCGAGCATGAAGACCTCGGAGTGGGCGAAGTTGATGAGCCGCAGCACGCCGTAGACGAGCGTGTAGCCGACGGCCACGAGCGCGTAGATCGCGCCGTAGGTGAGGCCCTCGATGGTGAGGCCCCAGAAGTTCCGGGCGAGGCCCGCGATGTTGAAGTCGATGAGGGACTGGTGGACGAGGGGACCGGCGGTCGCGCTGTGCATCAGCGCGTCAGCAAGAGCGGGCATGACGCTCCCTGATTCTTTCTCTGGTGTACGAGGTCGTGGTCCACGACGGGCGCCCCGCCCGCCGGCCCCCGCGCGGTGCGGGGGCGTCGGGGCAGGGCGCCCGTCGTCGTCGGACTACTGGACCTCGTAGATCCAGATGAGCGCCGAGGCGAGCTCGCCCGTGTCGTCCCACTCGTAGGTGCGGGCCAGGCCCTCACCGGAGTAGTTCGCCACGTAGTCGATCAGGCCCGCGCGGTCGGTCACGCCGGACGCGATGCCCGTGAGCATGATCGTCGCGAGGTCGTAGCCCTCGACCGAGTACACGCCCGGCGCCTGGCCGGCCGACTCCTCGTAGGTGGCCGCGAAGTCCTCCGGCGCGGGGCCGCACGGGCAGGAAAGGATCGCGCCCTTCGACGACGCACCGGCCTGCGAGACGAACTGCGGGTCGTTCGTGCCGTCCGCCGAGACGAACGGGATCTCGACGCCGCCGTCGCGCAGCTGCTGCACGAACGGTGCCGCCTCGGCGTAGTAGCCGGCGTAGAAGACCGCGTCGGCGTCCGCACCCGAGATGATCTGGACGGCGGCCGAGAAGTCCTTGTCGCCCGTCTTGACCTCGGCGGCGCAGTCCTCGTTCGCGGCGTCGCCCAGGCCCTCGGTGATCTGCTGGGCGAGGCCGATGCCGTAGTCCGAGTTGTCGGAGACGACGCAGACGCTGCCGAACTCCTTCGTGTTGACGAGGTACTTGGCGACTGACGGCCCCTGGACGGCGTCGTTGGCGAGGCCGCGGAAGAAGTTCGTCCACCCGTTCGTCGTCAGGTCGGGGTTCGTGGCCGACGCGGTGAGCGACAGCAGGCCGGCCTGGCTGAAGACGTCGCCGGTCGCCGCGGTCTCGCCCGAGAACGCCGGGCCGAGGAGGCCGAGGACCGTGGCGTCGCCGACGATCTGCGGCGCGACCTGGGTGGCCTTCTGCGGGTCGCCCTCGGTGTCGAACGGCTTGAGCGTGACCTGGCAGCCGGGGTTCGCGGCGTTGAACGCGTCCACCGCGACCTGCGCCCCGTACTGGATGTTGAGGCCGAGCGCGGCGTTCGGGCCCGTGAGGGCGCCCGCCATCGCGATCGACGTGCCCTCGGCGCACTCGGCGCTGCCGTCGCCTGCCGGGTCGACCGGGTTGCCGGCCTCGGCCGCGGGGACCTCTGCGCCGTCGATGTCGATCTGGACCGACGGGACGATGCTCAGGTCGGCCGAGCCACCGTCGTCGGTCTCGGTCGACGTCCCGGTCGTCTCGTCGTCTCCGCCGCCCTGGGACTGGGGACCGCAGGCGGTGAGGACGAGAGTGGCCGCGAGGAGCAGGGCAGCACCCCCGCTCGCCCGTCGTGCTGTGCGATGCATGCCAACCTCCGTGGTCCTGATCCCCGCGGAGGGCAGCCAAGCCGCTTCTCTCCGCGGTCGATCGCTGAATTCAACACTGAATTGCGTGCTGAATAGTGACACAGGTCACCCGGTGACGAAACCTGCCCGCAGACGTGTCGCCCGGAGCCCTCCGCGGCATCTCGGAGGGCTCCGGACCCACGAATCCGCGGGAGGTGGCGCCCTCCGCGTTCCTGGGTGACGCGAACGTAGGCGGATCGGATTTCGTGGGACGCAGGGAGTTGTTACCGACTCGTAACGTAAGGGTCTCGTTTCGTTCCGTGGACGGTACGAATGTGCCGATTCCGGCGTCGGCCTACGGTGGGGCGATGACCCTCGCGTCGCGCCTCCTGCACACCCGCTGGTTCGTCCGGGCCCCGATCGTTCTCTTCCGCTCCGGCCTCGGCTTCCTCGCCGGCGGGCGGCTCCTGCTCCTCGGGCACCGCGGCCGGACGTCCGGCGAGGCGCGGTACGTCGTCCTCGAGGTGACCGACCGGCCCGCGCCCGGGTCGTGGGTCGTCGTCGCGGGGCTTGGACCCCGCTCGCAGTGGTACCGCAACGTCGTGGCGGACCCGCGCGTGCTCGTGTGGGTGGGGCGCCGCCGGCAGGTGCGGAGCACCGCCCGCACGCTCCCGCCCGACGACGGCGCACGGCTCCTGCGCGAGTACGCCGCCCGGTACGCGCGGGGCTGGGCCGTGCTGGAGCCGGTGCTCCGCGAGTGGGCCGAGCCGCTCGCCGCCGAGCGCGGAGAGGCCGACTGGCGGCGGGTCGTGCCGGTGGTGGAGCTGACCGCTCTCGGGCCGTGACCTGCGACGTCGCGCCGTCGTGAGGTCGTCACGACACTCGCGGGGCAAGCCATGGCCAAGAAGGGGCATACCCTGTACGGTTGACCCCGAGATTGCAGTGCCTCGCTTGTCCTCGCGTCGATGTGACCGCCACCCGGCGGGCGCCCGGCGGACCTTGTTACCCAAGAGTTGACGACGAACACCGTGATGTACTCCCCTGCGCCCGCGGGGGGTGTTTCCACACTCTTGAAGGAGTAACAATGGCTACCGGAACCGTGAAGTGGTTCAACAGCGAGAAGGGCTACGGCTTCATCGCCCCCGAGGACGGCTCCGCCGACGTGTTCGCGCACTACTCCGCGATCCAGTCGCAGGGCTTCCGCACGCTGGAGGAGAACCAGCGCGTCGAGTTCGACGTGACGCAGGGCCCCAAGGGCCCGCAGGCGGAGAACATCCGCGCGATCTGATCCGATCTCCCCGGTGACGACCCTCGCAGGTCGCGCCGACCGATCGTTCACCGAGTGCCCCCGACCGTCCGGTCGGGGGCACTCGTGCATCTGGGGCAGGGTTCGCCCGGCACGTGAGGTGCCGAACCCGGGATGGCTCCTCACACCGGCGGTGCGGTGAGGAACGACCCCGGGTTCGGCGGGGTGGGCGGAACCACGAGCCGGGGCTTCTCGTTGGTCCGGGAGTGAGCCGCACCCGGCCACGAGCCACGCGCGAGCGCACGACGCCGCGCCACCGAACTCGGAGGACGACCCATGGGATTCCTGGACCGGCTCCTCGGCCGCGAGCCGCGCGACCCGTACGGCGCCCCGCAGGCGGGCCCCCACGGCTCGCCGGCGCAGCACCCGACGCAGCACCCGACCCAGTACCCCGCCCCGCAGCACCCCGGACAGCCCGCCTACGGGAGCGCCCCGCAGGACGCGCGCCCCGGGGCGGCCGCGCCCCGCACGCCCGACCAGGTCGCGGTCGACCGCTACCGGTACCTGCTGCGCACCGCGCCCCCGGACCAGGTGGAGCAGGCGCACGCGGAGGCGTTCGCCCGCCTGACGCCCGAGCAGCGGCGGCAGGTGCTCGCCGAGCTCGGCGAGCAGGTCCCGGCGTCGGAGCGCGCGACGTCCGACGCCCCGCAGGACCTCGCCCGGATGGCGACGCGCGCCGAGATGCGCCAGCCCGGCACCCTCGAGCGCACGTTCGCCGGCCGCGGCCAGGGCGCACCCGGCTTCGGCGCCATGGTCGGCTCGAGCCTGCTCGGCACGATCGCGGGCGTCGTCATCGGGTCGGCGGTCGCGAACGCCCTCTTCGGGCCCACGTTCGCCGACCCGACGCAGCCCGTCGCGGAGGACGCCGCGGCCGAGCAGGGCGCCGAGGACCCCGGCGCTGCCGAGGGCGGGGACGGTGGAGCGGTCGAGGCGGCGGGCGAGGACCCCTCGGCCGGTGGCGACTTCGGCGGTGCCGACTTCGGCGGCGGCTTCGACGACTTCGGGGGCTTCGGCGAGTTCTGACCCGGCCGCACCGCCAGGTCCCGACACCGCACGGCCAAGTCCCGACACCGCACCGCCAAGTCCCGACACCATGACGGTGGGCTCCGACCCCGCGACGCCGGGTCCGGCACTCCCCGGCCGCGGTCCTGATCCGTGACGGCGCCGCCGTCGGCCTGCGCCCAGCGTCGGAGCAGGTCGGCGGCGGGTCAGCCCAGAGGCGCGGAGCCCGTCAGCCCGAGGAACGCGCCGAGCTCTTCCACGCCCCGCGGCGAGTGCGGCAGCACGTCGGTGAGCCCGGGCGCCCGCACGACGACCGCGCGCCACTGCGCCCGCGAGACCGCGACGTTGACGCGGTGCCGCGACAGCAGGAACCCGAGGCCGCGCGAGGCGTCTCTGCCCGAGGACGCGGCGAGCGTCACCACGACGACCGGCGCCTCCTTGCCCTGGAACCGGTCGACCGTGCCGACCTCGACGTCCGGGTAGCCCGCGGCCCCGAGCGCCGCGCGCACCGCCCACACCTGCGCGTTGTACGCCGCGACGACCAGGACGTCGCCCTGCCCGAGGGGACGTTCCTCCGTGGCCCCGTCGACCGTCGTCGTCCACGACCGACCGAGGACGCTCTCGACCTGCCGGACGACCTCTGCCGCCTCCTCCGGGGACCGCACAGAGTTCCCGGCGTGCTCCACGAGCACCTGCTCGACCCCGGGTGGCACGCCGTCGAGGTGCCGGGCCGCGGTGAGCGGGTGCGCGTGGAGCTTGTCCTCGTACGCGAGCGTCGAGACGGCGCGCGCGAGGCGCGGGTGCAGGCGCCACGTCACGGGGAGGAAGTAGCCACGCCGTGCGGGCAGCACCCCGTGACCGTCAGCGAGCCACCCGAGCGCCGACCGGTCGACGGGCTCCGGATGGCGGCCCTGGCTCACCTGCGGGAGCTGCTGCGGGTCGCCGAGCAGGAGGAGGCGGCGCGCGGCGCGCGACACCGCGACGGTGGTCGCGAGCGAGAGCTGGCCGGCCTCGTCGACGACGAGCAGGTCGAGCGTGCCGGCCGGGAGGCGGTCCGCAGCGAAGTCCCAGGCGGTGCCGCCGACGACGCGCGGCCCCGGCTGCGTCGCGAACGCCGCGAGGTGGGTGCCGTCGAGCTCGTCGTACACGGCGCGCGCCGACGGGCCGTCCGCCGCGACCTTCTTCGCCACGACCTCGCGCGGGACGCCCGCCCCGAGCACGATCGCCCGCAGCATGTTCTCGACGACCGCGTGCGACTGCGCGACGACCCCGACGCGCCAGCCCTGGGCGACGAGCCGGGCGACCACGCGCGACCCCACGTACGTCTTGCCCGTCCCGGGCGGCCCCTGGACCGCGAGGTACGAGTCGTCGAGCCGTTCGACGGCGGTCGTGACCGCCGTGACGACGTCGCCGTCCACGACGGGCGGGAGCCCGGGACCGGCCGGTCCGTCGGCACCTGCCGGGACGTGCGCGCCGGCTGATCGTGCGGCGGTCTCCGGCGCGAGCCGTGGGGGTCGTCGCAGGAGCACGTCGGTCGCGGCGTCGAGCGGCAGCGTCCCTGTCGTCCGCCACGCCTGGAGCGCGGCCCGGGCTGCGGCCTCCGCAGCCGCCTCGAGCGGCTTGGCGCTCGGGCCGGGCGACGGGGTGAGCGCGACGGGGGTCGCGTCGAACGGTTCGGCGCCGGTCGGGAGCTGCTCGCGCACGACCAGCACGTCCCGCTCGCCCGCGGGCGTCGCGCGACGCGCCGCGTCGACGACCGACGCCCCCGTGAGCCAGCCCCGCACCCCGTCGGCGGCGGTCTTGGCGCACGGCGGCAGCGGCGGGTCGTAGAGCAGGTACGGCGCCACGCCGACGCGCAGGTCGCTGCCCTCGGGCAGCCGGCCCACGAGCGCCAGGCGGCGCGACCACGTCCGGCGCCCCGGCTCGACCTCCCAGCCCGAGACGACCTCGGCCTGCTCGACGAGGAACGCGTTGCGGCGCCCCAGCCACTCGTCCACCGGGAGCGAGAGCCGCGAGTAGTGCTCGTGCCAGAACGGCTTCGCCTCACGCCGGAAGTACCCCGCCGCCGCGCCGTACAGCGCGAGCGCCCCCTCGTCGGCGCCCCGCCGGGCCCGGTCCTCCCCCACGACCTCCCGGATCTCCTCCTCCAGCACCACCGCGGACGGCCGCTCCCGCAGCTCGACGTCCACCGGATCCTCACCCCGCGTGTCGGGCGCGGTCTCGCCCCCGGGAGAGGTGACGGACATGGCGGTGTCGGGGGAGGTGCGCGCCGTCGTGGTCGGGTCTGGCGGGAGCGCCGCGAGGGACGAGCGGCGCGGATGGTAGACGGCGCGCACCTCCCCCGACACCGCACCCGAGGCGACCACCTCGGAGTCGAGAACCGCATGACGCAACCACTCCCCCAGCCGCAGCGTCGACACGCAGTCGTACCGGTTGTAGTCCGCGATCCCGCGGAGCAGCTCGTCCGCCGCGTCGTCGCGGCCGGCCTCGCGCAGCGCGGTGTACTCCGCGTACGCGACGACGGACGCGGCGGCGGTGGTCACGTCGCCGGTGCGCAGCTCGTCGCCCATGTAGAGCGGCTCGAGCTTCTTGATCGACCGGGACCTGTCCGAGACGTGGAGCGCCTGGCGCACCACCGCGTACAGGTCGACGAGCACGCCGTCGCGCAGGAGGTCGTCGACCTCCTCCTCGTACACGCCGTGCCGCGCGGCGATGGCGAGCAGGTGCGCGCGCTCGTAGTCGGCGTAGTGGTAGACGTGCAGGTCCGGGTACGTGCGGCGGCGCGCGTTGACGTGGTCGACGAACGCGACGAGGGCGTCGCGCTCCGCCGCGAGGTCGTGCGCCCACAGCGCGTGGAAGGGCGGGCGGTCCTCGGGCGCCGCGGGACGCTCGACCCAGCCGAACAGGTAGTCGAGGCCCCAGCTCGTGCCGCCCTCGTCCGTCCACAGCGGGTCGCCCTCGAAGTCGAAGAAGACGTCACCGGGGCTCGCCGCGGGCAGCGCGAGCACGGGCGCCGGGTCGTCGATACGCCACGAGAGCTCGTGCGGACCCGAGGCGTCGGCCCACACGACCGTCCCGTCGGAGGGCCCGGTGCCGAGCTGGAGCGCCGCCTGGCGTCGGACCTTCGCGAACGCGGACCGGCTCATGCCGTCGGGCACGGGTGTCTCGTCGGTCGCGGCGGCGAGCTGCTCGATCGTGCGGATCCCCGCGGCGTGCAGCCGTGCGCGCTGCGACTCGTACACGCCGCCGACGAGCAGCACGTCGCGGTGGGCGTCGATCTGCGCCCGGCAGTCGTCGCAGCGCCCGCACGCCCGGACGGCGGGGTCGTCCCAGGGGGCGCGGCCGTCGCGCGCGACGTGCTCGGCCGTGAGCCGCACGAGCCGGTCGCGACGGTCCCGGAACACGGGCAGGAGGTCCGCGAGGCGGTGCGACGTGCGCTCGCGCGTGCCGAGGACGAGAGAGACGTCGGGGTCGACGGGAACGCCCGCGGCCTGGAGCTGGTCGCCGTACGCGGCGAGCTGGAGGAGCGCGGGGACCTTGGCGCGCCGTGCGAGCTTCGTGTCGACGACGGCGTAGCGGGCCGCCCCCGCGTCGTCGGTGCCGGTCCGGACGAGGAAGTCCGCGCGCCCGTGGAAGGAGCCGTCGAAGAAGGCCGCCTGGTGCACGACGTCGGCGCCGGACTCGAGCGCGGCGAGCGTGCGCGCCTGCGCGGCCACGAGCTCGTCCCAGGAGACCCCGCGCGGCGGCTCGAGCCGGACGACGCCGCGGCCCGTCGTCGGGTCGAACGCGCCGTGCTCGGCCTCGAAGCGTGCGAGGACCTCCCGCTCGTGCCGCGCGCCGAGCGCGGCGGTGCGCGCGAGCATCGCGTCCTCCCCCGCGTCGTGGCGCGGCGCCCGGCCGAGCTGCTCGTCGAGACGGCACAGGAGCCGGTACTCGCAGTCGGCGGCGACGACGAGGTCGCTCGCCGAGTGCACGAGGACACGCTCGCGCGCGGGGGCGCCGCCGGGGGCGGTCCGGCCGGGGTCTGCCGCGGCGGTCCGCAGCGCCGGCTCGTCGACGAGGAACACGCACACCTCCGGGTCGGGGACGATCGCCGCCGGGGCGGGAGCGGGGCCGCCTCGCCGGTCTGCCCCCGTTCTACCAGCGACCACCCACGTCGCTGCGCGGCCGGACGCGGTGCTGCCCGGGCCACGGCCGGGTCACGGCGGGTTCAGGCGTCGGCCCACGTCCGGTGCGATTCGTGCCGGAGGCCACGACTCCCCTACTGTTCCCGTCGAACCCGGAGCCCCGTCGAGACCCCGCGTCCCCGTCGACCGCGCACCGGGCGCTACCGAAGGAGGACCCATGGCCGTGCGGTTCGTACCGCCCCCGGGGTGGCCCGTCCCCGAGGGCTTCACCCCCACGACCGACTGGCACCCGGACCCGTCCTGGCCGGCCCCGCCCCCGGGCTGGGTGTTCTGGGAGGACGCGGGGGCCTCCGCGTCCCCGGTCCCCGTGCCCCTCCCGGACGCGCCGGTGCTCCGCACGACCGAGCCCCTGCCCACGGGGCCGTCGCGCTCTGAGCCCGTACCCTCCGCGGGCGGGGCGCCGACCCGCCGGTCGCTGCGGGAGCGCTCGTCCGGCGCGACCCCGGCGGTGGGCGTGACCGGGGTGGTCGGCGCGCACCCCGCGGGCCCTGCGGCCGACGCGACGCACGTGGCGACGCTCGCCCCGGTGACGACGGGCGCCGGCGACGACCACCCGGTCGCCAGCTCGACGATGATCCTCCCCGCGCTCGGGGCGCTGCTCGACGACCCGGCCGCGCGGCCGGCGGTCGCGAGCGTGGCCCCGACGGTCTCCACCGGAGCCGCGCGCTCCGGCGTGGTGCCCGTCGGCCCGACGCCCGCAGGCCCGGCCACGGCACCGGCGCGCGCGACGGCGAACCCGACGCGCGCCTCCGGGGGCGTCGGCCCGCTCGCGCTCCCCGGCGCCGACGACGACGAGGACGCAGCCCCCGACCGCGGCCGCCGATGGCTCGTCCCGACCGCCGTCGGCCTCGCGGGCGTCGCCCTCGGCCTGCTCGTCGGCATCGGCCTGACGCTCTCCGCGCAGGGGGAGGCGCAGCGCGAGAAGGCCGAGGCGCAGCGCGTGCAGAGCGAGGTCGCGGCCGAGCGCGAGCAGCTCGAGTCGGAGCGCGCCGACCTGGAGGCTCAGCGCGCCGAGCTCGACGCGGCGACGACCCAGCTCACCGAGCGCGAGGCGGCGATCACGAAGGCCGAGGAGGACGCCGCCAAGCGGTCGCAGGAGCTGGACGACCGGCAGAAGAAGCAGGACGACCGCGACCAGCAGGACCAGCCCGGCAACGGGAACAACGGCAACACCGACGACGGCAGCTGGGACTGGGGCGACTGGGGCTGGTGAGACCGCGGCGGTCCCCCGCGAGCCCGGACGTCACTTCTCCGGGTCGGGGTGCTCGGCGAGGTGCGCGTAGCGGCTGAGGATGCGCGGCCACCCCGTGAAGCGCGACCGCACGCGCTCGCTGCCCGGCGCCCAGCCGCCGTGCTCGAACCGCACGGCGGTCCCGCTCGCGCTCGGCCGCAGGTCGACCCGGACGAGCGACGCCCGGCCCGGGGGCTGTCCGGGGGTAAAGGTGTGCGCGAGGTGGGTCGCGCGCTCCCAGAGGGTGACACGACCCCACACCTGCTCGTCCGCACCGTGGGACGCGACCACGCGACCGCCGACCACGGGCTCGACGACGAGACCGGTGAACGAGCGGGCGTCGTCGGTGTATCCGGGAGGCCACCACTCCGCGATCCGGTCGACGTACGTGTCGAACGCGACCTCGACGGGGCACGCGAGCCGGAGCTCGTGGACGATCGGGGCGAGGCTCATGCGGTCCTCCCGGGGACGGCCCGGACGCGACGACGAACTCGGGTCAGCAGCATTGAACTGCGCCGCTCCGCGTCCCGCCACCGGTGACCCACGGCGGCCGGAACTTCACGAACGTCTCCACGAACGCCTCACGGACACGTCACCGCTTCCGGTCGCGGAACGCACGTCCCTCACAGAAGGTGGGAGGCGTGCTGACGCGATCCCTCTCCCACACCCGCTCCCACGCCTCGGACGACGAGACCCCGATCTACGACGCGCTCGTGGTCGAGCACGAGAACATGCTCCCGCTCGTGCACCTGGGCCGGGCGCTCAGCGGGGAGATGGTCACGGTCGCGCGCCCCACCGGTCTCTCGCCCCGGCTCCTCGCGGCGCACGACGCCCCCGCCCTGCCGCGCCGCCGCCGCGCGGGCTGAGGAGCACCCTCCCCTACAGCACGTGCGCGAGGAACGACCGCGTGCGCTCGTGCTGCGGGTCGCCGAGCACCTGGTCGGGCGTGCCCCGCTCGACGATGACGCCCTCGTCCATGAAGACGACGGTGTCCGCGACCTCGCGCGCGAACCCGATCTCGTGCGTCACGACCATCATCGTCATGCCGGACCGCGCGAGGTCGCGCATGACGGCGAGCACCTCGCCGACGAGCTCGGGGTCGAGCGCCGACGTCGGCTCGTCGAACAGCATGAGCTCGGGCTCCATGGCGAGCGCCCGCGCGATCGCCACGCGCTGCTGCTGGCCGCCGGAGAGCTGCGCCGGGTAGTGGTCGGCGCGGTCGGCGAGGCCGACGCGCTCCAGGAGCTCGGCCGCCCGTGCCCGCGCGGCCGCCTTCCCGAGCCCCTGCACCTGCACCGGCGCCTCCGCGACGTTCTCGAGCGCGGTCATGTGCGGGAACAGGTTGAAGCGCTGGAACACCATGCCGATGCGCGAGCGCTGGCGCGCGACGACCTTGGGGTGCAGGCGGTGCAGGCGCGTGCGCCCGTCCTTGGTCACCTCGCGGTAGCCCATGAGCTCGCCGTCGACGCGGATGCGCCCGCCCGTGATCTCCTCGAGCTCGTTGACGCAGCGCAGGAGCGTCGACTTGCCCGAGCCCGACGGCCCCAGGACGACGCACACCGACCCGCGCGGGACCTCGAGGTCCACGCCCCGGAGCACGTGGAGGTCGCCGAACATCTTGTGCAGGCCCTCGACCTGCACCATGGGCGTGCTCGTGCCGGCCTGCGCCCGGTTGCCCGACGGCGTGTCGTGCGTCCCGCTCACGGGGTCACCTCCAGGAAGGGGTCGTCCTTGGTCGTGCCGGACGCGGCGATGAGGTCCTGCTTGCTGGGCTTCCTGCGGCCGCCGCCGGTGCCGCCCGGCCTGCGCCTGCGGCGTCGGGCCGCGGTCTGCGTGCCGAACCCGCGGCCGTAGTACCGCTCGATGTAGTGCTGGCCCACCATGAGGACGCTCGTGATGAGGAGGTACCAGATCGCGGCGACCATGAGCAGCGGGATCGGCAGGAAGAGCCGGTTGCCGATCGCGTTGGTCGAGTACTGCAGGTCGAGCGTGAACGGCACCGCGAGCACGAGCGACGTCGTCTTGAGCAGGGAGATCGTCTCGTTGCCCGTCGGGGGCACGATGACCCGCATGGCCTGCGGCAGCACGATGCGCCGGAGGATCTTGCCGTCCTTCATGCCGAGCGCCTTGGCCGCCTCGGTCTGCCCCGGGTCCACGGACCCGAGGCCCGCGCGGACGATCTCCGCGAGGTACGCGGCCTCGTTGAGCGAGAGCCCGATGAGCGCGCACACGAACGCCGTGAACAGGTCCGCCGTGCGGAACTCGAAGAACTCGGGGCCGAACGGGATGCCGAGGCTCAGGCGGGGGTAGAGCACCGACACGAGGCCCCAGAACACGAGCTGGGTGTAGATCGGGGTGCCGCGGAAGAACCAGATGTAGCCCCAGCTCACCGACTTCATGACGGGGTTGTCCGACCGTCGCATGATCGCGAGCAGCACGGCGAGCACGATCGCGATCGCCATCGAGCAGAACGTCAGCACGAGCGTCCAGCCCACGCCGCGCACGACCGTCACGTCGCGGAAGTAGAGCCAGACGACGTCCCAGCGGAACTTCTCGTTCGTCAGCAGCGCGTTCGCGGCCATCGCGGCGAGGACCAGCAGCACGACGGCGGAGATCCACCGGCCGGGCCGCGGGACGGGTCGGGCGTGGATGCGGTCGGGGACCGGGTCGTCGCCCGGTGCGCCGGCGGCGTCGCCGCCGGGTGTCCTACCGGTCATGGTGCACCTCGGGGTGTCGGGGCTCGGGGCACGAGCCGGGCCGCGCGGACGGCGTCGTCCGTGCAGGCGTCCAGTGTGCCGGTCGCGGGCGCCGGGTGGGCGCCCGCGACACGGCGGGGACTGGGAGGAGGGATGGGCTGAGGCCGCGCGAGGGCGTCAGCCGACGGACGGGTTGATCTCCGCGGTGTCGAGCGCGGCGTCCCCGCTGCCCCACGCGCCGAGGATCTCGACGAGCTGGCCGCTGTCCATGAGCGACTGCAGCGCCGCCTGGATCGCGGCGGCGAGCTCGGTGTCGTCCTTCGCGACGACGACGCCTTGGGGCGCGCTGTCGAACACGTCGCCGAGCTGCTCGAGCTGCCCACCGGTCTGCTCGACCGCGTAGCCGATGACGGGCGAGTCCGCGTAGAGGACCTGCGCCTTGCCGCCCGCGACGTTCGTCGTGGCGTCGGACTGCGACTCGTACTGGAGGATGTCGATCTTCTCCTCGCCCGCGTCGGTGCACGCCTGGCTCTGCACGGCGATGTCCTCGTCCTGGATGGTGCCGGTCTGGACCGCGACGGTCAGGCCGCACAGGCTCGCCGGGTCGACGTCGTCGGGGTTGCCCGCCGCGACCGCGTACGCGGAGCCCGCGTTGAGGAAGGAGATCATGTTGGCCTCCTGCATGCGCTCCTCCGTGATCGTGAAGGAGGAGATGCCGGCGTCGTACTTGGTGCCCAGCGCCGGGATGATCGCCGGGAAGTCGGCCGACTGGACGTCGACGTCGAGGCCGAGCGTCGCGCCGACGGCCTTGATGACGTCGATGTCGAAGCCGATCGGGGTCGTGCCGTCCGCGTCGATGAACTCGGCGGGCGCGTACTCCGTGTTCGAGGCGACGACGAGCGTCCCCGCGGACGCGACGTCCTCGGGCAGCAGCGCCGCGGCCGCGTCGTCGACCTCGATCGTCGAGGGGTCGAACGACGGCGCGGACGACGTCTCGTCGGATCCTGCGGTGCTGCCGTCCGTCCCGGTCTGGGAGGCGTCGGTGCACGCGGTGAGCAGGAGGGCGCTCGTCGCGGTGAGCGCGACGAGGCCGAGGGGGAGCTTGCGCAGGGTCGTACGCATGGTGTTCTCCGATCGGGTGGGGGCCGGGCAGGGGCAGCGTAGACACCGATCGTCTCCGTCGTGTTACGTCAGCACCCGGCCCGGAGGCCGAGGAACGTACGGGGAACAGAGGACCCGGCGGTGCGCAGCACCTGCGCACGAGTGTGAGGCCGCACCGCTCCACTCACCAAACCGGCAGGGACATCGACGCCGAACCGTGACGAACCACCCCGCCGAACACGACCTTGCTGTCGGAATGACCCGCATTCCGACAGCAACGTCGTGCTCGACGGGGTGCAGGGTCGTGGTCGGGGGGGCGGGTGGCGGGGGGGGTGGGTGGCGGGGGGGTGGGGGGTGGGGGGCGGGGAGGGGGGTCGGCGGGGGGCGGGGGGTCAGGATGCCAGGAGGTGTTCGACGTAGCCGCCGAGGAAGCGGGCGTCGGGGTCGTAGCGCTGGACGAGGGCGCCGAAGTCGTCGAAGCGCGGGTAGAGCGCCGCGACCGAGCCCGGGTCGTGGACGAGCGCGTGCGAGAGCTTGCCCCAGTGCGGGCGGGCGCCCAGGGGGAGGAGCGCGGCCTCGACGTCGGACAGGACGCGCGCGACGTCGTCGGGCAGGGGCTTCCACGTGAGGTGGACGCCGACCGCCGCGCCGTCGAACGGGCTCAGCCACAGGGGCTCCGCGTCGGCCGCGACCGTGCGGACCTCCCCCACCTGGAGCAGCGGGGTCACGCGCGGGCCGAGGTCGCGCATCGCCGCGAACGCCTCCTGCGCCCGCGCGCGCGGCACGAGGTACTCCGACTGGAGCTCCGCGCCGTTGCTCGGCGTGAAGTCGAGCCGGAAGTGCGGCAGCCGCTCGTTCCACGGGCCGGGCTCGCCGAGCTGCGGCGTGCAGTGCTGCGGGTCGACCCCTGGCAGGGGGTGCAGCAGCGTCGCGGCGGGCGTCGCCCCGAAGAGCTCCTCGCGCGCGGTCCCGGTCTCCCCCGGCGCGAGGCGCGACTTGCGCCAGACCTGCTGCACGCCGTCGGGCCCCCAGTCCGTGAAGAGGCTCACCGAGTACGCCGACGCCGTGAGCTCGTCGTAGTGCGCCGTCACCGCCTCCCACGGCAGCCCGACGTGCACGTCCTGGCGCACGTCGAACGTCGGGACGGTCTCGAGCTCCACCCGCGTCACCACGCCCAGCGCCCCGAGCGCGACGACCGCTCCCGGGAAGTCCGCGTCCCCGCACCGCAGGCGGCGCCGTTCGCCGTCTCCCGCGACCAGCTCGAGCCCGACGACGGCGCTCGCCAGCGAGCCGACCGCGTCGCCCGAGCCGTGGGTCGCCGTCGCGACGGAACCGGCGACGGAGATGTGCGGGAGCGAGGCAAGGTTCGCGAACGCACGACCCGCCGCCTGCACGTGCCGCGTCACGTCGCCGTACCGCAGCCCCGCCGCGACCGACGCCACGCCCGTGACGGGGTCGATCACGACGGGCGGGCGTCCGTCGTCGTACCGGTCGAGGACGACGTGCGTCCCGGTCGTGTCCGCGACGTCCCCGAACGAGTGCCGGGACCCGAGCGCCTTCACGCGGCGCGAGCGCCGCACGACGTCGGCCAGCGCGTCGGGCGTCAGGGGATGCACGACCTCGACGGAGGAGTAGGTGAGATTCCCGGCCCAGTTGGCGGGTCGGGCAGGTTCGGGCGTCGTCGTCACGCCCCCACCCTGCCACCCCCCTCCCCGCCGAGCCGGACGGGGGTTGTCCCCACCCGCGGTCGGGGGCGGCCCGGGGTCCGCGGAACGGGACGAAGCGGTGAGATCGAGACATGACGACCAGCGCACGTCCTCTCCCCGCTCCCGCACGGTCCCGGCACGTCTCGCCCGCCTCGTCCCGGGACGCCTCCGCCCTGTCCCCGGACGGCCCCGAGCGGCCGCTCCGCGGCGGGCTCGCCGCGTTCTGGGTGCTCGCGTTCGGGCTGTCCTGGACGTCGTGGGGCGCCGCGTGGCTGCTCGGCGGCGACCTCGCCGACCCGCTCGTGTTCACGCTCTTCGCGCTCGGCGGCTTCGGCCCGAGCCTCGCCGCGCTCGTGCTGCGGGCGGCGGGCCGCCGCAGCCCGCGGGCGGCGCGCTGGGGCGCGGCCGGACGATGGCTCCCGGCCGCGGTCGGGATCGGTGCCGCGCCCGCGGTCCTGACGGCGCTCGTCGTGCCGTTCCTCGGCGGCCCGACGACGGACCTGTCGGCCGGGGCGGCGGCCGTCGCCGGGTCGGGCGGACCGCTCCTGTTCGCCCTCGTCTCGCTGTGCGCGGGGCCGCTGTCGGAGGAGTTCGGGTGGCGCGGGTATGCGCAGCCCCGCCTGCGGCGTCGACGCTCGCCGCTCGTGACGTCGATCGTGCTCGGCGCGGTGTGGGCGGTCTGGCACCTGCCGCTGTTCGCTCTCACCGGGACGTGGCAGTCGTCGCTCGGCCTCGTGAGCGTCGAGGCGGTGCTGTTCCTGCTCGCGATGATCCCGCTCTCGAGCGCGTACTGGCTGGTCAGCGAGCGCCTCCGGGGCGGGGTGCCGGCCGCGGTCGCGCTGCACCTCGTCGGGAACGTCGCGCTGACGGTCGTCGCGGTGACGTCGCCCGTCGCGATGGCGGTGTACGTCGGCGTGATCGTGCTGACGTCGGTGCTGGTCCATCTCGTCACGCGCCCCGGCGCGCCCCGCCCCTGACGCGGGACCCGTCAGCGGTCCTCCCGCGCGGCGCGGGCCTCGTACACGTCGATCTTGTGCTCGATCGCGTCGAGGTGCGTGCGGACCGCCGCGAGCTCGGCACGCACGCGCTCGCGGTGCGCGCGCAGGAGGTCGAGCCGCTCCGCCTCGTTCCCCTCCCCGGCGCGCACCAGCTCCGCGTAGGCGCGCACCTCGCGCACGGGCATGCCCGTCGCGCGCAGACGCGTGACGAGCGTGATCCAGCCGAGGTCCTGCTCGCGGTACCTCCGGTGGCCCGACGACGCGCGCTCGACCGGGTCCGGCAGCAGCCCGTCGCGCTCGTAGTAGCGCAGCGTGTGCGCGGTGAGCCCGGTCGCCTCCGCCGCCTCGGCGATCGTCAGGCCGCGGTCTGTCGCGAGAGTGGTCATGCCGCCAGTGTGCGCGCTCAGGGCGTCACGAGCTCCACGGGGTGCTCGGCCAGGACCTCGCCCGTCTCGGCGTCGAGCACGACGACGGTCGACGGCGGGAGCGCGGACAGGTCCGGCGCCGTCCAGCCCTCGACGCCCGTGCAGGTGCGGCGGTCGAACGACTCCAGGACGGTGCCGGTCGTCGTCTCGACGGTGACGGTGGCCGGGTGGTCGAGGACCTGGCGCGGCCACTTCTCGACGTCGAGCCAGCCCCCGGCGTCGCTCGCCGGCGTGCCGTTCCACCAGCCCTCGAGACCGCCGAGCTCGGTCGGCTCGCCGTCGTCGCCACGGACCCGGACCGGCGTGCCCGCGGTACCGGTGAAGGTGCCGCACTGCTGCACCCCGTTCGTCTCGACGGGTGTCGGCGCCGGGGTCTCGGCGGCGAGCGCCGGGTCGTCCCCGGGCGCCTCCGCGGCCGGCGCACCGCCGACGGCGTCGCTCGGCTCGGTGCCTGCCGCGCGACCGGTCAGAGCCGCGGCGACCCCGACCCCGAGGACGGCCACGACGAGCGCCCCGCCCACGAGCAGGGCCCGCGCACGTGGGCCGCGCCCTGTCCGCGCGTCGTCCCCCGGACCCTCGGTGCGGCCCTCGTCCTCCGGTGCTGCCTCGTGCATGCGTCCCCCTGTCCCCCTGCGCGACCCGCCGCTCTGCGGGTGCCCGCACCCTACCGGCGCGCGGGCGTGGTGTCAGCGGGTCGGGACCAGTGCGCGGAGACGGCGGCGACCTGCTCGTCGAAGGCCGCCGTCTCCGCAGGCGTGGGCGCGCGGCGCCACTGCGGCTCGACGACGACGTCGCGCGTCCCGACGACCCAGCGCCACCGCCCGACGACCACGCCGTCGACGGCGAGCCCGTGGATGAACGACCCGAGGCGGTCGCCCAGGTCGACCCCCTCCGCCACGACGAGCGCACGGGTCTCGCCGTAGGACATGAAGAGCTCGTCGTAGCTCTGGAGCAGGTCGACGACCGGGCGGTCCGGGTCGCCGTCGGGCGCGAGGTGGCCGACGAACGGGCCGGGGTCGACCACGCGCGGGTCGGCGTCGGCGAGCCGCCACAGGGTTACGCCCTCCAGCGCGCCCGCGCCGGGCACGGCCACGACGTCCTCGCCGAGCAGGTCGAGCGCGTGCCGCACGTCGGTGAGCGTGAAGCCCGACCACTGCCCGACGTCCTTCACCGTCGCGTACGCGCGGCCCGCGAGGTAGCGGCGCAGCAGCTCGACGAGCGCGGCGTCGCGGTCGAACCGCTCGCCGAGCGGCCCGTAGCCCGCGGGGACGCGGTCGTCGAACGCGGCGTACGTCTGCTGCTTGCCGTCGAGCGGCCCGCTGACGAGCTGCCGGTCGAGCTCCGCCTGCATGAGCACGTAGCCGAGGGCGATGCCCTCGAGGGGGTGTCCGTGGGCGGCGAGCAGGCCCGCGAGCTCGCGGCGCGTCCGGGGCCGCTCCTGCACCGCCGCGACGACGAGGTCGGTCTCGGTGGCGTGGCCCACCGTCCCGACCTGCCGGTACATCGTCCCGTTGGCCTGGTGCACCCGGGGCGCGCTGAGCTCGACGAGCCAGCGGGCGTCGTCGGACCGGACGAGGTGCCAGGTGGGCCGCAGCACGTGCGTGCGCACCACCTCCCCGCGGTCGCAGGCCGCGGCGGCCCCCGCCGCGCCGGGCCGGGCGTCAGGTCGCAGCCGGCGCGTGAGGCCCCACAGCGCGGGGTGGAACTCCTGGCCCTGCACCGCGACGAGGTGCCCGACGGCGGTCGGCACGTCGGGCAGGTCGGGCGACCGCAGCCGGTGCGCGGCGAGGCGTGCCGCGAGCACGTGCCGCTCGTCGACCGCCGCCTCGCTCACCGTGCCGCCCCCGTCCCGCCCGCGCGGGTCACGACGCCACCAGGTCCTCGGCGACGACGTCGGTCCCCGTCACCCCGACGCGCACCCCGCCCTCGACGACGGACACGGAGTCGAGCGCGACGCCGTCCGGCAGGTCGAGCGGGACCCGCAGGTCGGACAGGGCGCGGGAGATCCCCGACGGGAGGTCGTCGACCGACACCGTCCCGAGGCCCGTGCGGACCGCGACGACGTCGACCGCGAGCTCGGCCGGCCCGGAGACGCGCGGCGTCACGTCGACCGTGATCGTCGCGCCCAGCAGGTCGAAGGCGAGCGAGAGGACGTCGTCGGTCGCGGTGACCCCCACGTCCAGGCCGGTCTGCTCCGCGACGATCTGCTGCAGCGACTCTGCGGCGATGACCCCCGACGCGGTCCCGGACGCGATCCGGTACGGCGTCGACGTGCTCACGCCGTCGGCCTCGACCTGGAGGTCGGAGATCGCGTAGCCGCCGAACGACGCGGTGTCCGCGGAGCCGGTGACGTGCGTCAGCTCGCCGCGCGCGAGCTGCGTGAGGAACGGGAACCCCGTGATGTCGAGCTGCGCCCCGGTGACGTCGTCGGCCTGCTCCTCGAACGCCGTCACCGCGCCACGCTCCGCGGCCCCGACGGCGACCCGGTCCGCCACGACGGCGACCGCCACGATCACCACGAGCGTCACGAGCAGGCCCACCAGTCGCTTCATGCGCCCACCCTAGGTCCGCCGACCACGACCTTGCTGTCGTTCTGACGCTCGTGGCGACAGCAAGGTCGTGCTCGACGCGGAGCGTCGTCGTTCTCGACGGGCGCGTCCGTCGTCAGAACAGGGCCCGCACGAGGTTCGACAGCGCGGCGTGGACCTCGGAGCGCAGACCGTCGTCGGCGAGGACCACCGCCGCGCCGACCCCGATCACGACGAGCAGGACACCCGCACGCCACCACCAGGGCGACCGCACGATCAGTAGGCCAGCGTCCGCCACGGGGACGACTCGGTGTCCAGGAGACGCCGCACCGCGCGCTTGAAGTCGGGCAGGTCCTGGTCGATCGGGGTGCGGTTGCCCGCCGACCAGAACGCGCGCCCGGCGAGGAACCCGTCGCCGAGCTGCTCCCACGACGCGTACGCGGGGCGCGACATCACGACGGCCTCCTCGATCGCCGCCCATGCCCGCTCCGGCGTGACGAACCCGGCGTCGACCGCGAGGCGGCTCACGTGCACGACCCGCGCCGCGTCCCACGCCGCGATCGACGGCGGCAGCGGGTCCGCGAGCTCGCCGTGGCCGCCCACCTGCGCCGACGCGCTCCAGCCCTGGTAGAACGCGACCGCGCGCTCGGGGTCGAGCCCGCGGGCGGTCGCCTCCTGGCGCGCCTGCGCGGCGTGCTGCTCGGCCGCGCCCTTCGCGTCCCGGCGGCTCAGCCGGCCCGAGTACAGCTCCTCGACCTTGGGCATCGCGATCGCGTAGTAGCCGCGGTGCCCCTGGGTGAGCAGGAACTCGTACGTGCGCTCGACGTCGTCCGCGCCCCGCACGTCCCACCCCGCCGCGAGCGGCTTCGCGGCCGTGCGCGCGTCGGCCTCCACGGTCAGCGCGTTGATGGGCAGCACGCCCTCGACGGCGTAGACCGCACCCAGCGCGAGGCCCCGCTGCTGCGCGGGCGTGAGGACGGGCGCGTCCTCCTTCGCGTACAGGTCCGCGGTCCCCGAGAACATGTCCTTGAGCTTGTCGAACAGGCCCACCGTCGCT
The DNA here is from genome assembly GCF_025818875.1 of Cellulosimicrobium sp. SH8. Classification (NCBI taxonomy): domain Bacteria; kingdom Bacillati; phylum Actinomycetota; class Actinomycetes; order Micrococcales; family Promicromonosporaceae; genus Cellulosimicrobium; species Cellulosimicrobium sp. SH8. The sequence goes on along the minus strand of NZ_JAMXMH010000001.1, from coordinate 406,084 downwards.
CCTTCGTCTCCCGCGCCACCGACGCGGTCCGTCGCGCCGCGGTCGTCGCGGCCTCCGGGCAGCGTGACCGTGCGGGCGGTCCCGGGGCACGCGTCCCGAACGATCCCGAACGGCGCGGGCCCGTTCTTCATCCGGTCGCGCGTGCCAGCGCCTCCGTGGCCGCGGTCACGTCGGGCGCCGGTCGGTGGCCGTCGCTAGCCTGGCGCCGTGCCCCTCGACCCGCCGCCGTCCCCCGTGGGCGCCGGGTCGGTGGACGAGCTCGCGGCCCGTCTGCGCGCGCTGCGCGCCTGGGCCGGCGACCCGTCGTACACCGAGATCGCGCGCCGCGTCGGCGCGCTCCGCACCGCACGGGGCGTGCCCGTCGCGGAGGCGCGGCCGGGCCGCGTGACCGTCTACGACGTCTTTCGCGCGGGCCGCACGCGGCTCGACGTCGGCCTCCTCGCCGACGTGGCCCAGGTCCTCGGCGACGCACGACCCGCCGGATGGCGTGCGGCGTACCGGACGGCGGCGCGGGCCGTCCCCGCCCACGTCGCCGCGCAGGGAGCGGCGTCGCGTGCCGGGCCGGCGGGCGGGCCGCACGCCGTCGTGCCGACCGTGCGGGTGGAGGATGCCGTGGCCGCCCGTCCGCTCGTCGGCCGGGACCGCGAGGTCGCACGGCTGGTCGCGGCGCTCGGGACGGCGCCGCACGAGGGGAACGCGCCCGGGCGCGGTGCCGCGCCGCGCGTCGTGACCGTCACGGGCCTCCCCGGGACGGGGACGACGAGCGTCGCGCTCGCCGTCGCGCACGTCCCGGCGGACGTGGTCGTGCGGGTCGAGCTGCACGGAGGGCCGAGCGCCGCCACGCTCTCGACCGACGTCGTGCTCGACGCGCTGCTCCAGGCGCTCGGCGCGCCGCCGCCCGCCGCGGACGCGCGCAGCCTCCCCGCCCTCGCCGCGCACCTCGCGACCGCGCTCGACGGGCGGCGCGCGACGGTCGTGCTCGACGACGTGGCCGAGGCCGCCCAGGTCACGGACGTCGTCGCGCACCTGCCGGCCACGGCACGCGCCGTGGCCGCGGCCCACCACGTGCTCGACGTCCCCGGCGCGGTCGGCCTGACACTGGAGCCGCTCCCCGAGGACGAGGCTCTCGCGCTCCTCGGGTCGCTGGTCGGCGCGGACCGCGTGGCCGCCGAGCCGAGCGCGGCCACCCGGCTGGTCCGCGCGTCCGGAGGGCTCCCCGCCGCGCTGGTCCACGTCGGCGGCGACGTCCGCGCGCGGCCGGGCTGGTCCCTCGCCGACCACGCCCGCCGGGTGGAGGACCTGCCCGGGCCCGCCCTCCACCCGGCGCTCGCCGCGGCGCACCGCGGACTCCCCGCCGACCACGCCCGGGCGCTACGCCTGCTCGCCCTCGTCCCGGTGCCGCTCGACGCCGCCTGGGTCGCCGTACTCCTCGGCGTCTCGACGAGCGAGAGCCGGGACGTGCTCGCCGCGCTGGGGCGCGCGCACCTCGTCACGGGCGGACCGCGCGGCGAGGTCGTCGTGCCCGACGCCGTCCGCACCCTCGCCGCCGACCTCGCCCGGTCCGACGACCCGTTCTCCGCGCGGGCCGCGGCCGTCGGGCGGCTCGCCACCCGGCTGCTCGACGACGCCCGGCCCGCGGTGCGTGCGGCGGCACCCCACCACGACGCGGCCCGGCGCTCGACCGAGAAGGGCGGCCCGAGCGAGCAGGGCGCCGCCGAGAAGGGGCCGACCGGGCCGGGCTCGTCCGCGTCGGGGGTCGCGTCGGCGAGGAGCACCACGGATGTCGCGCTCGCGTGGCTCGATGCCCACCGAGACCTGCTCGTCGCGACGTCGGCGCTCGCCGCGGAGCACGAGCTCGCCGACCCGGTGGCCGACCTCTCCGCCCTGCTCGCGCCGTACCTCGACTCGGCGGGACGCTGGGAGGACGCCGTCGCGGTGCACGCGGCGGCGGTCGAGCACGGGCGGGCGTCCGGGCGGTCCCAGGCCGGGCGCGACCTCGGCCGGGCGCTCGAACGGCTCGGCCGGTACGACGAGGCGCTCGCCCAGCTCGTCCGCTCGCTCGAGCGCGGCGACGACCCGCGCCCCGGCCAGACTCTCAACCGTGTCGGCAACGTGTACAAGCGGCTCGGGCGCTTCGACGAGGCCGAGGCGGCGTACCGCGACGCGGCGGCCGGTGCGCGGACCGCGGGCGACCCCGTGAGCGAGGGCCGCGCCGTCGGCAACCTCGCGGACGTGCACCGCATCCTCGGGCGGCACGACGACGCGCGCGCCGGCTACGACCGGGCGCTCGCGCTGTCGCGCCGCGTGGGTGACGTCCTCAACGTCGCCATCGTGTCGAGCAACGCCGCGATCCTCTCCGAGGCCGAGGGCAGCCTCGACCGTGCGCTCGCGCAGCACCGCGACGCGCTCGCCAGTGCGACGTCTCTGGGCGACGCAGGGCTCGCGACGCGGGCTCGCGTGCACGTGGGTCGGCTCCTCGTGCGCGCCGGCGAGACCGGGTCCGGCGTCGCCGAGCTGCGCGAGGCGGTGGGGGCCGCCGTCGCGCTCGGTGACCCCGACGCCGAGGCCGAGGGCCGCAGCGCCCTCACGACCGCGCTGCTCGCGGCGGGCTCCGTCGCCGAGGCGGTGACCACGGGCGACGCCGCGGTCGACCTGGCGCGGCGCGTCCGCGCACGCCTCGTCGAGACGGAGGCGCTCAACGCGCTCGGCGAGGCCGTGCTCGCCGCGGGCGACGCCCGCCGCGCGGCTGACCTGCACGACGAGGCGCGCACGCTCGCCGTCGAGCTCGACGACGCCGCCGAGGAGGCCCGTGCGCGGCGTGGTCTTGCAGCGGCAGGGCACGGGGTCGGCACCGACGACGCTGACGGCCAGCACGACGGCGAGGCGCGCGGCAGGGCCTGAGACCGCTCCGCCGTCTCAGCATCCGATCACGTACGGCGTCCGGGAACATGTGACGCCCCGCCCGCGGTTGCCCCTCTCATGGCTTCCACCCCACCCGCGACCCCGGCGCCGACCGCGCCCGTCGCCGCCCAGCCGGGCACCGGACCTTCCACGAGCCCCGCCGCTCCCGCCCGACCCGGGCGCATCAGCGCGGGCCTCGTCCTGCTGCTCTCCGCGCTCACCGCGATCGGTCCGCTGACGATCGACCTGTACCTCTCCGCCTTCCCGCGCATCGTCGACGAGCTCGGCACGACCGAGTCCCGCGTCCAGCTCACGCTCACCGCCACGCTCGCCGGGCTCGCGCTCGGCCAGCTCCTCATCGGGTCGGTCTCCGACGCGATCGGCCGTCGCGCACCCCTCCTGGTCTCCCTCGCGGTCTACGTCGCCGCGTCCGTGGGGATCGTGTTCGCCGGGTCCGTCGCCGCGCTCACCGGCCTGCGGTTCGTCCAAGGTCTCGCCGCGGCCGCCGGGATGGTGCTCTCCATGGCGATCGTGCGCGACTCGTTCGAGGGCTACCAGATCGGCAAGGTCATCGCGCGGCTCATGCTCGTCGTGGGCGTCGCGCCGATCCTCGCCCCGACCATCGGCGCCCAGTTCCTGCGGCTCGGGTCGTGGCGCGGCATGTTCGTCGCGCTCGCGGTCGTCGGGGCGGTGCTGTTCGTGCTCGTGCTGCTCCGCCTGCGCGAGACCCTGCCCGCGGAACGCCGCCGCTCCGGCGGGACCGTCGCCGCCCTGCGGTCGTACGGCTCGCTCCTCACCGACTGGTCGTTCATCGGGCTCGCGCTCATCGCGGGCTTCTACATGGCCGCGATGTTCACCTACATCTCCGCGTCGACGTTCGTGTTCCAGGACTTCTTCGGCATGTCCGCGCAGCAGTACGCGATCGTGTTCGGCGTCGGCGCGGTGTCCGTGACCGCGGGCAGCCAGATCAACGGCGCGCTCGTGGGCCGCGTGGCGCCCGAGCGCATCCTCCAGGGCGCGGTCGCCGCGGGCTTCGTCCTCTCGGGCGGTCTGCTCGTCGCGGCGCTGGCCGGTGGCGGGCTCGCGTGGCTCGTCCCGCTCATCGTCCTCACGCTCGGCACCGCGGGCTTCGTCATGCCGTCCGTCCCCGCCATCGCGCTCGAGCGCAACGCGCACCGCGCCGGCAGCGCGGCGGCGCTCATCGGGGCGTTCCAGTTCGGCGTCGGCGCGGTCGTCGCGCCCCTGACCGGCCTGCTCGGCGGGTCACCGCCCGTGACGATGGCCGCGGTGATGTTCGGCGTCGTCGTCATCGCCGGGGCGGTCCTGCTCGGCCTGCGGCACACGTTCGGCGCGCCCGTCCCGGACGATGCGGCGGACGCCCTCGGCACCCGGCACGCGGCGGTGGTCGGCAGCGCCACCGCCGCGTCCGGCGCGACGGTCGACGGATCCCGTACCGCGGGCGCCGTCGACCAGCCCGGCCACGAGGCGACCGTCGCCGTCCCCGACGACGCCGCAGCGCTCGCCGAGGCGACGGTGCTCGCCGACCGCGGCGCCTGACCCGGCGCGGCCCCGGCGCCGAGAACGACACCACGCGCCGTCGAGCACGACGTTGCTGTCGTTATTCGCCGGATAACGACAGCAACGTCGTGCTCGACGCGGAGAATGGGCGGGTGACGCCCGACGAACCCGACTATCCGCTCGGCGCGCGCGGCGCACCGACGCTCGCGGCGCTCGACGCGCACCTCGTCGACTGCCGGGCGTGCCCGCGGCTCGTCGCGTGGCGCGAGCACGTCGCCGAGGTCAAGCGCGCGTCGTTCCGCGAGGACGACTACTGGGCCCGCCCCGTACCCGGGTTCGGCGACGAGCGCGCGGGGATCCTCGTCGTCGGGCTCGCGCCCGCCGCGCACGGGGCCAACCGCACCGGCCGCATGTTCACGGGCGACCGCAGCGGCGACTTCCTCTTCGCTTCCCTGCACCGCACGGGCCTCGCCAACCAGGCGACGTCCGTGTCCGCGGACGACGGGCTGCGGCTCACCGGGATCCGCGTCACCGCCCCGGTGCGGTGCGCCCCGCCCGACAACAAGCCCACGCCCGAGGAACGCCGCCGGTGCGGGCCGTACCTCGCGCGCGAGGTCGAGCTGCTCGGGGAGACCGTGCGCGTCGCCGTCGTGCTCGGCGGGTTCGGGTGGCAGGCGCTGCTGTCCACGCTCGCGGAGCAGGGCTGGGACGTGCCGCGCCCCCGCCCACGGTTCGCGCACGGCGCGGAGGTGACGCTGCGGCGTCGGGCACCCACGCCGGCCGGCGCCGCGGCGGGACGTCCCGCGAGCGCGGTGCCCGACGTCGGGCAGGCGGACCCCGCGCCGACCCTCACCCTCCTGGGGTGCTTCCACGTGAGCCAGCAGAACACGTTCACCGGACGGCTCACGCCGCAGATGCTCGACGACGTGCTGCTCCGCGCGCGCGACCTCGCCGGCCTGGGCGCACCGCGCTGAGCACCCCGCGCGCCGAGAGATGCGCTCCGGGGCGAGGGATGCACCCGGACGTGCAGCGCTCGGCCGCAGACGCAGCGCTCGGCGGCGGGTACGACGCTCGGCCGCAGACGCAGCTCTCGGCCGCGGGTACGACGCTCGGCCGCGGGCGCGGCGCTCGGCCGACGTGCGCCCGACGGGGTCGTCTACCGTGTCGCGGTCGTCGGGGACTGACGCCGCGGGGCGTCCGCCCAGCGGCGGCGCTCGGCCACGCGGGGCAGGACGCGACCCACGAGCCGGAGCTGCTCACGGCGCGCGATGACCTCCATGCGCCGCAGCTCGCGCTCGAGCGGGGACGATGCTGCTGACATTGCTGCTCTCCTTCGACGGCACCGGGCAGCGGTCCACCCGCCGCGGTCGCGACGGTCCCGGTGATGACGCGCGACGACCGCGGTCGGTCGTCGCCCTGCCCCCGTAGGAGGGACGGACGCGGTCCCGGTTCGTGACACCCTCCGGCGCGCCCGTCCGGTCCGCTCACGCCGTCGGGAGGTCGGACTCCTCGTACTGCTCGACGAACTCGCCCGTCGGCGGGATCGGCGTGATGACGTCGAGGAGGACGCCGTTCGGGTCGGCCGTGATGAAGTGCCGCTGGCCGAACGCCTCGTCGCGCAGCGAGCGCAGGATCGGCAGGCCCGCCGCGACGAACCGGTCGTGGACGGCGTCGACGTCCTCGACCTCGAGGTTGAGCAGGAGCCCGTTCGCCCTCCCCCGCCCGCTCTCGGGGATCGTCTCGTGGTCGCCGTCGAGCACGGCGAGGTTCACCGCGTCGTCGTGCACGGACTGCAGGTGCACGTACCAGTCGCTCGTGAAGAGCGGCCGGAGGTCGAGGTGCTCGACGTAGAACGCCGCGGTCGCCGCGACGTCTCCGGTCATGATCACCGGGTACCAGCTCGTGATGCGCACGGTTCTTCTCCTCCTCGTCATGGGCAGCCGTTCCGAATAAACAAACAGGCTGCATGTATCCAAGAATGACCTACAGTCTGTCGGTATGCAAGAGACCCGTCGCACCAACGCCGAGCGCACCCTCGCCACCCGGACCGCCCTCGTCGCAGCGGCGCGCGCGCTGTTCGTCGACCCCGGGTACGCGGAGGCGTCGACGCCGCAGATCGCCGCGGCCGCGCACGTCACGCGCGGCGCGCTCTACCACCACTACGCGGACAAGCGGGACCTGTTCCGGGCGGTCGTCGAGGCCGAGGCGGAGGCCGTCGCACGCGAGATCGAGGCGCGGACCGGCCCGCCCGCCAGGACGGCACCCCGCACGAGCGACGCGCCCGAGTCACCCGACGCACCCGACGCCCGCGGGTTGCTCGTGGAGGGCGCGCGGGCCTACCTCGACGCGATGGCGGTCCCCGGCCGGACGCGCCTGCTGCTCGTCGACGCCCCGGCCGTGCTCGGCGCCGCCGAGGCCGACGCCCTCGACGCGCGCCACGCCCGTCGCACGCTGCGCGCGGGCCTCGCCGCGGCTCTGGACATCGCGCCGGACCAGGAGCGCACCCGCGAGGGCAGCGCGCGCGACCACGGCACCAGGAGGCCGACGGCGGGACCGCGCCACGAGGCGCACCCCGCGCCCGAGCGTCCGAGCCCCGTCCCCGCGCGCGAGCACGGGCCGACCGCACCGCGCGTCACGGACGACGCCGCAGACGACGCCGCCCTCGACATCGCGCACGACGACCGGCTCGACGCGCTGACGCTCCTGCTCTCCGCGGCGTTCGACCGCGCGGCGCTCGCGCTCGACGGCGGCGCGCCGCCGCACCCCGTGCGCGCGGCGGTCACGGAGCTCGTGGACCGGGTGTGCGCGCCGCGAACCACTCGATGACCCCTGCCCGCGTGCGGTCGTGCCGCTCGACGGTGAGTCCCGCGTCGAGCACCCAGCGCAGCGGGCGGCGGCGGAAGTGCTCCCCGGCGAGCGGGACGCTCACGACGTCGCCCGCCGCCTGGAGCGCGCGGAGCAGCCACGACGTCGACTCGACGTGGTCGGCGAGGACGAGCAGGCCGCCGGGCCGCAGCACGCGGACCATCTCCGCGAGCGCGGCACGGTGGTCGGGGATCGCGCAGAGCGAGAAGGTGCAGACGACGGTGTCGTAGGCGTCGTCGGGCAGTTCGAGCCGCTGCGCGTCGCCGAGCCGGAGGTCGACATCGATCCCCCGCTCCGCCGCCCGACGTCGCGCGAGCGCGAGCATCCCCGGGCTCCACTCGACGCCCGTCAGACGACCGTCGAGCACGTGCGCGGGGTAGTGCGCGAGGTTGAGGCCCGTGCCGATCGCGACCTCCAGCGTCTCGCCCGTCGCGAGCCCGCACGCCCGGGGACGGACGTCCGGGAAGAAGCGGCGCTCGGCGACGGCCATGCCGCGGTCGTAGGCGCCCGCCTCCCGGTCCCAGCGCCGCCGCAGCCGGGCGGCGCGCGGGGTCACCGCGCCGTCGTGCCCGGTCGGTCCTGCCATCCGCACCACCCCTCACCGCCGGTGGACGGCGCTGCGCTCGGTCGCGCCGGCCAGGGCATCGACGCCGTCGACCCGGCATCGGCGACGTCGGTGGGTGCCTCCGCTCAGCGTCCCTGACAGGCGTGTCCGGCAAGCACCGCCGTCCTCACGCTCGCACGGTGAGCGTGCTCCCGCCTCCGGGCACGCGCCGCACCTCGATGCGTTCCGCGATGGACTGCTTGAGCGCCTCCACGTGCGACACGACGCCGACGACGCGCCCGCCCGCTCGGAGCCGCCCGAGGGCGGCGAGCACCGCCTCGAGCGTCTCGGGGTCCAGGCTGCCGAAGCCCTCGTCGACGAAGAGCGTCCCGAGCTCGACGCCACCCGCCTCCGCCGTGACGACGTCCGCGAGACCCAGGGCCAGGCACAGGGACACGTAGAACGTCTCGCCGCCGGACAGCGTGCGCGGGTCGCGCTCGCGCTCGGTGACGTGGTCGAGGACCTTCATCGCGAGCCCGCGCTTGTGCGCGCGCACGTCCTCGCGGGTCGCGCTGCGCACGAGCTCGTACCGGCCCGACGACATCTCCGCGAGGCGCTCGTTCGCGGCGGCGACGACGTCCTCGAACCGCTGGACGAGGACGAACGTCGCGAGCGTGAGCGCGTGGGCGTTGTCCCCGGAGCCGGACGCCAGCGCCGCCATGCGGGCGACCGGCTCGGCGGCGGCCCGTGCCTGGTCCCAGTCGTCCGCCGTCGTCCCGATCCCCTCCGCGGCGACGCGCGCAGCCTGTGCCTGACGGGCGACGAGCTCGTGCCGACGACCCGCGGCCCGGGCCGTCGCCTCGGCCTCCGCGACGGCGGCCCGCGCCGCGGCGACGTCGGGCTCGGCGTCCGGGGGGAGGTCCGTGAGGGAGGGGTCGGCGAGCCCCGCGGCCGTGGCGGCGCACGCCGCCTCGTGCTCGGCGACGCCGCGCGCGAGGGCGAGGCGGACCGGCTCGTCGAGGACGGCGTCCAGCGCCTCGGCGGCGTCCGCGAACCCCGACCGTTCGACGAGCGCACCGAGCTCGGCCGTGCGCTCCTCGACGGCCCGTCCCGCAGCGGCGACCGCGGCCCCCGCGTCGGCGAGCGCGTCGATCGTGCGGAGCCGCTCCTCGAGCGCCACGGCGAGCACGGCGACCGGGTTGCGGGTCCCACCCTCGTCGGCGAGGGCGTCGGGCAGGTCGGCCAGCTCCACCAGCGGTCCGGCCGCGGCGACCTCCGCGCGGATCTCGGCCCGGTCGGCGCCGATCGCCGTCTCGAGCTCGTCGAGGCGGGCCGTCGTGCCGGCGATCTCCTCCGCGAGCGTCGCGGCACGCTGCTGGAGCGCGACCGTGGCCACGTCGAGGGCGTCGAGCTCGCGCTCGGCGTCCGCGCGCTCGTGGGCCGCCACCCGCGCGCCCGCGACGAGGGCGTCGACCTCCGCGACCCGCTCCGCAGCCTCGTCCGGCGTCAGGCCCTCGGCGTCCCGACGGCGCGCGTTCAGCCGCTCGGCGAGCACCTCGACCCGCGCGGAGGCGTCGTGCAGCGCCCGCTCCGCCTCGGCCCGGCCGCGCTCCGCGTCCTCGACGTCCTGCGCCGTGGGGTGGTCGTCCGCGAGCGGCGCCGGGGTCGGGTGGTCCGTCCCGCCGCACACCGGGCACGGCGACTCGTCGGCGAGGCCGGCGGCGAGCTCGCCCGCGAGGCCGGCGATGCGGGCCGCCCGCACCCGCGCCTCCTGCTCGACGGCGGCGCGCGCGACCGTCGCGGCCTCCGTGCGCGCAGCGCGCGCGGCCTGCTCGTCCACGGCGAGCGTCGCGGCCTGTCGCGCCGCCTCCTCGACCGCACGCGCGCGCAGGGCCCGCTCCTGCAGGGCGCCGAGCGTCGCGGCCGTCTCGGCGAGCGATGCGAGCCGCAGGCGCAGCTCCTCGCGGCGCGCCGGGCGCGCGGCGAGCTCGTCGAGCGTGCGCGCTCGCTCCTCGGCGGCCTGCACGACGTCCTTGCGTCCGTCCGCGACCTCCCGGTCCCGGGCCGGGAGCGAGGCACCGAGGGGGAGCAGGCGGGTCACGCGCACCCCGGCCGTCGCGACGTCGGCACGCAGCGCCTCGAGCGTCGTCGGGTCGGCGTCGGCGAGGGGCGCGGGCGCGCCCGTCCGGGCGAGCGCGAGCCGGTCGTGCGCGGCGGTGAGGAGCCGCTCCGCGCGGACGAGGCCCTGCGCCGCAGGAGCGACGACGGCGGCCCGGGTCGCGGCGTCGACCCGACGCCGGTCGACGGCGACCTGGGGCTCCTCCTCCGCGAGGCGCGCTTCCTCGGCGCGCAGCCGCGCCCGGCGCTCGACGGCGTCGGCGAGCGCCCGCTCGGCGTCGAGCCGGTCGCGTGCCGCGACGAGAGCCGCGTTGGCCGTGACCTCGCGCTCGGCCAGCACCTCCGCCTCGGCCTCCAGCCCCGCGACGCGCGCGAGGGCCAGCGCGTGCACGCCCGCGACCGGGGCGGCTGCCTCCTCGATCACCGCCGCGGGTGCGGCGGGATCCCACACCGCGACCCGTCCGTCGTCGAGCGGCGCCGGGGACGGCGGCGCGGTGTCCGCGGTGTCGAGGCCCGTCGGCCTCGCCTTCTCCCGAGCGATGTCCGCCTCAACCCGAGCGTCGTCCGCCACACCCCGACCGGTGTCCGCCACGGCCCGGGCGACGTCCGCCTCGTCGGCACGCCGCAGCCGCGCGTCGTCCTGCGCGGCCTCGCGCAGTCGCCGGGCGTCGTCGGGCACGAGCCCCGCTGCCCCGGTGAACCGCTCGACCGCGCCGCGCACGCCCTGCCGCGCGCCGTCCGACCGTGCCCGCGCCGCGCGCGCGAGCTCCGCGAGCCGCACCGCCGCGCGGTGGTAGAGCTCGGTGCCGAAGACCTTCTGCAGCAGCACGGCCCGGTCCTCGGGCTTCGCGCGGAGGAACGTCGCGAACTCGCCCTGCGGCAGCACGACGGTCTGCACGAGCTGACGCCGGTCGAGCCCGACGATCCGGCGGATCTCGTCCCCCGCCTCGTCGAGGCGCGCCGAGAGCAGCTCGCCGGGCGGGCCGTCGACCCCCGCGAGGGCCTCCGCGGACGGCACGCCCGCCAGGCGCCAGAGCCGCACCGACGCCTGCTGGGTCGTCGTGCCGGTGCCGCGCTTCTTGGGCCGCCGGTACTCGGGTGTCCGGCGCACGCGGTACACGCCCGACGGGACCTCCAGCACGAGGTCCACGAACGACTCGACGTCGGGCCCCGCGAACGCCGAGCGGAGGCGGTCGTCGCTCGCCGCGTCGGAGGCGACCTTGCCGTAGAGCGCGAAGACGATCGCGTCGATGATCGTCGACTTGCCCGCGCCCGTGGGCCCGTCGAGGAGGTAGATCCCGGACGCGCCGAGGGACGCGAGGTCGATGTGGTGGAGGCCCGCGAACGGTCCGATGGCCTGGAAGGTCAGCGAGTGCAGGTGCATCAGGCGCTCCGCTCCTCCGCCAGCGCGAGCTCGAACGCCTCGCGCAGCACGGCGACCTCGGCGTCGGTCGGCGCGTGGCCCGCCACGTGCTCGACGAAGTCTCGCGCGACGTCGAGCGGGTCCCGCCCCGGCCCGACGGCGGTCACGACCTCCCGCTCGGCGGGGCGCGGTGGGCGGTGGGTCACCTGGAGCGCGTGCGGGAAGCGTCCCCGGACGCGCGCGTAGAGCTCCGCGGGGCGCACCGCGTCCGTCACGACGACGCGCAGCCAGTCGTCCACGTGCGGCTCGCCCGCCTCCCCGAGCAGGTCGTCGAGCGTCCCCGCGACCTCGGCGAGCCGCCGCGGCACCGGCGCGGGGACGAGCTCGACGGCCGCGTCCGGGTCTCCGCCGGCACCGAGCCTGTCCAGGTCGACGAGCGCCGTGGACTTGCGCTGGTGCAGCTCGGAGAAGGAGAACGCGAGCGGCGATCCGGAGTAGCGCGCGACCGTCACCGGCCCGCTGGCGTGACCTGCGGTTTCACGTGAAACGTCCGGCACCGTGACGCGCTGCGGCCCGTGCAGGTGCCCGAGCGCGACGTAGTCGATCCCCCAGCCCCCGAACGTGGCCGCGGGCACGGCGTCGACCCCGCCCACACGGATGTCCCGCTCGGACTCCGACGCGAGCCCGCCGACCACGAACGCATGGCCGACGACGACGGCCCGGGCGGTCGGGTCCTGCGCGCGACGACGCGCGAGGTCGGTCCCGACGCGCCGCATCGCCGCGGCCATGACGGCCTCGTGCGACCGGGCGAGCGGCCGCCGCCCGCTGCCGGCGCTCGGGTCCTGGAGCTCGCGCTCGGCGTCGTCACTCTCGGCCAGCGCGTGACGCGCCGTGTCCGGGTCGAGGTACGGCAGGGCGTAGACGAGCAGCGGCGCGTCGTCTCCCCCGCCGCTCCCCTGGCGCGGCGCGAGGACGACGGGCGTCCCGACGTCGGACAGCCGCGCGCGCAGGTGCACGCCCGGACGCATCACGCGGTCCCCGAACCCGAGCCGCACCGCGGAGTCGTGGTTGCCCGGCGTGACGACGACGTGCGCGTGCTCCGCGAGCCGCGTCACCGCGTCGGACAGGAGCGAGACGGCGTCGACCGGCGGGATGGCGCGGTCGTACACGTCACCCGCGACGACGACGGCGTCGACGCCCTCCGTGCGGGTCAGCTCGACGAGGTGGTCGAGGTGCGCGGCCTGGTGCTCCAGCAGGTCGACCCCGTGCAGCGTGCGCCCGAGGTGCCAGTCGGACGTGTGCAGGATGCGCATGTCCGCACCGTACCGACCGCGTCCCACAGGCCGAAGGACCGACGGCGGTGCGGTCCGACCTGCGGCGGGGCACCGCGGCACAGGCCGCGCCCCGGTAGGGTCGAGCCGCACGGTGCCCGCGCGGGCACCCGACCGACGGAGGACCCGTGGACCGACGCACCCTCGACCTGGCGGTCCCGATGGTGTACGGGGCGCTCCTGGCCTGCTCCGCGCTGTGGTTCAGGGACGCGCTCGTGCCGATCGCCGTCGTCGGTGGCATGCTCACCGGGCTCTACTGGGCGGCGCTGCGCCAGAAGCTCCCGGCGCAGAACCCTCCCCGCGGCTCCGGCACCCAGGACGCGCCACCGCCCCGCCACGACGACCCGCCGTACGGGTCGGCCTGAGTCAGACCGCCCCGACGACCTCGATGGGGCCGGTCGTCGCGCCGCTGCGCTCCACGGGGATGCGGCCGCCCATGCCGATCATGTCGAGCAGCTCGACGATGCTGGTCGACGGGTCGCGGAGCACCACGTCCCGGCCGTCCTCCTCGCCGAGCATGTAGAGCTGGATGATGAACGCGATGCCCGACGAGTCGATGAAGGTCACGTCGGCGACGTCGACCACGACGCGACCTCGTGTGTCCAGCACGTAGGACATCGCCTCGCTCGCGCGGTCGCGCAGCGCCGCGTCGATCTCTCCCCACATCGTCACGACCACGCCGCCGTCCGCCGGGGCGTAGACGATCCCGCTCGTCCGGTCGATCGCGCTGCCTGTGTCCACGGTTCCCGCTCACCGTCTCTCTCGAGTCGTCCTGCGTGCTGTCGGCCGCCCCTCCGGACAACGTCCGGTGGTGACGGCCTGTTCCCCGCGCGCCCCCGCGAGGCTCCGTCCGGTCGCGCGCGCCGCCGTCGGGCGACGGACCGCGCCGGGCGACCGTGACCGGAGCAGAACGAGTCTGCACCCGACGCGCTGCACGCACCAGCCCCCGCGGGGGTGGTCCTCGACCTTTCTCCGAACCCACACAACCGCCGCGCCGTGGCCGGACGGACGCGCTACAGGGGCTCCGTGACGTCCGCGACCTGCGCGCCCAGCGCCCCGACGAGCGCCTGCCCGTCCACCGTCGCGGCGACGCCGTGCGCGCCCCCGCCGATCGAGACGAGGCGCGCCGCGGCCTCGGACCCCGCGCCCTGCCCGTCGGCGTCACCCGCGACGTCGACGTCGTCGCCCTCCCCCGGTCCGGCCACGACCCGGACGTCCGCGACCACAGGCCACGGGTGCGTCGAGCCGAACGGGGTGATCGTGCCGCGCTCGTAGCCCGTGACGTCGCGCGCGACCTCCTTGTCCGGCATCGACAGGCGCGAGACGCCGAGGAGCGCGCGCAGCTTGGGCCAGGAGATCTGGCGGTCGCCGGGGACGAGGACGAACAGATAGTCGTCCTCCGCGCGCCGCACGACGATCGTCTTGAGGACACGCGACGGGTCCACGCCGCGGGCCGCGGCGGCCTCCTCGAGCGACCCCACCCGGCCGTGCCGTGTGACGGTGTAGTCGATGCCCGTCGCCTCCAGCGCCGCCAGGGCGCGCTCGCTGCTCATGGCACCGACCCTAGCCGCCGCGTCCGACGCGCGGCCCCGGCCGCGGGGCCCGCGCAGCCTCGGCCTCAGACGTCGTCGAACTCCGTGACGACCGTGCGCCAGTACTCCGCGCCGTCGCGCGTGCGGTGCACGAGGCCGGCGTCGACCATCGCGCGCCGCAACGACACGGGGTCTGCCGCGCGCTCCGCGAGCCGCTTGGTCAGCGTGAGCTCGGTGACGGGCTCCTCCAGCGGCAGCACCCGCGCCGCGAGGAACCGCACCACGAGCTCGCGGTCCCGCAGCCGCTTGGGCGAGCGCAGCAGCCGGCCGTCGACGAGGAACCGCTCGGGACCCGTCGGCCGGAGAGCGGGGACCGTCGCGAGCAGCGCCGCGAACCGCTCCGGCGCGGCACGCAGTAACCCGGTTTCGTCGCGCACGACCACCCCCGCGGCGAGGAGCGGGGCGAGCCGCCGCCGTTCGTCCGCCGACAGCACCGCCTCGGCGGGGCCCTCCGTCACGACGCGCGCGAGCACCTCCAACCGCCCCGCGTCGGCGAGCGACGCGACGACCTGCCTCCACGCGTTGTCCGGTGCCACGGCACCGGTCTGCTCCTCGTCCACCCACCGACCCTAGGCACCCTCCGGCGCCTTGGGCCAGCGAGTTGTCGGCGCCCCACGGGTCACACGACGCGTGGGGCGCCGACAGGTGCAGGGCTCACGCGAGGTGCACGACGTCGCCCGTCCAGCGCTGCCGCAGCCACCGGTCGTGCGACGCGACGACGACGGCGCCCGGCCACTCGTCGACGGCCTCCATGAGCTCCCCCGCGAGCGTGAGCGACACGTGGTTCGTCGGCTCGTCGAGGAGCAGCACGTCCGGCGCTTGCGTGACGAGCATGGCGAGCACGACGCGCCGCCGCTGGCCCACGGACAGCTCCGCGAGCGGGCGCCCGAGGTCGCGCGGCGCGAGCAGCCCGTGCGCGTCCACGGCGGCCTCGCGCGCGCCCGCCCGGTCCGTCGGGTCCCAGCCCTGCGCGAGGGCGAGGAGCTCGCGCGACGTGCGGTCGTCGTCGTGCAGGTGCACGTCCTGCTCCAGCAGCCCGACGCGCACCCCGCGCGCCCGCCCGACCGTGCCCGCGTCAGGTGCGAGGTCGCCCGCGAGGACGTGCAGGAGCGTCGACTTCCCCGCGCCGTTGGCGCCCGTGACGAGCAGCCGCGTGCCGCGCGCGACCTCGATCGAGGGCACGCCCGACGCCGCCATGTCGAGCCTTTCGGCGCGCTCGCCGGGCGCGCCCGTGCCCGCCGGTCGGTGCACGACGACGCCCCGCGCCCAGGCGACGACGTCGCCCCCTCCCGGGGTGATCGCGCCGTCGCCGCTCGGCGGGGCGAAGCGCAGCGGCGGCGGGGGCTTGCGGACCTGGTCGCGATCGAGGGCGTCGAGGCGCTGCTGCGCGTTGCGCACGCGCCGCGACACCTGGCTCTGGACGCGCTCCCCCTTGAAGTCGTAGAGGATCTTCGCCTGGTTGCCGCGCTCGCGGTTCTTCGAGACGTCGCGAGCGGTGACCGCGACGGACCGGCGCAGCTCGACGAGCTCCGCCTGCTCGGCCTCGAACCGCTGCTCCCAGCGCGCGCGCTCGACGCGCTTCGCGTCCAGGTAGTCGCTGTACGTGCCGCCGTACAGCGTGGCCGTGCCCCCGGGTCGCGACGCGCCGTCCGCGGCGCCCCGCAGCGGCTCGGCCACGGGGTCGAGGTCGAGGATCTCCGTGCACACCTCGTCGAGGAAGACCCGGTCGTGGCTCGCGAGCACGACGGCGCCCGGGAGCGCGCGCAGCGCCGCCGCGAGGAACTCGGCCGCGTCGTCGTCGAGGTGGTTCGTCGGCTCGTCCAGCAGCAGCGCGCCGGGTTGGCGCACCAGCAGCGCGGCGAGCCCGAGCCGCGTCCGCTGCCCGCCCGAGAGCGAGCCGACGGCCCGACCGGCGACACCGTCGACGTCGAGCCCCAGGCCAGCGAGCGTGCGCGCGGCCCGCGCGTCGGCGTCCCACACGTCCGCGAGCTCGGCCCGGGCGAGGGCGCGGGCGTACGCCTCGTCGGCGCCCGCGACGGGCCCCCCGCCGTCCGGACCCGCGAGGGCGAGCGCGGCCTCCTCGAGCTCGCGCTCGATCGCCCGGACGCGCGCCAGCGCGTCGTCGACGACCGCGCGCACGGTCGTCGACGGCGGGTACGGGAACTCCTGGTGGAGGAACCCGAGATCGTCGGGCCGGGTCACCGCACCGTCGTCGGGCGCGAGGGCGCCCGCGAGCACGCGCAGCAGGGTGGACTTGCCGACGCCGTTCTCGCCGACGAGACCCGTGCGGTGGCCGGGGTCGACGGCGAGGTCGACGCCGCGCAGGACGGGACGACCCGCGAACGACACGCGGACGTCGGACGCACGGAGGACAGGGGTGGAACGGGCCATGGGTGATCACCTACCAGGGTGCCCGGGCGGCACGCACGCGCGCCGAGGACGGCGCGGGGGCCACGACGACGGGCTCGACGGGACGGAGCGGTCGGGGCAGGTGAGGATCACATCGTCGACGAGGCTACGCGGTCGCGCCGCACGGCGCACGGGATTTATCGCGCGCGCCGTGGGCTCGGGGACCCGACGACCTTCCGCGTCTCGATGCCGTCCCGCGTCAGGGTGCGGCCGTCTCCGTCGCGTCCCCGGTGGGCTCCTCGGTCGGCGCCGACGTCGGTGCGGCGGTCGGCTCGTCGGTGGGATCCGGCGTCGGCTCGGGCTCGGGCTCGGGCTCGACGACCGCGGGGCCGGTCGAGACGACGATCGTCACCGTGCTCCCCGGCGCGACCTGGGCACCGGAGCCCGGGTCGACCGCGATCACGGTACCCGCCGCGGCGGCGTCCTCCTTGGTCGTCACGCTGACCTTGAGCCCTGCCTTCGCGAGCGCTGCCTCGACGTCGGCCTGCGTCCGCCCGACGAGCCCGGCCGGCACGGCGATCTTCGCGGGCTCCTCCGGCTCGGTCGGCGTCGTCGGCTCGGTCGGCTTCGTGGGCTCGGTCGGCTTCGTGGGCTCGGTCGGCTTCGTGGGCTCGGTGGGCGGGGTCGGGGTCGGCTTCGGCGCCGGGGGCGCGGTCGGGGTCGACGGCTTCTGCGGGGTCGTCGGCGACGTGCCCTCGGAGGGCGTGTAGCGCGTCGGCATCTTGCCCGCGGCGAAGAACTCGAAGTGCCACGGCTCGGGCTTGGACCCGTTCGGCCGCGCCCAGGCGGGGTTGTCCCAGCCGTAGTCCGGGCCGTGCGTGCGCAGCCACACGTACTCGCGCGACGTCCCCGACGGGACGTTGCCGCCGATGTCGATCGCGAGGCCCCAGCCGTGCTGGGACGTCCCGGGGACCGCGGCGAGGTAGGGCTTGATGGCCTTGAGCCGCACCTGGTCGTCGTACGGGCGGTAGGCGTCGGTGATCTTGAGCGCGTACCCGAACTCCTTCTGGAACTCGGCTGCGAGCGCCTCGAGCTGCTCCGCCGCGTCGCAGCGCAGCGTCTTGCCCGGCGCGAAGTCGAGCGCGCACAGCGCCTCGGGCGGGATCCGGCCGTTCTGGTACTGCGCGGTCGAGCCCGCGTACCTCTCGACCACCTCGGCGAGCCGCTCCGCGAGGGTCGTGCCCGCGAGCGCCGTCACGCCGGCCGCGGGGACGACGCCGACGGGAGAGAAGTCGGTACCGAGCAGGTCCGCGAGGTGTGTCGCCGAGACCACGACGTCCTCGAGCGTCACGTCGCCGTGGGCGTGGTCGTCGTCCTCGGCGTGCTCGCCGTCACCGCTGTCATCCGACGGGTCGGCAGCATCGCCCGAGGTGCCGTCGAGCTCCCCCGGAGCGACGCCGTCGGGAGCCGGCACGGCGTCCTCGGGCAGCGTGCGGTCCCCCGGGGTCCTCGTACCGTCGGTGGAGCCCGGCGTCGTCGGACCCGTCGGCGCGTCGCTCGACGGCGACGGGCTCGGCGACCCGCTCGGGCTGGGGGACGGGCTGGGGTCGGGGCTGCTCGTCGGGCTCGGGGACGGGGCGGTGCGCGTGGCAGACGTGCGCACCACGTCCACGTCGCCCGCGGCGTCCACGGACGCCGGCTGCTGCGCGGGACGCCCGGCGGGCGTCGTCCCCTGGTCGTCCGTGCCGGGGACGGTTCGGTCGTCGGAGCCCGTGCCCGGGTCGAGCGGCTCCGGGAGCTCGGGAACCTCGGCGTCGTCGAGCGACTCGTCGAGGTCGAGCCCGCCGTCGGGAACCACCTGGACGGGCACGCGGCGCGCGGCGTCCTGCTGGGCGAGGTACGTGGCGAGGAGCATGCCGAGCTCCGCGCGCGCCTGCTCCACGGGGGCGGTGACCTCACCGTCCGCGAGCGCGTTGGCCGTGGCGAGGACCTCGATCGCGCCGTCGAGCTGCTGGTCCTCGTCGAGCCCGGCCCCGAGCGTGCTGGACAGCGCCGAGACCTGCGTCGCGGTCGTGCCCTCGGCGGAGAAGAACGACGCGCCCGGTCGGGGCTCGACGCTCCCCGCGAGCGCCGCGGCGAGCGTGATCGCGAGCGCCGAGGAGATGAGGACGTGGGAGACGGTGCGAGCCCGTCGCGCGAAGCGCGGCGACGGGGCGGCTGCGGGCACCGCAGGCTCAGGCGTCTCGGGCACGTCGTCCGTCGCGCCCTCGTGCTCCGCCGTGGTGCTCACCGCTCACTCCCGTGCTTCGTGCCCTGCCACGGACCTGCGGTCCCGCGCGCCGGTTCAGCGCGTCGTCGCGCCCGACGTCACGGCTGCGCGCGCCCACCGGTCGGTGTGCTGCATGCTGCACGCCACAGTGCCCTCGTCCGCTTACCGTACACCGCCTCCACGCGGCTCTCACCCCCGTCTCATGTTTGCGGGGGAGAATGCCGCCATGAGTTCACCGACGCGTCACCGCAGGTCAACGTCACGCTCGTTCGCGCTCGGCGCGGCGGTCGTCGCGGCCCTCGCGCTCTCCGGCTGCGCGGAGGACGGCTCGGTGAGCGTGCCGGAGTTCACCCTCACCGGGGACCAGGTCCAGCAGTTCCTCGACGACGCCCGGTCCCAGGCGGAGACGATCGGCGACGACGTCCGGGCGCTCACCGACGACCTCGGGTCCCTGTCCGGAGACGCCCGCACGCGCGCCGAGGACGCGGTCGCGGCCGCGCAGGAGGCGGCGGACGAGGCCCGCGCCGCGGCGGACGAGGCCGCCACGGCCACGGAGGACACCCGGGCCGAGGCCGAGCAGCGCCTCGCCGACGCGGAGACCGCGCTCGAGGACGCGTCCACCGAGCTCGACGCGGTCGCGGACTCCCTCTCCGGCGCCGACGCGGCCGTCCGCGACGCGATCGAGAGCCTGCGCACGCGCGTGGACGAGCTGCGTGCGGAGATCGACGGCTCCACCGGCTCCTGAGCGACCCGGCCGGAGGGCGCGGCGAGCGATGCGTCGGCGCCCGAGCGCTGCGTCCCCGGACGCAGCGCTCGGCCCGGGACGCATCGTTCGCGCGGAATCGCCCGGCTCACCGGTGACCTAGGTCCCCGTGGGCGGCGACCTTTGCCTGACGTCCACCCTTCCTTCACAGGGGTTTGCTTGGTCTCAGGAGCCCGACCGCACCGGCCGGGTCGATGAGAGGGGACAGTGATGAAGGGGACGATCGAGCGGAGCGCCAACGCGCCGCTCCCTACGGTCGAAGGCAACGAGCCGGAGACCCTCAGCCTCGCGGAGCGCGCTCCGCGACACACCCAGGTCGTCCTCGGCGTCCTGCGGATCGTGCTCGGCTTCTACTTCCTCTGGGCGTTCCTCGACAAGACGTTCGGGCTCGGGTTCGCGACCCCCGCCGAGCGGTCGTGGATCAACGGGAACAGCCCGACCACCGGCTTCCTGTCGAACCTCGAGGGCACGTTCTCGGGCTTCTTCGGCGGCCTGGCCGGCAACGCGTTCATCGACGTGCTCTTCATGGTCGGCCTGCTCGGCATCGGGCTCGCCCTCATCCTGGGCATCGGCATGCGGGTCGCCTCGGTGAGCGGCACGCTCCTGCTCCTGCTCATGTACCTGGCCGAGCTCCCGCTCGTGACCAACCCGATCATCGACGACCACATCACGATGGCCCTGACGATCATCGCGCTCACGCTCCTCGGGGCGGGCAGCGTGCTCGGTCTCGGCAAGACGTGGAAGAAGATCCCGTTCGTCCAGCGCAACGCCTGGCTGGTCTGACGGTCACGACAGCCCGCCGTGTGCGGCGGGCCTACGGGGCGACCGATACCGCGCGACGATTCTGAGGCCGTCGCTGCAGGGAGTCGCTCCCGGGGGAAGAGGGACGTGCGGGCGGTGGGGAGACCACCCGCACGTCCCGCCCTCCGCGCCCGGCAGGGCGACCGACGCTCGACGGAGCGGGTCGCCCGCCGGGCGCCTTTCTGTCCCCACCCGCGTGGCCCCCGGTGTCAGCCGAAGCGCGCGAGCAGCTCCGCCGCCTGGGCGTCGCCCTGGCCGGCGGCCTCGCTCCACAGCGTCATCGCCTCGGCGACCCGACCGGCCCGCAGCCGCAGGACGCCGAGGCTCGTGCGCGCGGTCGGCTCGCCGACGAGCGCCGCCTGCTCCAGCAGGTCCTCGGCGTCGAGGCCACGGCCCGCACGGACGTAGAGGTCCGCCAGCGGCGCCGCGACACGTGCCTCGCCCGCCTCGGCCCAGCCCTCCAGGAGGGCGACGGCGTCGTCCCCCGTGAGCGCGCCGCTGCGCGTCAGCTCGACCGCGGCCTCCCAGCTCTCGCCCGACGTCGCGGCCAGGAGGTCGGCGGCGGCGTCCTGCTCCCCCAGCTCGGCGAGCACCTGCGCGAGCCGCACGGAGGCGCCCTCGACCTCCTGCGCCTGCTCGTACCACCGGCGGGCGGCGTGCAGGTCCCCGCGCTCGGTCGCGACCTGCGCGGCCATGAACGCGCCGAGCACGTCGCCCGCGAGGCCCGCGAGCTCGAAGCAGCGGAACGCCTCGGCGGCGTCGCCTGCCTCGTGGTGCGCGACCCCCAGCCGGTACACGGCCCCGGGGACTCCGTGCGCGACGGCCGACTCGTAGAACGGCACCGCGGCGGCGGGACTGCCGAGGGCGCGTAGGTCGTCGGCGATGGCGACGAGCTCGGCGGGGTCGTCGGGGTGCAGGTGCCCGACGGCGGCCCGCAGGTCGGCGAGCGCGGTCGCCGCGGCGGGGCCCGCGCCCTGGTCGGTGGTCGGCATGCGGCACCGCGTCCCTTCGGCCCCCTGCGTCGACGGCCTCGGTCGGCCCGTGCCGGGCCGGGAGCGGTGTGCGACCGGCAGGACGGCGACGGACGTCCCGAGATGTGGACGCACGATAGCGCGGGGGTGTCGCCCACGTCACACCTCCAGGTCAGGCGGGGTGCTGCCCGGTGCCTCTCGTCTGGGAGACTGGCTCGGGTGAGCGGAACGACGGACCTGCCGGCCACCGCCGGGCAACGCGTGCTGGACGCGGTCGTGGCGGTGACGAGCGACCTCGACCTCCCGCAGGTGCTGCGGCGCATCGTCGAGGCGGCGATGGAGCTGACCGGCGCGCGGTACGGGGCGCTGGGGGTGCTCGACGCCTCGGGCCGCGAGCGCCTCGCGCAGTTCATCCCGCTGGGTCTCTCGGACGACGAGGTCGCCGCGATCGACCACTGGCCGCACGGCGAGGGCCTGCTCGGCGAGCTCATCGACAACCCGGAGCCCATCCGCGTCCCGGAGATCGCCGACGACGTCCGCTCGGCGGGCTTCCCCGAGGGCCACCCGCCGATGCACACGTTCCTCGGCGTCCCGGTCCGGGTGCGCGAGACCGTGTTCGGCAACCTCTACCTCACGGACAAGCGGGTGCCCGGGGCGGGCGGCGAGGACTCCACGACGGAGTTCACGGCCGAGGACGAGGCGGCCGTGATCGCGCTCGCCGCGGCCGCGGGCGTCGCGATCGAGAACGCGCGGCTCTACGGGCGGGCCAAGCAGGTGGGCGTCCTCGAGGACCGCGACCGCATCGCGCGCGACCTGCACGACGTCGTGATCCAGCGGCTGTTCGCGTCCGCGATGACCCTCATGAGCGTGCAGCCGCTCGTGGCCGACCCGAACGCGCGGACCCGCATCGAGGAGACCGTCTCCGACCTCGACGAGACGATCCGGCAGATCCGCTCGACCATCTTCGCCCTGCACACGGCGACCGACCCGGACGCGCCCTCCATCGAGGACCGGTTCCGCGCGCAGGCGGAGGCCGCGACGACGGTGCTCGGGTTCGCGCCGGAGGTCAGCGTCGAGGTCGCCTCCGAGGGATCGGGCGCAGGCGTGTCCGACGGCGGCCCGAGCCTGCCCGCCGAGGTCGCCGACCAGCTCGTCGTGGTGCTCGGCGAGTCCCTGACCAACGTGGCGCGGCACGCGCAGGCGAGCCACGTCGTCGTGCACCTGTCCGTGACCGCGCACGAGGCGCGCCTGGCCGTCACGGACGACGGCGTGGGGATCCAGCCCGGCGGGAGGCGCTCGGGGCTGCGGAACATGCAGGCGCGCGCGGCGGCGCTGGGCGGGTCCAGCACCGCGACCGCGCTGCCCGACGGCGGCACGCGGCTCGAGTGGTGGGTGCCGCTCGTCTGACGCGGCACGCCGCGCTCCTCAGAGCGTGCGGTGCATGACGTGCAGGCCCACGAGGCCGTGCACGGGGTGGTCGAACGCCTCGGGCACGGTCGCGAGGACCACGAAGCCGAGCGACTCCCAGAGCCGCACCGCACGCTCGTTCGTCTCCACGACGGCGTTGAACTGCATCGCCCGGTAGCCGTCGGCGCGCGCTCCGTCGAGCACCGCGCGGGCGAGCGTCCGGCCCACGCCCCGCCCTGCGCCGTCGGGCCCGACGACGAAGCTCGCGTTCGCGACGTGCGCTCCCGCGCCCGGGTGGTTGGGCAGGTACTTCGCCGTGCCGAGCACCGTGCCCGGTGCCGCGCTCGCGTCGCCGGACGCGGCAACCGCGACGAGGACCCGCGCGCCCGGCGCCCGGGTCCAGGCGGCACGCGCGTCGGCCTCGCTGATGTCCCGCGGGTACGTGTACGTCTCCCCGGCGCGGAAGACGGGCTCCAGCGCGCGCCAGATCCCCGGCCAGTCGTCGGGCGTCGCGTCGCGCACCTCGGTCGCCTCCGTCATGCGGCGAGCGTAGCCGCGCCGGGCGACCGCCTCAGCGCAGTATCCGCCGCCCGGTGACGATGCGCGGGACGACCTTGATGACGCGGTCGCGCACGCCCGGCACGAACGTCACGAGCGGGAGCGCGAGCAGCCGTGCCCGCTCCACCGGCTCGGTGACCTCGAACGTGCGGCCCACGAGCACGACGGACCAGCCGGAGCGCGCCTCGGCGTCGAACTGGTCGACCTCGAACGCGACGACCGCGCGGCTCGCGGCGACCGCGAGCTTGGAGCCCTCGGCGGTGCGGAAGACGACGTCCGGCCCGTCGAGGACGAAGTTCACCGGCTGGATCGCCGGCAGCGCGTGGTCGGTGTAGACGATCCTGCCCACGGGGACGGTCGCGAGGAGCGCGTAGCTCTCCTCCGGCGTGAGCTCCGAGAGCCCTGCCGAGGCGCGCGGACGCTCGGCCGTCATGGCCCCCGCTCCCGCCACCGGTGCCCCTGTCCCGGTCCGCTCGACTGTGTCCATCTCCACATCGTCGCGCCGCGGTGTCAGATCGGCGAGAGCCGAAGGTCCCGACGCCGCGCGGTCGCCCGGACCCTCGCCGTCGGCCCCCGGTCCGTCCGCCGACGAGCCCTCGGACCCCGCGGGGCGCACCCCGGCGTCGCCCTCAGGGACGGAAGGGCTGGCCACCGTGCTGCCGGTCCCCCGCCGGCGCGCCCGCGCCCGGGGTGCCGCCCTGGCGCGTCGCCTCCTCCTGGCGCATCTCGGTCGCGAGCACCGCGACCTGGGTGCGCCGCTGGAGCCCGAGCGTCGCGAGGACGTGCGAGACGTAGTTCTTGACCGTCTTCTCCGCGAGGTAGAGACGCTTGCCGATCTCGCGGTTCGTCAGGCCCTCGCCGATGAGCGCGACGATCTGGCGCTCCTGCTGGGACAGGCCCTCGAGCCGGTCCGGGATCTCGTCCGCGGCGTGGCGCAGACGCTCGAGCACGCGCGCCGTGCTCGCCGGGTCGAGCAGCGACCCGCCCGCCGCGACGGTGCGGACCGCGCCGACGAGGTCGGACCCGTGGATCTGCTTGAGCACGTACCCCGACGCGCCGGCGAGCACGGCCTGGAACAGCGCCTCGTCGTCGGCGAACGACGTGAGCATGAGGCAGCCGACCTCGGGGAGCTCGGAGCGCACCTCCCGGCACACCTCGACGCCGGAGCCGTCGGGCAGGCGCACGTCGAGGATCGCGACGTCGGGTCGCGTCGCCTTGATGCGCGCGAGCGCGGACGCGGCGGTGCCGGCCTCGCCGACGACGGTGATGTCACCGGCCGCCTCGAGCAGCGCGGCGACGCCGCGCCGGACCACCTCGTGGTCGTCGAGCAGGAACACACGGATCGGGTGGGGAGAGCCCATGCCCTCAACGTAGCCCGTCGGGGGCGGATTCTCGCGCGCGCGAGGGTGCGACGCCGCAGGTACGGGACCTTCGTCCCGCGACCTGGAGCCGTGGGTCCCCGCGCGCCGGGGCGGTCGCAGGGTGCGTGCGCCCGGTCTCGGGGGGTATCCAGGAGGTGTGCAGGCGGCGGGAGGACGTCCGCCGCGAAGGGGACGAGGGACCGAGGTGGGAACCGTGAGCGGATCGACGCAGCAGGTCGTGCTGGTCGGTGTGGACGGCAGCGCGACGAGCGGCAAGGCCCTGGACTGGGCGGTGCGCGAGGCGGCCCGGCGCGGCGCCCAGCTCCGCGTGCTGCACGTCGCCTACGTGCCGGTGGTCGCGACGCCGTTCGTCGGCGGCGCGTACTACCCGAGCGTCGAGGAGCTCGGCGAGATCGCCGGGCCCATCCTGTCGGCCGCCGCGGAGCGCGCCGCGCACGTCGACCCCACTGTCCCCGTGCGCACCACGCTGCGCTCCGGCCCGCCCGCGGAGGCGCTGCTCGACGAGGCCAAGGACGCCGACCTCGTCGTGGTCGGGTCGCGCGGCCTGGGCTCCGTCGGCTCCATGTTCTTCGGCTCCGTCGGGACGCGGCTCGCCGCGCGCTCGCCCGTGCCGGTCGTCGTCGTGCCGCCGGTCGTGGACCGGGCCGAGCGGACGACCGACGTGGTCGTCGGCGTCGACGGGTCCGTGCACGGCGACGCGGCGCTGCGGTTCGCGCTCGACGAGGCGGCGCGCACCCGGTCGCGCGTCGTCGCGGTGTGCGCGTGGCGGCTGCCGGCGGGGCCCCTGTGGGAGGAGAACCCGTCGTTCTACACCGCGGCCGAGCGCGACGCGCGGGCCGAGGCGTCGCGCACCGTCGAGGCGGCGCTCGCGCGCGTGCGCACCGCCGAGCACGACGACGTCCTCGTCGAGACGTTCGTCGTGGACCGCGAGCCGTCCGTCGCGATCCGGGAGGCCGCGGCGGGAGCCGCGCTGACCGTCGTCGGTTCGCGCGGCCGGGGTGACCTGCGCGGCATGGTCCTGGGTTCCGTGAGCCAGCAGGTGCTGCACCACGCGACGCACCCGGTCGCCGTCGTGCACGCCGAGAAGGCGTAGCCCGCCACGGCGTTCACCACGCCCGGCACGGACAGGTGGTGGTGCGCCCGCTGCCGGACGGGCACACCACCCCTGAGAAGTGGGGCAGCATCGGCCGCCGCCCCACGCGGCGCCCCGGTGGCGCCGGACGAGACGGTGTCGGACCCCCGTCTCGCCCGGCGTTCGGGTCACATCAGCCGCACGACCGCGCGGCGTACTCGGCCGTGACCGTGTCGGTGCCGCCGTCGGCGTCCGTCACGGTGACGGTCACCTCGCCGGCCTCGATCTCCGTGGCACGCGTGCTGAACGACTGGTAGGCGTTCTTGCCCGGGGCCACGTCCGCGAAGGTCTTGGCGCCGAACGGCGTCTCGACCGCGATCTCCAGCGCGGAGTCGTCCACGTTGAGCGCACGGACCGCGACGTAGACCTTGCCGGCCAGGCAGCGCGGCTCGACCGTCACGTCGACCTCCGGGGTGTCCGCACCGGCAGGGATGCCGGTGAGGTACTCGAAGCCCTCGGCGGAGAACTCGTCGTTCGCCGGCGAGCCGTCGTACTCCATGACGAAGTACGCCACGTCCGCGTCGAGACCGGCCCGCAGGATGTCCTGCAGCGGCATGTCACCCTCACCGAGGTTGGTGAACGTCGGACGCCCACCCGCGTTGAGGTTGGTCGCGTCCTTGATGTGCAGGAGCTCGATGCGGTCCGCGTACTCGTCGATCAGCGCCGGGACGTCCACGCCGGCGTTCGCCGCCCAGGCCGTGTCCAGCTCGAAGGCGACGTACTCGGGGTTCGTCTCCGCCACGAGGATCTCCCACGCGGAGGTCAGCTCACCCTTGTACTCGTACTGGGTGTTGAACTCCTGGTCGTGGTTGTGGCCGAACAGCTTGCCGGTGCCGTTCGCGACCGAACGCTCGCCAAGACGGTCCATGGCGTCGGCCGTGGCCAGCACGTTCTCCAGGCCCCCACCGATACCGGGGGACGGGAAGCCGCCCGAGCCCACGTACTCCTGGCCCAGCGTCTTGACGTACGCGAGGGTCGCGTCGAAGGTGCCCTCGTTCACGTTGTAGTGCGAGGACGGGACACGGAGACCGGCCGCGTCGAACTGGGCACGAGCCTGCTCCGCCGTGAGGCCCGAGTAGTTCGACCCGAAGGGCTCGACGTTCTCGAAGCCGATCTCGCCCAGGCGGTCGTAGACGCCCTCCCAGCCGATCTGGCGGCTCCACGAGCTGAGCGAGAACAGCTGCATCGAGACCTTGTCCACGGGGATGGTGACCGGCTCGGTCGGCTCCTCCGAGCCGCCCGCGGCCTCACCCGTGAGGTACTCGAACCCGGTCGTGGCGAAGGACTCGCCGTCGGCGGCCATGTCGTACTCCATGACGTAGTACGCGACACCGGCCTCCTTCGCGGCGGCCAGGATGTCCTGCAGCGGCACGTCGCCGTCACCGAGGTTGGTGAACGTCGGCCGGCCCCCGTTGTTGAGGTTGACCGCGTCCTTGATGTGCAGGAGCTCGATCCGGTCACCGTACTGCGCGAGCAGCGCGGGGACGTCGACCCCGGCGTGGGCGGCCCACGCGACATCGACCTCGAAGGTCACGTACTCGGGGTCGGTCTCGGCCACGAGGATCTCCCACGCGGACATCTCGACACCGTCGTGCACGTACTTCGTCCGGAACTCGCTGTCGTGGTTGTGGCCGAAGAACTTCTCGAACCCGGCCGCCACAGCCCGCTCACCGAGACGGTTCATCGCCTCGGCCGTCGCGAGCGTGTTCTCGTAGGTGCCGATCCCCGGGGAGGGGAAGCCACCCGAGCCCACGTACTGCTGGCCGACCGCGCCCACGTACTCCAGGGTCTGGTCGAAGTCGCCCTCACCCACGTTGTAGTGCGAGGACGGGGCCTTCAGGCCTGCCGCCTCCGCCATGTCGTGGAACTCCTGACCCGTCAGCCCGGAGTAGTTGCCGCCGAAGGGCTCGATGTTCTGGAGCCCGATCTCGCCGAGACGCTCGAGCACCGCCTCCTGGCCGTCCGCACCCACCCACGGGATGAGCGAGAACATCTGGATCGACACCTGCTCCGCCGGGATGATGACGGACTTGCCGAAGAACACGTTGTCGACGTCGACGCCGCCCGTGCTCGTCACGACGACCTTGCCCGAGCCCTCCGGCACGCTGGTGAGCGTCCGGGTGACGTCGGTCCAGCCCTCGCTGCCGAAGCGGAGCTCGGCGAGCGACTCGTCGGTCGTGCCGTCGGCGCCCTCCCAGCCCAGCGTGACGGTGCCCTCGCCGCGACCGAGGACGGTCACGCGGTTGATGGCCTCGCCCGAGGGGGCGTGCTCGAAGGCCACGGGCTCGTAGGCGAACGAGTCGCCCGCGTCGAGGGACGTGACGTAGCCACCGGCGTCGGCGGTCTCGTCGACGACGACCTCGATGCCCTCGGCCTCGTCGTACCACTCGGCCTGCTGCTCCTCGGGCTTGAAGATGCGCGTCAGCTCACCGGTCGTGGCCGGGACGTCGCCCTGCGCCTGGTCGGTGTAGGTCACGACGAGGGTGCCGAAGATCTTCTCGCCCTCACCATGCTCCACGGCGTCCGCGTTGGTCGCGATGGTGATGCCGCAGCCGTCGGCGGTGTCCTTCGCCGTCCCGGTGACCTCCGGGTGGGCGTGGGTGTTGTGGCCGAGACCGAACGTGAACTTCACGTCGGTGCACGTGACCTCGTCGCCGTCCTCGGCGTCGTGCACGGAGACGCCGAGCTCGAGCTTGTCACCCCAGTTGAAGATCGCCCCGTCCGCGACGTCGACGCTGATCTCGGGCGCCGTGTTGCCGACGGTGATCTGCTTCGTCGAGAGCGTGAACAGACCCTCGGGGTCCGTGACCCGCAGGATGACGTCGTACTGCCCGAGCTCGGTGAACTCGTGCGTGACCTTCACGCCGGTGGCGTCGGTCTGGCCGTCACCGTCGAAGTCCCACTCGTAGGTGAGCTCGGCGCCCTCGGGGTCGCTCGACCGCGAGGCGTCGAACGTGACCTCGAGCGGGGCCTCGCTGCTGGAGATCGCGCTGGCGGTGAACGACGCCTGCGGGTGCTGGTTGCCCTCGCTGTAGGACACGCGGTACAGGCCCGCGTCCGGGTTCTGGCGGAAGAAGCCGTCACCGTACTCGAGCACGTACAGGTTGCCGTCGGGACCGAACTCGAAGTCCATGACGTTGTCCCAGATGGGCTGTGCGGCGCTCGTGAGGTGCGCGTTCGGCAGGAAGTCCTCCACGGCCGTCACCACGCCGGCGCTGCTCAGCTCGTCGAGCGTGAACGCGGCGACGTAGTCCTGGGAGAACTCCGCCATGAACGGCTTGCCGTCCCAGTACGCGGGGAACTTGCCCGGTGCGTCCGGGTAGTCGGCCGAGCGGAAGATCGGGCCGCCCATGGGGGCCTGGCCGCCGCCGCCCCACTCGGTCAGCGGGTCGAGCAGCTCGGGCTGGTCGCCGGGGTTGTCGCCGTAGTAGACCTGCGGCGCGGTCGCGGGCGGCAGGACGTCCAGGCCGGTGTTCCACGTCGAGTTGTTCTCGGCGCCGGCCTCGCAGTCGAAGAAGTCTCCCGGCGTCGACGTCGCGTAGTCGTACTCGTTGTAGTTCGCGTTGGGGCCGTGGCAGTACGGCCAGCCGCCGTTCATCGGCTCGGTCGTCAGGTTCCACTCGACGTAGCCCATGGGCCCACGGTCCGGGTTCGCGGTGGCTGCGTCGGGGCCGTAGTCGCCCCACACCAGCGCGCCGGACTCGACGTCGTAGTCGATCCGGAACGGGTTGCGCAGGCCCATGACGTAGGTCTCGTCGCGCACGAGGTCGCGGACGTCGTCGTACTGCGGGTCGTCGAAGAGGTTGCCCTCGGGGATCGTGTACGTGCTTCCCGGGCCGACCTCGGTGCCGGCGGCGAGGTCCTCGATCGGGTTGATCCGCAGGATCTTGCCGCGCAGGTCGTTGGTGCTGCCGGCGCCGCGACGGTCGTCGAAGCCGGGGTTCATGCCCGGGGCGTTGTTGTTGGGCGCGTACCCCGCCGCACCCGGCGCGCTCGCCGGCGTGTTGTCACCGGTGGAGAGGAACAGGTTCCCGTCCTCGTCCCACGCCATGTCCGCACCGACGTGGCAGCACTGCCCGCGCTGCGCGTCGACCTTGAGGAGCTCGCGCTCGGTGGAGAGGTCGATCGTGGCCGTCGCCGGGTCCCACGTGAACCGCGACAGCACGTTGTAGCCCAGCCACCGGTCCCAGTAGCTCTCGTCCTCGCCTGCGGGCAGCGAGTTCGGCGCGCTCCCGCTCGGCGTCGTCTCCGGGTAGTCGACGCCCGAGGGCGACGTGCCCTCCATCACCCGAGGCGCGTAGACCATGTAGACGAAGTGGTTCTCCTCGAAGTCCGGGTCCAGGGAGATCCCCTGGAGGCCGTCCTCCGAGTTCTTGTAGACGTCGAGCTGCGCGATCTGGCTCGTCAGACCCGTCGTCGGGTCCGTGAGTCGCACGACGCCGTCGCGGGCCGTGTGCAGGACGCGCGAGTCGGGCAGGACGGCGAGGTCGATCGGCTCGCCGGTGTCCTTGCTGAGCAGCACCTTCTCGTAGTTGTCCCAGTCGAGCGCGGCCGCGTCGGCAGCGGCGGTGTCGCCGCCCTCCTCGTGCCCGGGGTGGGCGTACGCCCCTCCGACCGTCAGCGGTACCAGCATCGCGGCTGAGACCGCCGCAGCGGCGTAGCGGGACCACCTTCGGTGGCCTGGGGAAAATCTGTGCACAACGTCCTCCTTGACGCACTTGGGGAACCAAGCAGCCTGCACCGTGAGGGCGCGGCACAGGGTCTCTGGCCGCGCTCCTCCGTGGCTCGCGCCGGTCGACGCCTGCGAGCACTCGACGCTGAGGCTGCACGTGCGACCGACCGAGGATGCCCGTGTCAGCCGACGAAACCCGACCGTACCTTCGGGATCTACTTTTGTCGACGTTTAGTCGAAAGATGCGTGTCGTGGATCTTTGTTATGCACGCTTGCTATGCACAAGTGGAGTCGCACGCCGGCCAGTCGCTCAGGAAAGGGTGCGGGCGCTGCGCCCCGCGCCTGACGCCGGCGCCAGCGCCAGCGCCAGCCGCCGAGTCGTTCGAGCTAGGCCCAGGGGTCGGTGATCTCGCGCAGGCGCGCGAGCTGACGCCGCAGGGACGCCATGCCGCGGACCCCGAGGTGCGCGGTCCACTCCGCCTCGACCCGCGCGAGCTCCGCCGCGGCGACGCGCGACGCCGCCTCGCCCCGGGCAGTCACGCGCACGAGGCGGGCCCGGCGATCGGCAGGGTCGGGGACGCGCTCGACGTATCCGGCGGCCTCGAGCTGGTCGACGAGGAACCCCGCGGTCTGCTTGGTGATCTCCGCCGCCTCGGCGAGCTCCGTGAGGCGCGTGCCGTGCGGCCCGACCCGCTGGAACACGCGGAGCTGCGCGGGCGTCGCGTCGTCGAACCCCGCGTCCCGGACCGCGGTGTAGACCCGCAGCTCGAGCGCGCGGTAGGGGATGAACAGGAGCAGCCCGGTGTTGAGCTCGTCCTGCTCGCTCACGGGCGCCTCCTCGGGTGTGCGGGGGTTGACCATCGTCAGTCCGACTGACTAAAGTAGTCAGATCATCGTATCAGTTCTGGAGGCGCTCCCATGAGTGCACCCGACTACTGGATGACGGAGGACGACGTGTGGGCGGCCGTCGCGACCGCCCGGGCCTCCTTCGTGGACCTCGTCGCCGGTCTCGACCCTGCCGACTGGGGGCGCCCCAGCCTGTGCACGGGATGGCGCGTGCACGACGTCGCCGCGCACCTCACCCTCGCCCCCACCTCCTCGCGCGCGGCGCTCGCCCGGGGGCTCCTCACGGCGCTCGCCCGCGGCCGCACGAGCTTCGACGGGATGATGGACCTGCTCACGCGCGAGGCCGGGACGCGACCTCGCGAAGAGCTCCTCGCGGCGCTGCGGGCCTCCGTCGGGTCGCGTCGCCTCGCCCCCGGGACGACCCCGCACGTCGCGCTCGTCGACGCGCTCGTCCACACGCAGGACGTCGCCGTCGCGCTCGGGCTCGACGTCCCCGCCCCGCCCGTCGCGGCCCGGGAGGCGGCCGAGCGCGTGTGGGCCGTCTCCTTCCCCTTCCGCGCCCGACGACGGCTCGCCGGGTTCCGCCTCGTCGCCGCCGACGTGCCCTGGCGGCGCGGCGAGGGCCAGCAGGTGACCGGGTCCATGACGGCCCTGCTCCTGCTGCTCACCGGGCGACCCGCGGCCCTCGCCCACCTGGACGGTGACGGTGCACGCCGCCTCGCCCGCTCGTTCGCGCCGCACGACCGGGAGGAGCTCCCATGAGCACGCTCGCCCAGGTCCTCGCCGTCGCCGCCGGCGTGCTGCACGTCGGCGTCGGGGTCGTCGAGGCCTTCTTCTTCCACCGGCCCTGGGCCCAGCAGTTCCTGCTGCGCACGCGGTCCTCGCCGCGCGAGGTCACGCTGTGGGCGTTCAACGTCGCGTTCTACAACATGTTCCTCGGCGCCGGGACGGTGCTCGGGGTCGTGCTCGCCGCGAACGGCCTCGTCGACGAGGGGCGGACCCTCGTCCTGTACACCGCGGGCTTCATGACCCTCGGCGGGATCGTGCTGTGGATCTCCGACCACCGCCTGTGGACCGGGACCCTGGGGCAGTCCGGGTTCGGGCTCGCAACGCTCGTCGCGACGCTCGCGTCCTGACGGGTCCCGCCGCCCGGGGCGTTGCTACGGTCGAGGCGTGAGCAGCGCCGCGCAGACCCTGTCCCACGACCCGTCCTGGCCCCGGGCGGGCGACTGGCCCCCGCCCGGCGGGGACGCCCACGTCGACGTCGCGATCCTCGGCGTCCCGGCCTGGCGCACGTCGCTCTCCCCCACCGGCGCGCACGCGACGCCCGCCGCCGTGCGCGACGCGCTGCGCCGGTTCAGCCCCGCCCTCGCTCCCGACCGTCCCCTGC
Source organism: Cellulosimicrobium sp. SH8 (assembly GCF_025818875.1). Classification (NCBI taxonomy): domain Bacteria; kingdom Bacillati; phylum Actinomycetota; class Actinomycetes; order Micrococcales; family Promicromonosporaceae; genus Cellulosimicrobium; species Cellulosimicrobium sp. SH8. The sequence goes on along the minus strand of NZ_JAMXMH010000001.1, from coordinate 373,312 downwards.
CCGACGGCGGAGCCTCCGCCCGCGTGCGGCCCGCCGCGACGACCGGACAGACCGCGGAGGGGAACGGTGGGACCGGGCGCGGGACGACGTCGGACCGCAGCGGGCCCGTCGACCTCGCGGACCTCGCGTTCGCGGACCTCGGCGACGTCGACGAGCCCGACGGTGAGGAGGGCGAGGCGCGGACGCGCGCGGCGGTCCGCTCGGCCCTGGACCGCGCGCGCCTGCTCGTCGCGCTCGGCGGCGACAACTCCGTGACCGTCGCGACGGCTCTCGGGGCGTGGGGCGACGACCTCGGCAGCGCCGGACTCGTCACCCTCGACGCCCACCACGACCTGCGCGACGGCGTCTCGAACGGGTCGCCCGTGCGGCGGCTGGTCGAGGCAGGGCTCGACCCGGCGCGGGTCGTGCAGGTCGGGATCGCGGACTTCGCGAACTCCGCCGCGTACGCGCGCCGGGCGGTCGAGCTCGGGATCACGGTCGTGCACGTCGACGAGCTGCGCCGGCGCGGCCCGGAGGACGTCATGCGGGCAGCGCTCGAGATCGCCGGTTCCGCGGGCGGGCCGGTGCACCTCGACGTCGACGTCGACGTGTGCGACCGGTCCGTCGCCCCCGGGTGCCCGGCGAGCGTCCCCGGCGGCATCGCGGCGTGGGAGCTCCGCGCCCTGGTCCGCGCGGCGGCCCGTGACGACCGCGTGCGGTCCGCCGACGTCGTCGAGGTCGACGCCACCGCCGACGCCCCGGACGGCCGCACCGTCCGCCTCGCCGCCCTCTGCGTCCTCGAGCTCGCCGCCGGCCTCGCCCTCCGCGAGGTAGAGCGTCCGGTCGCGACGTAGAACGCGGCGAGCTCTCTCTCGTGACCGGAGGCTCTATCTCGGCGGGAGGCGGACGCCGTCCTGCCAGACCGCGGCGACGAGCGGGACGCCCGGGCGGTAGGCGAGGTGCACGCGGCTCGGGGCGTCGAGCAGCACGACGTCGGCCCGGGCGCCGGGGGCGAGGTGCCCGACGTCGTCGCGACGCAGCGCGAGGGCACCGCCCGCGGTCGCGGACCAGACGGCCTCGGCGACCGTCATGCGCATCTCGCGGACCGCGAGCGCGACGCACAGCGGCATCGACGACGTGTAGCTCGACCCGGGGTTGCAGTCGCTCGCGAGCGCGACGACGGCGCCCGCGTCGAGGAGGCGCCGCGCGTCGGGGTAGGGCTGGCGCGTGGAGAACTCGACCCCGGGGAGCAGGGTGGCCACGGTCCCGACGACCGCCCCCGACGCCGCCCCGGTCCCGGGCGCTGCGTCCGGGGCGGCCCCCGACCACGAGCCCGCGAGCGCCTCGACGTCGTCGTCGGCGAGGTAGGTGCAGTGGTCGACGGCGGCCGCACCGAGCTCGACGGCGAGGCGCACGCCTTCCCCCGGCCCGAGCTGGTTCGCGTGCACGCGCACGCCGAGGCCCGCGGCGGAACCGGCGTCGAGGACGCGGCGCGCCTGCTCGGGCATGAACGCGCCCGTCTCGCAGAACACGTCGACCCACCGCGCGTGGGGCGCGCACGCGGCGAGCATCTCGCCGCACACCAGGTCGACGTACTCGTCGGCCCGGCCCGCGTACTCCACCGGCACGACGTGCGCCCCGAGGAACGTCACCTCCGGGGTGACCTCGCGCGCGAGCCGCACGGCGCGCGCCTCGTCGGTGACGGTGAGCCCGTAGCCGCTCTTCACCTCGACCGTGGTCGTGCCCTGGCGGGCGGCCTCGTCGAGGTGCCGGGTCAGTCCGGCCCGGAGCTCGTCGTCGGACGCCGCGCGCGTCGCGGCGACGGTCGAGCGGATGCCGCCGGCCTCGTACCGGCGGCCCGCCATGCGCGCCTCGAACTCGGCGGCGCGGTCGCCCGCGAACACGAGGTGCGTGTGCGAGTCGACGAACCCCGGGAGCACGGCACGCCGGCCAGCGTCGACGGTGACGTCGGGCTCGCGCCCGCCCAGCGCGTGCCCGACGGCGTTGCGCGCCTCCCGCGCCGGCCCCGCCCAGGCGACGCGGCCGCCGTCGAGCAGCACGACGGCGTCCGTCACCAGCCCGGTCGGGTCGCCCTCACGCGTCCCCGGCCCGCCGGGCACGTTGGTCGTCAGCTCCCCGATCCCGACGAGGAGCGTCGACCCACTCGCCGAAGCGGGGCCGACGGTCCACCCGGACGCCGTCGAACCCGGGGTCTCTCCCCAGGATCGGCCGTCCGTGAGGAACGATCCCGGGTTCGGCAGCGGGGGGTGACCCATCAGGACTCCCGCGTCGGGACGCGGAGACCGTTCCGCTCGGCCGTGGCCATCGCGTCGTCGTAGCCCGCGTCGACGTGGCGCAGCACGCCGAGGCCAGGGTCGTTCGACAGCACGCGCGCGAGCTTGGCCGCGGCGAGCGGCGTGCCGTCCGCGACGGACACCTGGCCCGCGTGGATCGAGCGGCCCATGCCGACGCCGCCTCCGTGGTGGATCGACACCCACGTCGCGCCCGACGACGCGGCGGTGAGGGCGTTGAGCAGCGGCCAGTCGGCGATCGCGTCGGAGCCGTCGGCCATGGCCTCGGTCTCGCGGTACGGGGACGCGACGGACCCGGCGTCGAGGTGGTCGCGGCCGATGACGACCGGCGCGCGCACCGCGCCCGACGCCACGAGGTCGTTGAACGCGAGGCCCGCACGGTCGCGCTCGCCGTGCCCGAGCCAGCAGATGCGCGCGGGCAGGCCCTGGAACGCGACCCGCTCCTGGGCGGCACGGATCCAGCGGTGGAGGTGGTCGTCGTCGAACAGGTCGAGCACGGCGGCGTCGGTCGCGGCGATGTCGCGCGGGTCGCCCGAGAGCGCGGCCCACCGGAACGGGCCCTTGCCCTGCGCGAACAGCGGCCGGATGTACGCGGGCACGAACCCCGGGAAGTCGAACGCGCGGTCGTACCCGCCGCGGCGCGCCTCGTCGCGGATCGAGTTGCCGTAGTCGAACACCTCGGCGCCCGCGTCGAGGAACCCGACCATCCCCTCGACGTGCCGCGCCATGGACTCGCGCGCGCGGTCGGTGAACTCGTCGGGCTTCGCCGCCGAATAGTCGGCCCAGTCGGCGACGTCCACCCCGAGCGGGAGGTAGGACAGCGGGTCGTGCGCCGACGTCTGGTCCGTGACGACGTCGATCTCCACGCCCCGGCGCAGCAGCTCCGGCACGACCGCCGCGCTGTTCCCCTTGACCCCCACCGACAGCGCCCGGCGCTCGCGCCGCGCGTCCTCGACGAGCCGGACCGCGGCGTCGAGGTCGTCGGCGACGACGTCGAGGTACCGCTCCCGGACCCGGCGGTCGAGGCGCGACCGGTCGACGTCGACCACGAGGCACGCGCCGCCGTTGAGGGTCACCGCGAGCGGCTGCGCGCCGCCCATGCCGCCGCACCCGCCGGTGAGGGTGAGCGTCCCGGCCAGCGTCCCCCCGAACCGCTTGGCCGCAACGGCCGCGAGCGTCTCGTACGTGCCCTGGAGGATGCCCTGCGCGCCGATGTAGATCCACGACCCGGCCGTCATCTGCCCGTACATCGTCAACCCCATCGCCTCGAGCCGCCGGAACTCGGGCCACGTCGCCCAGTCCCCCACGAGGTTCGAGTTCGCGAGCAGCACGCGCGGCGCCCACTCGTGCGTCCGCAGCACCCCCACGGGCTTGCCGGACTGCACGAGGAGCGTCTCGTCGTCGGCGAGCGTCGTGAGCGTGCGGACGATCGCGTGGTAGCTCGGCCAGTCCCGCGCCGCGCGGCCCGTGCCGCCGTAGACCACGAGGTCGTCGGGACGCTCCGCGACCTCCGGGTCGAGGTTGTTCATGAGCATCCGCAGCGGCGCCTCGGTCTGCCACGACCGCGCGGTGAGGGTCGTGCCGCGCGGCGCGCGGACGGGGACGGGGGTGCCGAGTCGGTGGGGCTCGTGGGTCATGGTCGTCTCGCTCCTTCGGGGGCGGGCGGGAGGTCAGGCCAGGTACCCGACGGCGCCGCTCGCCGCCGCGGCCACGGCACCGGTGGTGACGAGGTGGGTCACGGCCTCGATGTCGGGCGACAGGTAGCGGTCCGGTCCGGGACCGTCGACGACGGTGCGCACGAGGTCGCGCACGGCGCCCGTCCCCCGCGCGGGGTGCAGGGACCCGCCGTCGCAGCGCAGGTCGAGCGCGCGCGTCGCGGTGAGCAGCTCGATCGCGACGACGCGGCCGAGGCCGTCGACGGCGCGGCGGAGCTTGCGCGCCCCGGCCCAGCCCATCGAGACGTGGTCCTCCTGCATGGCCGACGACGGGATCGAGTCGACGCTCGACGGCACCGCGAGCCGCTTGAGCTCCGAGACGATCCCCGCGGCCGTGTACTGCGCGATCATCAGACCCGAGTCGACGCCGGGGTCGTCGGCGAGGAACGGCGGCAGGCCCTCGTTGCGGGCCTTGTCGAGGAACCGGTCGGTGCGGCGCTCGCTCATGCTCGCGACGTCCGCCGCCGCGATGGCGACGAAGTCGAGCACGTACGCGACCGGGGCGCCGTGGAAGTTGCCGTTCGACTCGACGCGGCCGTCCACGGTGACGACCGGGTTGTCGATCGCCGCCGCGAGCTCCCGGCGCGCGACGGCGGCCGCGTGGTCGAGCGTGTCGCGCGCGGCGCCGTGCACCTGGGGCGCGCACCGCAGCGAGTACGCGTCCTGCACGCGCGTGCACTCGGGTCGCCCCTCGGCGTCGAGCGTGCGGTGGCTCGCCACGACGGGCGAGCCGTCGAGCAGCGCGCGCAGGTTCGCGGCCGACGCCGCCTGGCCGGGGTGCGGGCGCAGAGCGATGAGGTCCGCCGCGAACGGCGCGTCCGAGCCGAGCAGCGCCTCGACGCTCGCCGCCGCCGCGACGTCGGCCGTCGTGAGCAGGGACCGCAGGTCGTGCAGCGCGAGCGCGAGCATGCCGAGCATGCCGTCGGTGCCGTTGATGAGCGCGAGGCCCTCCTTCTCACGCAGGGCGAGCGGGGAGATCCCGGCGGCGGCGAGCGCGTCGGCGGCCGGCGCGAGGGCGCCCGTCGCGTCCCGGACCTCGCCCTCGCCCAGCGCGGCGAGCGCCACGTGCGCGAGCGGCGCGAGGTCGCCCGAGCAGCCGAGCGACCCGAACTCGCGCACCACGGGCGTGATCCCGGCGTCGAGCATCGCGGCGTACGTCTGCGCGACGACGGGGCGCGCCCCGGTCCGCCCGGTCGCCAGGGTCGCGAGCCGCAGGAGCTGCAGCGCCCGCACGACCTCGCGCTCGACCTCGGGCCCGGCACCCGCGGCATGGGAACGCACGAGGGAGAGCTGGAGCTGCGCGCGCCGCTCGACCGGGATGTGCCGCCGGGCGAGCGCGCCGAACCCGGTCGAGACGCCGTAGTGCGGGCGGTCGTCGTCCGCGAGCCCCTCGACGACGGCCCGGCTCGCGGCCATCGCCTCGACCGCGGCGTCGGCGAGCCGCACGCGCGCGCCGTGCCGCGCGACGTCGACCACGTCGTCGATCGTCAGCGGACCGTCGCCCACCACGACCACGCGCGCGGCGCGGGCCGGGTCCGTGGCGAGGGCCGCCGTCGCGCCGGGGACTGCCGGGGAGTGCGTCGTCGCTGCCATGCCCCCAGGACACACCGCCGCGCGTCGCGCGGGCAGGCCGCCGACCGAGGTTCAGTCTGGTATCCCAGACTCGCGCTCCAGCCGTGCCGACCGACCACGACGCCGACCCGACCCTGCTCCGGGTCGAGAACGAGGTTGCTGTCGTTATCGGGCTGATAACGACAGCAACCTCGTGTTCGGGGAGACGGGTCAGGCGCCCACGTACGCTGCTAGGTGCTCGGCCGTGAGGGTCGACCTCGCCGCGACGAGGTCGGCCGGGGTGCCCTCGAAGACGACGCGACCGCCGTCGTGGCCGGCGCCCGGGCCGAGGTCGATGATCCAGTCCGCGTGCGCCATGACCGCCTGGTGGTGCTCGATGACGATGACGGACTTGCCCGCGTCGACGATCCGGTCGAGCAGGCCGAGGAGGTTCTGCACGTCGGCGAGGTGCAGGCCCGTCGTCGGCTCGTCGAGGACGATGACGCCGCCCTTGTCGCCGAGGTGCGTGGCGAGCTTGAGGCGCTGGCGCTCGCCGCCGGACAGCGTGGTGAGCGGCTGGCCGAGGCTCACGTACCCGAGGCCGACGTCGTCGAGCCGCTCGAGGATCGCCTTCGCCGCCGGGACCTTGGCCTCGCCCGACGAGAAGAACTCGCGGGCCTTCGAGACCGGCAGGTCGAGCACGTCGGCGATGTTCAGCCCGCCGAGCGTGTAGTCGAGCACCGCGGCCTGGAACCGGCGGCCCCCGCAGTCCTCGCAGGGGGTCGAGACGGTCTCCATGAAGCCGAGCTCGGTGTAGATGACGCCCGCGCCCTTGCACTCGGGGCACGCGCCCTCGGAGTTCGCGCTGAACAGCGCGGGCTTGACGCCGTTGGCCTTCGCGAACGCCTTGCGGATCGGCTCCAGCAGGCCCGTGTACGTCGCGGGGTTGCTGCGGCGCGAGCCCCGCACGGCGCCCTGGTCGATCGTCACGACGTCCTCGCGCCGCGACACCGACCCCTCGACGAGCGAGCTCTTGCCCGACCCCGCCACCCCGGTCAGGACCACGAGCACGCCGAGCGGGATGTCGACGTCCACGTCCTGGAGGTTGTGCGCGTCCGCGCCGCGGACCTCCAGCGCGCCCGACGGCGTCCGCACCGCGTCCTTGAGCGTCGCCCGGTCGTCGAGGTGGCGGCCGGTCACGGTATCGCTCGCCCGGAGCCCGTCGACCGTGCCCTCGAACGTCACGGTGCCGCCGGCCGTCCCCGCGCCGGGTCCCAGGTCGACGACGTGGTCCGCGACGACGATCGTCTCCGGCTTGTGCTCGACGACGAGCACCGTGTTGCCCTTGTCTCGCAGCTGGAGCAGGAGGCCGTTCATGCGGTCGATGTCGTGCGGGTGCAGGCCGATGGTCGGCTCGTCGAAGACGTAGGTGACGTCCGTGAGCGACGAGCCCAGGTGGCGCAGCATCTTGATGCGCTGCGACTCGCCGCCCGACAGCGTGCCCGACGGCCGGTCGAGGCTGAGGTAGCCCAGCCCGAGCTCGACGAACGACGCGAGGTTCTCGCCGAGCGCGTTGACGACGGGCGCCATGTTCGGGTCGTCGAGGTCGCGGATCCAGGCGGCGAGGTCGGTGATCTGCATCGCGCACAGGTCGGCGATGTTGACGCCGCGGATCTTCGAGGAGCGCGCCGACTCCGACAGGCGCGTGCCACCGCAGTCGGGGCACGGCGCGAACGTCGCCGCGCGCTCGACGAACGCGCGGACGTGCGGCTGGAGCGAGTCCACGTCCTTGGAGAACATCGACTTCTGGATCTTGGGGATCAGGCCCTCGTACGTGAGGTTGATGCCCGCCGCCTTGATCTTGGTGGGCTCCTTGTAGAGGAAGTCCTGGAGCTGCTTCTCGGTGAACTCGCGGACCGGCTTGTCGCCCGGGAAGAACCCGGACTCGACGAACCCCCGCACCATCCAGCCGTCGGCCGTGTACCCCGGGACCTTGATCGCGCCGTCGAGCAGGGACTTCGAGTCGTCGAAGATCTCCGTGAGGTCGAGGTCGGACACCGACCCGCGGCCCTCGCACCGCGGGCACATCCCGCCGTGGTAGATCGCGTTGCGGACGATCGTCTTCTCACCCGTTGCCGACGTCATGATGCCGCTCGCCTTGCGCGCGGGGATGTTGAACGAGAACGCCGTGGGCGGCCCCACCTGCGGCTCGCCGAACCGGCTGAAGAGCACCCGCAGGATCGCGTTGGCGTCGGTCACCGTGCCCACGGTGGACCGCGGGTTCGCGCCCAGGCGCTCCTGGTCCACGACGATCGCCGTCGTGAGCCCCTCGAGGACGTCGACGTCGGGGCGGTCGAGCGTGGGCATGAAGCCCTGGAGGAACGCCGGGTACGTCTCGTTGATGAGGCGCTGCGACTCTGCCGCGACCGTGTCGAACACGAGCGAGCTCTTGCCGGAGCCGGAGACACCCGTGAACACCGTGAGGCGCCGCTTGGGGATCTCGACGCTCACGTCCTGGAGGTTGTTCGACCGCGCCCCCTGGACCCGGATGACGTCGTGCGCGTCGGGGTCCTGGGGTACCGAGGCCTGCGTCTGCGTCGTCGTTGCCGTGCTCATCGTGTCTCCTCGTCGTCGTGCCTCGTCGCGCGGCCCCCGCTGATCCGGTGGACGGGCCGGTCGACGGCGCCGGCCGCCCGGCCTTCGCAGCCCGGTGAAAGTCTGCCCGAGCAGTGGTCGGTTCGGCGCGTGGTCTCTCCCGCGCCGCGCGGCCGCCCCGTGTCAGGACCGTCCCCGCGCGCGCGACTCATCGCGGCGTGAGCCGCACGAGCGGGTACTGCCGCTCGGCCTTGCTCTGGTACTTGGCGATCCGCGGCTGCGCCGTCGCGACGCGCTGCCACGCGCGCTCCCGGTCCGCGCCGTCGAGCTCGTGCGGCACCGCGGGGACGGGCGTCCTCCCGGGCAGCTCGATCGCGACGTCGCCGGGGTGCGCCGCGAGGTTGGCGTGCCAGTCCGGGTTGCGGCTGCCGCCCCCGGAGGCGACCACGAGGACGGCGTCGCCCTCGTCCGGCAGCCACATGAGCGGCGTCTCGCGCGGCGCGCCGCTGCGGCGGCCGACCGTGTGCAGCACGAGGACGTCCATCCCCATGAACGTGGCCTTGCCGCCACGGACCTTGCGGACCAGCCGCGCGTTCGAGCGGCGCTGCATCCAGCGCGAGAACCGTCCCGGCGTGCCCGGGGCGCGCCCCGCGCCGTTCGTCGTGCGTCCTTCGGTGCTCATCGTCCTGCTCCTCCTGCGTCGGTCCAGCCGTGCCCTGAGTGCCGCGTCGGTCGCGGCCCGCCCGTCTGCGCCGTCGTCCCCGCCGTGGTGACCGGGGACGACGGCGGTCCTCACCGCTCGTCGAGCACCTCGCCGTCGAGCGCCTCGTGGTCGGTGGTGAGGCCGAGCGTCGCCCCGACGAGCGGGACGTCGCGCGCGGCCTGCGCCGCCGTCTGCATCGCGGCGGCCGAGTCCCACCGCCAGATGTCGAGGTACGACCCGTCCTCCAGCCGGACGAGCGTGGCCGCGGTGAACGCGGGGTTCGCCGCGCGCAGCCCCTGGATCAGCGCGCTGCGCTGCTCGAGCATCTGGGCCAGCCGGCCCGTCTCCACCGTGTACCGGTGCGTCCTGACGACGGCCATGGTCGTCTCCTCTCGGTCCGCCGGCGCCTCTCGCCGTGCCCTTCCAGGCTCGGGCCGCGCGGTCGCGCGAACAACGGCCGATCCGGCAACGGTGGTTGCGCGCGGGGTTAACGAACGCGACGATCGTCAGGTGGAGCTGCGCGACATCGAGATCTTCCTGACGCTCGCCGAGGAGCTGCACTTCGGACGCACGGCGGAGCGCCTGCACGTGTCCGCGCCCCGGGTGAGCCAGGCGATCGCCAAGCAGGAGCGCCGGATCGGCGCGCCCCTGTTCGAGCGCACCAGCCGGCGCGTCACGCTCACGCCCCTCGGGGAGCAGCTCCGCGCCGACCTCGAGGCCGGGTACCGCCGGATCCTCGAGGGCGTCGAGTCCGCCGCGAGCACCGCGCGGGCCGCGCGCGAGACCCTGACGTTCGGCGTCATGGGGCCGCTGTGGCAGGAGCTCGCCCCCGTCACGGCGCTGTTCCGCGCCCGCAACCCGCACGTCGACCTGCGCATGCGCGAGGTCCGCATCGACGAGCCCTTCCGCCTGCTGCGCGACGGCGAGGTCGACGTCGCGCTCCTGTGGCTGCCCGTCGAGGAGAAGGACCTCGCGGTGGGCCCGGTGACGTTCACCGAGCCGATCGTGCTCGCCGTCGGGCGGACGCACCCGCTCGCCACGCGCTCGTCGGTGTCCGTCGCGGAGCTGGCCGACGAGAACGTCCTCCCGTCCGGGCTGCCCGTCCCCGACTACTGGGAGGACGCCGTCAGCCCCGTCCCCCGCAGCGAGCCCGACCGCGGCGGCACCGCCCCGACGCGCGAGGAGGTGCTGTGGCGCGTCATGTCCGGCGACGGCGTCGCCGTCGCGTGCGCCCAGGGCATCCGCTACCTGGAGCGCTCCGACGTGGCTTACGTGCCGCTCGACGAGCGGCCCGTGCTGCGCTGGGGTCTCGTCCGGCGCGCCGGGCCGATCCCCCCGCTCGTCGCCGAGTTCTCGCAGGTCGCGGCCGAGCTCGGGCCGCTCGCGCTCACGTTCGACCTCGAGGCCGCGGGGTCGAGCGGCCGGGTCTGACGGCCCTCAGCGGCGCTGCTGGATCCGGATCTCGTTGCCCGCCGGGTCGCGGAACGCGCAGTCGCGCACGCCGTAGGGCTGGTCGATCGGCTCCTGCACGACCTCTGCGCCCGCCGCCTCGATCCGCGCGAACGTCTCGTCGACGTCCGCCGTCGCGAGGTTCACGCCGAAGTAGGCGCCCTTCGCGACGATCTCCAGGAGCGCGCGCTTGTCGTCGTCGCTGAGGCCGGGCGTCGCGGCCGGCGGGTGCAGCACGATCGCGGTGTCCGGCTGGTCGGCCGGGCCCACGGTGATCCACCGCATGCCCTCGTAGCCGACGTCGTTGCGGATCTCGAAGCCGAGGACGTCGCGGTAGAAGGCCAGCGAGGCGTCGGGGTCGGTCTGGGGCAGGAAGCTGGAGTTGATGGTGAGGTTCATGGGAACGACGCTAGGACGCGCGCCCGGCCCGCGCTTCTCGATTCCTGACCGGTCGCGTGACGCGCCGCGCGACGCACGCCGGCATCCCGTCGAGGCGCTCCGCACCGGGGTCGGTGCCGGTCCCTTCGCCGCGTGAGGCGGCCGCCGCGGCCGTCCGGGACTCCACGGGCGCGGGAGACGCGGCGTCGGCCTCCGCCGCGCGGCGCCGGTAGACGCTCGGCGGTACGCCGACGAGCTCGGCGAACCGCGTGCTGAACGTTCCCAGCGACGAGCACCCCACGGCGAAGCAGACGTCCGTGACGCTCAGGTCGCCGCGCCGCAGCAGTGCCTTCGCGCGCTCGATGCGGCGCGTCATGAGGTACGCGTACACCGACTCCCCGTACGCGGCCTTGAACTCGCGGCTCAGGTGCCCGGCCGACACGTGCACGCCGGCCGCGAGCGCCGCGACGTCGAGCGGCTGCGCGTACTCGCGGTCGATCCGGTCCCGCACGCGCCGCAGCCGCGCGAGGTCGCGCAGGCGCTGGTCGTCGGGGAGGGTCGTCACGCCTCGATCGTGCCACGGCCCTACCGTGGACTCCATGCCGAGCGACGTCCCCGCCGCGCGCCAGGCCGTCCGCGTGCTCACCTACCTCGCCGCGCAGGCCGGCCCGTCGCCCGCGGCCGCCGTCGCGCAGGGCCTCGGGCTTCCCCGCTCGACCGTCTACCACCTGCTGTCCGTCCTCGTGGACGAGGGGTTCGTGACGCACCTCCCCGAGGAGCACCGGTACGGGCTCGGCACGGCGTCGCTCGCGCTCGGGTCGGCGTACGCGCGGCAGGCGCCGCTCGCCCGGCTCGCGCGGCCCGTCGTCGCGCGCCTCGTCGAGTCGACCGGCGAGAGCGCGCACCTCGCCGTCCTCAACGGACGCGAGGTCCTCTACCTCGTCGAGCAGCGCGCACCGCGCCGCCCCACGCTCGTGACCGACGTCGACGTCCGCCTCCCCGCCCATCTCACCGCGAGCGGGCGCGCCGTCCTCGCCGGCCTGCCCGCCGCCCAGGTCCGCGCCCTGTTCCCCAGCGCCGCCGCGTTCGCCGACCGCACCGGGGTCGGACCGCAGTCCCTCGGCGCCCTGCGCGAGATCTTGCGCGGCGTCCGACAGCGCGGCTGGGCCGAGGAGGACGGCGAGGTCACGCCTGGTCTCGCGTCCGTCGCCCATGCGGCGGTGGACCACACCAGCCTCCCCGTCGCGGGCATCGCCCTCACGTTCTGGGCCGACGACGCCCCGCCCGCCCGCCGCGCCGAGCTCGCCGCCGCCGTCGGCCGCGCCGCCACCGAGGTCAGCCGCCGCCTCGGCGCGAGGTAGAGGGCTCTACCTCGGCAGTCGGGTGCACTCGTGGGTGGCACGGGCGTTGCGTTCACTGGACTCCCGGACTAGATTTTTCGGTGTGCCGAACTTTACTTCCCGGGCTACCGGAGGATCCCTCGTTCGCGTGGCCGTCGCGGCCGGGGTGGCCGCGCTCGCCGTCGCGGGGTGCTCGGCCGGGACCGACGCCGGGGGCGGGGCTTCCGTCGACGACGGGCGGCCCGTCGTCCTGACGACGTTCACCGTGCTCGCGGACATGGCGCAGAACGTCGCGGGCGACCACCTGCGCGTCGAGTCGATCACCAAGGTGGGCGCGGAGATCCACGGCTACGAGCCGACGCCGGGCGACCTGCGCAGGGCGTCGGACGCGGACCTGATCCTCGACAACGGCATGGGGCTCGAGGCGTGGTTCGGGCGGTTCGTCGACGGGCTGGACGTGCCGCACGTCGTCGTCAGCGAGGGCGTCGACCCGATCGCACTGGGCGATGACACGGCCGCGGAGTACCAGGGCAAGGACAACCCGCACGCGTGGATGTCGCCCGTCAACGGTCAGCTCTACGCGCAGAACATGGCCGACGCGTTCGCCGAGCTCGACCCGGCGCACGCGGACGACTACGCGGCGAACGCCGCGGCGTACGCGGCCGAGCTCGCGGCAGTCCACGGCGAGCTGACCGACGCGCTCGACACGCTCCCCGAGGGCCACCGCGCGCTCGTCTCGTGCGAGGGCGCGTTCTCCTACCTCGCGCGCGACGCGGGCCTCGCCGAGCAGTACCTGTGGGCGGTCAACGCGGAGCAGCAGGCGACGCCGCGGTCCGTGGTCGGCGCGATCGAGTTCGTCGAGGAGCACGACGTCCCGGCCGTGTTCTGCGAGTCCACCGTCTCGGACAAGGCGATGCGGCAGGTGGCCCTGGAGTCCGGGGCGGCGTTCGGCGGCACGCTCTACGTCGACTCGCTCTCGGAGCCCGGCGGACCCGTGCCGACGTACCTCGACCTCCTGCGGCACGACACGGAGACCATCGTCGCGGGCCTCGCCGGGACCACCGCGGGCGGTGACGCGTGAGCGCGGGCGAGCGGGCGCCGTCGGGCACGCCCGCGATCGACGTGCGCGACCTCACGGTCCACTACGGCGACGTGCTCGCGCTCGACGGCGCGACCCTCGCCCTGGGGTCGGCGGGCGGGCCGGGCACCGTGTGCGGGCTCGTGGGCATGAACGGGTCGGGCAAGTCGACGCTGTTCAAGGCGGTCATGGGTATGGTCCGCCCGGACCGCGGCACCGTCCTGGTCGACGGCGCGCCGCCCGCGCGCGCCCGGCGCGCCCAGGCCGTCGGGTACGTCCCGCAGAGCGAGGACGTCGACTGGGCGTTCCCGCTGAGCGTGCGCGACGTCGTCATGACCGGCCGCTATGGCTACCAGGGGTTCACGCGGCGCACGCGCCCCGCCGACCGGGAGGCCGTCGCGCACGCGCTGGAGCGCGTCGAGCTGACCGACCTCGCGGACCGGCAGATCGGCGCGCTCTCGGGCGGGCAGCGCAAGCGCGCGTTCGTCGCGCGCGGCCTCGCGCAGGGGGCGACGATCCTGCTGCTCGACGAGCCGTTCGCGGGCGTCGACAAGCGCACCGAAGCGACGATCACCGCGCTGCTCCGCGAGCTCGCGGCGGGCGGGGCGACCGTGCTCGTCTCGACCCACGACCTGCACGCCCTGCCCGAGCTCGCGGACGAGGCGGTGCTGCTCCAGCGGCGCGTCCTGCTGCACTCGACACCGGACGAGGTCCTGCGGCCCGAGAACCTCGCGCTCGCGTTCGGCGTGGAGGTGGCCCCGTGACCGACCTCCTCGCCACCCTCCTGGAGCCCCTATCGTTCGAGTTCCTGCGCACCGCGCTCGCGGTCACGGTGACCGCCGGGATCGTGTGCGGCGTGCTGTCGTGCTGGCTCGTGCTCGTGGGCTGGTCCCTCATGGGCGACGCCGTCTCGCACGCGGTCCTGCCCGGCGTCGTGCTCGCGTACGTGGTCGGGGCGCCGTTCGCGCTCGGCGCGCTGGTGTTCGGGCTGCTCGCGGTCCTGCTCATCGGCGCGGTCCGGGACACGAGCCGCGTGAAGGAGGACGCGGCGATCGGGGTCGTGTTCACGACGCTGTTCGCGCTGGGCCTCGTGCTCATCTCCGTCACGCCGAGCCAGACGGACCTCAACCACATCCTGTTCGGCAACCTCCTCGGGGTGTCGCGGGCCGACCTTGCGCAGGTGCTGGCCCTCGGCGCGGTGACGCTCGCGGTCGTCGTGCTCAAGCGGCGCGACCTCACGCTCTACGCGTTCGACCCGACGCACGCGCACGCGATCGGCCTGTCCCCGCGGCGGCTCGGCGCGCTGCTCCTCGGCCTGCTCGCATTGACGGTCGTCGTCGCGCTCCAGGCGGTCGGGGTCGTGCTCGTGGTCGCGCTGCTCATCACGCCCGGCGCGACGGCCTACCTGCTCACCGACCGGTTCTCGCGGATGCTGTGGCTCTCGCCGCTCGTCGCGGCGGTGTGCGGGGTCGTCGGGATCTACGTGAGCTACTACCTCGACACGGCCTCGGGCGGCACGGTCGTGGTCGCCTTGGGCGTCGCGTTCGCCCTCGCGTACCTGTTCAGCCCGCGCCACGGCCTGATCGGGACCCGCGTCGCCGCCGCACGACGCCGGCGCCTCGTCCGGGTCTGACCCTCCGCCCGCCGGGGGCCGCGGACCGTTCCGGACGTCGGGCGACGTGTCGCCCACGTGCGCTGTGTGCGAAATCTCCATGAATTCGCCCACGATTCCCTGGCTCTTCTCAGGTTCGACCGGGAGACTAGGTGCCATGTCAGCGAGGACGAGCGAGCCCACGACGCCGCAGCGCACGCGCACGTCTGCCCGGTTCGCCGCGGCGAGCCTGCTCGCGCTGGCCATGATGCTCCCGATGTGCGCGACGGCCACCGCCGCCGAGGTCCAGCAGCTCATCGCCGACGCGCAGGTCCAGACCGAGACGATCGGTGACGACCTCGACCGGGTCCACGCCCAGCTCCCCGCCCTCCACCCCGTGCTCCGCAACGACGTGCTCGACGCCGTCGAGTCGGTCCAGGCGGCGACGGACGAGGCGCGTTCCGCGCTCGACCGCGCGACCGACGGCGACGAGGCCGCCGACGGCCGGGCCGCCGTCGCGCTGGCGGACGCGCAGGTCGCGCTCGACGCGGCGTCCGCGCAGCTCCGGTACGCGACGGACCTCGCCCACGACGCGGGCGAGGGTGTCGCCGTCGCGCTGGAGCGGCTGCAGGCCCACATCGACGTGCTCCGCGGCGAGACGAGCCGCGCCGGGGTCTGACCCCGCCTCCTCGCAGAGCCCGGCCGCCGCCGCGCGGTCCGTCGCGACGCTTCCTACGATGGCGGGATGCCGCGCGTCACCGGGATCGTCAAGCCGCACGAGGCGTTCCCCGGGATCGCGCGGCTCGATCGTGCCGTCAACGACTGGACCAACCGTCGCGCGCTCGGCCCCCTCGCGGACGCCGCGCTGTCGCGGCTCTCGACCGCGGCCGACCACAGCGTGCTGTGGGCCGGGGCTGCCCTGGGGATCGCCGCGACGGGCCGGCGCGGGCGCGAGGCGGCGCTGCGTGGCTACGGCTCGCTGCTCGTCTCGAGCCTGCTGGCCAACGTCGTCGGCAAGACCGTGTTCGGCGGCGAGCGCCCCTCGCTCGAACCGCTCCCGCTGTGGCGCCGGCTCGCCGACCCGCCGACGTCGCCGTCGTTCCCGTCCGGCCACTCGGCGTCCGCGGCGGCGTTCGTCACGGGTGTCGCGACCGTGTGGCCCACGCTGGGCCTCGCCCTCGCACCGCTCGCGGGCGCGGTCATGTACTCGCGCCTCCACACCGGGTCCCACTGGTTCTCGGACGTCGCCGCGGGCGCCGCGCTCGGAGCGGGGGTCGCCCTCGTGGGTCGTGCGCTCGTGCCCGGCCGGGCCGAGCGCGGCCCCGACGTCCCCGCCGGGCCGCCCGCCGTCGTCCCCGCGCTCGACGACGGGGTGGGGCTGTTCGTCGTGGTCAACCCGGCCGCGGGGTCGGGGCGCATGCTCAAGGAGGACCCGCTCGTCGCGCTGCGCGAGGGCCTGCCGCGCGCCGTCGTGCACCTGCTCGGCGAGGACGACGACCTGCGCCGTCTGTTCGACGACGCCGCCGTGGACGGTGCCCGCGCCCTCGGCATCAGCGGCGGCGACGGCACCGTCTCCACGGCCGCGGCGGCGGCCCGCGCGCACGACCTCCCGCTCGCGGTGTTCCCCGGCGGCACGCTGAACCACTTCGCGCGCGCGGCCGACCTCACCTCCATGGGCGCGACCGTCGCCGCCGTCCGCACCGGCTCGGGCGTGACGATCGACGTCGCGGACCTCGAGGTCGACGGGGACGACGGCCCGCCGCGAACCGTGCTCAACACCTTCTCGGCAGGCGTCTACCCGGAGCTCGTCACGGAGCGCGAGAAGCACGAGCACCGCCTCGGCAAGTGGCCGGCGGCGGTGCTCGCCGCGGCGCGGGTCCTGCGGCGCGCGCACCGCGTGCGGATGGAGGTGGACGGGCACGAAGGCGAGTACTGGTCGCTGTTCGCGGGCGTCAACCGCTACTACCCGCAGAGCCTCGCCCCGGTCGAGCGGCGCCGGCTGGACGACGGCGTGCTCGACGTCCGCACGGCCCGCGCCGAGCGGCGCGCGAGCCGGCTGCGCACGTTCCTCGAGGTCGCGGCGGGCGACACCGGGACCCGCGTCGCGCGCCGGGTGCCCGGCGTGCGACGGCACCTCGTGGTCGACGCGACGGCCGTCCCGACGCTCGAGCTGCGGTTCCCCTCCCGGGGCGCCGTGGTCGGCCCGGACGGATCACCCGTGCCCGACGGAGGGGCCTCGCGCGAGGCTGCCGGGCCGCCGCCCGTGGTGCTCGCGCACGACGGCGAGACCCTCGCGCTCGACGGCGCCGGGAGCGGCGACGCGGTCACCGTCCGTCTCACGATGCGGCCCGGCGCTGTGCGGATCTACGCGCCACGCGACCCCACCGCCGGGTAGGACGTCACGCCTATCCCTTTTGTCACGCTTTCACGGACATCGGGGAGAACTCCCCCTGTTCAGACACACACGACATGGCCCACAATGAGCCCCGCACGCGCGCGGACGGCCCGTCCGCGCCGCCACCGGACCCGGCCACGTCGGCCCACCCCAGAAAGCAGAAGAACCATGGCCCAGCAGTACCCCGCCGCCCCGCAGGCCCCCGCCGGCTACGCCGCCCCGATCGAGGACCCGGGCAAGACCCTGGGCATCGTCGGCTTCGTGCTCGCGTTCGTCTTCGCCATCGCGGGCATCGTCGTCAGCGCGATCGCGCGCAAGAAGAGCAAGGAGGCGGGCTTCGACAACCAGCTCGCCAAGTGGGGCCTCATCCTCAGCATCATCTTCACGGTGCTGGGTGCCATCGGGACGATCATCTACATCGTCGCTATCGCCGCGCTCGTCGCGAACGGCGCCGTGACCTCGACGTACTGACGTCGCCGCGCCGCCAGCCGGCGCCCCGTCCGACGGCCGTCGTCCCACCCGGGACGGCGGCCGTCGTCGTGCTCGGGGTGTGCCGCACGCGACCGCGACCGGTCGCGGAAGATCCTGCGGCCGGGCACGGTTGAGACGGCGCACGACCGCGCCGCCGGTGAGCCCCACCGGTCCCCCGACGGTCGCCCGACCGCAGGAGCAGACGATGACCGACGACACGAGCACCCCGACCACCCCGGCGAGCGCCCCTGTCGGCCCGCCGGACCCCGCGACCGTCGAGCTGGGCCTCGACACGTTCGGCGACGTCACCTCCGACGCGGACGGCGCCCTGCTCAGCGGGGCGCGCACGATCCGCGACGTCGTCGAGGAGGCGGAGCTCGCGGACCAGGTCGGTGTCGACTTCTTCGGCGTCGGCGAGCACCACCGCGCGGACTTCGCGATCAGTGCGCCGGAGGTCGTGCTCGCGGGGATCGCGACGCGGACGTCGCGGATCCGCCTCGGCTCCGCGGTGACCGTGCTCAGCTCGGACGACCCGGTGCGGGTCTTCGAGCGGTTCTCGACGCTCGACGCGCTGTCCGGCGGGCGCGCGGAGGTCATCCTCGGGCGCGGGTCGTTCATCGAGTCGTTCCCGCTGTTCGGGTACGACCTCAGCGACTACGAGGTGCTGTTCGAGGAGAAGCTCGACCTGTTCGTCCACCTGCTCGACGAGGGCCCGGTCACGTGGTCGGGCACGACGCGCGCCGGGCTGGCCGACCAGGAGGTCTGGCCCAAGACGGAGGGCGGGCGCCTGCGCACGTGGGTCGGCGTGGGCGGGTCGCCGGAGTCGGTGGTCCGGACGGCGCGGCACGGGCTCGGTCTCATGCTCGCGATCATCGGCGGCGAGCCCGAGCGGTTCCGGCCCTACGTGGACCTCTACCACCGCGCCGTCGAGGAGCTCGGCAACCCGGTGCTGCCGGTCGGCGTGCACTCCCCCGGCCACGTCGCCGAGACCGACGAGCAGGCGCAGGAGGAGGTCTACGAGCACTTCGCGGCGATGAACAACCGCATCGGCCGCGAGCGCGGCTGGCCCGCGTACCACCGCGGGCGCTTCGCCCACGACGTGCGCGACGGCTCGCTCTACGTCGGCTCGCCCGAGACCGTCGCGCGCAAGATCGCCCGCACGGTCCGGCTCCTCGGCGCGGGCCGGTTCGACCTCAAGTACTCGACCGGCACGCTCCCCCACTCGGCCATGCTGCGCAGCATCGAGCTCTACGGCACACAGGTCATCCCCCGCGTCCGCGAGCTCCTCGCGGAGTCCTGAGCCGCCCGGCCCCGGCCCCGCCCGCCGTCGAACACGAGGTTGCCGTCGTTATCGGGCTGATAACGACAGCAACCTCGTGTTCGACGGCGGGCAGGGTCGTGTTCGACGACGGCCGGTCCCTGGGTGGCGGCCGCGCGGAGGGTAGTCGGCGGGTCAGCCGGTGGCGGCTGCGCGGAGGGCGGCGGCCTCGAGGTCCGGCGGGAGTCCGACGGCGGGACGGTCCGCGCGCTGCGGCGTCGCCTCGCCTGCGGCGTCGAGCGTGCGGAGCCAGGCCCAGGTGTCGCGCACGGTCTCGCGCACGTCCCGGGGGTGGAGCCCGAGGGCGTACGCGTGCGACGTGTCGGAGCCGTGGAGCGCGTCGTGGAGCTCGCCGGGCGGGAGCCAGACCGGGAGCTGCGTCCAGGGCGCGATCCCCGCGGCGAGCACCACCTCCGGCTCGACCCACACGAGCTCGGCGGGCGGGTTCCCGGCTGCGGCGGCGTCGTCGGCCGTCACGGCGACGCACGCGGCGAGCAGCTCGCCCGTCGTCGTGTGGCCCGGTGCGCTGACGACGTCGACCGGTCCCGACGCGCCCGCGAGCGCCGCATCCAGCGCGAACGCCGCGAGGTCGCGCGCGTCGACGTACTGCAGCGGCAGGTCCGCCGGCCCGGGCGCGAGCACGGGCCCGCCCTGCGCGACGCGCCGGAGCCACCACGGCAGCCGCCCGACGTTCTCCCGCGGGCCGAGGATCAGCCCCGCGCGCAGCAGGACGGCCCGGTCGCCGAGCGCGTCCACGGCGGCGATCTCCGCCCCCCGCTTGGCGCGGGCGTAGTCGTCGTGCGTCGTGTCGTCCGGGTCGCCGTCGACGACCGACGCCGTCTCGTCGGCTCCGCGGGGCTTCGGGAACGGGTACACCGAGCGCGACGACACGTAGACGTACCAGCTGTCGCCGGGGATCCTGCCGGCGAGCAGCCGCGCGGCGTCGCGGACCGCCGCGGGCGCCCACGACCACGTGTCCACCACGACGTCCCACGCCTGCGGGACGTCGTCGGCGCGTAGCGCATCCAGGCCGTCCGCGCGGGTGCGGTCCCCCAGGAGCTGCCGGACGCCGTCGGGCACGGGCGTGCTGCCGCGGTTGAGGACGGTCACGTCCCAGCCGCGGGCGAGCGCGTCGTCGACGACGGCACGTCCCACGAAGTCGGAACCGCCGAGGACCAGGAGTCGGGTCATGGACCCACTCTGGTGGGTCGTCGACTCGCCCGCAGGCGGTTTCGCCGCGGGCAGACGGCCGGAGGCGCACGCGCTCGGACAGGTCCTCTCGACCCGGGTCCCGCCTGACCCACCTGGCCAGGTATCCTGGCCATGACGCCGACACCGAGGAGGCACCGTGCAGGTCAACGTGCTCGAGGCCAAGAACAACCTCTCCCAGCTCGTGAGTCGCGCCGCGGCCGGAGAGGACGTGGTCATCGCCCGCCGCGGCGTCCCGCTGGTCCGGCTCGTGCCGGTCCGCGCGGACCTCGCGCACGGCACGGGCGCGGCGATCGTCGAGTGGCTCGACGACCATCCGCCGTCCACGCGCTCGATCCGCCCCGCGGAGCAGGTCGACGCCGGGATCGAGGCCGAGCGCGAGGGCTGGGAGTGATCTACCTCGACTCGTGTCTCGTGATCTACCTGGTCGAGGACGCGGAGCGCGGGTCCCACATGCGCGGGCTGCTCGCCCGGCACGGCGAGGAGGAGTTCGCGATCAGCCCGCTGGTCCGACTCGAGTGCCTCGTCGGGCCGCTCCGGTCGGGGGACGTGGAGCTCGAGGACCGGTACCGCTCGGCGCTCGGGCTGTTCGCCGAGGTGCCGCTCGACGGCGTCGTCTTCGAACGCGCCGCGCGTCTTCGCGCCGCCTCGTCGCTCCGCACGCCCGACGCGCTCCACCTCGCCGCCGCGCAGGTGCACGGGTGCACCGCCCTGTGGACGAACGACGCGCGGCTCGCGGTCGCCGGGCGCGGGCTCGCCGTGGACGTGCTGCACGGCACCTGACCCGGACCCCCGGTGCGCGCACCGACCGACGCTCAGTCGGGGTCGGCCGGGTCCAGGGGTGCGTCGGGGTCGAGGTTGACGACGCCGCGGCGCCAGTAGCCGTGCACCTCGACCTGGTCGGGCCGTGCCCCCGTCCGTCGTAGGTCGCGACGCACCGGGACGAGGTCGGTCGCCTCACCGGCGCCGAACACGTACTCGTCGGAGTCGAGCGGGCCCAGGGCGCGGACCGCCTCCGCGAGCTGGCCGGGACCGTCCGTGCGGTAGAGGATCTCGAGCGTCGCACGACCGAGCTCGTCCTCGACGAACGCCTCGTCCACGTCGTCGCCGATCTCCACGATCGCCGTCACCGGCACGTCCGTCCCGACGGCGTCGACCCACCGGGCGAGCGCGGGCAGCCCCGTCTCGTCCCCGACGAGCAGCAGCCGCGCGACGCCGTCGGGCACGCCGCGGCTCGTCGTCGGGCCTGCGAGCACGACCTCGTCACCGACCTGCGCCCGAGCCGCCCACGCCGATGCCGGACCGCCCTCCCCGGTGGGCGGCGCGCCCGGGTCGGCGCCGCCGTGCAGCACCCAGTCGACGTCGACCTCGGCGACCCCGTCGACCGTTCGCGTCGCCCGCACGGTCATCTCGCGCGAGATCGACACGACGCCGGTCGGGCGCTGGAGCGCGCCGTCCGCCGCCAGGGTCGGGGCGTGCAGGACTCCGCTCGCCGAGTCGGGCAGGAAGACCTTGACGTGGTCGTCCGGGCCGGGGGCGCGCAGCGCAGCGAGCGAGGCCAGGCGCGAGCCGTCGACGTCCGGCCCGGCCGCCCGTCCGTCGTGCGCGGTCGGGGCGGCATCGCGGAACGTGATGCGCCGCAGCGCGCCGGACGTCTCCTGGACGCGGTGCACGCGGGCGCGGCGGGGAACGAGATCGAGGGTGGTGCGGGCTCGGGCGAACACCGCCCCATTCTGCGCCGAGCACGACGTTGCTGTCGTTATCCGGCCGATAGCGACAGCAACGTCGTGGTCGAGGGCGCGTCGCCCCGTTCTCGACGATCGGGGTGTCAGTCGAAGAACACCCGGAGGTCGGCGACGACGTCCTGCGGGACCTCGAGCGAGGCGTAGTGGCCGCCGCGCGGGAACTCGGACCAGTGCTCGATCCGGGCGTTGTCGCGCTCGGCGAAGGCGCGGATCGTCTGGAAGTCGTCCCGGAAGACGGCGACGCCGATCCGACCCTGGCTCACGACCGGCTCGGCACCGGAGCGCTGCTCCGCGTAGTGGTAGCGCGCGGCGGTCGCGTAGGAGTTGGTCAGCCAGTACAGCGTCGCCTGGGCGAGCACCTGGTCGGCGCTCACGAGGCTCGTCCCGTTGCCGAAGCTCTCGAACAGCTCGTGGTACGCGAGCACGGCCACCGGCGAGTCGGCGAGGCCGGCGGCCATCGTCTGCGGCCGGGACGCGTTCATCGTGTTGTAGGCGCCGACGGACTGGAACCACTGCAGGTGCCCGAGCGCCGCGAACTCCTTCTCCCCGAAGCCGTCCATCTCCCCCGGCGCGCCGGACGGGAAGGAGAAGAGCTGGAGCACGTGGGCGCCGCGGAAGCCCTCGGGGTCGAGGATCGCGAGCTCGCGCGAGACCATCGCGCCGCCGTCGCTGCCGTGGATCCCGTAGGAGGCGTAGCCGAGGTCGCGCATGAGGACGTCGTAGGCGCGGGCCACTCGCGCCATCGTCCAGTCGGTGTCGCCGACGACGGGCGTCGAGAACCCGAAGCCCGGCATGGACGGGATCACGAGGTGGAACGCGTCCTCGGGGCGGCCGCCGTGCGCGACGGGGTCGACGAGCGGGTCGATCATGTCGAGGAAGTCGAGGAACGACCCGGGGTACGAGTGTGCGAGGAGCAACGGCGTCGCGTCCTCGTGCTGCGAGCGGACGTGCAGGTAGTGGATCGGCTGGCCGTCGATCTCGGTGCGGAAGCCCGGGTAGGCGTTGACCCGGTCCTCGACGGCGCGCCAGTCGAACGCCGTCCAGCGCCCGACCATGTCGCGCAGGTAGGACTCGGGCGTGCCGTAGTCCCAGGAGTCGCCGGGCGCGGCCGGCGCGAAGCGGGTCCGCTCGAGGCGCTCGCGCAGGTCGTCCAGGTCGGCCTGCGGGACGGCGACGGAGAACGGGCGGTGCTCGAGGGTCGTGCTGCTCATGATTTCTCCTCGGTCGGAGCGGGCCTCGTGCCCTGCTCTGGTACCGACGTTACGGAGGGTTCAGGAACAGTTTCTTCCGCTATTCTGGCCCTGTTCCGGCTTTCTTCCGGCGACCTCTCGGAGGGACCTCGTGGCCTCCACCTCGGCCCGCATGCTCGCCCTGCTCGGGCTGCTCCAGTCGCGCCCGGACTGGTCGGGTGCGGAGCTCGCCGCCCGCCTCGACGTCACCGACCGCACCGTCCGCAACGACGTCGCGCGCCTGCGCGAGCTCGGCTACCCCGTCGACGCGGTGCGCGGCCCCGGTGGTCGCTACCGGCTCGGGGCCGGCGCCCGGCTCCCCCCGCTCCTGCTCGACGACGCCGAGGCCGTCGCGGTCGCCGTCGGGCTGCGGGCCGCGACCGGCACGGCGGGTTTCGAGGAGTCCGGGGCGTCCGCGCTCGCCAAGCTCGAGCAGGTCATGCCCGACAGGCTGCGCCGCCGCCTCGCCGCCCTGCGGTCCGCGAGCGCCGCCGGCCCGGCGAACACCGACTCCAACGTCGAGGACCCGGTCGTCGACCCGGACACGCTGACCGCGCTCGCGGACGCCGTGCGCGACCACCAAGGCCTGCGCTGCTTCTACCGCGACGAGCCGCTCGAGCTCGAGCCGTACCGCCTCGTCGCGTGGCAGCGCCGCTGGTTCCTCGTCGCCCGCGTCCCGGCGACGGGCACCTGGGCCCCCTTCCGCGTGGACTGGCTCGTCCTCCGGGTCCCGGGCGGGCGACGGTTCGCGCCGGTCGACTTCCCCGGGGACCTGACGGACTTCGTCGTGCGCGAGGTCGCGCGCACGGGATGGGCGGTCCACGCGCGGATCGTCGTCGACGCGCCCGCCGACGAGGTGCTGCGGCGCATCAACCCGACGGTCGGCACGGTCGAACCGCTCGACGACGACCGCTGCGTCCTCGTCACGGGCGGCGACAGCGTGGAGGTCGTCGCGGTCTGGGTCGGCATGCTCGGCCTCGACTTCCACGTGACGGAGCCGCAGGCACTCGTCGACCACGTGCACACTCTCGCCGCCCGCTACGCCCGAGCGACCTCACCCTGACCGGGCCCTGCCCGCCCCCGGTAGCCGAACACGACGTTGCTGTCGTTCTGGCCCTCTTTCCGGGACTGATGTCGTGCTCGACCGGGAGCAGGGTCGTTCTCGGCGCCGCCCCGACGTAGGGCCCGACGGCGGTGCTCGCCCGTGTGGGCGGGCGCGCCTAGCGTGGCGGGATGGACGTGGAGGTGCGCTCCGCCGTCGGGCGCTACGACGACTTCGCCACCGTGGTGGGCCCGCGGAAGGAGGGCGTGCGCGGCTGCTGGTGCATGTCCTACCGCGACAGCCGGGTCGGCGCGGAGGACCGCCCCGGGTTCATGGCCGACCTGTGCACGACCGACCCCGGGCCCGGCGTGCTCGCCTACGTCGACGGCGAGGTCGCGGGCTGGTGCTCCGTCGCGCCGCGCAGCACCTACCGCCGGTTGATGAACGCCCGGACCATCCCGTTCGTCGACGACCTCGACGCGTGGAGCGCGGTGTGCTTCGTCGTCCGGGCCGGGTACCGGCGACGCGGGCTGATGCACCACCTGCTCGCCGGCGCGGTCGAGCACGCGGCCGCGCACGGCGCGCCGGCCGTCGAGGGCTATCCCGTGGACACGGGCGGCGAGCGCGTCGACGTGATCTCCGGGTACGTCGGCACCGTCGCGCTGTTCGAGCGGGCCGGGTTCGTGCGCGCGGCCCCGACCACCGGCGTGAGCGGCGGCGTGCCGCGCGTCGTCATGCGCCACGCGCTCGGCTGAGCGCGCTCGGTCAGGACGGCCCGGTGCCCCACGGGTCGACGACGGCCACGCCGGTGCCGACGAAGTCGCGGACGTTGCGCGTCGCGAGCGTCGCGTCGTGCACGCGACAGATCGCGGCGATCTGCGCGTCGGCCATGCTCATCGGCCGCCCCGCTCGCTCGCCCAGCGCGAGGAGGGTGCCGCCGACGCGCGCGGCGTCGGCGTCGTACGCGAGCACCCGGCCCGAGAAGGTCGTGGTGACGTGCTCCTCGATGAGCGCGGCGAGGCTGTCCCGGCGCCGCCCCTCGGGCAGCCGAGCCACGCCGTGGACGATCTCGCCGACGGTGACGGCCGTGATCCACAGTGCCTCCGGAGCCTGCGCGTCGAGCCAGCGGAGCACGCGCGCCTCGGGTACCGGGCGGATCGCCTCGGACACGACGTTCGTGTCGAGGACGATCACGCGTCCGCGACCTCGCGGTTCGACCCGCCCGGCTCGTCGGAGAAGTCGACGGCGCGTCCGTGCTCCGAGCGCGGGGGCAGGTCGAGCTCGACCGTCAGCCCGGCGTCGGCGAACGAGCTGTGGATGAACGTGCCGAGCCCGCGTTCCAACCCGCTCGGTGCCGTCACCGCAGACGTGAGGATCGCGCGGATCTCCGCCTCCATGGAGCGGCCGTGCTCTGCGGCCCGGGCACGCAGCCGTTCGCGCACGTCGTCGTCGAGCCCCCGGATCGTCAGCGTCGCCATCTCGACCACCTCCGAGAACCACGCTAGCAAAATGACAGCACTGTCCGCCAGGGTCGTCCCACCCTCGGGAGCAATGAAGTTGCGACGGGTTGAGAGAATGGACCGTCGTGAGTACCGAGCCCGCAGCGAACCAGCCTGACGCGCGCCCTGCCCAGCAGGGCGGCGCCGCCGAGGGCACCCCGCGCGAGGGTCGTCGTCGCCGCGGGAACCGCCGCGGCCGCGGGCAGAGTGACCGCCCGACGTCGGGCGCCTCGACGACCGGCACGACGGCGCGGCGCGGCCGGGGCGAGCGGACGCCGTCGGGCCCGCGGCAGGTGAGCCGCGCACAGCTCGAGCGGGCCGCGCAGGCGCGCGAGACCGTGACGGTCCCGCCGATCACGTACCCCGAGCAGCTCCCCGTCAGCGCACGGCGCGCGGACATCGCCGCCGCGATCCGCGACCACCAGGTCGTCATCGTCGCGGGCGAGACGGGCTCCGGGAAGACGACGCAGCTCCCCAAGATCGCGCTCGAGCTCGGCCGTGGCCGCAAGGGGCAGGTCGGGCACACGCAGCCGCGTCGCATCGCCGCGCGCACGGTCGCGGAGCGCATCGCGGAGGAGCTCGGCACAGAGCTGGGCGGCGTCGTCGGCTACCAGGTGCGGTTCACCGACACCTCCAGCGAGGACACCCTCGTCAAGGTCATGACCGACGGCATCCTGCTCGCGCAGATCCAGCGCGACCCGGAGCTGCTCGCGTACGACACGATCATCGTGGACGAGGCGCACGAGCGGTCCCTCAACATCGACTTCCTGCTCGGCTACCTCGCGCGGCTCCTGCCGCGCCGCCCCGACCTCAAGCTCGTCATCACGTCGGCGACGATCGACTCCGAGCGGTTCGCGCAGCACTTCTCCCCCGCGCACCTCGCGTCGCTCGGGGGCGCCCCGGACTACGTCGTCGACGCGCTGCCCGACGCCGCGCCCGTCGTCGAGGTGTCCGGCCGCACCTACCCGGTGGAGATCCGGTACCGACCGCTGTCGCCCGATGTCGACCCCGGCGCCTCCACCGGCACCGGCACGAAGGCGAAGGGCCGCGCCGGCGCCGAGGAGAAGGACCTCGTGACCGGCATCGTCGACGCGTGCGACGAGCTCATGCGCGAGGGACCGGGCGACATCCTCGTGTTCCTCTCCGGCGAGCGCGAGATCCACGACGCCGCCGACGCGCTCACCGGCCACCTCAAGGACCGCGTCACCGACCCGAAGCACCCGCAGCGCGTCGAGATCCTGCCGCTGTACGCGCGGCTGTCGTCGGCCGAGCAGCATCGCGTGTTCCAGGCGCACACGTCGCGGCGCATCGTGCTCGCGACGAACGTCGCCGAGACGTCGCTCACCGTGCCGGGGATCCACTACGTCGTCGACCCGGGCACGGCCCGCATCTCGCGCTACTCCAAGGCGACCAAGGTGCAGCGGCTTCCCATCGAGCCCGTGTCGCAGGCGAGCGCCAACCAGCGCTCCGGCCGCTCGGGCCGCGTCGCCGACGGCATCGCGATCCGGCTCTACTCCGAGGACGACTTCGTCTCCCGGCCCGAGTTCACCGAGCCCGAGATCCTGCGCACGTCGCTCGCGTCCGTGCTGCTGCAGATGATCTCCGTCGGCGTCGTCGAGACGCCCGACGAGGTCGCGCGCTTCCCGTTCGTCGAGCCCCCGGACACGCGCGCCGTGCGCGACGGCGTCCAGCTCCTCACCGAGCTCGGCGCCCTGGCCACGTCCGACGGCGTCACGCGCCTCACCGAGGTCGGGCGGGTGCTCGCGCAGCTCCCCATGGACCCGCGCCTCGCCCGCATGATCTGGGAGGGCTCGACGCTCGGCGTCGCGCGCGAGGTCGCGATCATCGCCGCCGTCATGTCGATCCAGGACCCGCGCGAGCGCCCCGCCGAGGTCCGCGCGCAGGCCGACCAGGCGCACGCGCGCTTCACCGACCCGCACTCCGACTTCCTCACGTACCTCAACGTCTGGGAGTACGTCCGCGAGCAGCAGCACGAGCTCTCGTCGTCGGCCTTCCGCCGCCTCTGCAAGGCCGAGTACCTCAACTTCCTGCGCATCCGCGAGTGGCAGGACGTCGTCGCCCAGCTCCGCGAGATGTCCAAGCCCCTCGGCATCGACATGTCGTACAAGCCGCGCGCACGCGGCGCGGCCGGTAGCCCGAGCACCTCGGGGGCAGCCGCCGCGGACCCGACCACCGCCCCCGACGCAACCCCTGACAGCCAGGCGTACAAGTGCGCCTGGGACGGCGACACGATCCATCGCGCGCTCCTGTCCGGCCTCCTGTCGCAGATCGGGATGCAGGACACGGGCGACGTGAAGGCGTCGTCGGTCGCGCACCTCAAGGGCGAGGCCCGGGCCAAGGCGCTGCGGCGCGCGCAGAAGCAGGCACGCAACGAGTACACCGGCGCGCGCGGTGCGCGGTTCGCGATCTTCCCCGGGTCGCCGCTGAGCAAGAAGCCGCCGGCGTGGATCATGGCGGGCGAGCTCGTCGAGACGTCGCGGCTGTGGGCGCGCGACGTCGCGCGCATCCAGCCCGAGTGGGCCGAGGACCTCGCGGGCGACCTCGCGCGGCGCGCGTACTCCGAGCCGCACTGGTCGACCAAGCGCGGCGCGGCGATCGCGACCGAGAAGGTGCTGCTCTACGGCGTGCCGATCGTCGCCGACCGCAAGGTCCTCTACGCGAAGGTCGACCCCGAGGCCGCGCGCGAGATGTTCGTGCGGCACGCGCTCGTGCAGGGCGAGTGGACGACCCACCACCGGTTCTTCCACGACAACCGGAAGCTCCTCGACGAGGCCGAGGAGCTCGAGGCGCGCTCGCGCCAGCGCGGGCTCGTCGTCGACGACGACGTGCTGTTCGACTTCTACGACGAGCGCGTCCCCGACGACGTCGTGTCCGCCGCGCACTTCGACCGCTGGTGGAAGACGGCGCGGCGCCGCGACCCGGACCTGCTCACCTTCACGCTCGAGCAGCTCGTGCCCGACGCCGAGCAGATCGACACGTCGCAGTTCCCCGAGACCTGGCCCCAGGGGGAGCTCACGCTCCCGCTCACGTACCAGTTCCAGCCCGGGACCGACGCCGACGGCGTCACCGTGCACGTCCCGATCTCCGTGCTCAACCGCGTCGTGCCCGACGGGTTCGACTGGATGGTGCCCGGCCTGCTCGACGAGCTCGCCACGGCGACGATCCGCTCGCTGCCCAAGCCGGTCCGCGTCCAGCTCGTGCCGGCACCGGACGTCGCGCGCGACGTCGTCGCCTGGCTCCGCGCGCACACGCCCGCCTGGGAGGACATGGCCCGCGCGGGCGACATGGCCGAGCCGTTCCACGTCGCGTTCACGCGCGCCGTCCGGGCGCTGCGCGACGTCGCCGTCCCCGACGACGCGTGGGGCCCCGAGCAGGAGGCGCGCCTGCCCGCGCACCTGCGCATGACGTTCCGCGTCGAGGACCCGCGCGGCCGCGGCGGGTCCGTCGTCCTCGACGAGTCGAAGGACCTTCTCGCGCTCCAGCGCCGTCTCGCCGCGCAGAACCAGGCCGCGGTCCGCGCGGCGGTCAAGGGAGCGGTGGGTGCTGCTCTTCGTGAGGCCGCTTCGGGATCGGTTCCCGGGTCGGGTGCGTCGGTCTCGGGGTCGGGTCCGGCGACGGAGGGGGCGTCGGTGTTCGGGCTACCATCCGCGCCGCTCGTTCCTCACGGCGCTCCCGCCAGGCCCGCCACGCCCTTCGCATCCGACGCCCCCTCCCCCGCCTCCGCGTCCGGCTCACCGTCCCGCAACGGACAAGCCGCAGTGCGCGGCGGCGCAGTTCCGGCCGTGGCGACCGGCTCGCCCGGGCGAGCCGACGTGCGGACCGATCTGGCGTCGTCGGACCTCGACGAGGCGACGACGCGACGGGCAGCCGCCGCGGACGCGACCACCCCCGCCCTGGTGACCGAACGCGCGAACCTGACCACCTGGCCCGACGACCTGAGCGACGGCCGACTCCCGGCGACGGTGTCGACGGACCTCGGGGGCGGGGTGGTCGTGCGGGGGTACCCCGCGGTCGTCGAGGAGCAGGACGCGAAGGGGAAGCCGGTCGTCGCGCTGCGCGTGCTCGCCGACGCGAACGCGCAGACGCGCGAGCACGCGCGCGGCGTGCGGCGGTTGCTGCTGTCGGAGACGGCGCTGCAGACCGGGCGCATCACCAGCCGGTGGAACGGGACGCAGTCGCTCACGATGGCGGCCAGCCCGTACCGGAACACCGAGGCGCTCGTCGCGGACCTCCAGCTCGCCGCGGTGATCGCGCTGACGAGCGGCGGCAGCGGGCAGCACGGGGCGCAGCCGGACGCGACGACGATCCGCGACGCGGAGGGCTACGCGGCGGCGCGGGCGTTCGTGCGGGCGCACCTGGAGGAGCAGGTGCACCAGGTGGTCGGGCACGTGGTCGCGGCGCTCACGGCGTCGCGCAACCTCGACGCGGAGATCCGCGCGTCGAACAGCCTCGCGCTGCTCAACACGCTCACGGACCTGCGCGACCAGGCCGCGGGCCTGATCCACGACGGCTTCGTCTCCCAGACCCCGCCCCGACGGCTGCCGCACCTGACGCGCTACCTGCGCGCGGCGTCGTACCGGCTGGAGAAGGCGCAGACGAACCCGAACCGCGACGCCGAGCTCGCGTGGCGCGTGCACGACGTCGAAGAGGCGTACCAGCGCGCCCGCGCCGCCTACGCCCAGGGCCCGGCCGACCCGGTCCGCGCCGCGGACCTCGCCGAGGTGCGGTGGCTGGTCGAGGAGCTGCGGGTGTCGCTCTTCGCGCAGCAGCTCGGCACCGACGGCCCGGTGAGCGAGAAGCGCATCCGCAAGCTCCTCGCCCCTGACGGCTGGTGACGCGGGGCGGCGAACGGCGTGGGCGCCGCCCGCCGCCCCGCGGTCAGCAGGTCTCGAACACGTACGAGTACGGCTCGCCCGTCTCCTCGACGGGGTCGAACCCGCTCACGTCCGTGTCCGGCGTGACGAGGTAGAGGTCGCGCAGCACGGTCAGGGGTGCGCGGTCGCCGAGAGCGCAGACGTCGGCGAACGTGAGGCCCTCGCCCGCGAGCGGGCCGGGGTACTCGACCTGCAGCACGTGGTCGCCGTACACGTCGGTGTACGCGGAGCACTCGTCCCAGACGGCGCACTCCTCGGTCACGGCGAAGTCGAAGCCGAGGTCGTCGTGCGCGACCTGCGTGATCTCCGCGGCGTTCTTCTGGGCGATGGCGAGCCCGGCGTCGTGCGCGAGACCGACGTACGCCGTCGCTAGCGCGTGCGCGCCGGCCTCGTCGATCTGGTCGAACCGGGTCCAGGTGTCGAGGTTGTCGATCTCGACGGCGTCGAACCCGTCGTCGGCGCACCCGGTGACGACCGGGCCGAGGAGGTCGAGGATCCCGTCCCGCTGCGCGGCGGTCGAGGGGTCGAGCACGAACTCGTCCGGCCAGTCGGGGTCGATCACGAGCTCCCCGCCCGCGTCGTGCAGCAGGAGCTCCTCGTGGTCGAGCCAGAGGTCGGCGTCGTCGGGCTGCGTCTGGAACCCGTTGACGTAGCAGACGTTGTACGCGCCCGGGAGCGGCGCTGCCGTCGCGTCGCGCACCACGACGTCGGGGGCGACCGGCCCGGATCCCGCGTCGACCTGGTCGTACGCGCCGCCGAGCTGGTAGTCGAGGATCCCGCTCGTGGGCGGCAGCTCGACCGCGGCGGGGGTCGTCGCGTCGGTGGAGGTCGTGCGCGCCGTGTCCGGGACGGGGCTCGTGCCGCCGACGGCGGGGCCGCCCGCGCACGCGGTCAGCACCAGCGCCGAGCCGAGGGCCAGGCCGGTCGTCGTTCGTCTCATGTGCTCGTTCCTCTCGTCGTGACGCGCTGCCCGCGCGCCATGGTGGGGGTGCCGATCAGGAGATGCAGGACGGTCCGAGGTGTCAGGCGAACACCTGCGTGCAGAGCCGGTCGACGGCGTCGCGCACAGCCCCTCGCGCCGGGGCGAGGTACTTGCGGGGGTCGGTGACCCCGTCGTTCGCGTCGAGGAAGTCTCGCACCTGACGCGTGTAGCCGACGTTGAGCGCGGTCCCGACGTTGATCTTCCGGATCCCGCGCGCGACGGCGTCGCGCAGCATCGCGGCGGGCACGCCGGACGACCCGTGCAGCACGAGCGGGACGGGGACCTCGGCGGCGATCCGCTCGACGAGGTCGAGGTCGAGCTCCGCGGTCGTGCTCGTCATGGCGTGGGAGCTGCCCACGGCGACGGCGAGCCCGTCGACACCGGTCGCGGCGACGAAGGACGCCGCCTCGTACGGGTCGGTCCGCACGCCGGGCGCGTGCGCACCGTCCTTGCCGCCGATCGCGCCGAGCTCGGCCTCGACCCACAGCGTGGTGTCGTGCGCCGACCGGGTGAGGTCGCGCGTCGTGGCGACGTTGTCCGCGTAGTCGAGGTGGGCGGCGTCGACCATGATCGACGTGATCCCGAGCCGCCACGCCTGGTCGACGACCTGGCGCGCGAGGTCGACGTCCTGGACGTGGTCGAGGTGCAGCGAGACGGGGACGCGCGCCGCGACGGCGATCTCGCGGCAGGCCGCGACCAGGGCCGTCATGCGGCCCTCGTGGTAGCGGACGGCGTTCTCGCTGATCTGCAGGATGCCGGGTGCCCCGGCGTCCTCGAGGCCGGCGACGATGCCCTCGGCGTGCTCGAGCGTGATGACGTTGAACGCGAGCACGGCGCCGCCGTCGCGCGCCGCCGCAGCGACGAGGTTGCCCGTCGCGGCCAGGGTCACAGGGCACCTGCCGGCACGAGGGCGCGCAGCGGCTCGGGGAGCAGGTCGCCGTGCGCCGTGACGAGCTCGTCGCACAGGACCCAGATCTGCTCCGGCGTGAGGGTCGAGGACGCGTTCGGGTCCATGAGCACGGCCTGGCGCACGAGCCGAGGGTCGCCGGTGCGCGCCGCCTCGACGGTGAGCGCGCCGACCGAGACGTACGGCTGGTTGAGCGCCGCGCACTGGGCCGGGAGCGAGCCCATCGGCACGGGGCGCAGGCCGTCACCGTCGACCGCCGCCGGGACCTCGACGACCGCGCCCTGGGGCAGGTTGTCGATCAGCCCGTGGTTGGGGACGTTGACGTGCACCTCGCGCGGCGTCCCGGTGACGAGCGAGTGGATGATCTGGGGCGCGTACTCGCTCGCGCCGTCCTCGAGCGCGAGGTCCTCGCCGGCCGCGAGCGCCCGCCGCGCCGCCTCGAACTCCGCGACGTTCTCCCGGCTGATGCCGACGTACTCGAGCGGCTGCAGGCGGTAGCGCTCGATCTGCTCGTCGGAGCGGAGGAACCAGGGCAGGTACTCGGAGGAGTGCTCGCTCGTCTCCGTCGGGTAGTAGCCGAGGCGACGGAAGATCTCGACCCGGACGCGACGCTCGAGCCCGGGGTCGCGGCGGATCGTCTCGCGCAGCCGCGGGTACAGCGACTCGCCCTGGTGCTCCCACTCGAGCAGCCACGCCTGGTGGTTGACCCCCGCGGCCCGGTACCGCGTCTCCTCCACGGGGACGCCCACGAGCTCCGCGAGGTCGTGCGCCGTCCAGTAGACGGAGTGGCAGAGCCCGGCGACCTTGAGGTCGGGAGCGACGGTGGAGACCCACCACACGTTCATCGCCATCGGGTTCGTGTAGTTGAGCAGCCACGCCTGCGGGCACAGCTCGCGCATGTCGGCCGCGATGCCCTCGAGCACCGGGAACGTGCGCAGCGCGCGGAACACGCCGCCGACGCCGGTCGTGTCGCCGATGGTCTGGCGCAGGCCGTGGCGCGCGGGGATCTCGAGGTCCTTCAGCGTCGCGTCGATGCCGCCGACCTGGATCATGTTGACGACGAAGTCGGCACCGTCGAGGGCCCGGCGACGCTCGGCGTACGCCTCGACGGTGGCCGACGCCCCGAGCTGGCGGCTCACCTGACGCGCGGTGCCCTCGGCGACGCGGAGCCGCTCGGGGTCGATGTCGTGCAGCACGAGGCGGGCGTCGGCGAGCTCCGGGTAGCGCAGGATGTCGGCGACGAGCTGGCGGGTGAAGACGACGCTCCCGGCGCCGACGAACGCGATGCTGACCATGTCGACGATCCTGGGCGCCGTCGAGCGCACTGTGCAAGAATACGATCAGATTTCGCTGATAACACTCACTTTGACTGAGCGATTTGCCTCGTCCGCTGCCGAGAGCGTCGGACACCCGCCCCGCAACCGCCGGAAGGAAGCGCATGTCCGTCGCACCCGACGCCGCGCCCCGCGCGATCTCCCACAAGCGCAGCGACCGCATGATGCGGGCGCTGACGTACGTCAACGAGCACGGCACGGCGCGCCTCACGGAGCTGGTCCGCGAGCTCGGCGTGTCCTCGGCCACGATGCGGCGCGACCTCGCGGACATGGAGGAGCAGGGCCTCGTGCTGCGCACGCACGGCGGGGTGCGCGCCCTCGACCCCACGACGGAGGTCCCGGTGCTCCTGCGCGACTCCCGGTTCCGCGAGGCGAAGCTGCGCATCGCGCAGCACGCCGCCGGGCTGCTCCCGCCGGGACGCTACTCCGTCGCGATCAGCGGCGGCACGACGGCGGCGGCCGTCGCGCGCGCCCTGGCGACGCGACCCGACCTCGCGATCGCCACGAACGCCCTGACGACGGCGACCGAGCTCGCCGCGCGCAGCAACCTGCAGGTCATCATGACCGGCGGGTTCGTCCGGTCGAGCTCGCTGGAGGCCGTCGGCGTGCTCGCCGAGCACACGTTCAACGCGATCAACGTCGGCACCGCGTTCCTGGGCACGGACGGCATCAGCGTGCGTGGTGGCGCGACGACGCACGACGAGACGGAGGCGCGCACCAACCACGCGATGGTCGCGCACGCCGAGCGCGTCGTCGTGGTCGCGGACGGCTCGAAGGTGGGGCGCGTGACGCTCGCCAAGATGGCGGACCTCGAGGAGATCGACGTGCTCGTGACGGACTCGTCCGCCGACCCGGCCGCGCTCGACGCGATCGCCGCGGCCGGCGTCGACGTCCAGGTCGTGCCCGACGACGGTCCGGTCGCGGCCGTGCGGCCGACCGAGGGGCCGACCGCGCAGCGCTGACCCCGCAGCGGGTCTACGGCACCGGGAGCGCCACGGTCTCGACCGTGACCTCGCCGACGAGACGGCGGGCCAGGTCCGCGTCCAGGACGGCCGCACCGGGGACCTGGGCGTTGGCCGTGCCCGCGGCGGCACCGAGCGCCACCGCCTCGGCGAGGGACGCTCCCGCGTCGAGCGCGACGAGCATCCCGCCCAGGAACGAGTCGCCGCTGCCCACCGGGAAGCGGCCGACGTGGCCCCCGAGCCGCACGCGCAGGACGCTCGTGCCGTCGTTCGCCCACGCCCCCTCTGCGCCGTCCGTGACGACCACGAGGCCGCCCGACCGGTCGCGGATCCCGGTGACGAGCGCTGGCCCCGGGGTGTCCTCGGGGACGCCCAGCAGCTCTGCCGCCTCGACCCGGTTCACCTTGACCAGGTCCGGCCCCTCGCCCACGGCACCCGCGAGCGCCGGACCGTGGCTGTCCACGGCGACGCGGGCACCCGCAGCCCGCAGCCGGCCGACGACGGTGCCGACCACGCTCGGCGCGATCGTGCCGGGGAGGCCGCCGGACAGCAGCCACCACCCGCGGTCTCGCGCGGCGAGGTCGAGCGCGAGCCCCACGGCGCGGTCGAGCGTGTCCGGCTCCACGGGGACGGCGCTCTCGTAGATCTCGGTGAGCGCACCGGTCTCTGCGGCCAGGACGGACACGCACGTGCGGGTCGGGTGGGTTCCCGGCACGACGTGCAGGTCCACGCCGTCGGCTCTCGCCCCGGCCGCGACGTCCTCGCCCGACCCCCCGGCGAGGACCGCCACCGCCGCCGTGCGGGCGCCGAGCGTCGCGGCGGCACGAGCCGCGTTGAGCGCCTTGCCTCCGCCGACGCGACGGACCTCGCGCGGGCGCTGGATCCCCTCGAGCGCATCGACGACGTACGTGACGTCGAGCGACGGGCTGAGGGCGAGCGCGGAGATCATGCGAGCGCGGCCCGCAGCGCGGCGAACGTGGCCTGCGCCCCGGTGCCGCCCGGGCCGAGCGTCGACAAGGAGCCGGCACAGGCGGCCCAGCGCACGCGCTCGGTCTCGTCCTCGATCCCGTGCGCGAGCGCCGCGAGGTATCCGGCGTCGAAGCTGTCACCGGCCCCGGTCGTGTCGACCACCTCCACGGCGAGCCCGGGCGCACGCACGACGGCTCCGGCCGGTCCCACGGACCACCCGCCGCGCGCGCCGTCCTTGACCACGACGCGGGGGCCGCGCGCCGCGACCGCCCGGGCGAGCACGACGTCGCGGTCGCCGGTGTGCGCCGCGTCCTGCGGACCTGGTCCGAGCACGCCCGCGACGGCGCGCAGCTCGTTGCGGTTCGGCAGCAGCACGTCCACGTGGGGCAGCACGTCCGCGAGCCCGGTCCAGCGCTCGGCGGGGTCCCAGTTCGTGTCGAGGCTCGTCGTCCACCCCCGCTCGCGCGCGGTCGCGAGGACGGCGGGCAGGTCCGCGGCGAGTCGCGGCTGGAGGAAGTACGACGCGACGTGGACGACGCCGGGCGGCCCGTGCCAGCCGTCGAGCACGGCGAGCGCGTGCGAGCCCGTGAGGGTCGGGATCGTCCCCGGGACCGTGAGGATCGCCCGGTCGTCGGGCGTGGAGAGGATGACCGAGAGCCCCGTCGCCTCGTCGCGGGCGACGTCGACGGCGGACACGTCCACCCCGGCGGCGCGCAGCGCGTCGAGGGTGAAGGTGCCGAACGTGTCCGCACCGACGCGCGCGACGAGCGTCGTCGGCACCCCGAGGCGCGCGACGCCGGCGGCCGCGATGCTCGCCGAGCCGCCGAGGACGAGGTCGCCGGAGTCCGCGAGCTGCTCGGCCTGGCCGAAGCGCGGGACGACGTCGCCACGCAGCACGAGGTCGACGTTCGCGTCCCCGACCACGACGACGGGTCGTGCAGCGGTCCGGTCGGGTCCGTCGGGCAGGGTGTGGGGCGTGGTCATCCCTTGACTCCGGTGAAGGTCATGGTGGCGATGAACTGGCGCTGGGCGAACAGGAAGAACAGCACCAGCGGCAGGGTCGCGACGACGTTGCTCGCCATGAGCAGCGACCAGTCGGTCCGGCGCGCGCCCTGGAAGTTCGTGATCCCGAGCTGGAGCGTGAACGACGACGGGTCGTTGATCGCGATGAGGGGCCAGACGAGGTCATTCCACGAGCCGAGCAGCGTGAAGATCGCGAGCGTCGCGAGCGCGGGCCTCGCGAGCGGGAGGATGATCCGCCAGAACGTGGAGAGCCGGGAGCACCCGTCGAGGACGGCCGCCTCCTCGAGCTCGGGCGGGAGCGACAGGAAGAACTGGCGCATGAGGAAGATCCCGAACGCCGACGCGAGCCACGGGACCATCGCGGCGGCGAGCGTGTCGATGATGCCGATGCGCGCGAAGAGCACGTACGTCGGGACCATGAGGAGCTGCGTCGGGATCATGATCGTCGCCATGATCGCGAGGAACCCGAACGTGCGGCCCGGGAACTTGAGCCGCGCGAACCCGTACCCGGCGAGCGAGCAGAGCACGATGTGGGACGCGACGGCGACGACCGAGACGAGGACGGTGTTCGTCGTCCAGCGCAGCACGTCCGTCTCGGTGAAGAGCTTGACGTAGCCGTCGAGCGTGAGCTGCGAGGGCCAGAACCGCGGGGGGAACCGGTTGATCTCCGCCTCGGGCGTGAGCGACGTGAGGAACATCTGCACGAACGGCGTCGCGAACAGCACCGCGACGGGCACGAGCAGCAGGTGCCAGAGCCAGGTGCGTCGCCGCCGACGCCGCGGCGCGGCGGTGGCGGTGGTGGAAGCCGGGGGCGGGCCGTCCGGGGCGCCGGGCGGCGCCGCCTGCGGTCCGCCGGGCGCCGCGGCGTACGCGGCGGGTCCGGGAACGGTCGTCGGCATCAGAGTCCACCAACCTTCGTGCGGCGGGAGTAGAGCGTCACGGCGATGGTGATGAGCAGGGTCACGGCGAACAGCCCGTACGCCACGGCTGACGCGTACCCGAACTCGAGCTCCTTGAACGCCGCCTTCCACAGGTAGTACACGACCGTCTCGGTCGACCCGAGCGGGCCGCCGCGCGTCGTCGTGTAGACGAGGTCGAAGAGCTGGATCGCCTGGATCGTCTGCCAGATCGCGACGAACACCGTGACCGGCGCGAGCTGGGGGAACGTCACGTGCCAGAACGACTGCCACCGGTTCGCGCCGTCCACGCGGGCGGCCTCCGCCAGCTCGACCGGGATGTCCTGGAGCGCGGCGAGGTAGATGACGGTCGTGAACGCGGCCTGCCCCCACAACGACATGATCGTGATGACGACCATCGCCTGCGACGGATCCTCGAGCCAGCCCTGCTGCGGGAGGCCGAGGACGCGCAGCACGTTGTTCACGAACCCGAACTGCGGGTTGAACAGGTAGGTCGTGAGGATGCCGGTGGCCGCCGCGGAGACCACGAACGGCAGGAACACGAGGGTGCGGTAGACCCCGACCAGGACGAGCCGGCGGTTGAGCGCGACCGCGAGGCCGAGCCCGAGGAAGAGCGAGGCCGGGACGAACAGCGCGGTGTACAGGAGCGTGTGCCCCACCGCGGCGCCCAGCTCGGCGTCCGTCAGCATGCGCCGGTAGTTGTCCGCGCCCACCGGCTCCGGGGTGGAGAAGCCGTTCCAGTCCTGCAACGACAGCAGGAAGGCCCAGACCGCGGGGAAGATCGACAGCCCGACGACGAGGAGCGTCGCGGGGGTGACGAAGCCCCACCCGGCGAGCGCCTCCCCCGTCCGGCGGCGCCGCGGGGCCCGCCGGACGGGGGTGGGCGCGAGCGTCGTCGTCACTGGTCCGCCAGCGCGTCGTTCGACTCGGCGGCGGCGCGCTCGAGCGCCTCGCGCGGCTCGCCCTTGCCCTGGAGGACCTCCGAGACAGCCGTGCCGACCGCCTCGGAGAGGTTCACGTACCCCGGCACGGTCGGGCGGGGGATCGTGGCGTTCTCGCTGTTCTGCGCCATGACGTCCAGGCCGGGCATCGCCGCGACCTGCGCCTGGAACTCGGGAGAGTCGATCTCGCTCTCGCGCAGCGGGAGGTTGCCGTAGACGACGTTCCAGCGCACGTCCTGCTCGGGGTCGGTCAGCCACTTCGTGAACTCGTAGGACCAGTGCTCACGGTTCGCGTCCTGGTGGTCGAACAGGACCCAGAGGTCGGCGCCGGAGATCGTCGTGTGCTCGCCCTCGTAGGCGGGCAGGGGGACCACGCCGTACTGCGTGCCCGCGACCTGGAGGTCGTACAGCGTCCACGGCCCCGACGTGACCATGCCGATCTGGTCGCTCGCGAAGATCTGCGTGAACTTGGTGTCGGTCTGGTCGAGGTAGACCGACCCGTCCTCGACGGCCATGTCGCGCAGGAACGTCAGCGCGTCCACGCCCGCGTCGGAGTCGAACGTCGCGGTCGTGCCGGACTCGTCGAGGATCTCCCCGCCCCGCTGCCACAGGTGCGGCCAGAACTGCCACGT
This sequence comes from Cellulosimicrobium sp. SH8, assembly GCF_025818875.1. NCBI lineage: Bacteria > Bacillati > Actinomycetota > Actinomycetes > Micrococcales > Promicromonosporaceae > Cellulosimicrobium > Cellulosimicrobium sp. SH8. Next base: position 334,151 of record NZ_JAMXMH010000001.1, on the reverse strand, counting down.
CGTCTCCTCGGAGCCGGAGACCCCGTAGGCGTAGCCGTAGGTGCTCGTCGCGGGGTCCGTGAGCTCCTTCGCCGCGGCGCGGAAGTCGTCCCAGGTCCAGTCCTCGGTCGGGTAGTCCACGCCGGCGGCGTCGAACACCGTCTTGTTGTACAGGAGGGAGAGGTTGTCGACCACGGCCGGGAAGCCGATCGTCGTCTCGCCGTCCGGCTGGGCGGTGGCGCGGGCGGCCCCCGAGAACTCGTCCCAGCCGACGTCGGGGTCGCTCACCTGGTCGGTGATGTCGAGCGTGCGCTCCGACTCGGCGAGCTCGCTCGCCCAGGAGCCGAACGCGTAGGAGATGTCCGGGTAGGTGCCGCCCGCGAACGAGGACGACAGCTTCTGCAGCAGGTCCTCCGTCGACGGCGCGCCCGACGACACCTCGATCGTCACGTTGGGGTGGAGCTCCTCGAACTCCTCGGCGAGGCCCGTGAGGATGGTCTGGGCCTGGTCGGCCTGGCCGGTCCACCACGTGAGCGTGACGTCGGCCTCGGGGTCGAGGGTCGTGGCGCCCTGGGTCCCGGACGAGCACGCCGCGAGCAGCAGCGCGCCGGAGACGACGACCGCTCCGGCGGCTCCCCGGGCCACGGTGAGAGGACGGGCGGGACGGCGGCGGGTGGGATGACGGAACATTGTCGGCCTTGTCTCTTGGGCGGTCTCTTCGTCGAGTGTCCGGGTACTGCGTCCCCGTCGGTGACGGGCTGTCGCGGGTCGTCCTCAGCCGAGGACGACGGAGCGGGTGAGGTGGCGCGGCGCGTCGGCGTCGAGGCCGCGGTCGGTCGCGAGGGCGACGGCGAGGCGCTGGCACTGCACGAGCTGGACCAGCGGGTCCCCGGCGAGGTGCACGACGGTCGCGCCGGTGCGCCGCACGTCCTCGGCGAGCGCCGGGTCGTCGTCGCCCAGCAGGATGACGAGCGTCGCGTCGGTGGCGACGGCGACGGGCCCGTGCCGGTAGTCGAGCGCCGGGTAGGACTCGGACCACGCCTGCGCCGCCTCGCGGATCTTCAGCGCCGCCTCCTGCGCGAGGCCGTAGGCCCACGAGCGGCCGAGGAAGACGAAGTGCTCGAACGCGCCCGGCTCGACGGGCAGCGGCGCCGCGAGCGCCTGCTCGGCCTGCTCGACGAGGTCGGAGAGGTTCTCCCCGAACGTCTGGCGGGCGACGGCGAGCACGGTGGTCGGGAACCGCGTCTGGACGACCGACTCCTCGTCCGCGAGGTCGAGCACGAGGACGTCGTCCGCCGCGAGGGCGACGGGCGTCCCGGCGACCCCGACGACCGCGGCGGTGCGCGTGCCGGCGGGGACGGCCGCGAGCGCCTCGAGGCACTCGCTCGTGGTCCCGGAGCGGCTGATGACGACCACGCGGTCGTAGGGCCGCGTCGGGTGCCACTCCGACGCGTACGCGGCGTCGGTCTCGCCGAGGCCGGCGTCCTCGCGGAGGACGGCGATCGCCTCGGCGACGAACGCGCTCGTCCCGCACCCGAGCACGAGGACGCGCTCGCCGGGCGCGCCGAGCACGGAGCCGGTGGCGGGGCCGCCCGCGAGGGCCTTGGCCCACACCTCGGGCTGGCTGTGGATCTCTCGCTCGGTGACGGCGCTCGGGCTCACGTGCTTGTCCTGTCGTCGGCGGGGTCGTGACCCCGGGTCCAGCGGTGGGTGGGTGCCGCGCGACGCGGACCCGATGCCCACGATCCTGCTCACCGTCTGCGCGATAGTCACGCAGAGTGGCACATTCACTCACTCTGGATGATCGATTCGCGTAACATCCGTGAAATCTGCGCGCGCGGGACCGATGCTCGGAGACGTGACCGACCCCCTCCACCACGCCGCCCCGCACCCCGCGCCTCCCGCACCCGACCTCCGGCTCGCCGACTGGGAGCCGCGTGCCCGCGTGCGGCTCCCCCGGACCGACGTCCCCCGGGCCGCGGTGCCCGCCGTCGACGTCCACAACCACCTGGGCCGCTGGCTCACCACCGACTGGTGCGCGCCCGACGTCCCGGTGCTGCTCGACCTGCTGGACCGCACGAACGTGCGCACGGTCGTCAACCTCGACGGCCTGTGGGGCGACGAGCTCGAGGCCAACCTCGACCGGTACGACCGCGCGCACCCGGGCCGGTTCCTCACCTTCTGCCAGGTCGACTGGACGGCGCTCGCCCACGCGGGCGGCGAGCGCGCGGTGCAGCGCCAGCTCCGCGACGCCGCGGCGCGCGGCGCCCGCGGGCTCAAGGTGTGGAAGAACCTCGGCCTGACCGTCACCGGCCTGGACGGCGCGCTCGTCGCGCCCGACGACCCCCGCGTCGTCGAGACGCTCGCGCTCGCGGGCGAGCTCGGGCTGCCCGTCCTGATCCACGTCGCCGACCCGAAGGCGTTCTTCGACCCGCTGGACCGGTACAACGAGCGCGTCGACGAGCTCGCCGCGCAGCCGTCGTGGTCGTTCGCCGACCGGTCCCGCTTCCCGTCGTTCGAGCACCTGCTCGACGCGTTCGAGCGCCTGCTCGACGCGACGCCGGGGACCACCTACGTCGGCGCGCACGTCGGCTGCGTCGCGGAGGACCTCGACCACGTCTCCCGGCTCCTGCGGGCCGCGCCGAACCTCGTCGTCGACGTCGCGGGCCGGCTGGGCGAGCTCGGGCGTCAGCCGCGGCGCTTCCGCCGGCTCGTCGAGGACTTCCCCGACCGGGTCCTGTTCGGCACCGACGCGTTCCCGTTGTCCCGCGAACAGCTCGAGACGCACTTCCGGTTCCTCGAGACGGCCGACGAGCACTTCTCCTACGCCCCCGGCGACCCCGTCCCGCCGCAGGGCCGGTGGGCCATCTCGGGAGCAGACCTCCCGGCGCACCTCCTGCCGGCGCTCTACGCGGGGAACGCGCGCCGGGTGCTCGGCCTCGACGGGGCCTGACCCCCGGGGTCAGGGCAGCACGACCTCCCGCGCCGGGTGCACCGACGCGTCGAGCACGACGCGGTCGCCGAGGGGCTCGTCGAGCTCGACGACGAACGCCGTGGCGGGGTTGCTCGGGCAGTCCGCTGCACCGTCACGCGGCTCGACGCCGACCGTCACCGCGACGGCGTCGTCACGCACGGCGAGCGCGGACAGCCGCACCCGACCCTCGGCGTCCTCCCCGCTGTTGCACGCCATCTCGGTGACGAGCAGGTGCAGCTCGCGCGCGTCGGGCATCGGCGGGTGGTCCGGGTCCAGGGTGAGCGTCGCGGTGCCGAGCCCACCGAGGTCGGCACGCAGGGCGCAGGTCTGCGCGGCGGTGAGGAACCACGTGGGCGACGGGTCGAGGTTCGGCGCGTCGGTCCACTCGATCACCAGCATCTCGTGGGTGCGCACGTCGCCCGCGCCCAGGTCCTCGGGCTCGTCGAGCTCGCGCAGGAGGGCGACCCGCTCGGCACCGTCCTCGACGACGGTCCACTCGGCAGGGTCGATCGGCGGCACCTCGATGCCGTCGAGGGCGGCCCGCCCGTCCTCGCTGAGGCGGTCCGCCGTCACGCCTGACTCGGGCACGTCGTCGGGGACCGCCGTCTCCCAGCACCGGTACGACCCCTCGCCCCCGGTCCCGCCCGCCGGCCCGTCCGCCGTCGCGCAGCCCGCGAGCCCCAGCACGACGGCCGCCACTGCGCCGACCGCCCACCCAGCCCGACCCACGCTGCTCTCCCTCATGTCCCGAATGTGTGCCGACCGGACGCGTGCTTGCTGGCCCTCCGTGGTCGGATGACCGACCCGCCGCTTCACTCGTGGTGAGTGACAGCGTGCGCACTGTCACACTGTCGGACAAGACAAACCCCATACGGATGTCTTGAAATGGGACCCATCGACCACATCCGTCGTCCGACGAGGCGACGCCCGCAGGTAGGGGGACACCATGACACGAGCCGTCGTCACCGGCTACGGGGCGGTGACCCCGGTCGGGCTCACCGCGAGCGACACCTGGGACGCGCTGCTGCGCGGAGAGCCCGGGGTGCACGCCATCAAGGAGGACTGGGCCGCCGACCTGCCCGTGCGCATCGCGGCGCGGGTGGACGACGCGTTCGCGGAGGGGCTCGCCGTGCGCGAGGCGCGCCGCACGGACCGGGCGGAACAGCTCACGCTCGTCGCGGGCCGCGAGGCCTGGGCGTCCGCGGGGTCGCCCGACGTCGACCCCACGCGCCTCGCGGTCGTCGTCGGGTCCGCGAACGGCGGCATCGCGACGACGCTCGACCAGTCCCACGTGCTCGACGAGCAGGGGCCCCGCCGCGTCTCGCCGCACACGGTCACCATGCTCATGGCCAACGGTCCCGCGGCGTGGCTGTCGATCGACCTGGGCGCCAAGGCGGGCGCGCGGGCGCCGATCAGCGCGTGCGCCGCGGGGTCGGAGGCGATCACGATGGGCCGCGAGATGATCCTCGCCGGGTCGGCGGACGTCGTCGTGTGCGGCGGGGTGGAGGCGGGCGTCCGGCCCTTCTCCCTCGCCGCGTTCGCCGCGGCGCGCGCCATGTCGACCCGCAACGACGAGCCCGAGCGCGCGTCGCGCCCGTTCGACGTGCACCGGGACGGCTTCGTCATGGGCGAGGGGGCGACGCTCCTCGTCCTCGAGAGCGAGGAGCACGCGCGGGCGCGCGGCGCCGCGGTGCACGGCGTCGTCGCCGGGGCCGCGCTGACGTCGGACGCGTTCGACATCGTCGGCGGGGACCCGGAGAACCAGGCCCGGACGATCGGGATGGCCCTGCGCGCGGCGGGTCTCTCCCCCGGTGACGTCGGCCTCGTCCACGCGCACGCGACGTCGACGCCGGTGGGCGACGTCAACGAGTCGGACGCCCTGCACGCGGCGCTCGGCATGCCCCCGCCCGTGACGAGCACCAAGGGCGCGACGGGCCACCTGCTCGGTGCCTCCGGCGCGCTCGGCGTCCTCGTCGCGCTGCTCGCCGTGCGGGACGGACGCGTGCCGCCGACCCTCAACCTCGACGCGCTGGACCCGGCGATCGACCTCGACGTCGTCCACGGCACCGCCCGGGACACGACCGCCCGCCACGCGCTGGTCAACGCGTTCGGCTTCGGCGGCCACAGCGCGAGCGTCGTGGTCTCGCGCGACTGACGATGTGACGATGGACCTCGACGCCCGGCTCGCCGACATCACGACGCTCACGGTCGACGCGATCGTCAACGCCGCCAACTCGTCGCTTCTCGGCGGCGGGGGCGTGGACGGCGCGATCCACGCCGCCGCCGGTCCCGGGCTCCTGGAGGAGTGCCGGCGGATCCGGCGCACGACCCTCCCCGACGGTCTGCCCGTCGGCGACGCCGTCGCGACCGGCGCCTACGACCTCCCCGCCCGCTGGGTCGTCCACACGGTCGGACCGAACCGCCACCGCGGCCAGACCGACCCCGCGCTCCTCGCGTCGTGCTTCACGCGCTCGCTCGACGTCGCCGCCGACCTCGGCGCCGCGACCGTCGCCTTCCCCGCCGTGAGCGCGGGCGTCTACGGCTGGGACGTCGACGACGTCGCGCGGGTCGCGGTCGGGGCCGTGCGCGGGTGGTCCGCCGCCCGTCCGAGCGCCGACCCCGGCGACGGCGTCACGGCGGTGACGTTCGCGCTCGCGTCGCCCCGCGCCCTGGCGGCGTTCGAGGCCGCGCTCGGGCGTTGAACCAGAGGTCAGGGTCAGGGTCCGTGTCCCGAGGATCAGGGTCGGTTCGGGGGACTTCCCGATACCGCCGCGACGGGCGCTCTCCTACCGTCGAGGTATGAGCACCTCAGACGCCTCCGCAGCCTCGTTCCGGCCGACCCTGTCCCGGCCGCGCCACGGTCGGATGATCGCGGGCGTGTGCGCAGGGATCGCCCGCCGGTTCGGGTGGGACCCGACCGTCGTGCGCATCGTCGCCGCGGTCTCGATCCTGCTCCCCGGCCCGCAGGTCATCGCCTACCTGATCCTCTGGGCCCTCATGCCCAACGACCGCGACTGACCCGGTCGCGCCGGTCACCCGGACGGTCGAACCCCGGGTTGCGGGTGGTCTCGAGTCCGAGACCGCCCGCAACCCCGGGTTCGGCGTGGTGCGGCGCCCGCTAGCCCGGGAGGCCGCGCATGCGGCGCCGGGCGACGACGATCGTCGCGCCGCCCGCGACCAGCACGATCGCGAGGCCCACGATCGCGCCGACGTGCGCGCCGGTCGTGGCGAGCCCGTCGGGACGGCCCGACCCCTCACCGTTCGACCCGCCGGGCGCGCCGTCCGCCGCGAGGACCTCGAGCTCCGTCCACAGGACGCGGCCGTCCACCTGCCCGACGAGCGCGAAGCGGTGCACGCCCGCCGCGGCGTCGGCGGGGACGGTCACGGTCGCGGTGAGCGTGCCCGACGCGTCGGCGCGGTACATCCCGAGGTCCGCAGGCGTGGAGAAGAGGGTCGCGGAGACCCACTCGCCGGGCGCGAAGCCCTCCGCCGTCGCGGTGACCTGCTCGCCCGCGCGGACGCGCGCCGGGGAGAGCGCGACGCCGCCGTGGTTCGCATCGGTGAGGTCGTCCGCGCCGACCGTGTGCAGCGGGGACGACGGCGGCTCCTCGCCCGCGCCGGGCGTCTCGCCGGGCTCGCCCGGACCGCCCGGGTTCTCGCCGTCGAGGTGACCCTCGAACACGTCCGACGCCGCGCCGAGGTGCAGGAGCACCGTCTCGCCCGTGGCGTCGGCGAGGCCGTCGTTGTCGGTGATCGCCCAGACCGCGCCGTCGCCGCCGACCGTGAGACCCTCGAGCTTCTCCTGCGTCCAGCCGTTCGTGGCGCGCAGGTCGGGCAGGACGTCGTGCGCGAGCGTCTTGGTCACCGGGACCGGCGTCGTCGACGCGGCCCCGACGGCGACGGCCGGCACGTCGACCGCGTAGACGCGCTTGACCGCGGCGGCGGGGCCGTTGAGCTTGTCGCGCTCGATCACGGCGAGCGTGTCGTGGTCGACGACGGTCACCTCGCTCAGGCCCATCCAGTCGCCGCCCGTCGTGGTCTGCTCGAGCGGGTACGCGAACCAGTCCCACGTGCCCGAGGCGACGTCGTAGCGGCCCAGGCGCGCGGTGCCCGCGGTGCCGCCCTCGTCGGTGGTCAGGCCCCGCTGGAGCGCGACCCACACCTGCTCGCCCGCGCCCGCGGCTCCGTCGGCCGTCGAGACCGCCGGAGCGACCGCGACGCCCTCGATGCCCTGCTTGCCGAGACCCGCGGCGACGCCCTCGGGGAGCGCGACCGACTCGACGACCGCGCCCGCGGCGTCGACGCGCACGATCGCGTTCTCCGCGCCCTTCGCGCCCTCGACCCCGAGCCAGAACCCGCCGTCGGCGCGTGCCGCGACGCCCTCGACGTCGAGGCCCACCGGGGCGCCGTCGCGCGTGAGGGGCACGGTCCGGTCGATGACGGCCGGGGAGCCGGCGCCGTAGCCGCGCACGTCGAGCGACAGGAGCTGCGTCGTGGAGTATGCGGCGTCGGTCGCCGTCCACAGGCGCTGGGGATCCGTCGGGTCGGCGCTCAGCGCGCCGAGCGCGCCCCAGCCGATCGGGGCGCCGGCCTGCGGGCCCTCGGTCGCGTCCGCGGAGACGACGCTGGGGAACTGCGGCGACCCCGCGCCGTCGGCCCACTGCGCGCCGCGCCCGAACACCGTGACGGCCGACCGCACGCCCGCACCGGCGTCGTCCTCCTCGCTCGACACGACGAGCAGGTCGCGCCCCGGCACGACGAGCAGACCCTCGGGACCGTTCGTCGTCGCGAGCACCTGGACGAACCGCGGGTCGCTCGGGTCGGAGACGTCGTAGACGGCCACGAAGTTCGAGCGCTCCGAGCCGACGAACGCGTAGCGCGTCCCGCCGAGCGTCGCGACGGCCAGGCCCTCGGGCTCGACGCCCTTCTTGCCCGCGCGGTCCTCCGTGTGCAGGCCGACGCGGACCGCGAGGCGCTCGAGCTCCGCGCCCGCGTCCCAGACGACCTCGCCCGACGCGGCGTCGAACACCGACCAGCCGCGCGAGCCACCCTTCCAGTCACCCTCGTTCGCGGTCGCGACGTGCGCGTCGTCGAGCCAGCCGATCGCGTCGGGCTCGCGCGGCGTCGCCGGGATCGACCCGGTCTGGTCGATCACGCCGTCCTTCGTCACGTCGATCCCCGACACGGCGACCGCACCCGCGGAGAAGACGGTCTCGATCTCGCCCGTGGCGAGGTCGACGACGGCGACGCCGTTGTTCTCCTGGAGCGTCACCGCGACCTTGGTACCCGCCGGGTTGACGGCGACGTACTCGGGCTCGGGGTCCTGCGGGGTGTCGAGTCCGGCCGCCTCGACGACGGGGAGCGGCGCACCGGCCTCGTCGAGGAAGGAGACGGCGCGGGTGGACCAGGCGGCCGGGTCGTCGCCCGGCAGGTCGAGGATCTGGAGGAAGCCGCCGGGGAGCTGCGGGAGGTCGCCCTCGTCGGCACCCTCGGGCGTCGCCTCCTCGTCGCGCTGGTTCTCGATCGCGACGACGGCGTGCGAGCCGTCGGGCGTGACGGCGACCGAGTCGGGCTGACCGCCGAGGTCGAGGGACCGCACGCGCTCGCGCGTGGCGAGGTCGACGACGTCGAGGCGCCCGCTCGGCTCGGTGAAGCTCACGGACGTGTCCACGACGACGAGCACGTACCCGCCGACGACCGCGACCGACGTCGGCTCGTCGTGCTCCGAGCCGAGCTCGGCGAGGCTCAGCGTGCCGAGCCCCTGCGGCGCGCTCGGGTCCGTGATGTCGAGGAAACCGATGCGTCGCGCGAGCGCGTCCGTGTGGACGACCGTGCGCCCGTCCTCGCTCACCGCCGAGATCTCGGCGACCGTCTCGGCGGCGGCGTCCTCGCCGGCCGGGCGGTTCTGGAACACGGGGTACGTGGCGAGGCGGTGGAACGTCTCGTCCGCGGCGGGGGCCGTCCAGGCGGCGTCCGTCGCGAGGCCGAGCGCCGCCGTCGGGGCCGACGCCACCGCGCCGGCCGGGTGCGCGGGCGCCGCGGCGAGCGCGGGCAGCGCGCCCAGACCCAGGGTGAGCGTCGCGCCCGTGGCGACGAGCGCGGCGAGGCGCGTGCGGCGGGCCCGGGCGCGCACGGGGGTGTGCGCCGTGGTGCGCTGAGCGGCCTGCTCAGGGATGGCTGACATGTCTCTCCTTCGACGAGGGTCGAGCAGAGGGTGGTGGCCCGCGGTGGCGTGGCGGCGACCGGATCCGGGCCGACGGGTGGCCGTCGGATGAACAGTGCGCGGCACCGCTCGCGAGAGCCTGCGAGGGCCCCGGCGCGGGCGCCAGTTGCTCCGGGCGACAGGTCTGGCAGCGGAGTACCTGATACTTCGGCCCCGTGACCGAATCGTGACGGCGAAAGTACCTAGTACTCGCTGTCCGCCCTTGCCGGACGGTTGCTAGCGTCGTTCGGGATTTACCTGCTACTCCACGTCCCGCCAACGTAGGCGGGGCAGGCCCGGCGCACTCCCACTCCCACGCCGGGCGAGCACGACTCGCCCCTTTCCCCGCTCCTCTCCCCTCTGCCGACCGCCCCGCGACGACGCCGGGCGCGAGGAAGGACGACCGATGACGCAGCACGCCTCTCCCCGACCGTCGCGCACCCACACGGTCCTCACGTCCGTCGCGCTCGCCGTGCTCGCCCTCGCGGTGGCCGGCCTGATCGCGTTCCTGCTCGTGTACAACGGCAAGGTCGCCGACGGCGCCACCCGCCTCGACGACGGCGCCGCGCAGCTCTCCGACGGCGCGGCCACGCTCGCCGACGGCACCGCCGAGGCCCAGGCCGGCGCCCAGCGCCTCGCCGACGGAGCCGGCGACCTGGAGGACGGCGCCAGCGACCTCGTCGCCGGGGCCCAGAAGGCCTCCGACGGCGCAGCCCAGCTCGCCGCGGGCGGCACCACCGCGCTCGACGGGGCGACCGAGCTCGCCGCCGGAGCGGACGAGCTGGACGCCGGAGCCGCCCGCCTCGCCGCGGGGACGGGCGACGCCGCGAGCGGAGCGGCACGCCTCGCCACCGGCAGCAAGGACCTCGACGCCGGGGCGGCCCGCCTCGCCGCCGGCAACGCGCGTGCCGCCGACGGCGCGTCGCAGATCGCCACGGGAGCGGGCGACCTCAGCACGGGCGCCGGCGACCTGAGCGCCGGGGCCGCCCGCGCCGCGAACGGCTCCGCCGACCTCGCGTCCGGCGCCGACCGGCTCGCGACCGGGGCCGGCACCCTGGCCGCAGGGACGACCGCGCTCCGGACAGGAGTGCGCGAGAGCCTCGGAGGGGGCGTCCAGGCGCTCGACCAGGGCAGGGCCCAGCTCTCTGCCGGTGCGGCACGTCTTGCGGGTGGGGTCTCCGCGGTCGACACCGCCGTCGGCACGATCCAGGGTGGGGTCGACCAGCTGCGGGGTGGAGCGACCCAGGCGCGCGACGGCGTGGCCGCCCTCGGCGGAGGCGCCGACCGCCTGCGCGGTTCCGCCGGCGAGCTCCAGCGCTCCGCCCTGACCGTCGGGACCAACCTGGACGGCCTCGCGGCGCAGCTGGACAAGATCGCGCGCGGCGAGGTCGCGGCGACTCCGGAGAGTCTCGGGACGATCGCCGCGAACCTCCGCGCCCTGGGCAACGGCACCGAGTCGGCTCCCGGCGCGTCCGCGCAGATCGCGGGCGGCGCGGGACGGCTCGCGTCGGGCGCGGGCGAGCTCTCCGTGGGGGCGGCCGACGTCACCGCCGGCATCGACCAGCTCTCGGCCGGCCTCGGGACCGGCACCCCGGAGCGACCCGGGCTCACCACGGGGCTCGCGCGGCTCCGCGCGGGCCTCGGCGAGGGCACCACCGCCCAGCCGGGTCTCGCAGCGGGGGTCCAGCAGCTCCGGACCGGCATCGACGTCCAGCTCGCGGGCGGGATCGACGCGCTGGCCACCGGCGCCACGACCCTGGACGGCAAGATCGGCGAGCTCGAGACGGGTGCCGCGACGCTCCACGGGAAGGTCGGCGAGCTGAGCGCCGGCGCCTCGAAGGTCGCCGACGGCAACGCCGACCTCGCCGCAGGCGCCGGGCGCGTGAGCGGCGGCAGCGCGCTCCTCGCGACGAAGACCTCCGAGCTCGCCACGGGCACGTCGGATCTCGCCACCGGTGCCGCCGAGCTCAAGGCGGGGACGGCCAAGGCCGCGACCGGCGCGGCGGACCTCGCCGCCGGCACGGTGCGGCTCCGCACGGGCGCGGGCGACCTGTCCGCCGGGACGACCCGGCTCGAGGACGGGACGCTGCGCCTCCAGAACGGGCTCACGACCCTGTCGACCGGCGCGACGACCCTCGCGGCGGGCAACGCCGCGCTCGCCGAGGGCTCGACGACGCTGCACGCCGGGACGACGACGCTCGCCGACGGCGCGGCGGACCTGCACGACGGCAGCACCCGCATCGCCGACGGCGCCGCCACGCTCTCCGACGGCACGGGAACCCTCTCCGACGGCACGACGGAGCTCAAGGACAGCGTCGAGAACAGCCCCGTCGGACGGGTGTCGCTCGGCATGTCGGCGCTCGTCGGCGGGACCGTGCTCGCGGGCGTCGCGGGCGTCGGGCTCGGGCTGCGCCGTCGGCTCGCGGCGGTCTGACCGACCGTCGCGCACGGCCGGGCGGCCCCTCCTCACCGCCCGGCCCTCGGCTCGAGGGCGGCTTCACGTCGACGGTGTCGCCCTCGCGGGCGGCGGTCCCGGTGGACAGGACTCCGGGACTGCCGCCCTTCTTCGTGCGCGCCGACCGCAGGCCCGGGTCGGTCGCCCGGCACGGACCCGGCACGGGCCACCGGACCGGCACGGGCTACCGTGACCGCGTGACGCTGCTCCTCAAGCTCGTGCTGGCGCCTGCCCTGGTGGTCGCGTCCACGCTCGCCGGACGGCGCTGGGGCGCGCGGCTCACGGGGGTGCTCGTCGGGCTGCCCGTCGTGGCCGGGCCGATCCTGCTCATCACGACGCTCGACCACGGCACCGCGTTCGGCGCCGCCGCCGCTTCCTCGGCGCTCCTCGGCCTCACGTCGCTCGCGCTGTTCGCCGTGGTGTTCGGCTGGTGCTCCCGCCGGACGGGGTGGCCCGGTGCGCTCGCGGCGTCCTGGGCCGCGTGCCTCGTGGCCGACGTCGCCCTCGCCCGGCTGACGCTTCCCGCCGGGATCGCGTTCGTGGTGGCGCTCGCGACGTTCTGGGGCGCGTCCCGCGTCATGCCGCCCGACGCGCCGGGCCCTCCGGAATCGACCGTCCCGTCGCCCTGGTGGGACCTTCCCGCCCGGGCCGCGACGACGGCGGCGCTCGTCCTCGCCGTCACCACCGCGTCGGGCGCGCTCGGGCCGGCGATGACGGGCGTGCTCGCGCCGTTCCCGATCGCGTCGAGCGTGGTCGCCGCCTTCGCGCTCGCGCAGCGCGGGTCGGCCGAGACCGTCCGCCTCCTGCGCGGGCTGCTGGCCGGCCTCACCGGGTTCGCGGTGTTCTGCCTCCTCGTCGCGCTCCTCGTGGAACGCCTCGGTGTCGTTGTGGCGTTCTCGGTCGCGCTGGCCGCCAGCCTGGCCGTCCAGGCCCTCGTCCCCCTCGCCGGGCGGCTCGCCGCACCGGCCGCGGTCACGACGCGACGTCCCGGGCGCGGCTCATGGTGACGTACGCCGAGAACCCCGCCCGTCGGGAGAACCGCACCGGGCGGCGCCCCGTCTCCACGAACCCGAGCTTGCGGTAGAGCCCGAGCGCGGGAGCGTTGGTGTCCTTGATGTCGCGCAGCACGAGCTCGTCGTACGGCAGCTCCATCAGGTGGCGCAGGAGCGCGGTACCCACACCCCGGCCCTGGTGCTCCGGCGCGGTCGTGACGAAGCCGACCTCGGCGAGGCCGTCCCGCGCGCCGTCGTACGCGCCCAGGAACTGGCTCCGGACGATCCGGTAGCTGATCGCGCCGTGGACACGACCCAACGCGTCCCGGAAGGGACGTCTCTCGGGGGCGAAGCACTCCTGCGCGCCCTCGGTGACCGAGGCGACGGCGGCGGGCTCGCCGTCGACGACCGCGACGTAGAACCGTTCGAGGACGAGCATGTGCGCGAACGCGTCCGCCAGCACGCGCGGGTCCTTCGAGAAGTACGCGAAGTCGTCCGCGAAGCCGCGCACGAGCACCTCGGTGATCCGCCGTCGGCTGCTCTCGCCGAGCTCGTCGCCACGCCTGATCTCGATCATGCGGTCCCTGCTCTCCGGGTGTGGTCGTCGCACGGGCGGTCTACCGGCGACGACGGCGCGCGAACACGGCGGCCGCCGCGCCGAGGAACACCAGGACCAGGGCGGCGCACCACGCGAGGGCGAGGGCCGCCGTCGGGCCCAGGTCCGTGACCGGCGCGCCCGTCGAGTCCAGGCCGACGAGCAGCCCGCGGATCGTCTCGATCACCGGCGTGACGGGCTGGTGCTCCGCGAACCCGCGCAGCCACGACGGCATGGTCTCCGGCGGCACGAACGCGCTCGACACGTACGGCAGGAACAGCATGAAGAAGCTGAACCCCCCGGCCGCCGCGGGCGAGCGCACGAGCACGCCCACGAAGGCCGCGATGCTCGTGATCGCCAGCACGTACGCGGCGACGACCCCGACCGCCCCCAGCCACTCGAGCGCGTCCGCGTCGGGCCGGAAGCCGATGAGGAACGCGACGCCCAGCACGACGGCCGTCGTCACGAGGTTCTTCACGACGCTCGCCACGACGTGCCCCACGAGCACCGTCCAGCTCGCGATCGGCATCGACCGGAAGCGGTCCATGATGCCGCCGGACATGTCCTGCTCCACGGCGATCGCCGTGTTCGACGCCCCGTACCCCGCGCACAGCAGGATGATCCCCGGCGTCGCGTACGTGACGTAGTCCGTGCCGACGCTCATCGCGCCGCCGAACACGTACACGAACAGGATCATGAGCATCACCGGCAGCACGAGCGCGAGGACCAGCTCGTCCGGCTCGCGGCGCACGAGCCGCAACGAGCGCGCGACCATCGTCCCGGCGTCGGCGAGCACGTGCCGGCCCGGCCTGGGCGTGGGCGCGGGAAGCCGCGCGGCCGTGCCCGACGGCGCGGCGACGGTCGGGGCGGTCATGCTGCGGTCTCCTCGCGGTCGGCGGGGACGGCCCCGGGCTCGGTGTCCCGGCCGCGCGTGCGGGCGGCGTGGCCGGTGAGCGTGAGGAACACGTCGTCGAGCGTCGGCTCGCGCACCTCCCACCGCACCGGTTCGACGCCGGTCGCCGCCACCGCGGCGAGGACGTCGCGCACGTGCTCGACGGACCCGTCGGTCGGGACGCGCAGAGCGGTCGGACGAAAGTCCGCGCGGTCGGGACCGAGAGTGGTGGGCCGGGAAGGTGCCAGGGCCACCACGGTCTGCGCGGACCCGACCCGCGCCGCCTCGTCAGGCGTGGCGAACGTGAGCTCGATGCTCGCGTCGCCGACGCGGCGCTTGAGGTCGGACGGCGAGCCCTCGGCGACGACGCGGCCGTCGTCGACGAGCGCGACGCTGTCGGCGAGCTGGTCGGCCTCCTCGAGGTACTGCGTCGTGAGGAACAGGCTCGTGCCGTCGGCGACGACGCCGCGGATCACCTCCCACATGGTCTGGCGGCTGCGGGGGTCGAGGCCGGTGGTGGGCTCGTCGAGGAACATGACCTGGGGGCGGGTGAGGAGCCCGGCCGCCAGGTCGAGCCGACGGCGCATGCCGCCCGAGTACGTGCCGACGCGGCGGTCGGCGGCGGCGGCGAGGTCGAACGCGTCTAGGAGTCCGTCGACGCGGGCTCGCGCGGCCCGGCGCGGCAGGTGCGCGAGGCGACCCATCATCGTGAGGTTCTCGCGGCCCGACTGCTTCTCGTCGACCGCCGCGTACTGACCGGTGAGGCTGATGAGCCCGCGCACGCGCGCCGCGTCGCGCACGACGTCGTGGCCCGCGACGGTGGCAGTACCGCCGTCGGGCCGCAGGAGCGTGGCGAGGATGCGCACGGTGGTGGTCTTTCCCGCGCCGTTGGGGCCGAGGAGGGCGAGGACCTCGCCGCGGTGCAGCGTGAGGTCCACGCCGTCGAGCACGCGCACGGGCCGGCGCGCGGAGCCGTAGCTCTTGCGCAGGCCGTCGGCACGCACGAGCACGTCAGGTGCGGGCATGAGGACTCCCTGGATCGGGCGAGCGAACCGCGTCGCACAAAAACTGTTTATGACACCTACTATTCTGCGTACGGTAGACACGATTTCGCGGGCGGTCAAGACCCGCGGGAGGATGACGAGATGACCGCGACCGACCCCACCGAGGCGCGCAGCGCCGATCGACCGACCCCCGGGACGGAGCTGCCGCCCGTGATCGCGCGCCTGTGGGGTCGCGGCCCCGCCCCGCGACGCGGCCCCAAGCCCGCGCTGACCGTCGAGCAGGTGGTGCGCGCCGCCGTCGACCTCGCCGACGCCGAGGGGCTGCCCGCGGTGTCCATGGCGCGCGTCGCCGAGTCGCTCGGGTACTCGTCGATGGCGCTCTACCGCTACGTCGAGAGCAAGGACGAGCTCCTCGTCCTCATGGCCGACGCCGCCGCGGACGTGCTCGCGCTGCCGCCGTACGACGAGGGCGACTGGCGCGCCGGGCTCGGGGCCTGGACGCGCGCGCAGATCGCGGGCGTCCTGGCGCGCCCCTGGTTCCTCGACCTGCCGCTGACGACCGCGCAGGTGGGCCCGAACCGCCTGCGCTGGATCGACCGCGCGTTCGCGATCCTCGCTCCGCTCGACCTGACCACGGACGAGAAGCTCCAGATCGTCGGGCTCCTCGCGCAGCACGTGCTCGGCGAGGGCCGCGTGCAGGTCGAGACCCGGCGTGCGGCCGCCGAGGCCGTGCGCCGCGCCCAGGGCCTCCCCGCCGACACCCCCGCGGCCGAGCTCGACCAGGACGCGGTCGCGGCCGCCAACCCGTACGCCGACTACGAGCTCGTGCTCACGCGGCTCGTCGACCCCGAGACCTATCCCGCGCTGACCGGGGCGCTCGCCGCGTGGACACCGGCCGAGGCCCAGCCCGACGACTGGGAGAGCGACATCGGGTTCGGGCTCGACATCCTCCTCGACGGGATCGAGGCGTTCGTCGCCAGGCGCGCCGCCGCCCGCGGCGTCGCCCACGGCTGACCGCCGCACGGTGCCGGATCCGCGGGTGGGGCGGCGCCCCACCCGCTCGCCCGGTGCCTCACCTCGTCAGGGGGTCGGCTGGACCGGGGCGTCCGGCACCTGGACCTCGGGCAGGTCCGGAAGGTCGAGCGTCGGGACGTCGATGCTCGGGATGTCGACGTCCTCCATCCGGTCGCGCAGCTCCTCCTGTCGGATCCGGTTGTTCTCCTGGATGCAGGAGAGACGCGCCGCGGGGCGGCCGGCGCACTCCTGGACGTCCGAGTCCGGGTCGCGCGGGGCCTTCGGCGCCTGGACGTAGCGGCCGTCCGCGTCGTGCTCGCCCGGGCTGACGGGCAGCGCGGCGAGCGCCGCCACCCCGCCGAGCGCGAGGAGCAGCGTCGTGACGAGGAGGACCGCCGCACCCAGCCCGGCACGGATGGCCCCGCCGGCGCTGACGGCCGGGCGCTCGTCCGACGCCGCGCGCTGCTGGGCGGCCACCCGCCAGGCGACCCCCAGGCCGACCGCGACCGGCAGGACGAACGCGACGCCGGCGAGCGCCGCGACGGGCCGGGCGTCGCCGCGCGCGAACCCTCCCGGGCCGATCGCGGCCACCACGATCGCGACGAGGCCCATGACCACCGTGCGCCGCACGACGGCGCCGCGCAGGCCGGACCGCAGGCCGGCGATGCGGGCCGCCCCCGTCGGACCGGGCGGGAGGTACCCGAGGTCCCGCGTCTGCGTGAGCATGGCCGCGTGCAGGACCGCGGAGGTCACGGTCGTGACCGCGAGCACGACGCCCAGGCCGACGAGGAACCAGCGCACGACGACCGCGTCGCGCACCACGTAGAGCAGGGCGAGACCCGCGAGCACGCCCACCCAGCCCACCACCACGGCGGCGACGGTCCCGCCGCGGAACGGCGTCCGGCGCAGGGTGCGACGCAGCAGCCCGCGCGGCACCTGGAGCAGGACGGGCAGCACGCGCAGCGCGGTGATCCCGGTCCACAGCAGGACGGCGATCCCCCAGACCGGGACGCTGCCGACGGAGGAGTCGCTCATCGAGAAGGCGACGACCAGCGCGACCGCCCCGACGAGCAGCACCGGCATCTCGACGAGGCGCAGGACCTGCTGCCAGACGCTGAGGTGCAGCAGGTAGCCGGCCTCGGCGTGCTCGGGGTTCATCGCGAGGACGCCGCTGTACCCCTTCGCGCTGCGTCCCGCGTCGAGCGCGAGCGCCGCGTCGAGGTAGAGCAGGTCCTCGTGCTCCGGGGCGACGGCGAGGCCCTGGCGCACGAGCGTGCGTGCCCGGTCGTCGTCGCCGAGGCGCGACCAGAGCCGCGCGGCCTGCACGAGCCGGTCAGGGTCCTCCGGGGCGAGCCCGAGCGCCGAGTCGATGCGCTCGCGCGCGAGCCTCCGGTCGGCACCACGGACCCGGCCCGACAGGTGCGTGTCGGCGAGCTGGAGGTGGTACCGCGCGTCGTCGGGGTCCAGCTCGAGCGCCTTGGCCGCGGCGTCGCGCGCCCCGGCCACGTCGCCGGTGTTCTGCCGCGCGATCGAGAGCAGGTACAGCGCGCCGTCGGCCGCGGGCTGCGCGCCGACGACCTGCTCCAGGAGCGGGAGCGCCTCCGCCGACCGCTGGAGGTGCAGCCGGACCCAGGCGGCGGCGAGGAGCAGGCGCGGGTCGTCGGGCAGGCTCGCGAGCGCGTCGTCGACCTCGTCGAGCGCGCGCTCGGGCCGCCCCATCTGGACGAGCAGCTCCGCGCGCGAGGCGACGGCACGCGGGTCGGTCGTGGTGCTCACGGTCGGGCCCGCCGGCTCAGAGCATGCGTCGCGCGCGCAGGTACGCGGCGAGGTCGTCGTAGCGGCCGTCGTTGTTCGCGAACGTGACGACGTTGCGCGCGGACTGGAGCCACGCCGTCGTCGAGGGACGCACGTCGGCGAGCGCCGCGTCCACGTCGGCCATGGTGATCGGCCGCACCTGCCCAGACGCGATCGAGTCCATCATCGCCTTCTCGGCCGCCGTGGCCGCGAGGTGCTCCAGGTCGGCGCCGGAGAAGCCGTCGGTGCGCTGCACGACCGAGCGCAGGTCGATCCCAGCGACCGGGCGGCCGGCGAGGTGGTGGCGCAGGATCGCCTCGCGCGCGGGCTCGTCGGGCGGCAGGACGAGCACGACGCGGTCGAACCGCCCCGGACGCAGGAGCGCGGTGTCGACGTCCCACGGGTGGTTCGTGGCGCCGAGGACGAACAGCCCGTCGTTGTCGGAGCCGATGCCGTCCATCTCCTGGAGGAGCTGGTTGACGACGGTCCGCATGCCCGAGGACCCGGAGTACTGCGCGCGCTTGCCGCCGATCGCGTCGACCTCGTCGAGGAAGAGCACGGCGGGCGCGAGCTGTCGCGCCTTCTGGAACAGCGCGTGGAGGTTCTGCTCGCTCTCCCCGATGTACTTGTCGAGGATGTCCGCGAGCGTCACCGTGAGGAAGCGCGCCCCGAGCTCGCCCGCGACGGCCCGGGCCATGTACGTCTTGCCGGTCCCGGGCGGCCCGTAGAGCAGGAGCCCGCCGCGCAGCGACTTGCCGAACGCCTTGGCGATCGCCTGGTTCCGCATCGGCTCGAGGAACGCCTCGCGGATGCGCTGCTTCACCGGCTCCAGGCCACCGACGTCCGCGAGCGTCACCGTCTCGCGCGAGACCTCGAGCAGGCCGGACCCGTCGTCCGGGGCGTCGTCGCGCGCGGGGACGAGGAACGGCTCGCCGCCCGGTGCGGGCGGGACGACGTCGTCCTCCACGCGGGGCGCTGCGCCCGGCCCGGCAGGCGGGACGGCGGGCGCCTGCCCAGGCGCCTCGACGACCGGCGTCTCGACGAACGGTGCCGGGACGTGGACGCCCACCTCGTGCTCCAGCCGGTCCCAGTCGATGCCCGACGGCGCCGCGGGGCCCGGTGCGGCGGGCGAGACAGGGTCGGCGGGGGCCCCAGCGACCGGGGTGCCGGGCACAGGGGCGCCCGGCGCGCGCGGGACCGTCGCGTCGGACGGCACGCCCGTGATGATCCCGTCGTCGCGGCCGCCCGGCGCGGACGTCGGCGCGTGCAGCCCGGCGACCGCGTCCGACGGCGCGGCGGGACCCGCTGCGGACGGGTCGGCCGCGGGACGGGCTCCCGTCGCCGCGGCGACGGCCGAGTCCTGGACGAGGCGCAGCGCCTCGCCGTCGGCCGGGTCGATCCGGAGCGCGGCGCTCGCCTGCTCGAGCGCCTCGACCGGGCGGCCGGCGGCCAGCAGGAGGCTCGCGTAGTGGACGCGCAAGGGGGCGCTCGACGGCGCCGCCGCGACGGCGGCGGCGAGCGCGGCCAGGGCGTCGGACATGGGTGCTCCTCGGTGGCGCGGACGGGACGACGGCGCTGGTGCGCCCGTGAGCGCGACCGGCCGGGAACAGTGTGCCCCGGACCGGTGACGCCCGACCATCGGCACAACTCCCCGAGGCAAATAGTTGCCATGCTGGAAATTAGATGCTTGGATGGCATACATGAGCACCGACGAGACGACCGCCCGCCCCGCCCCCAGCCCGGCCGAGGCCTCCTCCGCGCTGGAGCACGCCGCGCGGCTCGCCACGTCGACGCGGACCCAGGGCTGGCGCTGGGTCCGCCTCTACCTCACGGGCTGGGCCGCGGCGGGCGTCGGCCTCGTGCTCGCCCTGGGCCTCGGCGGGCGGATCGGGTTCGTCGTCGGCATGAGCGCCTGGGCCGTGATCGTCACGGCGGGCGTCACGTGGGCCGCGCGCCAGGGGAGCATGGCCGCCGGGACGCGCCGTCGCCTGGTCCTCGGCGCCGGCGGGTGGGCCGTCGTCTACGGCGCGACGCTCTTCGTCGGGCTCGACCGGTTCGCGGGCGACGCCGCGTTCTGGGTCCCTGCCGCACTCGTCAGCGCGGTCCCCCTGCTCCTCGCCGCGTGGCTGCCCGCGCCGCGCGACACCGCGGCGACCGCATGACCGCCGAGCGCGACGTCGCCGCGGGCGACGCCGTCGAGCACCACCCGCGGCACACGCTCGACGAGGTGATCCACTCCCCCGTGCGCCTGTCGGTCGTCGCGGCGCTGTCCGGAGTCGAGAAGGCGGACTTCAAGACCTTGCGCGACACCATCGAGCTCTCCGACCCGACGCTGTCCAAGCAGCTCACCGTGCTGGAGTCCGCGGGGTACGTGGAGATCTCCAAGGAGCGCTCGGGCCGGCGCGCACGCACGTGGGTGCGGCTGACGAGCACCGGCCGCGCCGCTCTCGTCTCCCACCTCGACGCGCTGCGCGCCATCGCGGACCTCCGGCTGCCTCCCGCGACGCCCCCGGGAACCTGACCGTGCACAGACCCGGACACCGCGGTCCCCGTCCACAGGGGGCGCCGGAGGGTGCCTCCGTGTCGGCGGG
The DNA here is from genome assembly GCF_025818875.1 of Cellulosimicrobium sp. SH8. Taxonomy (NCBI): domain Bacteria; kingdom Bacillati; phylum Actinomycetota; class Actinomycetes; order Micrococcales; family Promicromonosporaceae; genus Cellulosimicrobium; species Cellulosimicrobium sp. SH8. The sequence goes on along the minus strand of NZ_JAMXMH010000001.1, from coordinate 313,659 downwards.
ACCGGGCAGAGTGGACGCATGACGACCGACACGACCGCGTCGACGCCCCTCGCGGTGCCCGACGACGCGCCCGCCGCCCCGCAGCCGGGCGCCCGCTGCTTCGGCGACGGGGACCCGCTCTACGAGGAGTACCACGACACCGAGTGGGCGGTCCCGGTGCACGGGGACACGGCGCTGTTCGAGCGCCTGGCGCTCGAGGGCTTCCAGTCCGGCCTGTCCTGGATCACCGTGCTGCGCAAGCGCCCCGCCTTCCGCGAGGTCTTCGCGGGGTTCGACCCGGTGGCCGTCGCAGCGTTCGACGAGGCCGACGTCGAACGCCTGCTCGGCGACGCCCGCATCATCCGCAACCGGCAGAAGATCACCGCCACGATCGACAACGCGCACGCCCTGCTGGCGCTCCAGGAGAGCGGGCGCACGCTGGACGAGCTGATCTGGTCGTTCGCGCCTCCGGCCCGCCGCGAGCGCCCTGCGACGTGGGGCGACGTACCCGGGCTCACGCCAGAGTCGACCGCGCTCTCGAAGGCGCTCAAGAAGCACGGGTTCCGGTTCGTCGGGCCGACGACCGCCTATGCCGCGATGCAGGCGTGCGGGCTCGTCGACGACCACCTCGCGACCTGCCCGGTCGTCCTGGGCGCGCCGGGCTGACCGGGCGCCGCGAGCATTCGCTATAGCAAAAACTGCCCGCATCGTGGGACGAGGTGCGACCATGGTCCCCATGAGCGCGTACGTGTCGGTCCTCGACCTCTTCTCCGTCGGTGTGGGCCCGTCGAGCTCGCACACCGTCGGGCCGATGCGGGCCGCGAGGGCGTTCGTCGCGACGCTGGACGACCGCGGCGCGCTGAGCGAGGTCGCCGGCCTGCGGGTCGTGCTGTGCGGGTCGCTCGGGGCGACGGGCGTCGGCCACGGCACACCGGACGCCGTCGTCGCCGGGCTGCTCGGCCTCGACCCCGAGACGTGCGACCCGGCCCGGGTCCCCGGCTCGTGGGAGAAGCTGGGCGACGGCGCGCCCGTCGCGCTGCTGGGCCGGCACCGCGTCACCATGACGAGCGACGACGTGCGCCTCGCGCCGCTGACCCGCATGCCCGGCCACCCCAACGGCATGCGGTTCACCGCGCTCGACGCGAGCGGCACCTCGATCGCCGAGGAGGCGTACTACTCGGTGGGCGGCGGCTTCGTGCTCACCGCCGCCGAGCTCGAGTCCGCCGCCGCGAACGAGGCCGCGCAGCTCGGCGCCGAGCTCGCGGGCGAGGCGATCGACCCCGGGACCGAGCCGTCGGGCGTGCCGTTCCCGTTCGCCAACGCGGCCGAGCTCCTCGCGCTGTGCGAGCGCGAGCGCACGTCCGTCGCGGCCGTCGCGTGGGCGAACGAGTCCGCCCTGCGCCCCGCCGCGGAGGTCGAGGCGGGCGTCGACCGGATCTGGGACACCATGAGCGCGTGCGTGGACGCCGGGCTCGAGCGCGACGGCGTGCTGCCCGGTCGTCTCCAGGTCCGGCGTCGGGCGCGGGCGCAGCGCGAACGCCTCGAGCTCGCCGACGAGCGCGGTGCCGACACGACGATCGAGTGGCTCCAGGCGTTCGCCATGGCCGTCAACGAGGAGAACGCGGACGGGCGTCGCGTCGTCACCGCCCCGACGAACGGCGCCGCCGGGATCATCCCTGCCGTCGGACGGCACTTCCTGCGCACCCACCCGGGCGTCGCCGCAGACCCCGCGCGTCGGCGTCGTGCCATGCGCACGTACCTCCTCACCGCCGCGGCGATCGGCGCGCTCTACAAGCGCAACGCGTCCATCTCCGGCGCGGAGGCGGGCTGCCAGGGAGAGGTCGGCTCGGCGTGCTCGATGGCCGCGGGCGCGATCTGCGCCGTGCTCGGCGGCACCCCGGCCCAGGTGGAGAACGCGGCCGAGATCGCGATGGAGCACAACCTCGGGCTCACGTGCGACCCCGTCGGCGGGCTCGTCCAGGTCCCGTGCATCGAGCGCAACGCCATCGCGGCGTGCACCGCCGTCTCCGCGGCTCGCCTCGCGCTCCAGGGCGACGGCTCGCACGTCGTCTCGCTCGACACCGTCATCGAGACGATGCGCCAGACCGGCGTCGACATGTCGACGAAGTACAAGGAGACCTCGACGGGCGGCCTCGCGGTCAACGTCATCGAGTGCTGAGCCGGAGCGCAGCGAAGCAAGCGCAGGCTTCAGCACGACCGACAGTTCGAGTGCTGAGCCGGAGCGCAGCGAAGCAAGCGCAGGCTTCAGCACGACCGACAGATCGAGTGCTGAGCCGGAGCGCAGCGAAGCAAGCGCAGGCTCCGGCACGACCGACGGGTCGAGTGCTCACCGCACCTGCCCGCCGGGGTTGACTTCGAGCGCGCTCGAAGGAGAACGATGCGAGGCATGCGACTCGGTGCACACCTCATGCGATTCGACTCCGTCGAGCCCTCGGCCCTGCGCCGCGAGCTCGGGGACACGGCCGCCGCGGCGGAGGAGGCGGGCCTCGGCTGGATCTCCGTGATGGACCACTGGTTCCAGATGGAGCCAGCCGGCCTGCCGCCGTCGGACCCCATGCTCGAGGCCTACACGACGCTCGGCTACCTCGCGGGCCGCACCGAGACCGTGCGGCTCGGCGCGCTGGTCACCGGCGTGACGTACCGCTACCCGGGCCTGCTCGCCAAGACCGTCGCGACGCTCGACGTGCTCTCGGGCGGCCGGGCGACGTTCGGGATCGGCGCGGCCTGGTACGAGCGCGAGCACGCGGCGCTCGGTGTCCCGTTCCCGCCGCTCAAGGAGCGGTTCGAGCGGTTGGAGGAGACGCTGCAGATCGCGCGGCAGATGTACGACCCCGCGGCGAACGGCCCCTACGAGGGCGTGCACTACCAGCTCGCGGAGACGCTGTGCTCGCCGCTCCCGCTGAGCACGCCGGAGATCATGGTGGGCGGGTCGGGCGAGCGCAAGACGCTGCGGCTCGTCGCGCAGTACGCGGACGCGTGCAACCTCTTCGCGACGTCGCCCGAGGACGTGGCGCACAAGCTGGACGTGCTCCGCCGGCACTGCGACGACGTCGGGCGCGACCCCGCCCAGATCCGGGTAACGGTGCTGCACGGCGGTGAGGCGCTGCTGCGCGGCGACGTCGCGGCGTTCGTCGACGACGTCCGCCCGCTCGCCGGGCTCGGCGTGGACACCGTGATCCTGCGCCCGCCGACGACTCCCCTCGCCGCGTGGGTGCGCGACGCCGTCGCGCCGGCGGTCCCGCACGTCGCCGACCTCTGAGTCGCCCTCCGGCCCGGGACGACCGCTCACCACGTGCGCCGCACGACCGCCTTGGTGCCCGTGACGAGGCTGCGCGCCGGGACGTCGTCGGCCACGACCGCGCCGGCGGCGACGACCGCGTCGCGACCGATGGTCACGCCGGGCAGGATCGTCGCTCCGGCGCCGATCCAGACGTTCTCGTGCACGTCGATCGGGCCGCCGGTGAGCCAGACCTTGCGGTCGTCGGTGTCGACCGGGTGCCCGACGGTGACGAACGTGACCCGCGGCGCGACCATGACGCGCTCGGCCAGCCGGATGCCCGCGTAGTCGAGGAACGTGCAGTTCTGGTTGACGAAGACCCGCTCGCCCAGGTCGAGGCGCAGCCCGTGGTCCGTGAAGAACGGCGGGTAGATCGTCACGCGCGGGGGCAGCGGATGGCCGAGGATCTGCTCGAACAGCCGCGCGCGCCCGTCCTCGTCGTCGAACGGGAGGACGTTGAGCCGCGAGGTGAGCTCGGTGGCCCGCAGCACCCTCTCGGACATGGCGCGGAACTCGGGGCCGTGGATGCGCATGAGCAGGTCGCTGGGCATCCCCCGATCCTGCCCCCGGGTCAGCGGACGGCGCGCGACGCCTCGCGGGCCGCGACGACCTCCTCGACGACGTCGACCACGCCGGTCTCGCCCGGCGAGGCGGCGATGCGCTCGCCGAGGCGCTGGCTCGCGCGGGCGTACGACGGGTCGGCGAGCAGACGACGCACCGCGCGCCGGACCTGGCCGGGTCGCGGGGTGCTCGTCCGCAGCCGCACGCCCGCACCGGTCCACGCGACGCGCGCGGCGACCTCCGCCTTGTCCTCGGTCTTGCCCGCGACGACCACGGGGACGCCGTGCCGCAGCGCGTGGTGCACCCCGCCGTAGCCGCCGTTCGTGACGAGGACCGAGGTGCGCGGGAGCAGCGCGTCGTACGGGAGGTACTCGGCCGCGCGCGCGTTCGCCGGGAGCGGCCCGAGCGCCGCGACGGGTCGGCCGCCGGTCGCGGCGACGACGAGCACGTCCTCGCCCGCGAGCGCGCGCAGCGTGGGGACGAGGAGCTGGGTCGGGTCCTCGTTCGCGACGGTCCCCTGCGTGACGTGCACGACCGGCCGGCGGGTGTCGAGGTCGCCCCACCACTCGGGGCGGTCGCTCGTCCGCGGCGCCGGGCGCGGCGGGCCGACGAACCGGACCGGGGTCGCGACGTCGGGCCGCGGGTACTCGAGCTCCGGGACGGTGAGCTGCACGACGGCGTCGGCGTCGGCGAGCCACCCGAGGAAGAAGGTGCCGCTCGGCTCTCCGCCCGCCACCCGCACCATGTCCTCCGCGGCACGCTGGGGGGCGGCGAACGCGACCCGCTCGACGAAGCGGTGCAGCGCCCGGTTGCGCAGGACGCCGAGCGGGCCGCGCGCGGGCAGCACCCCGAGCCCGAACGGCGCGGTGTGGTCGCTCTTCAGCCCGAGCGGGAAGATCCCGAGCGCGAGCACAGGAGGACGGCGGTCGGCGGGCACCGCGACGAGCGGCATCGCCCCGAGGAACAGGGGCTCGACGAGCACGACGTCGGCCGGGCGCTCGGCGAGAGCGGCGAGCACCGCTCGGTGCTGCGCCGCGCCCGGCGCCACGAAGATCTCCAGCATGTCGTGCCGGATCGCGTCGAGCCCGGTACGCCCCGCGCGCCCGGGGAACGCCGCGGCGAGGTCGCGGTCGTCGAAGTCGGCCGCTGCCGGGAGCGGGACGTGCTCGGCCCCGGTGGCCTCGACGGCGGCAGCGAACCGGGCGCCGGTGAGGAACCTGACGTCGTGGCCGCGGGCGACGAGCGCCCGGGTGACGGCGAGCAGCGGGGTGACGTGGGCGTGCACAGGCGTGGAGCAGAGCAGGACGGTGGCCATCGTGGTGCCTCTCTCGTGGCGGCGCGGGGTCGCGCCGGTCGGACGGGAAGGCGCAGGACCGGGCCGTCTGCGCGGAGGAAGCCGGAGGGGAGTCGGCGTGTGAGAAGATCGAGCAACCGTCAGGAGTATTCATCACCTTGAAGGGGTAGTCAATAGTGGTGCCTCGTGCCTACACGTCCGACCTCCGCGCCGAGCAGGCCGCGCGCACGCGCGAACGAGTCGTGCGCGCCGCCGCGCAGGAGCTGACCGAGCACGGCTACGAGCGCACGACGCTCGCGCGCGTCGCCGCGCGCGCGGGCGTCTCGCTCGAGACGGTGAAGGCGCACGGACCCAAGCGCGCCCTCCTGCTCGCCGCGTTCGAGCTCACGTTCGCCGGGTCGGAGGGCCAGGAGTCCCTGGGCGAGCGCCCCGAGGGACGCTCGGTGGCCGGCACCACCGACCCCGGGGAGTTCCTCGACGGCCTCGTCGCGCTCGTCGCGGCGGCGAACGAGCGGGTCGCCGGCCTGTGGTCCGCCTTCACCTCGGCGGCGCGCTCCGACGACGCCGTCGCCGCGGAGCTCGACGCCCTCCTCGAACGCCGACGCACGGACCTGCGAGCGAGCGTCGACGTGCTCGCCGCGCACGGGTTCCGCCCCCGGGCCCCGCGGGACGAGGCGGCCGAGTCGCTGTCCTACCTCCTCGCGCCCGAGGGCTGGACGCACTTCGTCGCGGGCGCCGGCTGGTCGGGCGAGCGGTACCGCGCCTGGCTGCGCGACGGCGTCGTACGCCTCGTCGCGGCGCCCCCGGAGGACGACGCCGACGCCTGAGCCCTGGCGCGCCGTCGGTCACCGCGCCTACCGTGTGCCATGAGCACGCTCACCCCCGGCTTCCACGGCCGGCCGCGCCCGCAGGGCGTGGCGCTCCCGCCGGGCCAGTACGTCGAGACCGGGTTCCCCGTGCTCTCGGCGGGGCCCACACCGCGCGTCGACACCGCGACCTGGCGGCTCGACGTCACGACCGAGACCGGCACGACGCACGCGTGGTCGTGGTCGGACCTCATGGCGCTCCCCCAGGACGAGCCGACCGTCGACATCCACTGCGTCACCCGCTGGTCGAAGTTCGGGACGTCGTGGCGCGGCGTCTCGCTCGACACGCTCCTCGCCGACGTCGAGTCGACCGCCGACTTCGCGATGATCGGCTGCTACGGCGGGTACACGACCAACCTCCCGGTCGCGGAGCTGCTGGGCGGCAAGGCGTGGGTCGTGCACACGTTCGACGGCGCCCCGCTGCACCCGGTGCACGGCGGCCCGGCCCGGCTGCTGGTTCCGCACCTGTACTTCTGGAAGTCGGCCAAGTGGGTCAACAGCATCACGCTCATGCCCATGGACAGGCAGGGCTTCTGGGAGCGCCTGGGCTACCACGACCTCGGCGACCCGTGGCGCGAGCAGAGGTACCAGGGTGACTAGCGCCCGCGGGTCGATCGCGGTCGCGCGATGACCGAGGCGCCCGTCCGCCTCGGCGCGCGGTACGCGACGCCGTCGCGCTGGCAGGTCGCGACGCTCGTCGACGCGTGGGAGGAGAGCCCGTCCGCGCGGACGCTCGTCCTCGAGGTCCCCGCCTGGCCCGGGCACCTGGCGGGTCAGCACGTGGACCTGCGCCTCACCGCGCCGGACGGCTACACCGCCGAGCGCAGCTACTCGATCGGCAGTGCGGCGACGCGCGCGAGCGTGCCCCACGACGGCTCCCCCGCGCGCGTCGAGGTCACCGTGCAGCGCGTCCCCGGCGGGGAGGTCTCCACGTACCTCACCGACGTCTTCGCGGTGGGGGACGCGATCGAGCTGCGCGGGCCGGTCGGCGGCTGGTTCGTCTGGTCGCCGGAGCACGACGCCGGGACACCGGTCCTGCTCGCGGCCGGCGGGTCGGGGCTCGTGCCCCTCATGGCGATGCTGCGGACGCGCCGCGACGCGGGCGACCGGACGCCGTTCCGGCTCGTCTACTCCGTCCGCCGCCCCGAGGACCGCCTCTACGTCGCGGACCTCGACCGGCTCGCCGCCGCGCACGACGGGCTCGACACCCAGGTCGTGTTCACCCGATCGGCGCCGCTCGGCGCGATGCGTGGACCGGGCCGCCTCGAACGCCGCGACCTCGCGGCGTGGGGCTGGCCGGCCGAGATCGAGCCCGCGTGCTTCGTGTGCGGGCCGACGGGGTTCGTCGAGGCCGTCGCCCGCCAGCTCGTCTCGCTCGGCCACGACCCGGCCCGGGTCAAGACGGAGCGCTTCGGTCCCGCCGGAGACTGACGGAGGACGCGAGGAGCTACACCGGCGGCGTCCAGCCGGCGCGCGCACGCGCGTCGCGCTCCGCGAGGACGCTGCGCAGCAGCCGGATCGTGAGGATCAGCGCCCAGATCACCAGCACGGCGACCGTCGCGAGCACCGCGACGTAGAGCAGGATCAGCAGCGGGTAGATCGGACCGAGTCCCATGCGCGGACCCTACCGGTGCAAGCCTGGCCCGCGGCGCGACATAGTCAGGTCGTGAGCGTGGCGCGCGTGCGCCACGGCAGTTCCACGACAGGGGGCGGCATGAGGAACCGGGCGAGACGTCGACCCGGCAAGCGGCGCGCGGTTGCTCCGCTCGGGGTCGCGACCCTCGCGACCCTGGTGCTCGGAGCGTGCGCCACGGCGTCGGGCGAGCCGCCCGCCATCACGACCGCGGACGTGGAGCGTCGTGTCGTGACCGTCGCCGACGCTCCGGCGACGGCGTCCGTCGTCGAGGCGACCGAGCGGCTCGGCCTGACGATGCTCGACGCGGCCCCGCGCGAGGGCAACGTCGTCGTGTCGCCGGCGAGCGCCGTCGTCGCCCTGTCCATGCTCGCGGAGGGCGCGCGCGGCCAGACCGCCGCCTCGCTCGACGCCGCGCTCGGCGCGAGCGGGCAGGACCGGACCGACGCCGTCAACGCCCTGCTCGCGGCGCTCCAGCACTACGACGGCGACCCCGCCCTCGTGCAGAAGGACGAGCTCCCGGAGACCCCGCTCGTGCACGTCGCGAACCAGGTCGTGCTCGACGACGAGGCACAGGTCCACGACACGTACCTCGAGGCGCTCGCCGCCGGGTACGACGCGGGGGTGCTCGAGACCGACCTCGGCTCGGAGGCCGGCCTCGAACCGCTGGACCGGTGGGTCCGGCACCACACGGGCGGGCTGATCGAGGAGTCCGCCGTCGAGCCCGACACCGACTCCCGCCTCGCGCTCCAGAACGCGGCGCTGCTCGCGGCGCGCTGGTCGTCGCCGTTCGAGGAGCAGGCGACCCGCCCGAGCCCGTTCGTCCTGGCGGACGGGACCCACGTCGACGCCGAGGCGATGCACCAGGAGCACGACTGGCGGTACGCCGAGGTGGACGGGTGGCAGGCCGTCCGGCTCCCGTACACCGAGGGCTTCCACGCCGACGTCGTGCTCCCGCCGGACGGCGTCGACCCGGCGACGCTCGCGGCGGAGACGAGCACCGACCTGCGCGCGGCGCTCGACGCCGCCTCGCCCCGCAGCGTCGCGCTCACGCTCCCGACGCTCGACGTCGACGCCGAGGCACCGCTCGACCTGAAGCCCGCGCTCGCCGCGGCCGGGCTCGGCGACCTGCTGGAACAGCCGGACCTGACCGGCATCAGCGACGAAGACGATCTGACGGTGACGCAGGCGTGGCAGCAGGCGGTGCTGCGCGTGGACGAGGAGGGCACCGTCGCGGCGGCGGTGACGGAGGTCGTCGCCGGCGTCGAGTCCGCGCCCATGATCGAGGACGTCGTCGAGCTGCGCATCGACCGGCCGTACGTGTTCTCCGTGTCGCACACGGACACGGGCTGGCCGCTGTTCACCGCTGCGATCCGCGACCCCCGCCACTGACGAGAGGACGGCGAGAGCACCATGGCTCCCCGGACGAGCAGGGCCCGGACCGGTGCCGGCGTCGCAGCGGCGGCCGCCGTCGTCGGGCTGGTCGCCGCGTGCGCGACCGGCGTCCCGGCCGGGCCCGACCTGCCCCTCGCGACCGCCGATGCGGCGCGCCACGTCGTCTCGGTCTCCGACGCGGACGCCGCGCCCGACGTGGTCGGCGCGACCGAGGAGCTCGGCCTGACCATGCTCGACGCGGCCTCGCGCGAGGGCAACGTCGTCGTGTCGCCGGCGAGCGCCGTCGTCGCCCTCTCGATGCTCGCGGAGGGCGCACGGGGCGAGACCGCCGCGTCCCTCGACGCCGCGCTCGGCGCGACCGGGCAGGACCGGACCGACGCCGTCAACGCCCTGCTCGCGGCGCTCCAGGACTACGACGGCGACCCCGCCCTCGTGCAGAAGGACGAGCTGCCGAAGACCCCGCTCGTGCACGTCGCGAACCAGGTCGTCCTCGACGACCAGGCACAGGTCCACGACACGTACCTCGAGGCGCTCGCGACCGGCTACGACGCCGGGGTCCTGCACACGGACCTCGGGACGGCGTCGGGCATCGCCCCGCTGAGCGACTGGGTCCGGTTCCACACGGGCGGGCTGATCGAGAAGAGCGCGATCGAACCGGACATCGACCTCCGCCTCGTGCTCCAGAACGCCGTGCTCTTCGCGGCGCGGTGGGAAGCACCGTTCGACGAGGGCGAGACCCGGCCCTCGCCCTTCGTGCTCCCGACCGGTGAGGGGGTCGACGTCGAGTCGCTGTCGCTCACCGAGTCGTGGGCGTACGCGGAGCACGACGGCTGGCGCGGGCTGCGCCTCCCCTACGTCGACGGGTTCCACGCGGACGTCGTCCTGCCTCCAGAGGGGACCGACCCCGCGACGGTCACGCCGACCCGCACGGCCGCGCTGCGCGAGGCGCTCGACGCCGCGACGCCGCAGCGGGTGGCGCTGACGATGCCGACCCTCGACATCCCGGTCGAGCGGCCGACGGACCTGCGCCCCGCGCTCGCCGCCGCCGGGCTGGGCGGGTTGTTCGACCCCGTCGACCCACCGGACCTCCGCGGCATCAGCGACGCGGACCTGTTCGTGTCGCAGGCGAAGCAGCAGGCGATGCTCCAGGTCGACGCCGAGGGCACCGTCGCGGCGGCCGTGACGGAGCTCGGCGCACAGGCGATGTCGTCGGAGGCCGAGGTCGTCCCGCTCGCCTTCCGCGTCGACCGGCCCTATCTCTTCTCGGTCTCCCACTCCGAGACGGGCTGGCCGCTGTTCACCGCCGCGATCCGCGACCCCCGCCACTGACCCGCCCGGCACCTCTCGCTCGCCCCAGCAGAACCCCGGTCCTCCGTCGCGGGACCGGGGTTCTCCCCCGTCGTCCGAGCGGACGAAGCGGGCGCTTGCGACATCTCTTGACGCCTCCTTCACCCGGCAGTAGCGTTCTTGCGTGTTGATGCAAGAAATCAACACTCCGTTGTGCGGTGCGGCACAGCGGGACCGCAATTCTCGAAGGTACTGACCCGAGCCAGCCGGCCCCGCCGGACGTGCGCCGTGGCCCGTCCTCCGACCCGGGCGTCCGGTCCGGTGCGGGGTCGCGCTCGGCGCGGCCTGACGCCCGTCGACGACGACGGGAGATCGAGGACATCGATGAGACATCGACCCAGCACGTCGAACCGCACACCCGCCGGGGCGCCGCCGCGCCGGCTCCGCCTGCTCGCCGCGACCGCGGCGGCGACGGCCCTGCTCGTCCCGCTCGGTCTGACGACCACCGCGACGGCAGCGCCCACCGTGCTGTCCGCCGGGAAGCCGACGGCCGCGAGCAGCAACAACTCGCCGTACCTGTCCGGCAACCTCACCGACGGCAACCAGGGCACCTACTGGGAGTCGACCAACAACTCGTTCCCGCAGTGGGCGCAGGTCGACCTCGGCGCGGCCGCCACGGTCGAGGACCTCGTGCTCAAGCTCCCGACGGGCTGGGAGACGCGCAACCAGACCCTCAGCGTGCAGTCCAGCACGGACGGCTCGAGCTTCGCCACGATCAAGGCGTCGCAGGCGTACGCGTTCAACCCAGCGTCGGGGAACACCGTGACGGTCGACGTGCCGGACACGTCCGCCCGCTACGTGCGCGTGCAGATCACCGCGAACACGGGCTGGCCCGCGGGCCAGCTCTCCGAGCTGGAGGTGCGCGGCACGGCCGGCAGCACCGACCCGGGCGGCCCCGGCGACCCGGGCGACCCCGAGCCCCCGACCGGCACCAACCTCGCGCTGAACAAGCCGATCGAGGGGTCGTCGACGGAGTGGCAGTTCGTCGCGAAGAACGCGAACGACGACAGCACCTCGACCTACTGGGAGGGCGCGGGCGGCCAGTACCCGAGCACGCTCACCGTGTCCTTGGACTCCGCGACGCAGCTCACGAACGTCGTCGTCAAGCTGCCGCCGGCGTCCGCGTGGGGCCCGCGCACCCAGACCTTCGAGGTCCAGGGCCGCGCGACCACGACCGGCGCGTGGCAGACGCTCAAGCCGTCGGCGGGCTACGCGTTCTCGCCGAGCACGGGGAACACCGTGACGGTCCCCGTCACGGGCACGGCCAAGGACGTGCGCCTACGGTTCACGGGGAACACCGGGTCCGGCAACGGCCAGGTCGCCGAGCTCCAGGTGTTCGGCACCGCCGCGCCCAACCCGGACCTCGTCGTCACGAGCGTCACCGCGACGCCCGCCTCGCCGCTCGAGTCGCAGGCGATCACGCTGTCGGCCGTCGTGAAGAACATCGGCACGCAGGCGTCCGCCGCGACCGACGTCGCGTTCACGCTGAACGGCCAGACCGTCGCGACCAAGCCGGTCGGCGGCCTCGCGGCAGGCGCCCAGGCGACCGTCACGGCCGACGTCGGCGCCCGCCCCGCCGCGAGCTACACCATCGGCGCGGTCGCCGACGCGGGCGGCACGGTCGCCGAGCAGAACGAGGGCAACAACGGGTACGCGAACCCGACCCCGCTCGTCGTCACCGCCGTCCCGAGCTCCGACCTCGTCCCGACCCTCACGTGGTCGCCGAGCAACCCCGCCGCGGGCAGCACGGTGACGTTCTCCGCGACGATCGCCAACCAGGGCAACGTCGCGACCTCCACGGCCGCGCACGGCCTCACCGTGACCGTGACGAACAAGGCGACGGGCGCCGTCGTGCGCACCCTCACAGGCTCCGCGAGCGGCGCGATCGCCGCGGGCGCGAGCAGCGCGAGCGTCAACCTCGGCACGTGGACCGCCGCGAACGGCAACTACGACGTCAAGGTCGTCGCCGCGCCGGACTCGACCGAGGTCGCCGCGAAGCAGGCCAACAACACCGCGACGCGCCCGCTGTTCGTCGGGCGCGGCGCCAACCTGCCGTTCGACACGTACGAGGCGGAGGACGGCGTCACGGGCGGCGGCGCGACCGTGCTCGCGCCCAACCGCGTCGTCGGCGACCTCGCGGGCGAGGCCTCGGGTCGGCGCGCGGTGACGCTCAACCAGACCGGCGCGTACGTCGAGTGGACCACCAAGGCCCCGACGAACACCCTGCTGACCCGCTTCTCCATCCCCGACTCGGCGGGCGGCGGCGGGACGAACGCGACCCTCGCGATCTACGTCGACGGCCAGTTCCTCAAGAACATCGACCTCACCTCGCGCTACGCGTGGCTGTACGGCAACGAGACCAACCCGGGCAACCAGCCGGGCCAGGGCGCGCCGCGGCACGTCTACGACGAGGCGAGCACGCTGCTCGGCACGACCGTCCCGGCGGGCTCGAAGATCCGCCTCCAGAAGACGGCGGGCAACACGAGCCAGTACGCGATCGACTTCGTCGACCTCGAGCTCGCGACGCCGCAGGCGAACCCGAACCCGGCGCAGTACACGCAGCCCGCCGGCTTCACGCACCAGGACGTCCAGGCGGCGCTCGACAAGGTCCGCATGGACGCCACGGGCACGCTCAAGGGCGTCTACCTGCCCGCCGGCGACTACCAGACGTCGAGCAAGTTCCAGGTGTACGGCAAGGGGGTCGACGTCGTCGGCGCCGGGCCGTGGTTCACGCGGTTCTTCGCGCCGCAGGGTCAGGAGAACACCGACGTCGGCTTCCGCGCTGAGGCGAGCGCGAACGGCTCCACGTTCCGCGACTTCGCGTACTTCGGGAACTACACGTCGCGCATCGACGGCCCGGGCAAGGTGTTCGACTTCGCCAACGTGAAGGACATGACGATCGACAACATCTGGGTCGAGCACATGATCTGCATGTTCTGGGCGTCCAACATGGACGACTCGGAGGTCACGAACTCGCGCATCCGCAACACGTTCGCGGACGCGATCAACATGACCAACGGCAGCGCGAACAACCACGTGCACAACAACCAGGCGCGCGGCACGGGCGACGACTCGTTCGCGCTCTTCGCGGCCACCGACAACGGCGGCAGCGGGCAGCGCGGCAACGTGTTCGAGAACCTCACGTCCACCAACACGTGGCGCGCGGCGGGCCTCGCGGTCTACGGCGGCCAGGACAACACGTTCCGCAACATCTACATCGCCGACACCCTCGTCTACTCGGGCGTCACGATCAGCTCGCTCGACTTCGGGTACCCGATGGAGGGCTTCGGACCCGCGCCCACCGTGTTCGACGGGCTCACCGTCGTCCGCTCCGGCGGGCACTTCTGGGGCGACCAGGTGTTCGGGGCCGTGTGGATGTTCTCGGCGTCCAAGTCGTTCGGGAACATCCAGGTGAACAACCTCGACGTCATCGACCCGACGTACTCCGGGATCATGTTCCAGACGAACTACGTCGGCGGGCAGCCGCAGAACACGTTCCAGAACCCGACCTTCACCAACGTCACCATCACGGGGGCGAAGAAGAGCGGGGACAAGTACGACGCCAAGTCGGGCTACGGCATCTGGGCCAACCCGATGCCGGAGGCGGGCCAGGGCCCGGCGGTCGGCACGGCGACGTTCACCAACCTCACGTTCTCGGGCAACTTCCGGGACATCGAGAACACGACGTCGACCTTCACCATCACGCGCAACTGACGTCCGTCCGCACCCGCTCGACGCCGCAGCCCGCCCTCACGGGGCGGGCTGCGGTGCGCGTGCCGCACCCAGGCCGGTCGACGGCGCGTCGGCGCCGAACCGCCACCGCATCGCCGTGTGCTCGGCGCCACGCGCGTACGCGAAGACGACGTCCGGCCGCACGGCGAACACGTACGCCTCCCCGCCGCCGCCCGGCGTGTCCCAGAACGCGCCGTCGCGCACCTCGAAGTGCCAGTCGTACTTGCAGCGCCACCGCTCCGCGAGGCGGTGCAGGACCGCGTCGTCGGTGACGCGCACCGCGTCGCCCTCCACCACGACGTCCATGCCCTCCTCGTACCGGTTGGCCCCGGTCGTGAGGACGACGTGCGGGTTCGCCGCGAGGTTGCGCGCCTTGCGCTCGTCGGGGCCGGTGCAGAAGAACAGCGCTCCGTCGGCCGTCACGGTGAGGAGCGGCGTGACGTGGGGCCGCCCGTCGGGCCGGACCGTCGACACCCACGACACCCCCGCGCGCTCGAGCGCCTCCCGGACGGCGGACCACGGCACCCGTGGCGCCTCCGGCGTGCTGTAGGCGGCGAGCAGGTCGCCGTGGTCGACGGTCGGGGCAGGCGTCTCGGTCATGGGTGCTCCTGTCGAGGCTCGTCGGACGTCGGGGTGGACCGCCCGCTGGCCGGGAACTCATCGGTCGTCCCCGTCGGGCCCTCGCGCGTTCGACCAGAGCCCCGTGCACCGTCCCAGGGACCCGTGCCCGCGCCGAGTACGGGTCGACGAGTTCACCCGCTCGCACTGAGAGCCTCGTCCAGCGGTCCCGATAGAGTTCCGAGCAACAGCGGCGGGGGTCCTGGAAAGAAGTGCACACCATGCGTACCCCTGCGCGCGTCGGCCTCGTCGCCGCGCTCTCGCTCGTCACGTCGACGTTCGTCGGAGTCCAGCCTGTCGTCGCCTCGACCATCGCGGCCGCAGACCTGCCTGGTCTGCTCACGGTCGCCACCGAGACGACCTCCCCGTCGTACGACCGGGACCGGTTCGAGCACTGGATCGATGCCGACGGGGACGGCTGCAACACCCGCTACGAAGTGCTCGTCGCCGAGGCCGTGACCCCACCGACCGTCTCCGGCTCGTGCACGCTGACCGGCGGCTCGTGGGTGTCGGTCTACGACGGTGTCACGACGACCAGCATCGAGGACCTGCAGGTCGACCATGTCGTCGCGCTCGCCGAGGCCTGGCGATCCGGCGCTTCCGCGTGGACGGACGAGCAGAGGCGGGCCTTTGCGAACGACCTCGACGTCCCGTACGCGCTCGCAGCCGTCTCGGGTGCGTCGAACCAGGCGAAGTCGGACCACGACCCGGCTGAGTGGCAGCCCACCGACGTCGGGAACCGCTGCGAGTACGTCACCGCGTGGGCCCTGGTGAAGTACCGGTGGTCGCTCGCCGTGGACCAGCGGGAGATGGACGCGCTCACGTCCGCCCTGTCCGGAGGCTGCGGAGCGCAGGTGGTGACGCTCCCCGCCACGATGATCAGAGCGGTCCCGGAGCCCCCGGTGGATCCGGGGCAGACCGTGATCGCCCCCTTCGCCGACGGGACGACCCGCCTGTCCGGTTCGACACGGTACGAGACCGCGCTCCAGGCGTCGAAGCGATACGCGGCCGGGGTGCCGGCGGTGTTCGTGGCGACCGGGTCGGACTTCCCCGACGCCCTGTCCGCCGCGTCGGCGGCCGCCCGGGTCGGCGGCCCCCTCCTGCTGACGCCGCCCGGCTCGCTCGCCGCGGCGGTACAGACCGAGATCGTGCGGCTCGCACCGAAGAAGATCTACGTCGTCGGTGGTCGTGGTGCGGTGAGCGACGCGGTGCTCTCGACGCTCCGCAGTATCGCCCCGGCCACTCGGCTGGGCGGGGCGTCTCGCTACGAGACCGGCCTCGGCATCGTCGACGCGACGTTCCCGACCTCGGCGCACGCGATCATCGCGACCGGACGGTCCTTCCCGGACGCGCTCGCCGCGACCGGAGCAGCCGGAGCGCGCCAGGTCCCGGTGATCCTGGTCGACGGTCTCCAGCCCCGCGTCAGTCCCGCGACGCTCAGCACGCTGCACCGGCTCGGCGTGACGAGTGTCGCGATCGCCGGAGGTTCCGGTGCCGTCAGCACGGGCATCGCGGACCAGCTCCGCGCCGACGGGATGGCCGTCTCCCGCTACGGCGGAGCGTCTCGGTACGACACCGCGGCGCTCGTCAACCAGGCGTACTTCCCGCCCGGGTCGACGACCACGGTGTTCCTCGCGACCGGCACTGACTTTCCCGACGCGCTCGCCGGGGCCGCCCTCGCGGGCCGTCTCGCCGCCCCGCTGTACGTCACCTCGCGTGCGTGCACTCCCGAGGCGACGCGCAACGCCGTCGCCTCGCTCGGCGCGTCGAAGCGGGTCGTGATGGGCGGTGCCGGTGCGGTCAGCGACGCCGCGGCGGCGAACCTCGGATGCATGTCCTCGTCGGCGCCTACCATCGCGGGCTCGGCCGTCGTGGGGTCCACGCTGACCGCGCGGCCGGGCACGTGGACCGCCGGGACGTCGTTCTCCTACCAGTGGCTCGCGAACGGCGCCACGATCTCCGGAGCGACCGCATCCACGCTGGCCGTGACCGCAGGACAGCACGGCAAGCGCATCTCGGTGCGTGTCACGGGTGCGAGGTCCGGGTACGTGTCCGCGTCGGCCACGTCCTCCTCCACGGCGACCGTCGTCTACCCGCAGCGGACGCCCCCGGTGGACATCCGGAACTGCCCGTCCTGGGCTCCGATCAAGGGAAACCACTCCTCCTCCGGCGAGTGGATCTACCACGTCCCCGGTGGGCGGTCCTACGCCGACACGAACCCGGAGGAGTGCTTCACCACGGAGGCTGCCGCGGTCGCGGCCGGGTACCGCAAGTCGAAGGTCTGACGAGACGGCGCTCACGGCGCACCGGGACGCGGTCGCGTCCCGACGGTGCGGCGTCACCGGGGTGTGACACAGTGGGAACCAGCCCCCGACGTCGACCGGAGACCGCCGCGCCCCCATGACCTCGACCCCGACCGAGCACGCCGTGACCCAGCGACCCCACCGGGCGGCCCGGATCGAGGACCGGTGGCGCGACGTCGTCTCCCGCTTCCAGAAGGCGCGCGGGTGGCGCCCCCGCGTCGAGCCGTTCGCGGGGTACGGCACCCCGCGGCGCGTGCGCGTGCTCGCGCGCGTGCTCCTCGCGAGCCCCGCGTTCGACCCCGCGCTGCACGAGCGCGAGTCCGCCGACCGGCGCGGCTGGCGCTACTTCTTCACCGCCCCCGCGCCGCGCGAGGAGGTCCGCGTGCACGTCGGCGACGCGACGGTCGACCTCGTCTCCGACCGCAGCGGCTACCTCGACGCGACGATCGACGTCGCGCTCGCCCCCGGCTGGCACGACGTGACGTTCCGCCCGTCGTCGGGCGCGGTCGCGACGGGCCGCGTGCTCGTCGTCGCGGACGGGCGCCGGCTCGGCGTCGTGTCCGACATCGACGACACCGCGATGGTGACCGCGGTCCCGCGCCCCCTCATCGCGGCCTGGAACACGTTCGTCCGGCACTCGAGCGCGCGCGTGCCCGTGCCGGGGATGGCCGCGCTCTACCGCGGGATCGCGACGTCGCGCCCCGGCACCCCGTTCGTCTACCTGTCGACGGGCGCGTGGAACACCGCCGCGAACCTGCGCCGCTTCCTCCAGCGCCACGGGTTCCCGCCCGGCCCGCTCCTCCTCACGGACTGGGGACCGACGAACACCGGCTGGTTCCGCAGCGGCCCGGAGCACAAGGACACCTCGCTCGACCGCCTCTTCCGCGAGCTGCCGGACGTCGACTGGCTGCTCGTCGGCGACGACGGCCAGCACGACCCGGACATCTACGCGCGCGCCGCGCGCCGGCACCCCGACCACGTCGCGGCCGTCGCGATCCGCGAGCTCACGCCCGCGCAGCAGGTCCTCGCCCACGGCTCGCCGCTGCCCGCGCCCGGCAGCCTGCCCGGCGAGGTGCGCGGCGTCCCGACGGCGCACGGCCCCGACGGCGCCGCCCTCACCCGCGCCCTCGCCCGGGTCCTGCGCCGCTGAGAGCCTGCGGGTGTCCTTGCTCGCCGGGCATCGCGGCGTGCCGGGGTGCCACGCGTCGTCGCGGGTGATTGCCTGAGGGAATGACGACGCCCGACCTGCCCTTCCCCACGCCCGAACCCGAACCCGAGCGGCCGCGACGGACCTGGCCGTGGATCGTGCTCACGATCGTCGCGGTGGTGGTGATCGGTGTCGTCGTGTGGCTCGTCAACCGCCCGACGGAGGACGCTCCCGCGGCGGAGACCCCGACGGCGACGGAGTCCCCGAACCCGTCGCCGACGGACACGGGCACGCCGACCGACGACACGTCGACGCCCGCCGCCGAGGGGTGCCCGGCGGCGGGCGACGGCGTCCCCGCGGGGGCGGGCACGCACGAGATCGTCGACGTGGACGGCGACGGCCGCCCGGACACCGCGTGGCTGACCGGCGGCGCGGGCCGCGCGTTCGGGATCACGACGGCGTCGGGCGCGACGTTCTCCGCCCCGATCGAGTCCGCGAGCCCCGTCGCGGCGAGCGCGATCGTCCAGCTCGTCGCCGCGGGCGACGCCACGGCACCGATCGCGCTCGTCGACACGGGCCGCGAGGTCCTGCTGTTCTCCGCCGCCGACTGCGCCGTGACCCCGACGCAGAACGCCCAGGGCGAGCAGTACACGTTCGACAAGGGCTTCACCGGGTTCGGCACGGGCGTCGGCTGCACGGAGGTCGACGGGGGGCTGCACCTCGCGGGCCTGAACGCCGTGTCCGACGACGGCACGTCCTTCACCGTGTCCCGCACCTTCGTCGACCTCGACGCGGGCGCGAAGACCGCCACGAACGGCGAGGAGGAGACGGTCGCCCAGGACGCGGCCCCGGACGACCCGGTGGTCACGACCGCCCAGGAGACCACGTGCGGCGACCTGGTGGCGGGCCAGGACGGCCCGGTAGAGCCCCAGTAGCCGCCGAGCACGACGTTGCTGTCGCTATCGGGCTGATAACGACAGCAACGTCGTGCTCGACGCGGAGCGGCGTCGTGGTCGGCGGAGCGGGGTCGGCTCAACCGCGGCCGCAGGTGCGGCACGTGCCGCGGCGGCGGAGCCAGTAGGCGTAGGTCGCCGCGCCGAGGGCGAGGGACCACACCGGCCACAGGAACGTCGGGCCGACGGCGCCCCACGAGTCCGCGGTCAGCGCCAGCCGGCTCTCACCGAGCCCGATCACGATGAGCGAGAGCCCGGCGGGGAGCACCGCGACCGCCACGATCGTCGCCGGGACGACCGCCAGCCCGACCGGGACCCTGCGACCCGCGAGCCCGACCATCCAGCGGGGGAAGACCTCGCCCCAGCGCTGGAACAGTCCGAGCGTGAGCACCGCACCGACGAGCGCGAAGCCGCCCAGGCCGAGCGCCGCGACCAGGCCGTCCTGCCCCGCGAGCTGGGCGACGTTCTCCGCCGAGAAGCCGAGCGGGATGCCGAGGACCCAGGCGATGCGGGTCACCGCGTAGAACGTCGGGATCGCGGCGGCGACGAGCGCGGCCGTCCGGCCCCAGCGCGCCGCGGCGGCGGGCGTCGTCCAGGCCGGGTCGTGGCCGTCGTGCCGCCGCCCGCACGACGCGCACGCACCGACCCCGCGGCGCACGAACCGCCACGTCGAGGCGACGAGCAGGGCGGCGCCGGCCAGGAGCGCGAGCTGCGTGAGCGGGCCCGCGCCGAGGAAGTCCTGGAACGCGGCCCGGATCACGGGGTCGAACGGCGCCATGACGAGCGTGACCGGGAGGTACCCCAGCCGCGCCAGGATGGACGCGTCGGTGAGCGCGAGCACCCCGGCCGAGACGAGCGCGGTCGCCGCGACGGTCAGCGCACGGTCGGCCCGGGCGACGGGGCCGTGCCGACCCCCGAGCCACGCCCGCAGCGCGGTCGCCGCGCCGACGAGGGCGAGGACCGCGACCCAGGGCGTGAGCGTCGCGCCAGCGACCCCGCTCAGGGCGCCGAACGACAGGTCGTTCGCGTCGCCCACCGCGAGCGTGCCACCCGCCAGGGTGACGACGAGGGCCGCGACTCCCCCGACCACCCACCACGCCGCGGCGGTCGGGGCGATCCACCGCCCGCGGGACGCGTGCGCCCCGGGACCGGGCGGCGCACCGGAGAGGGAACCGACGTCGACCGTGCGCGGGCCGGACGGCGTGGTGACGGAGGACGGGGGCGGGGTTCGTGTGCTCATGACTCGACCCTCGCGTCCGGCACGCCGCGCCGGATCACCCGCGACGACGACGTCGCTCCCCCGTGCGGGGGAACGCTCGCAGCCGCTCAGCCGGCCCGGACGAAGCCCGACTCGTAGGCGCGCACGACGGCCTGGGTGCGGTCGCGCACCCCGAGCTTGGCGAGGACGTTGCCGACGTGCGTGCGCACCGTCTCGACGCCGAGGTAGAGCTCGCCCGCGATCTCCGCGTTCGAGAGCCCCTGCGCGACGAGCCGCAGCACCTCGCCCTCGCGCTCGGTGAGGTGCGCGGCGCGCAGCTCGTCGCCCGCGGGCGGTCGCGCCGTCGCGAGCCGGCGCACCGCGTCGGGGAACAGGAGCGACTCGCCACGCGCCACGACCCGCACGGCCTGCGCGACCTCCTCGGGCCGCGCGCGCTTGAGCAGGAACCCGTGCGCGCCCGCGCGCAACGCGTCGAGCACGTGGTCGTCGTTCTCGAACGTCGTGAGGACCAGCACGCGGGGCGCGTCGCCCCGCGCGAGGAGGGCGCGCGTCGCCGCGATGCCGTCGACGCGCGGCATGCGCACGTCCATCAGCACGACGTCGGGTCGCGCCCGCGCGACGACCCCCGGCACCTCCGCCCCGTCGCCCGCCTCGCCGACGACCTCGAGATCGGGCTCGGCGTCGAGGATGACCCGCAGTCCCGTACGCACCAGAGGCTCGTCGTCCACCAGCACCACGCGCGTCGTCCCGTCGGTCATCCGCCCGATCCTGCCAGCGGGAACGTCGCGCGCACGACCCACGCGCCGCCGTCGGGCGCGGGCCCTGCTGAGACCTCCCCGCGCAGCAGGTGGGCCCGCTCCCGCATCCCCGCGAGGCCGCGGCGCTCGCGACCCGGACCGTCGGGTGCCCGACGACGCGTGCCCGGCCCGAGCGGATTGCGCACCTCGACGACGAGCGCGCCGCCCGGACCCCGCGCCACGCCCACGGCGACCGATTCGCCCGGGGCGTGCCGGAGCGCGTTCGTGAGCGCCTCCTGCACGACGCGGTACGCCTCCTGCGAGACCGCGCGCGGGACGTCGACCCGTCCGTCGCCGCCCGTGCGCCGGACGTCCGCCCCGGTGCGGCGCGCGTCGTCGAGCAGGACGTCGAGGTCCTCGAGCGTGCGCGCCGGGCTGCGCACGGGCGCGCGCGGGGCGCCGCCCGTGGCCGAGGCGCCGTCCGCACGGAGCAGGCCGAGCACGTGGTCGAGGTCCGCCATGGCGGTGCGGCCCGTCTCCTCGATCGCGGCGAGCGCGGCACGCGCGGCGACCGGGTCGCGGTCGAGGAGGCGGGCGGCCGCGGCCGCCTGGAGCGTCGTGACGGTCAGCGCGTGGCCCACCGAGTCGTGGAGCTCGCGCGCGAGCCGGCCCCGCTCGGCGTCGCGGTCGGCCGCGGCCTCGAGCTCCGCGATGCGCTCCGTCTGGTCGGGCCCGAGGAGCGGGAGGGCCGCCTGCCGCAGCACCGCGCGCGCGAGCGCGACGGCGTACGGGACGGCGAGCAGCGCGAGCACCGCGGTGACCAGCCACGTCCACGCGGGCAGCGCCTCCCACGGCCGCCAGTCGGTGAGGAGGACCGGCTCGACGCCCGTCGCGGAGAGGACGAGCTGCGTCGCGACCGGGACGAGGAACAGCACCACGACGAGCACCGCGGCACCGAGCGTGAGGTGCAGCCCGTACCAGGCCGCGGCGCGCCAGCGCGTGGCCGCACCGGGCGCGGGCGCCCCCGGCGCGGGCAGCGGCACGTCGACGTCGAGGAACGTCCGGGCCGCCGCGATCTCCAGCGAGCGCACCGTGGCCAGGAAGGGCGGCGTGCTCACGAGGACCGCGGACACGAGCGCCAGGACGAGGATCGCGACGCGCGGCGTCTGCAGCGAGGCGAACATCTGCACGAACCCGGCGACCAGCGTCACGTACGCGCCGGCGACCACGCCGCCGACCACGAGGTAGACGCCCGCCCGGACGGTGGTCGCGCTGCGCAGCGGTGCGACGACCCGTCCCCACCCGCCCCGCCCCGGCGCGGTCGCCGCGCGGGTCGGGCGGGCGTCGTCGGGCGTCATGGCCCCAGTCTCCCGGGACCGGGCGGGGCGCGCCTCCCCCGGCCGGGGGAACCGTACGAGCCGGCCGCCCGTCCCCGCGCGGTCCCGCCCGGCCGCTGGTCCAATGGGCGCATGCTCGGGTTCTGGTGGGGCCTCGTCGGCGCGTCGTCGCTGCTCCTCGGCGCGGCGCTGGTCTTCTGGCGGCCGCCGGGCCAGCGGCTCGTCGGGCTCATCATGGCGTTCGGGTCGGGCGTCCTCATCAGCGCGGTCGCGTACGACCTCGTCGAGGACGCGTCGACGCACGCGAGCGGCCTGGTGCTGCTCGCGGGCCTCGCGGGCGGCGCGCTGACGTTCTTCGTCGGCGACCGAATCATCGACCGGATGGGCGGCGAGGGCCGCAAGCGGTCCACCGGCGTGCAGGCGGAGTCCGTCCAGGCGGCGGGCGGGACCGGGGGCGCGGCGATCGCGCTCGGCACGGTGCTCGACGGCATCCCCGAGTCGGTCGTGCTCGGCGCGACCCTCATCGGCGGCGGCGGGGTCAGCGTCGCGATGCTCGCCGCCGTGTTCGTCTCGAACCTGCCCGAGGCGATGTCCGCGACGTCGGGGCTGCTCAAGGCGGGCACGAAGCCGTCGCGGCTCTGGGTGCTGTGGGGGTCGACGACCCTGGTCTCGGCGCTCGCGGCCGGGATCGGCTACGTCGCGCTCGACGGCGCGTCGCCCGCGGTCGTGGCGATCACGCAGGCGTTCGCCGCCGGGGCGCTCCTCACCATGCTCGTCGACACGATGATCCCCGAGGCGACGGAGTTCGGCGGCCCGGTCACCGGGCTCGTCACGGTGCTGGGTTTCGCGACGGCGTTCGGGCTGAGCTCGCTCTGAGCGTCAGGCCGCGAGGTCCTGGCCGCTCATGCGGTGGATCGACGCCATGACCTCGTCCGTGAGCTCGCGCCGCGCCTGCGCGGGCTTGGTGCCCGCCGTGATCTGGCGCTGCGGGTCGATGGGCTTGCCGAAGTGCACCTGGACGCGGTGCAGGCGCGGGATCCGCTTGCCGATCGGCTGGACCTTGTCCGTGCCGCGCACGGCGACGGGGACGACCGGGGCGTGGCCCGCGAGCGCCAGCCATGCCACGCCGGTGCGACCCGCGTGCAGCTTGCCGTCGCGCGAGCGCGTGCCCTCGGGGTAGATGCCGAACGCGCCGCCGCGCTGGAGCACCTCGAGGGCGTCCTCGAGCGAGCGCTGCCCGGCGCGCGGGTCGTCGCGCTGGACGGGGATCATGCCGATCGTCGTGAAGAACCACCGCGACAGCCGGCCCTTGAGCCCGCGGCCCGTGAAGTACTCGGCCTTGGCGAGGAACGTGACGTGCCGCGGCGCGACGATCGGGATGAGGATCGAGTCGATGAACGACAGGTGGTTGCTCGCGAGGATGACCGCCCCGTTGCGCGGGATGTTGTTGCGTCCGGTCACCTGTGGCCGCAGCAGCACGTAGGCGAGCAGCGACAGGATGAGCCTCAGGACGCGGTAGGTCATCCGTTCATTGTGCACCGTCGTCGGCGCACGTCCGTGCACGCGGTGGTCGGCCCCGGTGTCCGCGCAGGTCACCTCGGGTCGCCTCCGGTTCACGTGTCCCGGCGCGGCTCCGCCGACCCGACACGGCGTGCACGGCCGCCGCGCGTCACCGCGTAGAGGGCCAGGATGACGGCCACGAGGCCGGCGGTGGACAGGAGCTGGGCGCGCGCGGAGTCGTCGGTCAGCATGAGGACGGCGAGCGCCGCGAGCCCCGCGAGCACGGCCCACGTGAGCCAGGGAAAGCCCCACATGCGCAACGTCATCGGCTCGCCCGACGCGCGCGCCTGCGCCTCGATCCGGCGACGCAGCCGGAGCTGCGAGACAGCGACGAGGACCCACACGACCAGCAGCGCCGCGCCCACCGCGTTGAGCAGGATGCCGAGCAGCGCCTCGGGCAGGAGCCAGTTCAGCCCGACCGCGACGAGCGCGAAGAACACCGAGACGAGCACCGAGACCCACGGCACGTCACGGCGGGACACGCGCCGCAGGGCTCGGGGCCCGTCGCCGCGCCCGGCGAGCGAGTACGCCATGCGGGACGTGCCGTAGACGTTCGCGTTGAACGCCGACAGCAGCGCGATCACCACGACCACCTCCATGACGCGCGCCGCCCCCTGGAGCCCGGCGAGGTCGAGCACCGCGACGAACGGGCTCTCGGCCAGCAGCGGCGAGTCCCACGGCAGGACGAGCACCATGATCGCGACCGAGCCCAGGTAGAACACGAGGATCCGCCACACGATGCTGCGGGTCGCGCGCGCGACGGCGGTGCGCGGCTCACGCGCCTCCGCGGCGGCGATCGTGACGATCTCGATGCCCCCGAACGCGAAGACGACGACGAGCAGCCCCGCGGCGATCCCGCCCCACCCCTCGGGCGCGAAGCCGCCGTGGCCCAGGAGGTTCGCCGTGCCGACCGGGTCGGTCCCGGGCAGCAGCCCGAGGACCAGCAGGACGCCGACGACGAGGAACCCGACGATCGCCGCGACCTTGACGAACGCGAACCAGAACTCCAGCTCGCCGAACTGCCGCACGCCCCACAGGTTGATCACCGCGAACACGACGACGACGGCGAGCGCGACGCCCCACTGCGGCACGTCCGGGTACCAGCCGGTGACGATGCGCGCAGCGCCGGTGATCTCCGCGCCGAGGACCATGACGAGCATGAACCAGTAGAGCCAACCCAGCAGGAACCCGGCCCACGGCCCGAGCGCCTCCTCCGCATACACGGAGAACGACCCGCTCGCGGGCCGCGCGCTCGCCATCTCGGCGAGCATCCGCATGACGAGGATGACGACGACGCCCGCGATCGCGTACGACACGAGCACGGCGGGCCCGGCGGTCGCGATCCCGACGCCCGAGCCGAGGAACAGGCCCGCCCCGATCGCGGAGCCGAGCCCCATCATCGTCAGGTGCCGGGTCCGCAGCCCGGTGCCGAGGTGGTCGGAGGTCGGGCTCTCGGCGGGTGCCCGGCTCTCGGTGGGTGCCGGGGGCTCGGGCGTGGGGGTGCTCATGGTGCGGTCCTGCGGTCGGGGTGCCGGCGTCGTGCTCGACGCCGACCCACGACGCTACACGGCCCGGGCACGACGGCGCCCCGCACCCGGCGCGAGGGGGTCGCTCGGGTGCGGGGCGGCGCCGGGCACGACGCTGTGCCTGCTCGGCAGGTGCGTCTACGGGGTCGCGGTCCGCGGGAGCGGGGCGACCGCGTGCTGCCGGGGTGTCGTGCTCTCGCCGTCGGCGGCACCACCCGCGGGCGCCGCCTCGGGCGCTGGGGAGGGCGCGCCGTCGACCTGCTGCGCGCCCGCGACGGGCGCGGGGTTCGCCGCGGGTTCCGCCGGCGGGACCGTGTCGGTGGCCGCGGGCCGGCGGGTCGATCCGTTGATGACGCCGTCGTCCTCGAGGTCGTCGAGGTCGTCCTCGTCCACCGCGCTCGCACCGTGCTCGGCGCCCGCGGCGAACACGGACGGGTCCGGCGGGTTGCCGATCTTGACGTGGTTGAACAGCAGGTTGAGCAGGATCGCCATGACCGCGGCGGAGCTGATGCCCGAGTGGAAGATGATGCCGAACCACGTGGGGAACTGGTCGTAGAAGTCGGGCTTGGCGATGGGGATCATGCCGAACGAGATCGACGCCGCCACGATGATGAGGTTCATCGGCCGGGAGTAGTCGACCTTCGCGAGCGTGCGGATGCCGGATGCCGCGACGGAGCCGAACAGCACGACGCCCGCACCGCCGAGGACCGGCGTCGGGACCGCGGCCACGACGCGGCCCAGGACCGGGAGGAGGCCGAGGACCACGAGGATCGCGCCGCCCGCCGCCACGACGAACCGCGACTTCACGCCCGTGATGGCCACGAGCCCGACGTTCTGCGCGAACGCCGACTGCG
This sequence comes from Cellulosimicrobium sp. SH8, assembly GCF_025818875.1. Taxonomy (NCBI): domain Bacteria; kingdom Bacillati; phylum Actinomycetota; class Actinomycetes; order Micrococcales; family Promicromonosporaceae; genus Cellulosimicrobium; species Cellulosimicrobium sp. SH8. Next base: position 287,300 of record NZ_JAMXMH010000001.1, on the reverse strand, counting down.
TGAACGACCCGAAGAACGGCGAGACGACGGACGAGGCCATGTCGGCGCGCAGGCCGTTCGCGATGCGCTTGCGGTCCACTTTCGTGCCGACGATCTCGCCCACGGCGATGATGTCCGCCGTCGTCTCGGTGAGGGTCACGAGGATGACGATGAGCATCGAGATGATCGCGGCGATCTCGAACGTCGGGGCGCCGAAGCCGAGGAACGACGGGAACGCGGCGACCGGTCCGTCGCCCACGCCGGAGAAGTCCGCCTTGCCCAGCGCGAGGGCGATGAGGGTGCCGACGACGATCGCGATGAGGATGGACAGGCGCGAGATCGTGCCGCTGCCCACCTTCGACAGCAGGATGACGATCGCGAACGTCAGAGCGGCGAGGCCGATGTTGCTCACCGAGCCGTAGTCGGGCGCGCTCGCGTTGCCGCCCATCGCCCAGTTCGCCGCGACGGGCATGAGCGTCAGACCGATCGTCGTGATGACCACGCCCGTGACGACCGGGGGGAAGAACCGGATGATCTGCGCGAAGAACGGCGTGATGAGCAGGCCGACCGCCGACGCGACGAGCACGGCCCCCAGCACCCCGGGGATCCCTCCCCCGCCGTTGACGATCGCGACCATGGTCGACACGCCCGCGAACGACACGCCCTGCACGAGCGGGAGCTGCGACCCGAAGAACGGGATGCCGAGCGTCTGCAGGATCGTCGCGAGGCCGCCCATGAAGAGGGACGCCGCGACGAGCGTCCCGATCTCGGCCCCGGTCAGCCCGGCGGCGCCGCCCACGATGAGCGGCGGGGCGATGATGCCGCCGTACATGGTGAGCACGTGCTGGAACCCGTACCCGAACGTCGACCCGATGGGCAGCCGCTCGTCCTCGGGGCGTACCGGACGACGTTCGGCGCCGTCCGTGGCCCTCGTGGCTCGCGCGTTCATAGCGGACCTCCTCGTCAGCTATCGTTCCGCTTGGCGGAAAACTACTTCCACCATTCGAACGCCAAGTGTGACGCGTGTCAAGCCCCTCCCGGCAACTCGCACGTGGCCTGCGGTGACGGCCCTCGGTCGCCGGCCGCACCACAGCACTGGCACCTGCCCGCCTGGCTCCGTAGCCTCCAGCCGTGACCGCCACGCTCCGCCCCTACCGCCCCACGGACCTCGACGCCGTCGTCGACCTGTCGCTGCGCGCGTGGGAGGACGCCTTCGTCTCGTGGCGCGCGATCCTCGGCGAGCGCCTCTACGGGCTCGCCTACCCTGATTGGCGGCGCAGCCAGGAGGCGGAGGTGCGGGGCGCGTGCGAGAAGCACCCCGCGACGACGGTCGTCGCGGAGCGGGCCGACCGAGTCGTCGGGTTCGCCACCGCGGTGGTCGGCGAGCCCCCTGCCGAGGGAGCCCGCACCGGCGACCTCGAGATCATCGCCGTCGACCCCGACGCGCAGGGCGAGGGCATCGGGAGGCTCCTCGTGGACGCCGCGCTGCAGCACCTGCGCGACGCCGGGTGCGCGTACGCCAACGTCTGGACCGGCGGCGACCCGGGGCACGACGCCGCGCGCGCCCTGTACGAGTCTCGCGGCTTCACCGCCCTCCCCGTCGTCCACTACTACCGCGAGCTCTGAGCGGGGACGCCCCGGCCGGTGGCCGGGCACGTCCCCGCTCGGCCGAGCGTCAGCCGGCGACGAGGCGGCGGGCCGCCGCCGAGTGCTCGGCGACCAGGGCGCCGAGGTCGAGGTCGGGGACCGCGCCGTCGACGACGCGCCACTCGCCGCCCACCATGACGCGGTCCGCGCGCTCGGCGCCGCACAGCAGGAGCGCCGCGACCGGGTCGTGGGAGCCGGAGAAGCGCAGCTCGTCGAGGCACCACAGCGCGAGGTCCGCCTGCTTCCCGACGGCGAGCACGCCGACGTCGTCCCGGCCCAGGACGCGCGCCGACCCGCGCGTGCCCCAGCCGAGCGCGCGGGTCACGGGGATGTCGGCGCCGTACTTGAGGCGCTGGAGGTAGAGCGCCTGGCGCGCCTCGAGGATCATCGTCGAGGCGTCGTTCGACGCCGAGCCGTCCACCCCGAGCCCGACGGGCGCACCGGCGTCCTCGAGCTCCACGGCCCGGGCGATCCCGGACGCGAGGCGCATGTTCGACGTCGGGCAGTGGGCGACGCCGGTCCCCGCGGCCCCGAGGCGGCGCACCTCGTCGTCGTCGAAGTGGATGCCGTGGCCCAGCCACGCGCGGTCCGTGAGCCAGCCGACCGACTCGAGGTAGTCGACCGTGCGCAGCCCGAACCGCTCGCGGCAGAAGTCCTCCTCGTCGATCGTCTCGGCGAGGTGCGTGTGCAGGCGGACGTCGAGGTCCTCCGCGAGCGCCGCGCTCTCGCGCATCGCGTCGGTCGTCACCGAGAACGGCGAGCACGGCGCGAGCGCGATCTGGACCTGCGCCCCGGCGCCCCGCTCGTGGTAGCTCTCCACGAGGCGCTGCGAGTCGGCGAGGATGACGTCCAGGCTCTGCACGACCGACTGCGGGGGCAGGCCGCCGTCGTCCTGACCGAGCGTCATGGACCCGCGCGTGAGGGTCGCGCGCATCCCGAGCCGCTTCACCGCGGCGACCTGGAGGTCGATCGCGTCGTCGAGACCGGCCGGGAACACGTAGTGGTGGTCAGCCGCCGTCGTGCAGCCGGACAGCAGCAGCTCGGCGAGCGCGACGGTCGTCGCGAGCTCGTGGTCGCGCGGCGTGAGCCGCGCCCACACCGGGTACAGGCGCTGCAGCCAGGGGAAGAGCGGGGCGTCGGCGACCGGTCCCCAGGCGCGCGTGAGCGTCTGGTAGAAGTGGTGGTGCGTGTTGATCAGGCCCGGCGTGAGCACGTGCTGCGACGCGTCGAACGTCTCGTCGACCGGGGCGGACGGCTGCGCTCCCGCCGCGACCACCTCGACGATCACCCCGTCCTCGACGACGACCCCGCCCCGCGCGTCCGGCGCGTCGGGGGAGTCGTTCGCGGTGAAGACGCCGAGCGGGTCGCGGACCCAGGTGCGGGTGCTGGCTGACGGACTGGTCATGGTGCCTCCTGGTGGCTCGTGCTCACCGGGGCGCGGCTCCGGCGCCACGGTGCGCCGGCTCAGTGGTCCTGTCTGCCGATCCAGGGCCGCGGGAACCCGCGGCTGCGCCGACCGTAGGCCGGGGCACGACGCGTCGTCAACCGGCACGACGACATCGGGCCCGTCCCGCCGCGCGCGAGCCGGGGCGCTGCGGGATCCTGGGACCCGCCGTCCACCGACCACCCGGAGCCCACCCGTGAACGTCTACGCCCCGCTCGTCCCGGTGTTCGTCGTCGCGCTGCTCGCACCGCTCCTCGCGGGCCTCATGCCGGTGCGGTCGCGGGTGCCGCAGGTCGTCGTGCTGCTGCTCGGCGGCATCCTCATCGGGCCGTCCGCGCTCGACCTCGCGACGCCCGCCGACGTCACGCTCCTCTCCGACCTCGGCATGGGCTTCCTCTTCCTCCTCGCCGGGTACGAGCTCGAGCCGAACCTCCTGCGCCAGCGCATCGGGCGACGCGCCGGGGCGGCGTGGCTGACGTCGCTCGTCGTCGGCGCGGTGCTGGTGCTGGTGCTCGTGGGCGACGGCTCGCCGCACCGCGTCGCGGCCGGGGCGATCGCGCTCACGACCACCGCGCTGGGCGTCGTGCTCCCGATCCTGCGCGACGGCGGTCAGCTCGGGTCGCGGCTCGGGCGGGCCGTGCTCGTGGTCGGGGCGGTGGGTGAGCTGGGGCCGATCGTCGCGATGGCGGTGCTGCTCGGCACGCGCGAGAGCGGCGTCGCGGCGATCCTGCTCGTCCTGTTCGCGGTGGTCGCCATCGCGCTGTCCGCGCTCCCGGGGCGGCTGGGCCGGCTGGGGACGCTCGGTGGCGGGAAGCTCTTCAGCAACGCCGAGCACGGGACCGGCCAGAGCACCCTGCGCCTCACCGTCCTGCTGCTCGTCGCGCTGCTCGCGCTCGCCGCGGGGCTCGGGTTCGACGCGGTGCTGGGCGCGTTCGTCGGCGGCATGGTCCTGCGGCGCTGGGCGCCCGGCGACGTCGAGGCGCTGGAGAAGAAGCTCGACGCGGTCGCGTGGGGCGTGTTCGTGCCGGTGTTCTTCGTCAGCTCCGGCATGGGCCTGGACATCGACTCCATCGTCGCGTCGCCGTTGCTGCCGCTGACGTTCTTCGCGCTCATGGTGGTCGTGCGGGGCGGACCGGTGCTGCTGTGGTTCCGACGCGAGCTGCCGTCGGTCGAGCGCGTCCAGACCGCGCTCTACGCCGCGACCGCGCTGCCGCTGCTCGTCGCCCTCACGGAGATCGCCGTCGAGCAGGGGGCGATGACGTCACGCGTGGGCGCGGCGCTCGTCGGCGCGGGCGTGCTGTCGGTGATCGTGCTCCCGATGGTCGCGAGCCGGCTGGGCCCGCGCCCCACGGAGGTCGACGACACCGCGGCCCCGACGGAAGAACGAGGCACCGGATGACCCTCCGGCGAGAGATGCGTCCGCGCGCGAGGGATGCGTCCGGGGACGCAGCGCTCGCACGCGGACGCATCGCTCGGCTGCGGACGGCTCAGAAGGTCCACTGCTGGTTGGTCGACCCGTGGCAGTCCCAGATCACGAACCGCTGGCCCTCGTAGAGCGGGTTGCCGCCCTCGGCGTCGAGGCACTTCCCCGCCTGCGGGTTGCGCAGCGTCCTCGCCCCCGCGTCGTAGGCCCACTTCTGCGCGTTCGTGCCGTTGCACGTCCAGAGCTGGACCGCCGTCCCGTTCGCCGTGCCGCTGCCGCTCACGTCGAGGCACTTGCCGAGCGCCCTGATGGTCCCGTCGCTCCCCCGCGTCCACGACTGGGCGGCGTTGCCGTTGCACGGGACGATCTGCACGCGGTTGCCGTCGTGCGTCTGGCCCCACGGGACGTCGAGGCAGTACCCGTTCGCGATCCGGATCGTCCCGGTCCCGGTCGGGAGGCCGCCGCCGGGGTTCGGGTTCGAGGTTCCCGAGCCGTTGTCGTAGACCCGCACGTAGTCCACCTTCATCTGCTGGGGGAGCTGCGTCGTGCCGTCGGGGTACCCGGGCCACTGTCCGCCGACCGCGACGTTGAGGATGAGGAAGAACGGCTGGTCGAACACCCACGCGTTGGCGCCGACGCTCGCGCGCGTGACGCGGTGGAACTGCTGGCCGTCGACGAACCAGGTGATCTCGCCGGGCTTCCAGTCGACGGCGAAGGTGTGGAAGTCGTCGGCGAACGACCAGCCCTGCGGGTGCTGGTACATGCCCGTGATGCCGGCGCCGCCGGAGTACCCCGGCCCGTGCACCGTGCCGTGCACGCGGTGCGGCTCGAAGCCGACGTTCTCCATGACGTCGATCTCGCCCGACGTCGGCCAGCCGACCCCGGGGAGGTTGCCGCCCAGCATCCAGAACGCCGGCCAGATGCCCTGGCCGCGCGGGATCTGGATGCGGGCCTCGACGCGCCCGTACTGCGGCTGGTACTTCCCCTGGGTCGTCATGCGCGCGGACGTGTACGACCCGTCGGCCTCGCGCCGTGCGGTGATGACGAGGTGGCCCTGCCCGTCGAGCGCGGAGTTCGCGCGCGACGTCGTGTAGTTCTGGAGCTCGGCGTTGCCCCACCCGCCGGCGCCCGTCTCGTGGTTCCAGCGGGCGGAGCTCGGGGCCGAGCCCGCGGCGCCGTCGAACTCGTCCGACCATATGATGTCGCCCGGGGCCGCCGTCGCGGCGGGAGCCGCCACGAGCGCCCCGGCGCTCACGGTGAGCGCCGCGACCGCACCCGCGAGGACGCGGCGCGCGGTGTCGCCGAGGCGCGGGGCCGGACGACGTCGTGGCCGGCCGGGTCGCGGGCGGGCGCCCCGCAGGGGCGTGGGACGGGGTGAACGCTGACGTGCGAGGTCCATCGATCCTCCAGGTCCGGCGGCGGCTGCCGCCTGCGTCTCGCCACGGTGCGCGACGTGCTCTCGGCGCGACTCTGCACCGGGCGGGGGCCGTTCCTCGGCCCTCCGTCCGCGAACCTACGGGGGTGCCGTACGCGCGAGCAAGCGCTCTCTCGGCGTGTCGTGGAATCGCTCCCACATCCATCCTCAGGAAGTGCCGGGCACCGGCGCCGGTTCCCCACGCGCACGCGCCCGCGGGCTCAGGCGGTCGCCGGGACCGCCGCGTCGAGGATCGCCTCGGCCGCCCGGCGCGCCTGGCGCGCGACGTCGGCGTCCTGCGTGATCGCCGCCGTCGTCTGCGCACCCTCGGCGAGCAGCACGACCTGGAGCGCGACGTCGTCGGGCAGGCCGGCCTCGCGCGCGACGTCGCGCGCGTACCGCTGGAACGACTCCTTGTGCTCGCGCACGGCCGCGGCGACGGCGGGCGACGTCGCGCCGAGCTCGCCGAACGAGTTGATGAACGCGCACCCGCGGAACCCGTCCTCGCGGAACCACGCGTCGAGGAAGTCGAACACGGCCAGCAGCCGGTCGCGCGGCGCGGTCGCACCGGCTGCCGCGCGCGCGATCCCCGAGTCCCACTGCTCGGTGCGGTGCCGCAGCACCGCGACGACCAGGTCGTCCTTGGAGGGGAAGAGCGCGTAGATGCGCTTGAGCGACACCCCGGCCTCGGTGCGGACCGCGTCCATCCCCACGGACTGGACGCCGCGCGCGTAGAACAGCCGGTCGGCGGCAGCCACCACCAGCGTGCGAGCGCTCGCGTCGTCGAGCATCGTCATCTCCTGTTCACCACGCCCCTCTTGCAGAGAGAACCATCGTTCTCTAGTGTAGCGACCAACGGGAGAACGACCGTTCTCCCGACTTCCGCGAAGGGAGCACGACCATGGGGTACATCACCGTCGGGCAGGAGAACTCCACCGACATCGAGCTCTACTACGAGGACCAGGGCACCGGGCAGCCGGTCGTCCTCATCCACGGCTACCCCCTCGACGGGCACAGCTGGGAGCTCCAGAAGCGCGAGCTGATCGACGCCGGCCACCGCGTCATCACGTACGACCGCCGCGGGTTCGGCGCGTCGAGCAAGGTCGGCAGCGGGTACGACTACGACACCTTCGCGGCCGACCTGAACACCGTCCTCGAGACGCTCGACCTGCGCGACGTGATCCTCGTCGGGTTCTCCATGGGCACCGGCGAGCTCGCCCGCTACGTGCACAACCACGGGCACGAGCGCGTCGCCAAGCTCGCGTTCCTCGCGTCCCTCGAGCCGTTCCTCGTCCAGCGCGACGACAACCCCGAGGGCGTCCCGCAGTCGGTGTTCGACGGGATCGTCGACGCCGCCCGCGCCGACCGGTACGCCTGGTACACCGACTTCTACAAGAACTTCTACAACCTCGACGAGAACCTCGGGACGCGCATCAGCGAGGACACCGTGCGCGCGAGCTGGATCACCGCGATCGGTTCCGCTCCCGTCGCCGCGTATGCCGTCGTGCCCACGTGGATCGAGGACTTCCGGGCCGACGTCGAGGCCGTCCGCGCGGCCGGCAAGCCGACGCTGATCCTCCACGGCACGAAGGACAACATCCTCCCGATCGACGCGACCGGGCGTCGCTTCCGGCAGCTCGTGCCGGACGCCGAGTACGTCGAGGTCGAGGGCGCGCCCCACGGGCTGCTCGTCACGCACGCCGCCGAGGTCAACGAGGCGCTGCTCGCCTTCGTCGCCCGCTAGGCGAGCCGCTAGGCGACCGACACGCGGTAGTCGTCGGCGTCGTCGTCCCAGGCCAGGTCGACGGCGCCGGCGGCCTGCGCCGCCTTGCAGAACTGCAGGAACCCGCGGTAGCCGAGCGCCTTCTCGCTGAAGTCCGGGCGCCTCTTGCGGATCGCGTTCTTCAGCCCGGACAGGACGGCCGAGCCGCCCTCCTCCTGCACGACCTCGCGCACGAGGGCGAACGCCTGGTCGGTGTCGCCCTGGGCCGGCAGAGACACCTCGGGGTCACCCGTCGCCGGCCCGGGCGCGAGCTCGACGAAGCTCCGGTCGGCCAGGAACCGCAGGAACTCACCGAAGTTGCGGAACCCGTAGTCGGCCTCGCTGAACGTCGGGTCCTTGCGCAGCAGCGTGCGCTTGAGCACGGACGCCGTCACCGCGCCGCTCGTCGACGCCTCCAGGTCCGCGAGCGTCTGCGCGACGCGCACCTCCATGGGAAGGTCCTCGCCGGACGGCGCCTCGTCGTCGGCCTCGGGGGCAGGCGCCGAGGTCTCGACCGCCTCGGGCGCCTCGGTGACCGACGTCGTCGTGACGTCGACCTCGTCGCTCTCCGTCACGACGGGCTCGCCGCGGCGGGTCGTGCGCCCGACGGCCTCGCCCAGCTCCGCGAGCGCCGCCGCGGCCGGCGTCTCGACCTCCGGCTCGGCGATCTCGGTCGCCTTGCGGCGCCCGGTCGAGCGCCCGCCGCCGCGCTTCGCCTTGCCCGTGCCCGACGTCGTCCCGCCCGAGGCGCGCCCGCCACGCACGGATCGGGGCTCCGGCTCGTCGGGGACGTCGACACCCTCGAGGCGGTCGTAGAAGAGGAACTCGTCGCACGCGGGGGGCAGGAGCCGCGACGTCGACTTCTCGACCCCGACCCCGATGACGCGCTTGTTGAGCTCGCGCAGCTTGTGGACGAGCGGGGAGAAGTCGCTGTCCCCCGTGCACATGACGAACGTCGAGATGTAGTCGCGCTCGAACGCCATCTCGATCGCGTCGACGACCATCTTGATGTCGGCCGCGTTCTTGCGCGACGCGCCCATGCGCTGCGGCATCTCGATGAGCTCGACCTGGTGCCGCGTGAGCGAGCGGCGGTCCTCGTCGAAGTACGACCAGTCGGCGTAAGCGCGCCGCACGACCACGCGCCCGCGCACCGCGAGCGCGTCGGCGATCGGCCCGAAGTCGAACGTCATGCCGCCCAGGTGCTCGCGCGCGCCGAGCGCGAGGTTCTCGTAGTCGATGAAGACGGCCAGGCGTTCCTCGGTGTCCATGCCCGCCAGCCTAGGTGCAGACGCCGCCCCCGCCCCGCCGAACCCGTGGTTTCTCCCCACCTCGGCGCCGATCCGGGGAACGACCCCGGGTTCGGCACCGCCCGCGGATGTGTACGAGCGTACGCATCGTGCGTACGATCGTCCGCATGTCGTCCTCCGCCCTCGCTCGACCCGCGCTCGACGTCCGCCGCGCCCGCGTCGCCGTCGCCGCGCTGTTCCTCACGAACGGCGCGCTGTTCGCGAACCTCGTGCCGCGCTACCCCGAGATCAAGGCCGGGCTCGACCTGGGGAACGCCACCTACGGGCTCGCCGTCGCCGCGTTCCCCGCAGGGGCCATCACCGCGGGCCTCGCCGCCGCAGCGCTCGTGCGCCGCTTCGGGTCGGCGCGGGTCGCGGTCGCCGGCACCGTGCTCACCGCGGCCGGGCTGCTGCTCGCGGGCCTCGCACCCGCGCTGCCGCTGCTCGTCGTCGCGCTGTTCGCGGCAGGCGCGATGGACGCGTTCACCGACGTCGCGCAGAACGCCCACGGCCTGCGGGTGCAGCGCCGCTACGGCCGCTCGATCATCAACGGCTTCCACGCGCTCTGGTCGGTCGGCGCCGTGGTCGGCGGCGGCATGGCCGCCGCCGCGATCGCGCTCGACCTGCCGCTCGCCGTGCACCTGGCGATCACGGGCGCGCTGTTCTCCGTCGTCGCCCTCGTGGCCCTGCGCTCGTGCCTGCCCGGGCTGGACGGCGAGGTGCCCGACGACGTCGCGGGCGAGGCCGGGGCGCTCGCCTCCCCGGGCGTCCCGACCAGCGCCGAGGCCGCCGCCGCGGCCGCCGCGCGCACGTCCCGCACGCGCACCGTCGCCGTCCTCGCGGCGCTCGTCCTCGTCGCCGTCGCGAGCACGCTCGTGGAGGACGCGGGCAGCACGTGGGCGGCGGTCTACCTCTCCGGGTCGCTGGGCGCCCCGGCGACGCTCGCCGCCGCCGGGTTCGTCGCGCTCGTCGGCGCGCAGTTCGTCGGCCGGCTCGTCGGCGACCGCCTCGTCGACCGCTTCGGCCAGCGGGCCGTCGCCCGGACCGGGGGCGCGCTCGTCCTGCTCGGCACGGGCCTCGCGCTCGCGTTCCCGTCCGTCCCGGGCACGATCGCGGGGTTCGCCGCGGCCGGGTTCGGCGTCGCGACCCTGGTCCCCGCCGCGATGCAGCAGGCCGACGAGCTCCCTGGCCTGCGCGCGGGCACGGGCCTCACCCTCGTGTCGTGGCTCATGCGCCTCGGGTTCCTCCTGTCCCCGCCGATCGTCGGGCTCGTCGCCGACGCCACGAGCCTGCGCGCCGGGCTGCTCGTCCTGCCGCTGGCCGGCCTCGTCGTCGTGCTCCTGGCCGGCGTGCTCGCCCCGCGACGGCGCTCCACGGGCAGGCCGGGCCGCGTCGAACACGACGGTGCGCCGTCCCCCGCCCGGCATGATGACCACGACCGCCGCACGACCGCGCCCGAGGAGGCCACCACCGCATGACCACCGACTACTTCGCCGGCGACGACCGCACGAGCTACGAGCGCATGGCCGCGGGCGACCTGTACGTCGCCGACGACCCGGAGATCGCGCGCGGCGTCCACCGGGGCATGCGCCTCGTCGACGCGTTCCACCGCGCCGTCCTCGACGGCGACGGCGACGACACCCACGCCCGCGAGATCCTCGCCGACCTGCTCGGGTCGCTCGGCGAGGGGTCGTGGGTCAAGCCGCCGCTCGCGGTCGACTTCGGCAGCAACGTGCACCTCGGCGCCCGGACCTTCGTCAACTCCGGCCTCACCGCGCTCGACGTCGCGGCGATCACGATCGGCGACGACTGCCTCATCGGGCCGAACGTCCAGCTCCTCACCCCGACCCACCCCGTCGATCCGCAGCCTCGGCGCGACAAGCTCGAGGCGGCCGAGCCCATCACGCTCGGCGACAACGTGTGGCTCGGCGGCGGCGTGATCGTGTGCCCGGGCGTGACGATCGGCGACAACACGGTGGTGGGCGCGGGCTCCGTCGTGACGCGCGACCTGCCCGCGAACGTCGTGGCGGTGGGCAACCCGGCCCGGGCGATCCGCGAGAACATCTGACCATGAGCGCCCCTGAGGCCCCGACCGGGACGACGCCCCGCGCCCGCCGCCACGACCCGGAGCGGCGCGACCGCATCATCGACGCGTGCCTCGACGTCGTCGCCGAGCACGGCGTCGCGGGCACGTCGCACCGGCGCGTAGCGGCCGCGGCCGACGTCCCGCTCGGGTCGATGACGTACCACTTCGCCGGGATGGACGAGCTGCTGCGCGAGGCGTTCGGCCGGTTCACGCGCGACGCCGCCGCCCAGTTCGAGCGGCGCATGAGCGACGCCCGCACGCCCGAGGAGGCCGTGCAGGCGGTCACGACGCTCATCACGCACGACGTCTTCGCCACCCAGCGCGACCTCGTCCTGTCGCACGAGCTCTACACGCTCGCGGCGCGCGACCCGGCCTACCGGACCCTCACGAACGACTGGATGCGCCGCAGCCGCGACGCGCTCGGCCGCCACTTCGACCCCGCGACGTGCCGCGTGCTCGACGCGTTCATCGAGGGCATGACCATCCACCGCGCGCTCGACACCGAGCCGCACGACGACGTCGACGTCCTCGGCGCGGTCCGGCGCCTCACGCGGGTGCCCTGACGGGGCGTTCCCGTCAGGGGGCGGTCACGTCGAACAGCTCGCAGGTCGTGTCGTAGTACGCGTCCGTCGTGCCGCGGTGGGTCATGCCGATCCGGCGACACACCGCCTGGGACGCCGCGTTGTCGGGATGCGTCACCGCGACGACCCGGTCGAGACCCCGCTCGAACGCGTGCGCCAGGACGGCGGCCGCCGCCTCCGACGCGTACCCGCGGCCCCACACGTCGGGGTGGAAGTGCCACCCGATCTCCGTGTCGCCCGACGGCTGCAGCGGGTCGCCGGTGCCGGACGCCGGGATGGGCTTGAGCAGGATGGTCCCCACGGGCGCGGCGTCGGGCAGGCCCGCGCCCTCGCCCTCGCGCGGGACGACGGCCCAGACCCCGTGCGTGCCGTCGTCGGCGGCGGCCCAGCGCTCGACCCGCTCCAGCGCCTCGTCGCGGTGCTCCAGGACGCGCGGCGTCACGCCGATGAACCGCATGACGTCCCAGCGCGAGTAGATGTCCAGGACGGCGTCGGCGTCGTCGGGCTGCCACGGGCGGAGGGTGAGCCGGGCTGTCGTGAGGGTCTGCATCGCCCCAGGCTACGAGGCCCAGGCTACGAGGCCCCAGGTGCCCTGGGGACCGCGGTGTCAGACGATCTTGGGGAAGGTCGCGAGGAGGACGACGCCGACGACGAGGACCACGCACGCGAGGCCGACCATGGCCCAGGACGCGCGCTCCGAGCGGAACCGCCCCGCGAACGCGCCGAAGAACAGCACGAGCGCGAAGAGCACGGTCGTCAGCGTGTAGTTGTCGCCCCGCTGGTTGTTGACGAGCGCCTGCGCGAAGAGGGCGTCCGCCCGCTCGTCGGCCTCGACCGCCTCGACCGCCCCCGGCGGGACGTAGGCGTCGAGCGCGAACGGGCTCGGCGCGGCGTCAGGGTTCTGGAGGGGGCGCGACGCGAGCCACTCGTCGAACGCCGGCTGGAAGTGGGGTGTGAACCGCGCGCGCGTGAACTCCTCCAGCTCCGTGTCCCCGGTCGCGTACGCCTCGAGCCACAGGCTGAACACCTGGAGGTCGATGGACCGGGCGGTGTCGGCGTGCGCGCGCTCCGTGGACGCCTCGATGCGCTGGGTCGACGCGCGCGAGAAGGCGATCGACATCTCGCCGCCCCACTTGCTCGCCTCGAACCCGCTCCACGCCGTGAGGACGGCCGTCACCGCGAGCAGCACCACGGTCACGGTCTCGCGCCACGACCGGCCGCCCTTGCTGTCCGCTTCCTCGTCGGCCACGTCAGGACCGTAGCCCGCGCGGCACGGTCGCGCGCGGTGACCACGGCACGCCGGCCTCGGCGCGGTCAGCCCGCGTCAGCCCGCGTCGTCACGCGCACGGCGCCGTCGCAGCGCGAGCAGGACCCCGCCCAGCACGAGGGCCGCGAGCGCTGTGGCGAGCAGCCCGGTGACGGCCGAGCCGGTCGTGGCGAGGTCCTCCTCGCCGGGGGTCGCACCGGGCGTCGGGATCGCGTCCGGCCCGGGCACGTCCGACGTCGGCCCGTCCGTGGGCGGCGACGTCTCGCCGGGTTCGGTGGGCGTCGTCGGGCCGGTGACCGAGTTGGTGACGGTGCACGTGACGTCGGCACCGTCGCCGACCCGGACCGTGTCGTCGACCAGCTCGCCGCCGTCGCAGGCCCACGCCACCTGCTCGTAGACCCACTCGCTGTCCGACTCCGAGAGGTCGTAGGCGCCCTCGGCGACGGGGACGGTGGTCACGTCGAGGCTGCCGTCGGGACCCGACAACGGGGTGGGTCCCGCGGCGGTGAGCTCCCAGTCGTCGGCCGGGGCCGCATCGTCGACGACCTCCTTGTGGAGCGTCAGCGTGCCGGCGAGCCAGTGGTTCGTCACCGTGCACACGACGTCGGCCCCCGCGGGGACGATCACCGTGGACCCCGCCACGCGCGCACCCTCGCAGCTCCAGCCGAGCGAGGTCCACCCCTCGGGCCCGCCGCTCTCCGCGAGGGCGTACCGCCCGGGCTCGACGCTCACGTGCGAGACAGCGGCGCTCGCGGTCGGGCCCGAGGCCGACAGCCCGGCGCCCTCGGCGGAGAGGGTCCACTCCGTGGCGTCGACCTCGCCGGTGAACCCGCGGTCGTCGAGCTCCTTGACGAGCGTGAGGTGCGGGAGCTGCGCGACGTTGGTCACCGTGCACGTCGCGACACCTCCCGCGGGCAGCGACACCGTCGCGCCCGTGAGCGTCGCGTCTCCCGTGCACGACCACCCCTCGCTGTCGTACCCGCCGAACCCTCCCGTCTCCGCGAGCTCGTAGTCGCCGGCGGGCAGGTGCCGCTGCGTCGTCGCGGGGGTCCCGCTCCCGCCCTCGACGACCGCGTCCCCGGCCGCGTCGGTCGCGGTGAGGGTCCACGCGGCCGGGTCGGCGGACCCGCCCACGACGTCCTTGACGAGCGTGAGCGTCGAGCCGACGTAGGTGTTCGTCACCGTGCAGACCACGTCGTCGTCCGGCGCGATCGTCACGACGTCGCCCGCCTGGCCGGTCGCCCCCTCGCACACCCACTCCCCCGACTCGTGGTCGGGCAGGGTCGTGAGCTCCGCGAGCGTGTGCTCGCCGGCGCCCACGTGCACGTGGGACACCTCGACCCCGCCGGACGGGCCCGTGATCGTCGCCGTCCCGCCCCCGGCCTGCGGCCCCGTCGCCGCGAGCGACCAGTCGGCGGGCACGGTCGGTCCACCCTGGACCTCCTTGACGAGCGTGAGGTGCGGCAGCACGACGGTGTTCGTCACCGTGCACACGACCGTCGCGCCGGGCTGGACGCTGACGACCGAGCCGTCGAGCGTGCCGCCGGTGCACCGCCACGGTCCCGGGTCGAACCCCGTCCAGCCCGCCTCGGAGAGCGCGTAGTCACCGGGCGGGACGTCCACTCCGGTGACGTCCGGCGATCCGCTCGAGCCCGAGACGGTGGTGCCCTCGCCCGCCGCGGTGAGCGTCCAGTCCCCGGGGACGGCCGTCGTCGGGCCCTCGATCTCCTTGACGAGCGTGAGGACCCCGCCCTGCCACGTGTTGGTCGCGGTGCACGTGACGTGCTCGGCCGGGGCGATCGTCACGCTCCCGCCGGCGCCGTCGCCCGCCGCGGCGCCCGTGCAGGACCACGCTCCCGCGTAGCCGACGGGGCCCTGCTCCCCGAGCGCGTACTCGCCGGGCACGACGCCTGCCGCCGTCACCTCCGGGTCGCCGCTCACGCCCGAGATCGACTGCGGCCCGGTCGCGCCGAGCGTCCAGTCCTCGGCGCCGGCCGGGCCGCCGACGACCTCCTTGACGAGCGTGAGCGTCGGCTCCGCCCCACCGCCCGCGCCCGACACGTTGCGGACCGTGCACGTGACCGACCGCCCCAGGTCGAGGGTGACGACGTCCCCCGACAGCGGGGCGCCGTCGCACGTCCAGCCCTCGCTCCGGTACCCGGCCGGTCCGCCCTCCTCCGACAGCGTGTACTGCCCGATCCGCATCGGCACGCCCGTCACCGCGGGGCTGCCGGACGGCCCCGCGACCGACTCGGGTCCTTGCGCGCGCAGCGTCCAGTCGGCCGGCGACGCGGTGCCGCCCTCGACCTCCTTGACGAGCGTCAGGCTCGGGCGGACCGCCTCGTTGTCGACCGTGCACTGGACCGACCCGCCGGGAGGCACGACGACCTCGGGCGTCGGGTCGAGGATGTCCGCCCCGCCGCAGTTCCAGTTCTGGAACCGGTAGCCGGCCACGCCGCCCGACTCGGAGAGGCGGTACGTCCCCGCCGGGACCTCGAGCGACTGCACGCCGTTGAGCCCGTCGCCCTCGATCGTCGCGCCCGTCGTGACGTTCACCGCGTGCATCGTCCACAGCTCGCGGCGTCCCTCCGAGGATCCGGTGTCCAGGTTCTCGATCCGCTTGAAGAGCGAGAGGCGACCGGTCTCGGCCTGCGCCGCGGCGGCGCGGCCGCCCGTGACCGCGACGGCCGCCAGGACGGCGAGCACGACCGTCAGCGCGAGCACGGCCGCCACGGAGGCACGGTCGAGGGAACGCGGGGACGGTGGCACGGACACTCCTGCGGGCTCGGGGCGCGGGTCGTCACCCGACGCTAACCCGGGGCGCCACGGCGCGCCCGGCGTCCGGCAACGGTCCGGCGCGGTGCCGTTCGTCGCACGCCGGCCACCGTTCGTCGCACACCTCGACCGCCGGTCGACGTGACCTGGATCACCCCCTCGCGGGCTCCCTAGCCTTCCGAGGTCGGACGCAACGACGCGACCCTGGAGAGGCTCGATGACGACAGACACCCGCGCGGCGCGGAACGCCGCCCCCGACGAGCCGGAGATCGTGCCGGACCCGTCGCTGCCCCCCACCGCAGTGCCCGACTCCGTCCCCGGAGCGCAGACGCGGACCCGCTGGACGCCGCAGAAGATCGCCCTGTGGGCCGCGATCTCGCTGCTGGGCGGCATCGCCTGGGTGATGCTAGCGGTCGTCCGCGGCGAGACGGTGAACGCGATCTGGTTCGTGTTCGCCGCCGTGTGCACGTACCTCATCGGGTACCGCTTCTACTCCAAGGTCATCGAGCGCTACATCACGCGCCCCGACGACCGCCGGGCGACGCCCGCCGAGTCGCGCGAGGACGGCAAGGACTACGTCCCGACCGACCGCCACGTGCTGTTCGGCCACCACTTCGCCGCCATCGCCGGTGCGGGCCCGCTCGTCGGCCCGGTGCTCGCCGCGCAGATGGGCTACCTGCCGGGCACGATCTGGATCATCGTCGGCGTCGTGCTCGCGGGCGCGGTGCAGGACTACCTCGTCCTGTTCTTCTCCATGCGCCGCGGCGGGCGGACCATCGGCCAGATGGCGCGCCAGGAGCTCGGCCGCGTGGGCGGCACCGCCGCGATCGTCGCGTCGCTGCTCATCATGATCATCATCGTCGCGATCCTCGCGCTCGTGGTCGTCAACGCGCTCGGCGAGAGCCCGTGGGGCGTCTTCTCCGTCTCGATGACGATCCCCATCGCGCTGTTCATGGGCGTGTACCTGCGCTACCTCCGCCCGGGCAAGATCACCGAGGTCTCCGTCATCGGCTTCGTCCTGCTGCTCGCCGCGATCATCGGCGGCGGCTGGATCGCCGACACCGCCTGGGGAGCCGACCTCTTCACCCTCGACCGCACGACCATCGCCGTCGGCGTGATCGTCTACGGCTTCGTCGCGGCCGTCCTGCCCGTGTGGCTCCTGCTCGCGCCGCGCGACTACCTGTCGACGTTCATGAAGGTCGGCGTCATCGTCGTCCTCGCCGTCGCGGTGATCGTCGTGCGGCCGGAGATCACCGTCCCCGCGATCAGCGAGTTCGCGAGCGGCGAGACCGGCCCGGTCGTGTCCGGCGCCCTCTGGCCCTTCCTCTTCGTGACGATCGCGTGCGGTGCGCTGTCCGGGTTCCACGCCCTCATCGCGTCGGGCACGACGCCCAAGCTCGTCGAGAAGGAGCGCCAGACGCGCTTCATCGGCTACGGCGGCATGCTCATGGAGTCGTTCGTCGCGATCATGGCGCTCGTCGCCGCGATCTCCATCGACCGCGGCATCTACTTCGCGATGAACTCGTCCGCGGGCGCGACCGGGGGCACCGTCGAGGGGGCCGTGGCCTTCGTCAACGGGCTCGGGCTCATGGGCGTCAACCTCACGCCGGACATGCTCACGTCCACCGCCGAGGCGGTCGGCGAGCCGTCGATCGTGTCCCGCACGGGCGGCGCCCCGACGCTCGCCCTGGGCCTCGCGCACATCATGCAGCAGCTCGTGGGCGGCACCGCGATGATGGGCTTCTGGTACCACTTCGCGATCATGTTCGAGGCGCTGTTCATCCTCACCGCCGTCGACGCCGGCACGCGCGTCGCGCGCTTCATGCTCCAGGACACGATCGGCAACGTGGCGCCGAAGTTCCGGGACGTGACGTGGCGACCCGGCGTGTGGTTGTGCACCGCGATCATGGTCGCCGGGTGGGGATCGATCCTCTACCTCGGCGTGACCGACCCGCTCGGCGGCATCAACACGTTCTTCCCGCTGTTCGGCATCGCCAACCAGCTCCTCGCGGCCATCGCGCTCGCCGTCGTGCTGGCGATCGTCGCCAAGCGGGGGCGCAGCTACCAGCGCTGGCTGTGGATCGTCGCGGCGCCGCTCGCGTTCACCGCGGTCATCACCATCTGGGCGTCGATCGAGAAGATCTTCTCCCCCGTGCCCGCGGTCGGGTACTGGGCCAACCACAACGCCTTCCAGGACGCGCTCGCCGCGGGCGAGACGTCCTTCGGCACGGCCGGCTCGGTCGAGGCGATGGAGGCGGTCGTCCGCAACACGTTCGTCCAGGGCACGCTGTCGATCGTCTTCGTCGTGCTCGCGATCGTCGTCATCGTCACCTCGGTGCTCGTGACCGCGAAGGCGCTGCGCGACGGCGGCGGCACGAACCACGAGGACCCGCCCGTGGCGTCGCGCCGGTTCGCCCCGGCGGACCTGGTCGCGACGAAGGCCGAGAAGGCGATCCAGAAGGAGTGGGCGGCGCTGCCGCCCGAGAAGCGTCCTGCCGCGACGGGGCACCGGTGACGGTGCGGCAGGACGCGCAGGGTCCCGCCACGACGGTCCGCGCGACCGTCGTGGCGGGGCTCCGCGCCGTCCGCTGGTACGTGCGGCAGGTCATGGGCGACGACGCGTACGCGACCTACGCCGCGCACCAGCGCGCGCTGCACCCGGGCGGGGTCGTGATGACCGAGCGCGAGTTCTGGCGCGTGCGCCACGCCGAGCAGGACGCCAACCCGGGGTCGCGCTGCTGCTGACGACCTATGCTCGGCGCCGTGCTCCGCGTCCCCCTCGACCTGCTCCTCCCGCGGGTCTCGACCGCCGACGTCCGGCGCCGCGCCACAGAGCTGCCGCGCCGCGGGCAGGAGGTCCGGGTCCGCGTGCGCGGCGACGTGCTCGTCGCGCGCCGCTGGGCCAGCGGTGCGCACGCGAGCGGCCACAGCGTGCTGCGAGCCCGTCTCACCCAGGAGCCCGACGGCGTCCGGGTGCGCGGGGCGGTCGCGCCGAGCGGGCTGGATCTCCTCCTGGTCGCGATCTGGCTCGCCGCGGCCGCCGGGCTCGCGACGCTCGGCGCCGTCTACCAGAACGGGGTCGCGTGGTGCGTCGCGCTCCTCCCGCTCGCGTTCGGGGCCGTCTTCGCCGTCTGGCTGCCCGGGGCCTCGCGGGCCGGTCACGCCGTCCTGCTCCGGGCGCTCACCGGCCTCGGCGAGAGTCCCCACCCGGACCGGCTACGGTGACGGGCGTGGCTCGCCCTCCCGTCCCCATCACGCTCGACCCGCCGCGGGGTCAGATCCCCACCGTCTCGGTCGTGCTCGCGACCGACCCGTCGACCGCGGCCGGGTGGGTCGCCGAGGCGTTCGGCGCCCAGCGCTGGAAGCGTCGCGCCTCGGACGCCGCCCACCAGGGCGGTGCGGCGCTGTGGGAGATCGGGGGCGCCGGTCGCGCCTTCTTCCTCGACGACCTCGACGTGCTGCGCTGGGTCACCCCGCGCGCGACGGCGTTCGTCTCGCACGGCAAGGCCGTCGCGACGGTCGGGCGCCTCGACCCGGGAACGGGTCAGGCCCCCGCCACGGCCGTCGCCCTGTCCCTCGTCGACGGCGCGTTCTCGTGCCGCGAGAGCCTCGCCGCCGTCGCGCGCGGTCTGCGCGACCGCGCCGTCCGCGCCGGGGCGCTGCGCCCCGACGACGTCCCGGTCTGGGCGAACGCCGTCGAGATCCCCGCCGGGTCGCCCCTGCACCCGGCCACCGGGCGAAAGCTCTTCCGCCGTGGCTGAGCCGACCGCCGGGCGCGCGACGGCCCCGCCCCTGATCGAGCTGGCCATGGGCGACGCCGCGAAGCGTCAGGTGCTGCGCTCCAACATGGCGCTGATCTCGATCCTCGCGCCGCTCGTGGGTCTCGCGCAGCTCCCGGCGGCGATCACGAGCGGGAACCTGGCGCTCGCCGTCGGGTTCCTCGCCTTCGCGCTGTCCATGATCCCGCTGACGTACGCGATCGGGCGTCGCATGGTCGACCGCGCGCGGATCGTCCTGGGCGACGGAACGTACACCGTGCACGGCTGGGGCCGGACGAAGCGGTTCACGGTCGCGGACGTCGACCGCGTCGTCACCGTGGACCGCATGGCGTTCGGCATGGCCGAGGCGACGCACCATCTCATCGTCGTCGCCCCGACGAAGCGGCTGCTCCTGCTCGTCGGGCAGATGTGGGACCGCGACCAGCTCTCGACCGTCGCGCTCGACCTCGCGCGCCGCGGCGTCCCGCTCACGCCCTGGCACCAGCCGGTCACGCCGGCGCAGCTCCGCGCGTTCGACCGGCGGCTCGTGCCCTGGCCGCAGGCCCACCCGGTCGCGCTCGCCCTGCTGGTCGGGCTCGGCACGCTCCTCGTCCTCGTGGTGCTGTTCGTCGTCGTGGTCGCGATCATCGTCTGAGCGGCGCGAGGGCACGCTGGGACCGGTCGTGCCAGTAGCCCTGCGCGTGCACGCGCGACCTCTCGATCCCCGCCGCCACGAGCTCGGCGCGGACCTGCGCGACGGTCGCGCTCTCCGTCGCGCACCACGCGTAGAAGCCGGTGCCCGCCTCGGCCGCAGACAGCCCGTGCTCCGCGGCCCAGTCCCGGACCGCGCCCAGCACGGCCCGCTCGCGCCCGCGCTGCTGCCGCGGCACGTGCTCGACGCGC
This sequence comes from Cellulosimicrobium sp. SH8, assembly GCF_025818875.1. Classification (NCBI taxonomy): domain Bacteria; kingdom Bacillati; phylum Actinomycetota; class Actinomycetes; order Micrococcales; family Promicromonosporaceae; genus Cellulosimicrobium; species Cellulosimicrobium sp. SH8. Next base: position 266,975 of record NZ_JAMXMH010000001.1, on the reverse strand, counting down.
ACGGTCTCGGGCGCGTCCCCGAGCGGGGCGTCCGCCGGGTCGTCGGCCTCGACGAGCACGTGCGCCCGCACGTCGGGGCCGAGGCTCGCGAGGATCCCGCGTACCGCGGGCGCGGACGTCTCGTCGGCCACGAGGAGCACGTGCCCGACGGCGGGCCCCGGGTCCCACTGCGTGCCGTGGTCGGTCACGCCGAACCGCGCGTGCGGCGCCGAGAGCAGCACCCGGTCCCCGGGCGCCACGCGGCGGGCCCACGCGCTCGCCGGTCCCGCGGGCTCGTGCAGGTACAGGTCGAGGTCCACCTCGGCGACCTGCGGCCGCACGGCCACGGGCGTGTACGAGCGCATCGCCGGCCGTACGTCGTCGTCGAGCGCGGACCACTCGCGCCGCCACGCGCTCTCGCCCGCGAGCCCCGCACGCCGCGCGAGCAGGTCCGTCCCCGGCCCGGGCAGCAGGATCTTCACGCGCTGGTCGAGCCCGACGTCGGCGCACCCCGCCAGGTCCGGGCCGGCGAGGGTCACGCGCACCAGGCGCGGTCCGACGTCGTGCACGCGCGCGACCGTCGTCGGGAAGAGGACGTTGGGCGACCGGTGGAACCGGCAGCCGGCCTCGCCCCCGACCGCGCTCCCGGCCGGGCTCCCGACCGTGACCGGGGGCCCGGCCGGCCGGTCAGGACCCGGCACGGTCCTGGAGGAACTGCTCGACGTCGTCGAGCACGGCCTGACCACCGAGCGGGCCGACACCGCTGATCCAGTACGACTGGTCGACGACGCGCACGTCGGGGAACGACCCCGCGCTGAGCGGGATCTCGGCCGGGACCGCAGCAGGGTCGGCGGGGTCGGCGGCCGAGACGAGGACCAGGTCGGCGGCGGCCTCGGTCACGCGCTCGGGCGAGAGGTCGACCGAGATGTCCTCGCCCCAGTCCTGCTCCGGCGTCGAGAACCCGACGCACTCGAGCGTGCTGCCCGCGAACGACCGCGGCCCGTAGGCGGACACGATGCCGTCGCGCGGGCGCAGGAGCTGCGCCGTCCCGCTGACGTCGTAGTCCTCCTGGAGCTGGGCGCACCGCGCGTCGTAGGCGTCCAGCAGGGCCTGGGCGTCGGTCTCCCGGCCGAGCGCACGACCCACGAGCAGCACGTTCTCCTGCCAGGGGTCGGTCTGCGTCGCCATGAACACCGTCGGCGCGATGCCCGCGAGCTGGTCGTAGAGGTCGGCGTGGCGCGACTCCGTGCCGAGGATGAGGTCCGGCTCGAGCGCGGCGATGGCCTCGAGGCTCGGCTCGGGCACCGTGCCCACGACCTCGATCGCCTGCGCCTCCTCGCCGAGGTAGGCCGGCACGCCGGCCTCGACGCTGAGCACGGCCGCTCCCACCGGGACGACGCCGAGCGCGACGGCGGTGTCCGTCTCCACGGGCTCCAGCGTCACGACGCGCTGCGGCGCCGCCGCGAGCTCGGCGGTCCCGCGCGCGTGCTCGACGGCGTACCCCGCGGCGGTGGCGGCCTCCGTCGCGGTCGGCGCGGGTTCCGGCGCGGACGAGCACGCGGCGAGCAGGGCGGAGGCGAGCACGAGCGCACCGGCGAGGGCGCCGCGGCGTCCGCGGAGGCTGGACGATGAGGTCCGGGAGATCGGCACAGGGGGTTCCTTCGTCTTCCGTAGGGTTGCCTCACCTTACCTTCGGGGGCCACAGGGCGGTGCGTGACGCTGGTTACGATCGCTGCATGTCCGGGCCCGTGTTCGCCGGCGCCGTCGCCGGTCTCGTCGTGGGCGTGCTGCTCACCCTCGGGCTCGTGCTCGCGTGGCGGCTCGCGCGCGGGTCGCGCGAGCTCGGGAGCGACTCGGACCGCGCGACGTTCCGCACCCTGCACCTCGCGTCGCGCGCGGCGACGCACCTGCGGGGCGGGCTCGACGGCGACGACGTCGGCCGTGCGGCCCGCTCGCTGCGCCAGCTCCTCGGCGCGGACGCGCTCGCGGTGGTCACCGCCGAGGGAGCCGTCGCGCTCGACGGCAGCACGACGCTCGAGCCCGACGCGCGCCGGGTCGCCGAGCGCGTGCTCGCCACCGGTCGCCGCCACGTCGAGAGCCGGGACCACAAGAACGGCGACGAGGCGGGCGGCGACGTCGCGGACGCCGTCGGGGCGCCGGTCGTCGCGGGCGGTCGCGTCGCGGGCGTCGTCGTCGCGTTCGCCGGCACGGTCCGCCCGCCGCTCGTGCGCGCGACGGGCGAGGTCGCGCAGTGGTGCTCGGCCCAGCTCGAGCTCGGCGAGCTGGAGGCGTCGCGCACCGCGCTCGCGCAGGCCGAGCTCCGCGCGCTGCGCGCCCAGATCAGCCCCCACTTCGTCTACAACGCGCTCGGCGCCATCGCGTCGTTCATCAGCACGGACCCGGAACGGGCGCGCGACCTCGTGCTCGACTTCGCCGACTTCACGCGCTACTCGTTCCGCGGCCGCGGCGACTTCACGACGCTCGCGGACGAGCTGCGCTCCATCCACTCCTACGTCGAGCTGGAACGCGCCCGGTTCGGCGAGCGTCTCGCCGTGACCCTGCAGATCGCGCCCGAGTCGCTGACCACCGTCATCCCGTTCCTGTCGGTGCAGCCGCTCGTCGAGAACGCGGTCCGGCACGGGCTGGAGCCCCAGGAGCGCGGCGGGACGATCGTCATCACCGCACGCGACGAGGGCACCCAGACGGAGATCACCGTCGAGGACGACGGCGTCGGCATGGACCCGGCCGTCGTGCGCGAGCTCCTCACCTCGCGCGGGAGCGAGCACGTAGGCCTGCGCAACGTCGACCGGCGCGTGCGCCAGCTCTACGGCGACGACCACGCGCTCGACATCGAGACCGCCCCCGGCTCCGGAACGCTCGTGCGCCTGCGCGTGCCCCGCTCCCAGCCCCTGCACGAGACGGAGGTGAGCGTGCCGTGACCGGCACCGACCCGACCCCCGGCCCGGCGCCCGAGGACCCGGCCGCCGTCGGGCTCGACGTGCTCGTCGCCGACGACGAGCGGCCCGTGCTCGACGAGCTCGTCGCCCTGCTGCGGCGCGACCCGCGCGTGCGGACCGTGCTCGGCGTCGCGACCGGCTCGGAGGCGCTGCGCGAGCTCTCCTCGCGCACGGTCGACGCGGCGTTCCTCGACATCCACATGCCCGGGCTGACCGGCCTCGACCTCGCCCGCGCGCTGTCCCGCTTCGCCGACCGGCCCGCCGTCGTGTTCGTCACCGCCGACGAGGCCCGCGCGCTCGAGGCGTTCGACGTCGAGGCCGTCGACTACGTGCTCAAACCTGTGCGGCGCGAGCGCCTGACCCGCGCCGTCGACCGGGTCGTGGAGCGCGTCACGGACCGCGCCGGGCGCGGCGCCGGGGTCGGCGTCGGGGCCTGGGGCATGCCCGACGGCGGAGGGTCACCGTCCGCGAGCGCCGCCGCCCCACCTGCCACCCCGGGGCGCGAGGCGCCGGAGGACGAGACGCTCGTCGTGACGGTCGGGACGACGACGCGCCTCGTCCGCCGCAGCGCGGTGCGGTGGGTGCAGGCGCAGGGCGACTACTCGCGCCTCGTGACGGACGCCGAGCAGTTCCTCGTGCGCGAGCCGCTGTCCGACCTGGAGGAGCGGTGGGCCCCGGCCGGCTTCCTGCGCGTGCACCGGTCGTACCTCGTGGACCGCGCGGCCGTGACCGCGGCGCGGTTCGGCGGGGCGCAGCCCGCGCTCGTCGTCGCGGGCCACGAGGTCCCGGTGAGCCGCCGCATGGTCCCGGCGGTGCGCGAGGCGCTGCTCGGCCCGCACCGGGGTCCGTCGTGAGCGACCCGGACCCGTCGTCGGCCCCGACCCCGCCCGCCGACGGATGCGTCCCCGCTCCAGTGCTGCGTCCCGGGACGCAGCACTCGGACGCCGACGCAGCGCTCGGTCGGGGACGCGTGCGCGTCCGGTCGACGGACCCACGGCCCGACGCCCCGGCCGGTGGTTCGCCGTCGGGCGCCCCGCGAGGTCGTCCCGACGAACCCGACGACGCCGCGGCCCACTACACGCGCGGCCTCGTGCGGGCCCAGCTCCGGCTCGGGCTCGCGTGCGTCGTCTCGTTCCTCGCGGTCGTCGCGCTGCTCACGGTGACGATGAGCGCGGTGCCCGCGCTGGACGCGGTGGTGATCCTCGGCGTCCCGCTCCCGTGGCTCGTGCACGCGTACGGCTTCTACCCGGTGATCGTCGCGTTCGCGGTCGTGTTCGCCGTCGCGGCGGCGCGCAACGAGCGCCGGTACCGCGCGCTCGCCGAGGGATCGGTCGGGGCCACCGAGGCCGGCCCGGCGGAGGCAGGACCCGACGACGGCGGCGTCCCGTGAGCGCGTTGCCCCTCGTCGCGATCGGGCTGCTCCTGCTCGCGACCGGGCTCATCGGGTTCTACGGCCTGCGCATCTCGCGCACCACGAGCGACTTCTTCGTCGCGTCGCGCACGGTCCGGCCGGTGTGGAACGCGTCGGCGATCAGCGGCGAGTACCTGTCCGCGGGCACGTTCCTCGGCCTCTCGGGGCTCGTGCTGCTCTCCGGCGCCGAGGCGTTCTGGTTCCCCGTCGGGTACGCGGCCGGGTACCTGCTCGTCCTGCTGTTCGTCGCGGGCCCGCTCCGCCGCAGCGGTGCGTACACGATCCCCGACTTCGTCCACGCCCGGCTCGACTCCGTCGTCGCGCGCCGCGTCACCAGCGTGCTCGTGCTCGTCATCGGGTGGCTGTACGTCGTGCCGCAGCTCCACGGCGCGGCGCTCGTCATCACGAGCGCCGCGCCCGTCCCGCCGTGGGTCGGGTCGGTCGGGATCGCGGTCGTCGTGAGCGCGGTCGTCGCGGCGGGCGGCATGCGCTCCATCACGTTCGTCCAGGCGTTCCAGTTCTGGGTCAAGCTCACGGCGCTCGCGCTGCCCCTCGTGTTCGTCCTCATGGCGCTCGGCGGGGCGTTCGAGCCTGGCGGCGCGATCGTCACGTTCGACCCCGCCGCCGTGTTCCCGCACGACGCCGGTCCCGGCGGCCTCGACGCCTACGCGACGGTGTCGCTCCTGCTCGCGCTGCTGCTCGGCACGACCGGCCTGCCGCACGTCCTCGTGCGCTTCTACACGTCGCCCGACGGCGGCTCCGCGCGCCGCACGACCGTCGTCGTGCTCGTCATGATCAGCGTGTTCTACATGGTGTCCAGCACGCTCGGGCTCGTCGCGCGGGTCGTCGCGCCCGACCTCGCGGCGCCCGGCGTCGCCGACACCGTGGTCCTCACCCTGCCGACCCGCCTCGTGCCCGGCCTCGGCGGCGAGCTGCTCGCCGCGCTCGTCGTCGCCGGGGCGTTCGCCGCGTTCCTCGGCACGTCGTCGGGGCTGGTCGTGGCGCTCGCCGGCGTCGTGAGCCAGGACCTGTTCGGCGGGACCGTGCGGTCGTTCCGCTGGTCCGCGGTCGCGTGCACGCTCATCCCGCTCGCGTTCGCGCTCGTCACCATCCCGCAGGGCCTCGTGACGAGCGTCGGGACGGTGTTCGTGTTCGCCGCCTCCGCGCTGTCGCCCGTGATCCTGCTCGGCGTGTGGTGGCGCCGCCTCACCGCGCGCGGCGCGGTGGCGGGGATGGTCGTGGGGTCCGTCCTGTGCGCGACGGCGCTGCTCGCCTCGTCCGCGCTCGTCGCCGCGGGCTACGGGACGGGCTCGTCCGGCACGACGGCGGACGGCGTCCCCGGCGTCGTGCGCGCCCTGCTCGCCCAGCCCGCGGCCTGGACCATCCCCCTCGCGACCGCGACCGTCGTCGTCGTGTCGCTCCTCGACCGCCACGGCCCGCCCCTGCGCACCGACCGGTTCCTCCGGCGTCTGCACGTCCCGGAGCTCCGCCGCCGCTGACGACGGCGTGGGGCCTGAAAGCTGTCGCGGAGAAGGCGTGAGATCTGCAGCGCAGGAGCCCTGACCCGGTCAGATCCAGCGCGCGCCGATCTCGTCGTGGAGCTGCTGCGTCTTCTGCACGCGCAGGACGCCGTCCTCGACCGCGGCCTCCAGCCCGACCTCCCGCGCGATCGCGACGATCGCGTCGCGCTGCTCCGGGTGGTCGTCGGCGTCGCCGCCGTCCCACAGCTCGAGCCACCGGTCGGTGGGGTCGTCGCTGCCGCAGTCGGCCCACACCCGGCAGATCCGGTCGAGCTCGTCCTGCGTCATCGGGCGGGTCGGGGTGGCGTACACGGCTGGGCTCCTGGGCTCGGTGTCGGTCGGAGGGGCGCGCCTCACCCTAGACGGGGGCCATCGCTCGGGGGTCGTGCCGACACGCGCTCCGTGCGTCTCACCTGGCGGGCGCGCTCGACCGCATGTCGGATGGGTCGTAGGATCGTGGCAACCATCCAGAGCGGTCGAGAGTCCTGGCTCGACGACACCGCAGCAACCCGCCGACGGAAGCCTCCCGAGGACAAAGGTGCTAACGCCAGGGTCGATGGAGCGACTAATGGTCTCAGAGGCATCCTTCGCGCACCGTCCGGGCAGCCCGTGCCCGACGGCGGTCGCGCACGCACGCACCCCGGACGAGGCGACGTCGTGAGCGTCGCGGACGCCGTCGGGCAGGCCCACGGCGGGGCGGCACGGCCGACGGTCTCGTTCGAGCTCATGCCCCCGCGCCGCCCGGACGCGGCGCCGAAGTTCTGGGAGACGGCACGGCGACTCGTCGCGACGCACCCCGACTTCGTCTCCGTGACGTACGGCGCCGCCGGGACCGACCGCGCGACCGCGCGCCAGGTCGTCGGCCGTCTGCTCCAGGGCACGCCGGTCCTGCCGATCGCGCACCTCACGTGCGTGGGGGCGTCGCGCGAGGACGTCGAGGAGGTCATCTCCGACTTCCTCGACGAGGGCGTGCGGAGCTTCCTCGCGCTGCGGGGCGACCCGCCGCGCGACCAGCCGGACTGGCAGCCCGCGCCCGACGGCGTGCGGTCGTCGACCGAGCTCGTCGCGCTGCTCCGCGAGGTCGAGGCGTCGCGCTGCGCGGCCGACCCGGCCGCGGCGCTGCGCGGCGCGGCGCGCCCGTTGACGATCGCCGTCGCGACGTTCTGCGACGGCAACCCCGCCGCCGGCACGACGCGCACGCAGGAGGTGCGCCGCCTGTGGCAGAAGCAGCAGGCCGGCGCGAGCTTCGCGATCACGCAGCTGTTCTACGACGCGTCGTCGTACACCGACTTCGTCGCCGAGGCCCGCGCGGCCGGCGTGACGATCCCCATCCTCGCCGGGCTGCTGCCCACGACGGAGCCCGCGCGGCTCCGCCGCGTCGAGGAGCTCACGGGCGTGCGCGCGCCCCAGCACCTGCTGGACGCGCTCGACGCCCTGCCCGACCCGGAGGCGCAGCACGCCTACGGGATCGCGTACTCGGTCGACCTCGCGCAGCGCGTCCTCGACGCGGGTGCGCCCGGTCTGCACGTGTACACGTTCAACAAGCACCGCGCCGCTCTTGACCTGCTCGAGGGTGTCCACCTCGGCGGCGGGTCGGCCGGGACGGGAGGCAGCGCCAGCGCTGCCGCCGCCCCGCTCGTCCCGGACCTGGCCAGCGGGCCGTGGGTCACCGGCACCTCCCTGCCCACGACGAGCGCCGCCACGCACGGCACGCCCGTCTGACCGGTCCTCCGGACCAGCAAGAGGTTTCGATCATGGCCACTTCCGTACCCTCCCCTACCCAGATTCAGGCCGCTTCGCGAGCCGATCTCCCTGTCGGTATCGTCCTCGGCTACCCCCGCATCGGGCGTCGCCGCGAGCTCAAGAAGGCCGTCGAGGCGTTCTGGGCCGGGCGCACGAGCGCCGACGAGCTCGAGGCCACGGCCCGCGAGCTGCGCCTCGCGACCGTGCGCCGGCTCGTCGAACTCGGCCTCGGTGCCGACGACGCGTCGGTCCCCGGCTCGTTCTCCTTCTACGACCAGGTGCTCGACGTCGCCGCCTCCCTCGGGGCGGTCCCGTCGCGGTTCGCGTCGCTCCTCGGCACCGGCCAGGACGGCACCGGTCGCCTCGACCTCGCGGGCTACTTCACCGTCGCGCGCGGCCAGGGCGACGACGCCCCGCTCGAGATGACCAAGTGGTTCGACACGAACTACCACTACCTCGTGCCCGAGATCGGCCCGGACACCCCGATCCGGTTCGTCGACGACCGCGTCGTGCGCGAGTTCGTCGAGGCGAAGGAGGCGGGCGTCGTGACGCGGCCCGTCGTCGTCGGGCCGGTGACGTTCCTCGCGCTCTCCAAGGCCGCCGACGACGCCCCCGCGGGCTACTCGCCGCTCGACCGCCTGGACGACGTCGTCGCCGCCTACGCCGACCTGCTGCGCGCGCTCGCCGCGGCCGGCGCCCCGTGGGTCCAGCTCGACGAGCCGATCCTCGTCACCGACTCGGTCGACGTGCCGTTCACGGAGCTCGCGGCAGCGGTGGAGTCGGCCTACCGCACCCTCGCGACCGACCTCCGCCCGGTGCCGAACCCGGGGTCGCTCCCCACGGAGACCTCCGGGTCGGGAGAGATCCCGGGTTCGGCCAAGGACGCGCGGCCCGCGATCCTCGTCGCCACGCCGTTCGGCGGGCTGCAGGCCAGGCCCGAGACCGACGGCGACGACGCGCGGGACGGGCTTGCGCTCCTCGCGGGCACCGACGTGGAGGCGATCGCGATCGACCTCGTCAAGGGCGCCGTCCCGACGGCGGCCGACGGCGGCGTCCCCGGTCTCGCGAGCAAGACGCTCGTCACGGGCGTGATCGACGGGCACAACGTGTGGCGCGCGGACCTCGCGGCGAAGCTCGAGGTCGTCGAGGCCGTCGAGGGCCTGGGTGCGGGCGCGGTCGTCGTCGGGACGTCGACGTCGCTGCTGCACGTGCCGCACGACGTGGAGGACGAGACGTTCGCCGAGGCGGGGACGGCGTCGGGCACGACGCTCGACCCGCGCCTGCGCGACTGGCTCGCGTTCGCGGACCAGAAGGTCGGCGAGGTCGCGACGCTCGCCCGCGCGCTGACCGAGGGTCGCGACGCCGTCGCGGCGGAGATCGAGGCGTCCCGCGCGGCGGTGGCGTCACGCGTCGCGGCGACCGGCGTCGTCGTGCCGGCGGTGCGCGAGCGCGCCGCCGCGCTGACTGAGGCGGACTTCGCGCGCGGCGCGTACGCCGAGCGCGCGGCCGCGCAGCAGGAGCGCCTCAACCTGCCGCCGCTGCCCACGACGACGATCGGCTCGTTCCCGCAGACCCCGGAGATCCGCCGCGCCCGCGCGCTGTGGACGAAGGGCGAGCTCGCGGACGCGGACTACACGACCGCGATGCGCGAGGAGATCGCGCGCGTGGTCGCGCTCCAGGAGGAGCTGGGCCTCGACGTGCTCGTGCACGGCGAGCCCGAGCGCAACGACATGGTGCAGTACTTCGCGGAGCACCTCGACGGGTTCGCGGTCACGGCGAACGGCTGGGTGCAGTCGTACGGGTCGCGCTGCGTGCGCCCGCCGATCCTGTGGGGCGACGTGACGCGCCCGGCGCCGATCACGGTCGAGTGGTCGTCGTACACGGCATCGCTCACCGAGAAGCCCGTCAAGGGCATGCTCACCGGACCGGTGACGATCCTCGCGTGGTCGTTCGTGCGCGACGACCAGCCGCTCGGCGACACCGCGAACCAGGTGGGCCTCGCGCTGCGCGACGAGATCGCGGACCTGGAGGCCGCGGGCATCGGGATCGTGCAGGTCGACGAGCCCGCGCTGCGCGAGCTGCTGCCGCTGCGCAAGGCCGACCAGCCCGCGTACCTCGACTGGTCGGTCGGCTCGTTCCGGCTCGCGACGTCCGGCGTGGAGGCGGCGACGCAGATCCACACGCACCTGTGCTACTCGGAGTTCGGCGAGGTCATCGGCGCGATCGACGGCCTCGACGCCGACGTGACGTCGGTCGAGGCGGCGCGCTCGCGCATGGAGATCGTGCCGGAGCTGCGCGACGCCGGGTACGCGCGCGGCATCGGGCCGGGCGTCTACGACATCCACAGCCCGCGCGTGCCCTCCGCCGAGGAGGTCACGGAGCTGCTGGAGCTCGCCGTGAAGTCGATCGACCCGACGGTCGTGTGGGTCAACCCCGACTGCGGCCTCAAGACCCGCCGCTACGAGGAGACCGTGCCGTCCCTCGAGCACCTCGTCGCCGCGGCGCTTGCGGTCCGCGCGACCCTCGCGCAGTAGTACCGCAGTCCGCGAGGTAGTACCGGGGTCCTGACCCGGTACTACCTCGCGTGACCGGAGCACTACGTCAGCGGGTGGGTCAGCGCTCCGCGGCGCCCGACATCGGGAGGGCGAACGCGAGCGTGCAGGCGGCGAGGCCGCCGACGAACAGCCACACGCCGCCGTCCACACCCGACATGCCCGAGCCCATGAGCACGAGCCCGCCCACGAACAGCGCGAAGGCGACGACGAACCGGGCGACGGCGCCCGCACGGTCCGCGACGTCGCGCCCCTCGGTGCCGGTGGGGATCTGCTGCGTGTCCTGCGTGCTCACAAGGGCTCCTTCGGTGCGGGTCAGTCCAGGTACCCCTCCACGGTACCGGGGTCGCGCACGGTCGCGGCATCCGGGTCGCTCTCGAACTCGCGGGCCGCGTCGCGCTGGCGCAGCAGGTCCCAGCACTGGTCGAGCTCCACCTCGATCGCGCGCAGCCGCTCGTGCTCCTGCCCACCGGTGATCTCGCCGTGCGCGAGCTGCTCGCGGAGCTCGCGCTCCTGCGCCACGAGGTCGCCGATCGTCCTGCGGATGCCGCCGTCGCTGGTCATGCGCACCACGGTATGCCCGACGGCGCACGCGCGCCCGGGCGGTCGGGCGGCACGTCCGACGTCCTAGGCTCGGGCCCATGACGACGACGATCGGCCGCACCGTCCTGCTGTGCCACGACCTCGACGCGAGCGCCGCGTTCTGGGCGGACGGGTTCGGGTTCGGGACGCTGTTCCGCGGCGAGACGGACGGCTTCCCGCTGCTGCACGTCGGACCGGGTCGCGTCGACGAGCCCGGGCTGTGGCTCGTCCCGCTCCCCGCGGGCGGCGCGCCCCTCGTGCGCCACGGGCTGCCGAACCTCGTGCTCTACGTCGACGACCTCGACGCGACCCTCGCGCGGCTCGCCGCCGTGGGGGTCGAGCCGTTCGTCGGGCCGGACGCCGACGCCGACTCCGGGGACCGGTTCGCGCACGTCCACGACCCCGACGGGCACCGGATCGTCGTCGTGCAGCTCGGCCCGACGGCCGACCCCGCGTAGGGCTACCGCGCCTGCACCCAGGTCGCGTCGTCGGCGAGGATCGTCACCTCGTCGTCGTCGACCACGACGAAGCCGCCGCCGATGCGCAGCTCCGCCGTCGGGCTGTCGGGCGTGCGCAGCCGCACGCGCCCGGCCTTCAAGGTCGCCGCGACGGGCTGGTGCCGCGCGAGGATCCCCAGGGTCCCGGACACCGACGGCACCGTGACGCTGCGCGCCCGCCCCGACCAGAAGACCCCGGACGGCACCACCACCTCGACGGACACCAGGCGCTCCTCCACCGGTGCGGCGGTCTCGGACGGTGACGGCGCGACGGGCACGGAGGATCCTCCTCGACGACGGATGGCGGAGCCTCCGAGTCTCGCGCCCGAGACCGTCCGAACCGGACGCCTTTCGTCCCGTTCCGGACGCCAGAGGTCACCGGGCGCGGCCCGCGGTGCCGAACCCGGGGTCGCTCCCCATGCGAGGCGCACCCTGGGGAAGAACCCCGGGCTCGGCGGCCGGACGGCGTCGCGCGAGCGGAATCACGTTGACGGGGGCGGTGTGCGGGGCGCACCATCGAAGGTGACGGTTGCCGAGGGCAGCCGTTCGTCGTGCCGGACGGGCACGACCACGGATCAGGTCGCGCCGGACGGCGCACCGCACGGGACGAGGAGACGCGGATGCACGGCACCGCAGGCTGCGAGGTGGCCATGGCGGCCTGCTCGGGCGCTCTCCCCTCCCGCACCGTCACCCGCTGAGCTCTTCGGCCCGACGTCGACTCCGGCGTCTCACCTCGTGCGAGTGGTGGCTGTCCGTCGCCGCACGGACCCCAGCACGACCGATGCTCAGCACTCAGCGGGTTCCGACGACGGTGCGGGCATGCCGTCATCCCCGCCTTCCCCGCCCCGACCGGGCGGCGCCGTCGTGCGGCCACCGCGACCCCGCGTCGTCGGCCGACCGACTGCGCCGCAGCACGCCGTCGGGCAGGGTGGGACCGTACCGACACGGAAGCCGTGAACCCATGATCCCCCTGACCGAGAAGCAGATCCGCGCGTCGTTCGTCAACGCCTCCAAGCGGGAGGCCGCGCAGGCGACCCTCCCCGACCTCGACACGCTCGACTGGGACCGCCTCGACTACCTCGGGTGGCGCGACCGCAAGGCGCCGCTGCTCGCGTACGCCGTCGTCGTGGTCGACGGCGAGCCGCGCGGCATCCTGCTGCGCTCCACGGACGCCAAGACGGGCGGCATGCGCAAGCGTGCCGTGTGCGCGTGGTGCGAGGACGTCGTCGTGACGGACGACGTCAGTCTCTACGTCGCCCGTCGCGCCGGAGCCTCCGGGCGCCGCGGCAACACCGTCGGCACCCTCATCTGCACGCAGTTCCTCTGCTCGCAGAACGTGCGCCGCACCCCGACCCGCAGCGAGATCGGCGACGACGAGTCGATGCGCGAGCTGTTCGTCGAGCTCCGCGTCGACGGCCTCCGCGAGCGCTCCGCCCGCTTCGTCACCGAGGTCATGCGCGACGCCTGACCAGCTTTCTACCTCGGCGGACCGGAAGGTGAGGCGGAAGACGAGGGCGAGGGCGGAGCGGGGGTGTGGCGGGTCGTGGTGGGCGATGAATGCTCAGCCGGGAGCGGCGAGGACGAGCGGCGGATGGAAGACCCGCCACGCCCCCGCGGAGCCTTCGCCCGGGCTGAACCCTCGGAACCGTCCCGCCACGACGGCCACCAGTTCCATCGCCCGAGAAGCGTCATGGTCGCCGGGAGCAGGAGCCCGCGCACGACGGTCACGTCGAGCAGCACGGCGACGGCCATGCCGACGCCGACCTCCTTCATCGCGACGAGCTCGCCCGCCGCGAAGCCGAGGAACACGATGCCGATGGCGACGGCGGCCGTCGTGACGACCGGGCCGGTCGCGGTGATGCCGCGGAGCACGGCCCGGTCGTTGGCGGCGCGCGGGTCCTCCCCCGGCGTGCGGGCGCGCCACTCCTCGGACGTGCGCGCGAGGAGGAACACCTCGTAGTCGGTGGACAGGCCGAACACGAGCATGCCGATGAGCAGGGGCGTCGTGACGTCGAGCGCGCCCCACGGCTCGAACCCGAGGAGCGAGGCGCCGACGCCGTGCTGGAACACCGAGACGAGCACGCCGAGCGTCGCGGCGAGCGTGAGCAGGTTGAGCACGAGCGCCTTGAGCGGGACGACGAGCGAGCCGGTGAGCAGGAAGAGGAGCGCGAACGTCGCGAGCACGACGACGCCCGCGGCGAGCGGGAGGCGCTGCGCGAGGTGCTCCTGGGTGTCGACGACCTCGGCGGCCGGGCCGGCGACGTGCACGTCGAGGTCGCCGGTGTCGATCGCGCGGATCGCGCGCAGCAGGTCCTGGGCCTCGGCGGCGGTCGCGTCGCCGCCCTCGCCGACGTCGGGGGTGACGTCGACGACGAGGACCTCGGGCGGGTAGTCGGTGTCCTGCATCGCGTCCTCGACGCCGGGCAGGGCCGCGACGCGGTCGAGGTAGGCGGACGCGGCCTCGTCACCGCGGGGCGCCTCGACGAGCACGGTGATCGGGGTGACGCCGAGGTCGGCGAAGCGCGAGGTGGACGCGTCGGCGGCGAGCCGCGCCTCGGCGTCGGCGGGCAGGGAGTGGACCTCGGAGCTGCCGAGCGTCATCGAGCCGAGCGGCGCGGCGAGCGCGAGCAGGAGGGCCGTCGCGCCGAGCGTGACGAGCACGGCGTGCCGCTGGGCGGTGCGCGCGAGGCGGCCGAGCGTCCCGGCGCCACCACGCCCGGTCCACGGGTGGGACCAGGTGCGGGCGCCTGGGGCGGGGATGGCGCGGTGCCACGTCGCGACGAGCGCGGGCACGAGCGTGAGCCCGGCGGCGGTCGCGACGAGCACGACGATCGCGCCTCCGACGGCCATGCCGGAGAGCAGCGAGTCGCCGAGCAGGAGCAGGCCGGTCAGGGCGATCGCGACGGCGAGCCCCGACGCGAGCACGGCGCGTCCGGCCGTCGCGAGCGTGCGCCCGACGAGCTCGCCGAGCGGGAGGCCCGGGTTCTCGGCACGCTCCTCGCGGAAGCGCGCCAGGACGAGCAGGGAGTAGTCGACCGTGAGCCCGAGGCCGAGCAGCGTCACGACGTTCACGGCGAACTCGTTGACGGGGACGACCCCCAGCAGGCCGCTCAGCACGAGGAGGGCGACCGCGATGGCGGCGAGCGCGGAGAGCAGCGGGACCAGGCCCGCGCGCAGGCCGCCGAGGACGACGACGAGCACGATCAGCAGGACGGCGATCGCGGCGCCCTCGCCCACCGCGGCGTCGGTGATCGCCTGGTCGACGAACGCCTCCTCCGCGAGGAGCGCGCCCCCGACGAGGACCTCGGGGGTGTCGACGGTGTGGAGCGCGTCGGCAACCTGGTGCGCCAGGGCGAGCGCGTCGTCGTCGGACAGCGCGGGGTCGAGCTCGACGATCACGAGCGAGCCCTGGCCGTCGTCGGCGATGAGGCCGCCGCCGGTGTAGGCGTCGAACACCTCGACGACGCCCGGCATCGCACGGATGGAGTGCATCACGTCGCTCGCCTGGGCGATCAGCTCCGTGGAGAAGTAGTCGCGCCCGGACAGGACGGCGACGACGGTCTCGCCCTCGGGCGAGAGCTCGTCGAGGCGCTCGGCCGCGAGGGCGGAGGCGCTGCCGGGCGGCGCGGGCTCGACGTCGGTGGTCTTGTCGAAGACGGCGCCGCCGAGCACCGCGCCGAGGACGAGGAGGACCGCCCAGACCCCGAGGACGACACCGCGGCGGCGCGCGGCGAACCGTCCGGTCCGGTGCAGGAGGCGTCCGAGCGCCATGGGCAGTCCTCCTCGTCGAGGGACGTCGTGCGGAGAGAGTCGCGCAGGGCCGTACCAGGGTTCGTGCTGGCCGCGCGAGTCCGCGAGGCCGGGGGGTGAGGTGAGCACCCTACGCGAGGGTGGGAGCGCCGTCGGACCACGCTCCGCCCGTGCGAAGGGCGCACCTCGGGATCACCGAGGTGGAGAAGGGGTGAGACGGGACGGGCGGGGACGGCTCGTGCTGCCGCCCCCGCCCGGTCCGTCCCGGGGCGGACGGCTCACGCCGCCCGCCCCGGGGTCTCACGTCAGCCGCAGCTCGCGGCCTCGTAGGCGACGTCCGCCTGGAACGTCAGGTCGCCACCCGTCGCGGCCACCTGGGCGGTGCCCGCGTCGACCGAGGCCGAGCGCGTCGCGAACGACTGGTACGCGGAGGCACCCGGCTGGACGCCGGTCACCGTCTTCGTCCCGAAGGGCGTCGTCAGCGTGATGTCCGCCGGCACCGTGTCGTCGTTCGTGGCACGGACCGCGACGTAGACCTTGCCCGCCATGCAGCGGGTCTGGACCGTCGTCGAGATCGCGAGCTCCTCGACCGGCTCGTCGGTCAGCTCCTTGAACCGGATGTTCCGGTAGTTGACCATCTCGCCGTTGCCGTGGTTCTGGATGCCGACGAAGCTGTTCACCAGTCGCGCGGGGTCGGTGCTCGTGAAGTCGTTGACGAGCACGTCGTTGAGGTAGATGCGGATGCGGTCACCCTCGACCCGGATGTCGTACGCGTTCCACTGCCCGACCGGCTTGAGGGCAGCGTCACGGGCTGCCTCGTCGGCGCCCTGGAACGTGTAGACCGCGCCGGTGGTGCGGTCGTCGGCGTCCGTCGCGTCGATCTGGATCTCGTAGCCCTTGTTGACGGCCACCCACGGGTCGTCGCCCGGGTTCGGGAACCCGACGAACACGCCGCCGTTGTCGTCCTTCGTGAGCTTCCAGTCGAGCTTCAGGCTGTAGCTGTCACCGAGCTCCTGGTCGTACCAGAGCAGGCCCATGCCACCCGCACCGCGGATCGAGCAGTCGTCCTGACGGCCGAAGCCACCCGGACCGGCCATGCGCCAGCCCTCCTGCAGGCTCGCGAGGGTGCCGTCGTAGATCGCGGTGTAGCCGTCCTCGACCTCACCCGGGCTGCAGATGTCCGGGTTCTCGCCGATCGACAGGACGTCGAGGTTGATGTTGCCCTCGTCGCCGGTCTCGTACGCGAGCGTGATGGTGTTGACTCCGGCCTGGAGCTCGAGGTTGCGCGTCAGCACACCCCAGTCCTTCCAGCTGCCCGTCGTGGGGAAGTTCCACTGACCGAGGTCCTGGCCGTTCACGTGCAGCGAGACGTTCTTCGCGCGCAGCGTCGTGTACGGGTGGATGCCGTTGGCGTAGCGCACGTTGACCGGGTAGGTGCCCGCCTCGGGGACGGTCACGGAGAACGTGCGACCGGCGCCGACGCTCGTCATGCCCGCGGCGAAGCCGGAGCCCGAGTAGTTGCTGTGGTCCGAGCCGATGCTCGAGCTGCCGAGGGGCTGCGCGAGCTCCGCCTCGTACCAGCCGCGGTCGGCCGGGGCGACGTAGCCGGGGAGCGAGTTGAGCGTGTACCAGGCCTCGGTGCTGAGGAGCTCGGTGCCCTCCGCGGACGCGAACGGGCGCGGCGAGCGGATGTAGACGACGTGGCCGGGCTTGAGACCGTCGATCTTCAGCGTGACGGTCGTGCGGTCCTCGGACACCGTCGCGTCGGTGACGAAGAGGGGCTCCTCGTCGACCTTCGGGCCGCCGTACTGCTGCGTCGGCACGTAGCGCCACTGCTTGACCTGGTACGCGTCGGCGAGCTTCTCGACGACCTCGTCGGACACCGGGTCGGTGTACTCGATCTCGAAGCCGCCCTCGACCACGCGCATCTCCTTCATGTCGAAGGAGTCCTCGTTGACGGGCACGAGCTTCTGGAGGCCGAACCGGAGCTTGCCGGACTCGCCCCAGTTGCCGCCCTCACCGGTGCCGCCGACGTAGATCGCGCCGTCGGGCCCGTAGATGGTGCGGTTGGCGCCGACCTCGAGGCCCGCGGTGTGGCGGAAGACCGCACCCTGGAACTCGCCGTCGACCTTCTCGAGGAACGTGCGCTGGATGCCGCCGTACGTGACGTCGCCGACGAGCATCTGGCCGGCGAACTCGCCGTCCTGGATGAGGACCGGGTTGCCCGGGGAGTTGGCGATCTCGTTCTGCGGGAGCCACACGGCCGGCGGCGACACGGGGTTCGCGTCGAACAGCCCCGCGGGGTTCGTGTAGTGGTTGAAGAACTTGTCCTGCTCGATGTGGACCAGCTTGTTCGCCGGGAGCCACGCGCCCTGGTTGTCCGTCCCGAAGATCGCGCCCTCGGGGCCGAAGCCGATGCCGTTGGGCGTGCGCAGGCCGCCCGCCACGTACGTGACCTCGCCCGTCTCGCGGTCGATCTTGATCGACGTGCCACGGTTCTGGCCGGGCTGCGGGTTGGTCGTCGCGCCGCCGTTGTCGATGGCGACGGAGAGGTTGACGTAGAAGTAGTCCTCGTCGTGGATCAGGCCGAACGCGAACTCGTGGAAGTTGCCGCCGTCGGGCCACTCCGCGATCTTCGTGTGCGTGTCGTAGAAGCCGTCGCCGTCAGGGTCCGTGAGCTGCGTGAGCTGGTACCGCTCCGAGACGAAGATCGAGTCCTCGACGACCTCGATGCCCATCGGGTTGAGCAGCTCGTCCGCGACCAGGGTCGCCGTGACGTCCTCGGGGCCGTCCGCGCCCACGACGCCGTCGAGGAGGTACACCTCGCCGGACACGGGGTCGGGTCGCCAGCCGCCGGAGCTGACCTCGCCCGTCGTCACGACGGCGAGCTTCTCGTCCGGCGTGAACGCCAGACCCGAGACCTTGGGCTCGAAGCCCGCGGGGCGCAGGTCGACGAGGTCGTAGTTGGGGTTGACCGCGTCCAGACGCAGGCCGTCGCCGGCCGTGTCGGTGGCGCCCTCGCAGTACTTGTAGCCGGGCGCGGTCACGCGCACGACGCCTGCCTCGGTGCTGAGCGCCGACGTCGGGATGACCTCGAACGTCGAGCTGCCCGGCGTCTTCCAGGCGAGCGTGAGGCGCTGCTTGTCGCTGCCCTCGTAGTAGTCGACCCGCAGGTCGTGCACGCCCGCCGTGAGGGTCGCGGCGCCCTCGACGGAGGTCGAGTCGTTCGGGCCGTCGTTCTCGACGACGAGCTGGCCGTCGATGTAGACGAGGGCACCGTCGTCGTTGGTGACGCGGAACTGGTACTGGCCGTCGGCGGGGACGTGCAGGTTGGCGAGCGCCTGCGAGATGAAGTTGTCCTCCGCGCCGAACTGCTCGGCGGTCGACCAGTCGATCGTCGGCATGAGCTTGTCGACGTTGGGGGTCTGGCCGGACTTGAGGGTGCAGACAGACCCGGGGTTCTGCGCGAGCTGGAAGGTGCGCAGCGTGACGCCGGGCTCCTGCTCGGGGAGGTCGGCGGCGGCGGGGACGGCCCAGCCCGCGACGACCAGGGCGCCGAGGGAGAGGGCGGCCGCGCCGCGTCGGTACCTGATCCGGCGGGACACCGGCAGGCTGGTGCGTTCGAGCATCGTTGCTCCCTTAATACTCGGTCGGACTTCGAGTCCACGGAGCGTAACCCCTGCCCGGCTCCGTCGATGACAACGCTGGACAGGCTAGCCCTCGTTCTATCGATGTGTCTACAACTTCCGACTTACGATCGACAAAAGTGCTCTGGCCTGCCCGGACGTACGCTCAGAGGTATGAGCGCACGCCACGGCGACATCGCCGACAGCACCGCGTCCCGGCCGTTCGCGCAGGTCGACGTGTTCACCGAGACCCCGACCCTCGGCAATCCCGTCGCGGTCGTGCTCGACGGCGACGGGCTCACCGACGAGCAGATGGCCTCGTTCGCCCGCTGGACGAACCTCTCGGAGACGACATTCCTCCTCCCGCCCAGCAGCGAGGGTGCGGCCGGCGGCGCCGACTACCGCCTGCGGATTTTCACCCCCGGCGGCGAGCTGCCCTTCGCCGGGCACCCGACGCTCGGCTCCTGCCACGCGTGGCTCGAGGCCGGCGGGGAGCCCCGGGCGAGCGACGTCGTCGTGCAGGAGTGCGGCGTCGGCCTGGTGACGATCCGGCGCGAGCCGCCGGTCACCGCCGGGCCGGACGGCGAGGCGGACGAGGGGACGTCCGCGACCGGCCGGATCGCGTTCGCCGCGCCCGACCTGCTCGCCGACGAGCCGGTCCCGGCCGGCGACCTCGCGGCGATCGTCGCCGCGCTCGGCGTCCCCGACGACGCCGTGCTCGACCACCGCGTCCTCGACAACGGGCCGGGCTGGCGCGTCGTGCTGCTCGACTCCGCCGACCGCGTCGCCGGGCTCGCGCCCGACTGGTCGCGGCTGCGCGTCGAGCACCCCGACCTCTCCGTCGGCGTCGCCGGGCTGTACGCCGACGACGGCGGGCCCGACGGCGCGGCGGTCGAGGTCCGCGGGTTCGCGCTCGCCATGGGCATCCCCGAGGACCCCGTCACCGGGAGCCTCAACGCCGTCGTCGGGCAGTGGCTCGTGCGCGACGGCCGCCTCCCCGACCGCTACGTCGCGACCCAGGGCGCGGCGCTCGGTCGCGCCGGGCGCGTGCACGTCGAGCGCGACGGCTCCGGGACGGTCTGGGTGGGCGGCGCGAGCGTCACGTGCGTCGCGGGGACCGTCCGGCTCTGACCTCGGCCGGTCCGTAGACTGGGGCAAGTGTCAACAACCCCACCAGTTTCCGGGTCCGACCGCGCCCTGACGGACCGCGCGGTCGTCTCGCGCGCCCGCTGGGCGCTCATGGTGCAGTTCGGGCTGTTCGGGGTCATCGGCGCGTCGTGGATGAGCCGCCTGCCCTCGGTCCGCGAGGCGCTGGGGATCACCGCGAGCCAGCTCGGCCTGCTGCTCGTCGTCGGCGGCCTGGGCTCGCTCGTGTCCGTGGTGTCCGCGGGCGCGGTCGTGGCACGGTTCGGGAGCCGCACGACGCTCGTCGTCGCGACCGTGGGGAACGTCGTCGGGTTCGGGCTGGTCGCTCTCGGCACCGGGACGGGGGGCGTCGTCCTCTTCGCGGCCGGCGCGTTCCTCAACGGCGTGTGCGGCGCCCTGACCAACGTGCCGATCAACATCTGCGCCGCGTCCGTCGAGCAGCACGTCGGGCGGGCGATCCTGCCCCACTTCCACGCCGCGTTCTCCATCGGCGCCGCGTGCGGCGCCCTCGTCGCCGCCGTGTTCTCGTGGGCGCACGTCGGCATCACCGCGCAGATCCTCGTCGTGACGCTCGCCGTCACGGTGACGCGCGCCGTCCTCATCGCCCCCGCGACCGCGCTCGCTCCCGACCGGGTCGACGACGGCGCCGCGCCCTCGGCCGCCACCTCTCCCCGCCGCGGGGCCGGGGTGCGCGCCGCGCTCGCCGCGTGGCGCGAGCCGCGCACGCTCCTCATCGGGCTCGTGCTGCTCGCGTCGTCGCTGTCGGAGGGGTCGGCGGGCAACTGGCTCTCCATCGCCGTCGTCGACGGGTTCGAGGTGCGCGAGGCGCTCGGCGCGGTCGCGTACGGCACGTTCGTCGGCGCGATGACGGTGTTCCGGTTCGCCGGGACGGGTCTCATCGACCGGTTCGGGCGCGTGTCGGTGCTGCGTGCGTCGGGCGTCTCGGCGCTCGTCGGGCTGCTCGTCTTCGGCCTCGCGCCGAGCCTCCCGCTCGCGTGGGTCGGGATCGTGCTGTGGGGCTGCGGCGCGGCGCTCGCCAACCCCGTCGCCATCGCCGCGGCGTCCGACGACCCCGCCCACGCCGCGCCGCGCGTCGCGGTCGCGACGTCGTTCTCGACCGTCGCGATGCTCACCGCGCCGCCGCTGCTCGGCCTGATGGTCGACCAGGTCGGGGCACGGCACATGCTCCTCGTGATCTGCGCCGCGACCGTCCTGTCGCTCGCCGTGGCAGGCCAGGTGCGCCCGCTCCCCCGCCCGGCGCCCCGGCCCGTGGCCGCGGTGCCCGTCGAGGACCCCGAGCCCACGAGGTAGCACCCCGGCTCCACGAGGGAGCGCCGTGGTCCTCCCGCCTCGGCCCGCGACGTCGGGCGCGATGACCGAGAATCGGCCCGTGGAGCTCACCGAGAAGGTCGCGACGCTGCGACGCGAGGCGCGCGAGCGCGCCCTGGCCCGGCCTCGGCACCCGTTCGTGGGGACGGTCCGGGACGAGGCGCGCGACGGCGTCGGGCTGCGCCGCTACGTGCCCAGGGACCACGACGCCGAGGTCGCGGTCGTGTTCCTGCACGGCGGGTACGGGCTGTTCGGGGACCTGGAGCTGCAGGACGCCTCGTGCCGCCGCGTCGCGACGGCGCTCGCGGCGCCGGTGGTCTCGGTCGACTACCGGCTCGCGCCCGAGGGCACGCTCGCCGAGGCGGCCGGGGACGCGCTCGTCGCGCTCGCGCTCCTCGCCGCGGAGGGCGTCGGGCGCCTCGCCCTGTTCGGCGACTCGGCGGGCGGGGCGGTCGCCGTCGCCGCCGCGCACCGGGCGCACGGCACGCCGCTCGCCCCGGCATGGCTGGCGCTGACGAACCCCAATCTCGACCTCACGCTCGCATCGTTCGACCCGGACCGCCCGGGCGGGCCCGACGCCGCGCTGTCCGCGGAGTCGTTCCGCGCCTGGACCCGGGTCGAGGACCTCGCGGACGCGCCGCGACTCGACCTCGACGCGTCGGGGCTGCCGCCGACGTTCCTCGCGGTCGGGGACCAGGACGCACTGCTCCCCGAGGCGCGCACGCTCGCCGCGGCGTGCGCGCGCGACGGCGTCCGGTGCGAGCTCGTCGAGGTGCCCGGCGCGAGCCACGGGTTCCTCGGCGGCGACGCAGCGCCCGGGGTCCTCGCGGACCTCCGGGCGTTCGCCCGCGACGTCTGACCACGCACGAGGGCCCCCGCCCGCGCAGCCGCGGACGGGGCCCTCGAGGCTCGGTGCCTCAGCCGCGCAGGCCGAGGATCGACGTGTAGCTGCGCCGGGCGTTGCCGAACGAGTCGACCGGGTTCGGCGGGACGGCGGTCGTCGGGGCGTTGTCCTGCTCCCAGATGCCCCAGCGCGTGCCGCGTGCCTTCGTCGCGCGGAGGAACTCGCGGTAGGGCAGGTCGCCCGCGTCGAACTCGATGATGTCGAACCCGTTCGGGTTCGCCTCGTTGCGCGCCCCGTCCTTGAGGTGCAGGAGCGGGTAGCGGTGCGGGTTGTTGCGCACGTAGTCGATGGGCTCGAAGCCGGGGAAGCGGTACTGGCCCACGAAGGCCCAGTAGACGTCCATCTCGAGGAACACGTGGCGGGGGTCGGTGTTGTCGAAGAAGACGTCGTAGAGGCGCACCTCGGGCCGGTCCGTCGCGAAGGCGAACTCGCCCGCGTGGTTGTGCTGGTAGAGCTTGAGCCCAGCGGCGCTCGCCTGGGCACCCCAGGCGTTGAACTCGTCCGCGGCGGCGCGGTACCCGTCGACCGTGTTGACGTTCGACGGGGCGTTGGCGGTGCCGACGTGCGGCATGCCGAGGATGTTCGCGATCTCGAGCTGGCGCGGGAGGTCCGTGCGCAGCGCGTTGATGCCGACGTGGGAGCCGACGGCGCGCAGCCCGTTGTCGTCGAGGAGCTGGCGGATCTCCTCCGGGGTGATCGCGCCGACCTGACCCTGGGTGTAGCCGGCGAACTCGATCTCCGAGTAGCCGATGTCGGCGAGCTGCTCGAACACCGTCCGGAACCCGAGGCTCGAGACCTTGTCGCGGATCGAGTAGAGCTGGATGCCGATCTTGCCCGGGGGCACCAGGCGACCGTTGCCCGCGGCCGCGAGCGGCCCGGCTGCGGTGGGAGCCGGGGCTGCGTTGGCCACCGGGGCGACGGCGGCACCGAGGCCCACGGCCACGGACGACGTCGCGAGCGCCTTGATCAGGCTGCGGCGCGTCATCTGAGACTTGCTCATCGTCTCTCCTTCGAGGGATGTGACGGTGCGGCTCGGGCGAGTCGCACCGCGGTGGTGCAGGTCGGCAGCGAGTCAGCGGCACTCGTGCTCGTCGTCGCCGACCACAGGTCCTCGGGCGGCCCGCTTCGTCGTCCGCCCTGGTCAGGGCCGAACAGCGCCCTGCGTCTGACCCTCCTCGTCTCGTCCTCGAGCGAGTCCTCCGCACGTCGTCGTGCCGGAGGAGCGCGTCCACACCGGTTCGTCGGGCGGGCTCTCCCTACCACCCGGTCGTCATCCTACGAGCCTTCTGTCGGGTGTCAATCAAAAGTCGAAAGTTCATCGATGCCGACCGGGGACGGGGCCAGGCAGCGCGAATCTAGGATCGGCCCATGCCACGACGTCGACGTCCTGACCACGGCCGGGTCGCCTTCGAGCTCGAGGAGGGCCAGCACGCCGCGGACGCGGGGCCCGACGGCGACCCGCCGGGCGCGTCGGCAGGCCCTGGCTCCCCGGACGGCGACACCGCGAGCACGGGCCCCGACGCTCATCGCACGACCGCCGCGGCACGACGGCGGCGCCGACGACGAGCCCTCGTGGCGGCCGCCGCGGGCGTGGTCGTCGTGGGCGCCATGATCGTCGTGGACGCCGTGTCGTCGAGCGGGTCGCTCGAGGCGGTGCGACGTTCGGTCGGCGGCGTCGAGCCCCTCCCGTCCGTGCCGGCCGAGCTCTGGACCGTGCCGGCGCAGACGGCGGGGACCCCCGCCACGCTGCCGGGTCTCCTCGTCCTCGTGCGCGACGACGAGGCGGTGGCCCACGACCTCGACACCGGCGAGGTCCGGTGGACGGTGCCGCTCCCGCCCGCCTCGCGGTGCGGCAGCGAGCTCGTGCTCTCCTCGACGGCCCCGGTTCCCGACGACGAGCTCGTGTGCGTGACGGACGACGTCCCTTCGCCCCTCGAGGCGATGACCACCATCACGCCGCTCACGGACCAGCCGGTCCCTGCTGCCGAGGGTGCCGAGGTCACCGTGATCGACGCCGAGGGGAACGCCGAGACCCGCACGCTGGACGCGACGCGCGGCTGGTCCGCGCCGGGCCCGGACGGGACCGTCGCCCGGTTCCGCCGCGCCGGCGAGGCGCCGGTCGACAGCCCGCGCGTCACGGTCGACCAGACGACCGGCGTGCCCTCCGACCTCTCCGCCGGCCGCCCCGCCGTCGTCACGCTGGAGGACGCGAGGACGGGTCAGGTCCGTTGGGAGCACGAGGTCCCGTTCGTGGCCGAGGAGGGGTCGTGCCGGCAGTACTCCGACGTCGAGGGTGTCACCTA
The DNA here is from genome assembly GCF_025818875.1 of Cellulosimicrobium sp. SH8. NCBI lineage: Bacteria > Bacillati > Actinomycetota > Actinomycetes > Micrococcales > Promicromonosporaceae > Cellulosimicrobium > Cellulosimicrobium sp. SH8. The sequence goes on along the minus strand of NZ_JAMXMH010000001.1, from coordinate 242,676 downwards.
CGCCGAGCTCGACGGCGCGACGCTCGTCCGGGGCGCAGGGCTCCTCGTGGTGCGGGGATGCGGGGTCGACGCCTGGTTCACGGCCGACGGGACGCGTGTCGACGACCCGCGAGCGCCCGCCGACACGCTCTCGCGACTTCCCGACGGCGCGCTCTACCGAGCGACATCCCGAGGCTCTACCGCTGACGGTGCGGCCTCGCCAGGACCCCCGGTCGTGCTGGAGCCCGGGGGCGACGTCCGCTGGGAGCCCCCGGGGGCGGTCCTCGTCCCGAGCGCGACGGACGGTACGGCGGACGACCTCGTCCTCATGCGCGAGGTCACCGACCTCGTCGCTCACGACGCGACCGGGAGCCGCCGGTGGGCGAGCGCGGACCTGAACGCTCCCAGCCAGGCGTACGTCGTGGCGGGCGGCACCGCCGTGGTCTTCCAGGACATGGGCCTGGTCGTCGTCGGCGTCGACGTCGAGACCGGACGCGTCCTCTGGACCCGGGACACCGCGGCGCTGACCTCGCCCGGCCCCGACGGCCCGACGACCCCTGCCCCGATGTCGATGGTCACGCAGGCGTTCACGGACGGGGCTCGGGCGCTGCTCGTCGTGACGACCTGGGCGGAGGACGGCGAGGACACCGTGCGGCTCGTCGCGCTCGACCTCCGCGACGGTGACGTCGAGTGGCGCGGCGACGCGACGACCGGGTCGTGGTACGTCGCGGCCCAGGGCCGGCTGCTGCGCGCGGACCGCGGGGACGCGACCGTCACCCGGCTGGGCTGAGCCGGCGGGTCCGCGCGGCTCCGGTCAGCGCGCGAGCCACTCCTTGCGCTCCGCTGGCGGCAGCTTCTCCACCGCGGCCCGCAGCACGTCGCGCGGCATGGTCGCGGCGTGGTCCTCGAGGAACGTCCGCAGCCGCTCGGGCTCGACGTCGCCCGCGTGGCGCAGCATCCACCCGACGCCCTTCTGCACGTAGGGCTCGGGGTCGTCGACGAGGACCTCGGACAGCCGGAACGTGTCGTCGACCTGGCCGCGCCGCAGGAACGCGGCCGTCGCGACGATCGCGGAGCGTCGGCGCGGCCAGTCCGGTGCCCGGGCGAGGTCGTCGAGGACGTCGCGTGGCCGGTCGAGGAGCCACGACCCGAGCACCTGGTACGCGGTGAGGTCGACGAGGTCCCACGTGTCGATCCGGTCGTGACGGCGCAGGAAGAGCTCGACGAGCTCCGCGTGCCGCTCGACGGTCACGCGCCGGGCCGTCGCCGACTTGCCCATGATCGAGCAGCCGCCCGCACGGACCTCGTGGACCCGGTCCTCGAGCAGGAGCTCGATCTGGTCCACCGACAGGTCGAGCGCGCTCTTCGCGAGCGTGAACACGTCGCCCATGCGCACCCCGGCGAGCGTGTCGTCGCCCGGGAAGTACCGCGTGTAGGCGCGGCGCTGGGCCGCGCTCGCGCGCGCGAGCAGGTCGGCGCGGAAGTCGGTCGCCGTCGTGTACGGCGGCATCGTCCTTCTCCTCTCGTGCGGGCGGTCGCCCGCGGTCCGTGCGGGCCGCGCCGCGGCGCGGCCCGTGCGCTCAGCGCGGCGCCATGCGGATCGCCCCGTCGAGGCGGATCACCTCGCCGTTGAGCATCGGGTTCTCGACGATCGCGCGCACCAGGTGCGCGTACTCCTCCGGCCGCCCGAGCCGGCTCGGGTGCGGCACCTGCGCGCCGAGCGACTCCTGCGCCGCCTCGGGCAGCGACGCCATCATCGGGGTGCGGAAGATGCCCGGCGCGATGGTCATGACCCGGATCCGGTGCTGCGCGAGGTCGCGCGCGAGCGGCAGCGTGAGGCCCGCGACGCCCGCCTTGGACGCCGCGTAGGCCGCCTGCCCGACCTGGCCGTCGAACGCCGCGACCGACGCGGTCTGCACGACGACGCCGCGCTCCTCCCCCGCAGAGTCCGCACCGTCAGACCCGGCGGGACCCAGCGGGTCGAGCGCGAGCATGCGCTCGGCCGCGAGCCGGACGACGTTGAACGTCCCCACGAGGTTGACGTCCACGACCCGCCGGAACGCGTCCAGGGCGTGCACGCCGGACTTCCCGAGGACGCGCTGCGCGAGCACGATCCCGGCGCAGCTCACGACGACGCGCGCACCGCCGAGGTCGTCCGCCGCGTCGAGCGCCCGCGCGACGTCGTCCTCGCTCGTCACGTCCGTGGGGACGAACCGCGCGGCGTCCCCGAGCGCACCGGCGACCGCGACGCCGTCGGACGACGCGAGGTCCGCGAGGACCACCCGCGCTCCCGCCGCGACCAGGCCCTCCGCCGTCGCGCGCCCGAGGCCCGAGGCCCCGCCCGTCACCAAGGCGACCGTGCCCTCGATCCGCATGTCTCACCCTCCGTCACCCGCGCGGGCGCCGTCGCCCGCCCCGCTGACCGTACCCAGGTCGACCCGCAGGTCGCGAGATCGACCCACCGAAGGTCGGTCTCGGACGCACGAGCCGATCTCCCGGCGGCCCTGCGAGGACGTCAGTGCGACGGCATCTCCAGGCACCCGCCGTCGGCGATCGGGCCGCCCGCGTCGAGCGTCACGGCGTCCGGCGCGACCGCCCCGTACACGCAGCCGCCGGGGACCGCGACCCCCACACCGACGACCGGCACGACGTCGCCGAAGGCGTTCCTGTCCACGACCTGCACGTTCTCGAACCCCGCCGCGACGAGCGCGGCCGAGACCTCGTCGCCCCCGACGGCGGACCCGTCGGCGACCGGGTCGAGCGCGGCCTGGACGGCGGGCACCGAGAGCGCCGCCTCGGCGTCGCTCTCGGGCGTGCCCGCCCGCTGCCGGTACGCCTCGTTGGACGCGTCGAGCCCGGTCTCCTGCCCGACGGCGGTCGTGTCCTCGGCCGTCTCGGTGACCTCGGGCGCGGACGCGTTGTACGAGTCTGCCCACCGCTCCATGGCGACCCCCACGAACAGGAAGTACCCCACGACGCCCACGCACGCGAAGATGACGAGCCCCACGACCACGCCGACGACCGCGCTCCCGAGGCGCGACGTGCCGTCACTTGCGTCGTCGGGTCCATGGGGGCGCAGTGTCGTCATGCCGCGAGTCTCATCGCTCCGGCAGTCGACTGCGACCGCTTGGCCCAACGGTCACGAAACCTCCACCAGCGAGGCTCGGTGCGCGCCGCTAGAGGTCCGAGAAAGACGGTGGGAGAACGTACGAGGTTCCGCGGCGTTCACCGACCCGATGCAGCGCACCGCTCTCCACCAGTCTCGACAGCACGGACAGCGCCTGCGCACGGTCCAGCCCGGTTCTCATCCGCACGCTCTCGTTCGTGAGCGGACCTTCAGCGGCCATGGCGAGGACCAGCTGCTCAAGCTCTGCTGCATCGAGCTGGAGACCAGCAGGGGGCCCGAGTTCCCGCGCGAGCGCGTAGGAGGCCCCGCCCCGCTGCCCACTCTGGCGGAGGTATCCGAGATCGCGCAGGCGATGCAGCGCTGACCTGGCGTGAGTGCTGTCGACCCCGAGCAACTCTCGAACAGATGTGTTCGTCAGGAGCTCCCCCCGCGCAGCGTGAAGAAGAAGAACTCGATCGGGATTCCGGATCTCACCACGAAGCTCGACCTCGGCGAGCCACGCGCGCTCTTGTGGTGTGACGGTGCTTCCGAGCCGGAGCGTGACGACCACGTGTGACGCGTCTGCACCAAATTCCGGCAGCTCCAGCATGGCCGCCTCCATCGCGTCCTGCATGACGTCGACGCCGAGCCCCGCGTCCTCCGCGAGCCGCAAACGCCTGAGCACCTTGATCAGGTGGATGTTTCGCGCGGCGTTTTGCTCCCGCATGTTTTCCAGGGTGACCGGCTCCGGAAGTCCCCCGGGGGAGCGAATGACGACTCGGTCCGGACGGATCTCGACACGGACCGGCTGCCGTGAGTTCTCATAGGTCCGGTGCGCTACCGCGTTGGCGACGGCCTCTCGAAGGACATTTTCCGGAATGCGGGGCAACTCGTGCCGGTGGACTCCGATCACGACGACGTCCGACCCGAGCTCCTCGACGACGGCTCTCGTGACGTCCTCCACCTGGTGGTGCACAGGACCGTCGAACTCCACTCGACGGTCATAGACGTCCGTCGCATCGCGGTATCTGAAGAGCTCGACATAGGCCTTCCCGAGGTGATCGGCAGGCCGCTCGCAGAGGTAGAGGACTCCGGCGACAGTGAGCGCAGCACCTTCACCCGTCCCGTGCACAAGGCCCGCTTCTGCGAGCCGCTCGGTGATCATGGCACCCGACCAGCCGAATGCCTGTGCGATCTGTTCCCTCAGCCCAGAGTCGGCGTCCTTGGCGAGAACCGACGTCGCGGTCGACTCGAATCGGGTGAGCGCACGCTGCGAGACGAACCGCGTCATCTCCTCACCGAACAGGGCAGTGTTCATCGCTCCACGTCTCACGAGAATGCGCCCGTCGTGCATCTGGGCGAAGCCTTCCTGCCTACGGTGGACAGCAAGCACCAAGACCCGCTTCTCGCCGACGAGCAGCTCCCGGACCTCGTATCGCCCAGGGCTGTGGACACGGGCCACGATCCTGTGGACGCGGGCCTGCATCTCGCCATCGGTGGCGATACCCGTGACGCGACCACTGTTGTCGACGCCCAGCAGAACGACTCCACCGTCCGTGTTGGAGAACGCCGTCACGGCCTCGGCGATCTTGACCTCAGGCACACCCTGCTTGAACTCGACAGACTCCGTCTCCGCTGGGAACGCAGAGGTAAAGTCCCCAGGGTCGAGGACCATCGGTACATCCCGTGGACCACGCTCATGGAACAGCGGATATGCCATAGTTGTCATCCTCGCTCGTCCGACTGAAGAAGTATGGCATATTCGCAGGGTCGAGCACCGGAGGAGACCGCATGAAGAACGACGACCTCTACGACATCCCGTTCGACGCCATGGACGGGACGACGCACACCCTGCGCGAGCACGCGGACGACGTCGTGCTCGTCGTCAACGTCGCGTCGCGGTGCGGCCTGGCGCCGCAGTACGCGACGCTCGAGGCGATGCAGGAGAAGTACCGCGACCGCGGGTTCACCGTCATCGGGTTCCCGAGCAACCAGTTCCTCCAGGAGCTCGGTACCAACGAGGCGATCCAGGAGTTCTGCTCGCTGACGTACGGCGTGACGTTCCCCGTGGTCGACCGCGTGCGCGTCAACGGACGCCACGCCCACCCGCTCTACCAGGAGCTCAAGAAGGCCGAGGACGCCGAGGGCAAGGCCGGGCGGGTCACGTGGAACTTCGAGAAGTTCGTCGTGCTGCCCGGGGGCGAGGTCCACCGCTTCCGACCCCGCACCCTCCCCGACGACCCGGCGATCGTCGACCTCGTCGAGACGCACCTGCCGCGCTGAGCGCGCCGTTCGCGGGCGGCCCTCGGCGCGCGGCGCTCCCCGGCGCGCGTCAGCGCACGACGAGCGCGGGGTGCCGCGCGTCGTCGACCCGCGCGACGACGTCGGCCACCTCCGCGGGGCGCACCTCCCGCTCGTAGCGCGCGTACGCGTCGAGCGTCCAGGCGTCCTCCGCCGCGGTACGGCGCGCGAGCGTCGGCGCCCGCAGCGCCAGGTGGACCGAGAGGTCGACGGCGAGCCCGCGCCCGAGGGACAGCGCGCCGTCGAGCACGACGACGAGCCCCGGCTCCGCGTCCACGTACGCCGCGCGCGTCGACCGGCTCGTACCCGGGTCGCGCAGGCTCGGCACGTAGCGCCCGGTCCCGCCCGGGCCGACGGCGTCGAGCACCTCGCGGTTGAGGCCCGCCACGTCGATCCACGCGTCGAGCAGCGTGTCCGGGTCCTCGCGCCCGTGCTCGAGCCGCAGCGACGCGGGTCGCCAGAAGTCCTGGACGCGCACCCTCGCGACCGGTCGGCCGGCAGCCCGCAGGGGCGCGACCAGCAGGTCCGCGAGCACCTCGGGGCGCGTCGACGGGTGACCGTCGACGAGGAGTCGGACCGCGCCGTCGGGCACCGCCGCCTGGTCTCCGCTCCGGAACCCGAGGGCAAGGTTCACGACCCGGTCCACGAGAACGTCCTCGGTCACCGGTTCGACGCGCACCGCGTCAGGATGCCAGATCGCGCGGCGGCCTCCCCGGGGACGTCCGGCAGGTCGGGCTCCTAGGGTGGACGCATGCTGCGCACCGTCGCCCTCAACTACCCCGCACCCCTGCCCGTCGGGCACGCCGTGGAGGTCACCGAGTTCGCCGACACCCGGCCCGAGCGCAAGCGCAAGGGCTTCAGCCAGTCGGAGGCGTTCGCGCACCCGGTCGTGGTCGACCTCGACACCGGCATCCGGTACATGAACCACGTCCACGCGTCCCCGCACGGCAACGGGGGCAACAGCTTCACGGCCAACCGCTACCCCCTCGAGCCGCGCGCGGACCTCGAGGTCGCGGCGCGGTGGAAGGGCCGGGTCACGGCGTGCACGATCGTCATGGTCGAGGGCCTGGAGAACTCCCACACGACCCTGCAGGTCGAGACGGACGCATGACCGCGCCCTTCCGGCCGGGCACGGTGCGCGAGGCCACGGGCGGCATCGTCGCCCTGGGCCTCGCGACGTTCGTCGCCATCACGACCGAGCTCGTGCCTGTCGGTCTCCTGCCGCTCCTCAGCGCTGACCTGGGCGTCACGGAGTCCGTCGCGGGACTGCTCGTCACCGCGTACGCGGTCATGGTCGCGGCGCTCGCGGTGCCGCTGACGCTCGGGACGGCCCGGCTCCCGCGCAAGGGACTGCTGCTCACGACGCTCGTGCTCTACACCCTGAGCAACGTGCTCGTCGCCGTCGCGCCGACGTTCGGCGTCGTCGCGGCGGCGCGGGCCCTGGGCGGCGCGTCGCACGCGGTGTTCTTCTCGGTGAGCATCGGGTACGCGTCACGGCTCGTGCTGCCGCACCTCACGGGGCGCGCGCTCTCGCTCGTCACCGCGGGCGCGGCGGTCGGGTTCGTGCTCGGCGTGCCGCTCACGACGACGCTCGGCACCGCGATCGGCTGGCGCCCCGCGTTCGGCGTGCTCGCGGGCGCGTGCGCGCTGGCCACGGTGCTCATCGCGTTCCTGCTGCCCCCCGTGCCCGGGGGCGGCGCCCCGCCGTCGGACGCGACGAGCTCGAGCCGACGCTCGGCGCTCGCGGCGGCCACGACCACCAACGCGCTCACCTACCTGGGCCAGTACACGGTCTACACCTTCGTGTCGCTCCTGCTCCTGGGTGCGGGCCTGCAGGAGTCGGCGCTCGGCCCGGCGCTCCTCGTGCTCGGGGCGCTCGGGCTCGTCGGCACGGCGTTCGCCGCCGCGCGCCTCGACCACCGGCCGCGCCGGACGACGGTCGTCACGCTCGTCGCGGTCGTGGCGGGCATGCTCGCGGTGGGGCTGGCGTTCCCCGCGACCGCTGGGGTGCTCGTCGCGATCGGGGTGTGGAGCGCGGGGTTCGGCGCCGTCGCTCCGGTGTTCCAGGCGGCGGCGATCCGCGCGCACGGGGCCTCGCCGGACCTCACGGGAGCGCTCGTCAACGCGTCGTCGAACGTCGGCATCGGCGGGGGCGCCGCGCTCGGCGCGCTCGTCCTCGCGCGGTCCGGGCTCGACGTCGTCCCGTTCGTCGGGGCGGGGATCGTCGCCGTCGCGCTCGTCGTGGTCCTCGTCGCGCGGCGCACGTTCCCTGCGGCGCCGACCACGCTGGTGACGGACGCGCCGGTGACGGACGTGGCAGTGACGGACGCGACGGTGACGGAAATGCCCTCCGACCGGGAGGGCCCGCACGCCTAGGGTGGCGGGATGACGACGACGGTCAGGCAGGTCCAGTTCACGTTCGACTGCGCGCAGCCGGAGCGCGTCGCCCGGTTCTGGTGCGAGGTGCTGGGCTACGTCCCGCCGTCGCCCCCGGACGGCTTCGCGACGTGGGACGACGCGAACGCCGCGCTCGCGCCCGAGCGGCGGGACGCGTGGTTCGCGTGCAGCGACCCCACGGGGGTCGGCCCGCGCCTGTTCTTCCAGCGCGTCCCGGAGGGCAAGGTCGTCAAGAACCGGGTGCACCTCGACGTGCGCGTCGGTACCGGCCTCGTGGGCGCCGAGCGGCTCGCGACGCTCGAGGCCGAGCGGGACCGGCTCGTCGCCCTCGGCGCGACGTGCTTGCGCGTGATGGTCGCGGACGAGGAGGACGAGTCGTGCATCGTCATGCAGGACGTCGAGGGGAACGAGTTCTGCCTGGACTGACCGCGGGCCCCGCTGCCGCGCCGCGGCTCAGCGCAGGAACGGGTCCATGATGGCGGCCACCGCCGCGGCGGCGCGGTCGGCGTCCGCGTCGGCGATCGCCTCGACCAGCTCGTGGTGGTGCCGGTGTGCGGCGTCCTCGTCCTCGTTCTCCTCGTCGCGCATGTGGACGGCGAACACGTCGAGCATGCTCGAGTACAGCGTCACGTACAGGGGGTTGTGCGTCGCCTCGACGATCGCGCGGTGCAGGTCGAGGTCCGCGCTCGCGCGCGCGTCGGGGTCGTCGGTCGACCACGTCTCCTCCCGCCGGTCGCGCAGCTCGCGCAGCAGCACGACGTCGGCGTCCGTGCGGCTCGCGGCGGCGAGCGACGCCGCGGTGCTGTCGAGGGCGAGGCGCAGCTCCAGGTAGTGACGGCGGCTCCCCCCGGCGAGCTGGCGCTCGAGGGTGCCGGTCAGCTCGGAGCGGGAGATGACGAACGTGCCGCGCCCCTGCTCGCGGCGCAGCAGGCCCGCGTGCACCAGCGACTGGAGCGCCTCGCGGACCGTGTTCCGCCCGATGCCGAACTCCGCCACCAGGGCGACCTCGGTCGGGATGCGCTCGCCGACGGGCCAGCGCCCGGAGACCACCTCGTCGCGGAACCGTGCCGCCGCCTGGTCGATGAGCCCTACTCGACGCAGCGGCTCGCGCGTGTCAGACTGCTCAGGATTCATCCCATGATCCTATCGTCGGCCGACCTCACAGCGGAGTTCTTCATGGCCACACTCTCCCCCACCCGCGTCCCCGCAGGGCGAGTCCGCCTCACCCTGTGGGCCGGGCTCGCCGTCGCGCTCACGGCGATCAACCTCCGGACGGCCGTCACGGGGTTCACCCCGCTCCTGGAGATCATCGGCGCCGACCTCGGCTACGGCGTGGCCGTGGCCGGGCTGCTCGGCACCGTGCCCGCGGTGTCGTTCGGCCTCTTCGGGTTCCTCGCCCCCGTGGTCACGCGCAGGTTCGGCCTCGAGCGCACGGCCACGGTCGCGCTGGGGCTGACGGCCCTGTCGCTCGTCCTGCGCGCCGTCTCCCCGTCGACCACCTGGCTGGTGGTGTCGACCGTGCTGGCCCTCGCCGGGATCGGCGCGGCGAACGTCGTGATCGTCCCCCTGGTGAAGGCGTGGTTCCCGGACCGGATCGCCCTGTGGACGTCGCTCTACCTGATCCTCATGCAGACGGGGCAGTTCGTCGCCCCGCTCCTGGCCGTCCCGGTCGCCGAGGCGACCAGCTGGCGGTTCTCCGTCGGGATCTGGGCGGGACCCGCGGCGCTGGCCGCCGTCGTCTGGCTCGTCCTGGCGACCCGCCTGCCCGCCGACCACCACGCGCCCGCGGCGGCCACCGCGTCCGCGAGGCCGCGGATCGGCCGGTCGTCGACCGTGTGGGGCCTCGTCGTCCTGTTCGCGGCGATCTCGTGGTCGAACTACGGGATCATCACCTGGGTCCCGGCCGTCCTCACCGACGCGGGCGGCAGCGCCGCGCTCGGCGGCACCATGGTCGCCCTCTACTCCGCCTGGGGCATGGCCGCCGCGCTGGTCGTGCCGCACCTCGCGACGCGGCTGGCGCACCCGTTCGTCGTGGTCGTCGCGTGCGCCGTCGTGCTCGTGACCGGGTACCTCGGCCTGCTCCTGTCCCCGCTCGACGGCACCGTGCTCTGGATGTGCGCGCTCGGGATCGGGGTGAGCACCTTCCCGCTGTGCATGACCCTCATCAACCGGCGGACCCGGACGCCGCAGACCGCGTCGGCCGTGTCGGGCTTCGTCCAGGGTCTCGGGTACGCGCTGGCCTGCTTCGGCCCGATCGGCCTCGGCCTGCTGCGCGAGGCGACCGGGTCGTGGTCGGTCCCGCTCCTCGTGCTCGCCGCGACCGCCGTCCCCGGCGTGGTCGGCGGCTGGTTCGCCTGCCGACCCCGCTACGTGGAGGACACGGTGCCCCCGGAGCCGGTCGCCGACCAGCTGCCGCTGCGCTGAGCGCCAGGCCCCGCGACCACGACCTTCCCCCGCGCCGAGAACGAGGTTGGTGTCGTTATCCGGCCGATAACGACACCAACCTCGTGTTCGGCGAGGCCTTACTGGCCCGTGAACGTGAACTGCGAGCCGGGCTCCTTGGCGACGTCGCCGTCACGCGAGTTCGTGACGGTCACGTTCGACAGGATCGCGTTGCCGCGGGCGCCGCCCATCGCGAGGATGCCGGAGCCGTTGTTGGACTGGTCGATCCGGACGTTCGTGATCTTCACGTCCGGCATGTTCCCGCCACCGTTCTTGAACTGGATGCCGTCGTAGGTGGAGTCGACGATGTCCGTGTCGCGGATGGTGACGCCGACGATGTCGTGCGTCTGCGGGAAGATCGTGATCGCGCCGAACTCCTGGTCCTCGTTCCAGAACGCCCCGCCGGTGCGGTAGAGCCCGTTGTTGGCGATGAGCGTCGTCCCCGAGAACGGCAGGGGGTCGTGGTCGGTCGCCAGCATGATGCCGGGGTAGTTCATCGTGTCGTAGACGAGGTTGTTCTCGATCGAGTTGTCATAGCCGCCGTAGATCGCGATGCCGTTGGCGCGCCACGGGAGCTGGACCGTGTTGTTGCGGAACGTGTTGGAGTGCCCGACGTCGACGGTGCGGTCCTTGACGTACGGGTTGGCCCACACGGCGAGCGCGTCGTCACCGGTGTTGCGGAAGGTCGAGTTCACGACGAGCGAGTTGCGCGTGCCGTTGCTGAAGTTGATGCCGTCCGCGTAGGTGTTGCGGATCCGCATGCCGGAGAACTGCAGCCCGTCCGCCGGGCCCCACAGCTCGGGGATGTTCGAGTAGTCGCGCCCGACCCACACGCCGACGTTCGCGTGCTCGATCCACACGTTGCTGATCTTCGTGTCCTTGCCGAACCGGCCGTTGAGGCCGACGCCGCCCTCCTCCTGGGCGTTGTTGCCGCGGATCGTGCCGGACCCGAAGATCGCGAGGTCGGAGATCTGGACGTTGTCGTCGATGTCGAACCCGAAGTTGCCCTCGTGCGGGTGGTTGATGACCCCCGGGGCGAGGTGCGGCGGGATGAGGCTGTAGAGCTGCGAGTGCCACATGCCCGCACCACGGATCGTCACGTCGCTGATGCCGACCTGGTTGTGCATGCCGCGGTTGAGCGGGTCGTCGGTGAGGATCTTCTTCTCCTGGCGCCACTGCCCCGCCGGGATCCAGACGCAGTCGATGTCGCCGTTCTGGTTCGCGGTGACGGCGGCCTGGATGGCGGCGGTGTCCTCGAGCCCGTCGTTCGGCACTGCGCCGTACTCGGTGATCGACGTGCACTGCGCGGGCTTGCTCAGCGGGGGCGCGACCTGCTCCAGCTCGACGAGGTCGATGACGTAGAACGCGGCGTCGTCGCCCGCGTCACGCTGGAGCCGGAACACCGTGCCGGCCGGGAACGACCGCCCGAGCAGCGCGTGCGACTCGTCGAAGAGCCGGCGCGCGTCGCCGCCCGGGGTGTTGACCAGACCCTCGGGCTGGTCGGTCGTGCCGTAGAGCCAGGCGTGCTTGGAGGAGAGCGTGAGCTTCTGCACGAACTGGCCGTCCGCGTAGAGGCTGATGGTCTTCTCCTGGCCCCCGCCCCCGGGGGCGTCGGGGATCGAGTTCCGCACGACGATCGAGTTCGTCGCGTTCGTCGACGTGAACTGGACGTACTGGCCCGTGCTGGTCAGGCGCACGGACTCGCGGCCTGACGACTCGGTCGCGAAGTTCGTGTGCCCGAACGTGCGGAGCGCGTCGGTCTGGAGCAGCGTGCCCGTGTACTGGCCGTCCTCGGCCTCGTACGTCGTGTACGGGACGGCGGCGCCGCGCCCGACGGTCACGGCAAGCGTGCCGGTGTTGTTGTCCTCGTTCGTCTCGGCGACGACGCCCGTGGCGTCGGCCGTCGCGGTCACGGTGACCCCGCCGTTCGTCGCGGTCCACGAGCCGCTCGGCGTGACAGTGACGGTCGCGCCCGCGGGGACGGCCGGCGTCGTGCCGTTGAGCGTGGTGGACCCGGCGACGACGCGCGTCACCGAGCCGGCCGCGACGGGCTGGTTGCCGCGGTTGCGGATCTGGACCGAGAACGTCACGGCCGAGCCGACGGCCGGGTTGGCCGGGTTCGACGACACGGAGACCACCTCGAGGTCCGGCCCGGGCGCCTCGCCGACGACGAGCTTGGCCGTCGCCGTGAACGCGTTGTCCGTCTCGTCCTGCTCGACGACGGTGTTCGCCGGGTCGACGACCGCACCGACCGTGTACTCGCCCGCGGGCCGGGTGCCCGCGGCGACCTGGACCTGCGCGCTCGCGCCGGGCTGGAGCGCGGCGACGGGGGCCGAGCCCGCGGTCGACCCGCCGAGCTTCCCGTCGAGCGTGGTGGCCGACGACGCGCGGTCGCCCGTGTTCTTCACCGTCGCCGTGAGCGTCACGGGGGTCGTCGCCGTGGGCGACGCCGGGGACGCGGTCACCGCGGTGACGGTGAGGTTGGGGTTCGGCGCGGGGGCGCCGTAGACCTCGAGCTCCGCGACCTGGCCGTTGCCCGCGCCCGTGTTTCCCGTGAAGCGCAGGCGCACGTCGGTCGCCGTCCCGGTCACGGGGACGTCGACGAGGTTGCCGCTGCCCGGTGCGAACGCGTAGCCGGCGGACGCCTTGAGCTCCTGCCAGGTGCCCGTGCCGGTGCGACCCCACACGGAGAACGTCTGCGTGCGCGGGCCCCACGCGCCGTCGGGGTTGAGCCGGACGCGCACGCTGCTGAGCTGCGTGGGCGCGGCGAGCGCGACGTCGAGCGTCGACGGGTACTGCCCGCCCGCGCCCTCCCAGTACGTGGTCGCGCTGCCGTCGACCGCGTTCGCCGCGACGAACTGCCACTCCGTCGACGACGCCGTCGCTGGGCGGCTCTTCGCGTAGTTGGTGCCGGTCGGGTCCGTCGGGCCGGTCGGGTCCGTGGGGTCCGTCGGGTCGGTGCCGCCCGTGGGCGTGCCCCACACCTGCAGCTCGGAGACCTGGCCGTTGCCCGCGCCGGAGTTGCCGGTGAACGCGAGGCGCACCTCGTCGACCTCGACGTCGAGGGGGATCTCGACCTTGTTGCCGGTCGCCGGGTCGAACCCGTACGCCGCCGACGCCTTGAGCGTCCGGAACGACGTCTCGCCGTCGGAGCGCCCGAGCACGCTGAACGTCTGGGTGCGCGACGACCACACGGAGGGCGGGGGCAGCGTGACGACGACGCGGTCGACGTCGGCCTCCGCCCCGAGGTCGACGGTGAGGTGCGACGGGTACTGGCCGCCCGCGCCCTCCCAGTAGGAGCTCGCGTTCCCGTCGTTCGCGTTGCCCGCGACGTACGTCTGCGTCACCGACGACGCGGCGATCGGCTTGCCGAGCGCCAGGTTGGTGGCGTCCGCGGCGTGCGCCACGGCGACGACGCCGAGCGGCGCGACGAGCGCCACCGCGGCGCCTGCCACGACCGTGTGCTTCCAGGGGGTTCTCATGAACGTCCTCGTTCTCCCGCCAGGGCGGGCTCGTCCACCCGCGGGCAGCGGTGCCCGACGGCGGGCGCGACCGTGCTGGTGCCGCGCCACCGTCACGGGTGGGTCGGGTCAGGGCTGGTTCAGGGTCGGACCGGGATCGACCCAGAGGTCGAGACCGGTCAGCCGGTGTGCCACGAACGACCCGTCAGGGATGGTCACCGGTCGGACCCGTGGCGGCATTCGAGAGTTGCAGCGTGTGCACTGCTTTGTGCTGGACTTCTGTCAACTTCTTGCGTCGTGCAGTACGGACGTTACGAGACGGACATCCGGGGCGTCAAGGGTGGGCGCAGCGCGGATGCCGAGTCGGAGGCGCCGACGCGCGACGAGGCGCTGCACGGCCAGCGAAGACCGGGGACGCGTGCCGGTGCCGGCAGCGGGTGCGTGCTCCAGGACGACCCCGGGTGCCGATGCGGTCGGGCGCTCTCGCCACGAGCACCGGTGGACGCCGACCCTGTGCTGCTACCCGGTGGTGCGGGTGAGACCGGCCGCCGCCACGGCCGCGTGCAGCGCCTCGCGTGCGGCGGCGACCTCCGGGTGCGACCGGGACCCGCGGCGGTAGGCCAGCGAGGTCCGACGTCGGATGGCGAGCGGCGTGAGGACCACGCCCGTGGGAGGGTTCCCGGCCGCGAGGTCCGGGACGAGCGCGACACCCTGCCCGGCGGCCACCAGCGCGAGGACCGCGCCGAAGTCGTCCGCGTGGTGCCGGACGGCGGGGGCATAGCCCGCCGCCTCGCAGGCCCTGACGGTCAGCGTGTGGCACAGGGTCCCGGGCGTGCCGGCGATCCAGGGTGCGTCCCGACGGTCGGCGAGCGACCCCGCGTCCAGGGCGGCCAGGTGGACCGTCTCCTCCAGCAGCGGCTCCGTCTCGACGCCCGGGCCGACCGTGAGCGGGACGTGGTCGTACTCCTGGACCAGCGCGACGTCGACCGCGTCCCCGCGCAGCGCGGCGGGGACCGTCGCGGGGTCGAGCTCGGAGACCAGGAGCCGCAGCCCCGGGTGGTCGGAGCTCAGGCGCACGACGGCGGGCGTGAGCAGGGTCGGCACGGCCGTCGGGAAGACGCCGATGCGCAGCGTCCCGCGGAGGGTCGTGGCGGCCGAGGCGAGGTCGGCCTCGGCCTCGCGCAGGACCTCGAGGATCCTCTCCGTGTGCTCGACGAGCGTCACCGCGGCCGCGGTGAGCCGCACCCGGCGGCCCGACCGCTCCAGGAGGGGCACCCCGGCGTCGCGCTCGAGCGCGGAGAGCTGCTGCGACACGGCCGAGGGAGTGTAGGCGAGCGCCTCGGCCACGGCGGCGATGGTCCCCCGCTGCGAGAGCTCACGGAGCAGCCGGAGCCTGCGGACGTCGAGCATAAGGAGAACTTACGGCATACGACACGAACATGAACTGGACCCGACGGTAGCGCCCGGCCCAGAGTGGCCGCCATGGAGCTCACCGGCCTCTACGTCCCCTTGGTCACCCCGTTCACCGACGACGACCGCCTCGACCTCGACGCGCTCGCGACGCTCGCCGCCACGGTCCTCGACGAGGGCGCGGCGGGCGTCGTCGCCCTGGGCACGACCGGGGAGCCGGCGGCCCTGACCCGCGCCGAGGCCCGCCAGGTGGTCGACGTCTGCGCCGGGGTCTGCGCGGGACGCGACCGGCAGCTCGTCGTCGGCACGGGGACGAGCAGCACCGCCGCGTCCGTCGACCTGATCGCGGACCTCGACCCCCGGGCGTCCGCCGCGCTCGTCACGGTCCCCGCCTACACGCGCCCCTCCCAGGAGGGCGTCGTCGAGCACTTCCGGCGCCTCGCTGCGGCGAGCCCCGTCCCGCTGGTCGTCTACCACGTCCCGTACCGGACGGGCCTCAGCCTGACGGCGGACACGCTCCTCCGGCTCGCCGACCTGCCCGGCGTGGCCGGGTTCAAGCACACGGTGGGCTCGATCGACGACACCACGGTCGCGTTCCTGAGCGCCCTGCGACCCGACGTGTCGGTGCTGGCCGGCGACGACCTGTTCATCGGACCGCTGATCTCCCTCGGGGCTCGGGGGGCGGTCACCGCGAGCGCCAACGTGGCGCCGCGCGCCTACGCGGAGCTCGTCAGCGCCTGGCGACACGGCCCGGCAGGACGGGCCCGCACGACGCACGACGCGCTGGTCCCGCTCACGCGTGCCCTGTTCGCCGAACCCAACCCCGCGGTGATCAAGGCCGTCCTCGCCGCCGAGGGCCGCATCGCCAGCCCGCGCGTGCGGCTCCCGCTCCTCCCCGCGTCCCCGGCCGCGATCTCGGCGGCCCTCGCGTCCCGCGAGGCTCGACCGGCAGCCTCGGTGTACTGACCCGCCGGTCCGTCCGGCGCCACCTCGGCACGACGGCGCCGCACCGGCCCGGTGACGGCGCCGTCGTCGTGCGTGGGTGGCGAGGATCAGCAGTCCTCCCAGGAGCGGCAGGGGCTGTCCTCGAGGCGCGGTTCCTTGGGCAGCACGTCGACGGGCCCCTCCTCGAGGTAGGTGTCCCACGAGGTGAGCACGACCTCGCCGGAGTCCTCAGGCTGCCCGGAGGTGACCGCTCCCGAGACCTCCAGGAGTCGGCGCTCGACGGGGTCGTACACGTACCGAGCGAACTGGGTCTGGACGGGCTCGTCCCCCTCGCCCCCGGTGGTGACCACCGACTCCAACCCCACGCCGACGCGTCCCTGCCTGTCGCGGACCTCACCGAGCGCCGTGGCCGTGGGCTGGTTCGTCATCACGGTCCACAGCGCGTCCCGCAGGGCAGGAGGAGCCGGGGTGCCCCCGAGGAAGGAGACGGCGAGCTGGAGCACCGCGTCCTCGCGCGGGTTCGGCTGCTGGTACAGGACGGCGACGTTGTCGCGCAGGACGGCCTCGAGCTCGGCGGGGTCGGTCGGGAGCGCGTAGAACGTGCCCCAGCCGAGATCGACGCGCTCACCGTCCAGGAGCATCTCCCGCCCCCAGGGATGCAGGCCGACACCGATGGCGGACTCGAGGTCGCCGTCGTTCATCGCCAGTCCCGGCCGGTCGTTGCCGAACCACTCGTCGAGGACGTTGACGCGCTCGTCCCCGTTGCTCTCGACCTCGTGGATCTCGCGACGAAGGTGCCAGTACGGCGCGTCGGGCCAGCCTGGTCCGAGCGTGGGAGGTGCATCGACCGGGGAGGGCGAGGCATCGGGCGGGGTGGACGGCAGGTCCGTGGCGGGCAGGACCTGGGGTTCCCGATCGGCCCACGGCTGGGCGACCCACCCGACACCCGCCGTGAGCACGGCAGCGCACGCGACGAGAGCGGTCACCCGCCGCCGACGGCGTGCGCGCCGCGCAGCCGGGACGACGCGCGACGTGTCGACGACGACCGTGGGTGCGGCGGCGTCCAGCCGGTCGCGCAGGGTGCGGGCGAAGTCCTCGTCGGGGCGAGGCAGCGTGGCGTTCACGAAAGGCTCCCCTCGGTGGGTTCGACGCGCGACGACGACGGGTGGCGAGCACCGCTGACACCGGCGGACGGGTGCCGGACGTCGACGGCGTCCGCCGCGGACAGCACCGACCGGAGCTGCGCGAGCCCGCGGGACGCCGTCGACTTCACGGTGCCGACCGACACGCCGAGGTCGTCCGCGACCTCCCGCGCCGACATCCCGACGAGGTGGCGCAGCACGACGACGCGGCGCTGCCGGAGCGTGAGCGTCGCGAGAGCTCGGACGAGACGGTCCCGCTCGGCGTGCGTCTCCACGGGCACCGACCGTTCCGCGTGCTCGGGGACGTCGTCGGTCGCGACGAGCACCTCGCGCCGCCGCCGCCTCCACTGGTCGATGCGCGACGTCGCGAGAGCCTGCCGCGCGTAGGCGAACGGGTCCCGCTCGCGGGCCGTCCTCCAGTGCAGGTAGGTCTTGGTCAGCGCCTGCTGGACCAGCTCGTCGGCGACGTGGGCGTCACCGCACAGCAGCCAGGCGGTGCGGGCGAGCCGGGGTGCTGCGTCCGCCATGAAGGCGGCGAACTCCTGCTCGGGGTCGGCCGCCACCCGGACGAGGGTGATCTGGTCTGGTGGCCCGACGTCGGGCGCGTCGTCGTCCTCGGAGACGGCGAGTGCGTTCACGGTCATGACTGTGACACGTCCGTCGTCACGGAAAGGTTGAGTCGGGCAGCGCGTTCCCTCCCGCCGTGGGGACGCAGCGACGACGGTTCCGGCAGATTCCCCGAGCCGAGCCCGCCGACAGGGGCCCGGGCACGACGGGCAGATCGCCCCGGAGACCTGATGCCTCAGAAGGACGACGGTCGGCGATCCGGCGGCGAAAAACCCGTTGCCTCCCGGCGCGCACCCGTCGAGTGTGTCGGCATGCTGATCAGACGCGAGCGCCCGTCCGACGTCCAGGCGATCCGGGCGGTCACAGCGGACGCCTTCTCTGCGGTCGGGCACTCCGCCCCACCGGTCGAGCCCGACGGCGCGCCCGGCGAGGCCACCCTGGTCGGGTGGCTGCGGGAGGACAGCGGGTGGGTCCCGGAGCTGTCGCTGGTCGCCGAGACCGGGCGCCCCGACCCGCAGGTGGTCGGGCACGTCGTCGCCACCCGCGGGCGGCTCGCGGACCGGCCGGCGCTGGGGCTCGGTCCGCTCAGCGTCCGTCGCGACCACCAGCAGCGCGGGGTCGGTTCCGCCCTCGTGCACACCATCCTCGGTGCGGCCGACGCTCTCGGAGAGCCCGTCGTGGTGCTGCTCGGGGAGCCGGCCCTCTACTCCCGGTTCGGGTTCGTGCCCGCGAGCGCCCTGGGGATCGAGGCTCCCGAGCCGGCGTGGGGGGACTACTTCCAGGCGCGCACCCTGAGCGCGTGGCGCGACGAGTACGCGGGCCGGTTCACCTATGCCGCCCCGTTCGAGCGCCTGTGACGTGAGTCGCGCGCCGCGAGCACGACGGCGAACCACCGCCCACGCACCAGGGCGCCGGGCCCACCCTCTGCCTAGCCGAGCGCGACGACCGCGACCCCTGCCGCGACGGCCAGAGGTGCGAGCACGAGGCCCTGCCGGACCACGTGCCACGCGGGCGGGGGACCGTGCTCGAACGCGTGGCGGCGGTACTGCTGCCACCACAGCACGGTCGCGAGCGACGCCCACGGCGTGATGAGCGGCCCGGCGTTCACGGCGACGAGGAGCGTCGCGAGCCGGTCGACGCTCTCCCCCGCCGCGGGCAGCAGCGCGAGGAACGCGGGCAGGTTGTTCACCAGGTTGGCGGCGACGACGCCGGTCGCGGCGAGCTGCGCGAGGTCGCCCGGTCCCGTGCCCGTGCCCGCGACGGTGGCGAGGAGGTCGCCGAGCCCGTGCGCGTGCCAGGTCTCCACGAGCACGAACAGCGCCGCGACGACGAGTGCGGACCGCCACGGCAGCATCTCCCGCACGGGCACGAGGGGCTTCACCCGTCGCCACCACGTCGCGAGCGCGAGCACCGCCGCTCCAGCGAGCGCCGTCGGCGCGACGGGCAGCTCGAGCGCGAACGCGACCGCGAGGAGCACGACGACCGCGGCGGTGAGCCGCAGGAGCAGCCGGTCGGGGGGCGTCGGGCCGCCGCCCGCGAGCGTGAAGCGCCCGCGCAGGTCGCGACCGTGCAGCACCAGCAGCACGACGACGGTCACGGCCAGGACCGCGAGCGCGGGCGCCCACATCACCCCGACGTACCCGGCGCCGAACCGGTGCGACGCGAGCAGGTTCGTGAGGTTCGAGACCGGCAGGAGCAGCGACGCGGTGTTGGCGAGCGCGAGCACGGTGAGCGCGAGCGGCAGGGGCCGCGTGCCCGTACGTCGGGCGAGGGCGAGCACGACGGGCGTGACGAGCACCGCCGTCGTGTCGAGCGACAGCACGACCGTGCTCGCCGTCGCGAGGACGACGACGAGCCCCCACAGGACGAGCCGCCGCCCCCCGGCGAGCCGCGCCGCCCGGGCCGCGACGGCGTCGAACAGGCCCGCGCCCGCGCACAGCTCGGCGACGACCGTGATCGCGAGGAGGAACACGAGCACGGGTCCTGTCCGGACGAGCAGCTCGCGCGCGTCCGTCGCGGGGAGCAGCCCCGTCGCGGGCAGCACGACGACCACCACCGCCGCGACGAGCCACAGCGGCACACGGCGGCGCGCCGGACCTCCCGAGGCGTTCACGTCGTGATCGTAGGGCCCGCGGCACGGCGACGTACGCTCAGGGCGCGGCGGCAGGCCCGTCTCCCCGAGGCGCGCAGCACCCGTCGGCGCAGGTGTCAGCCTCGGCCTCACCGACGAGCGCGGAGACGGGGGCGCAGCACGCGTCCCCACGCCACGCCTCGACACCCTCCTTGACCGCGACGGCCGCGATGACGAGCGCGGCGAGCGGGTCGGCCCAGGACCACCCGAGCGTCGCGTTGAGCACGAGCCCAACGAGCAGCACCGCGGACAGGTACGTGCACAGGAGTGTCTGCCTCGAGTCCGCGACGGCGGACGCCGACCCGAGCTCGCGGCCCGTGCGGCGCTCGAACCAGGACAGGAACGGCATGACGGCGAGGCTCACCGCGGCGAGCCAGATGCCCACGGCGGAGTGCGCGGGCTCGGCCGCGCCGAGCAGCGACCGGACGGCGTCGACGGACACGAAGACGGCGAGGCCGAAGAACGAGACGGCGATGACGCGCAACGCGGTCCGCTCGCGCCGGTGCGGGTCGGGCGCGGCGAACTGCCACGCGACCGCGGCGGCGGACAGCACCTCGACGAGCGAGTCGAGCCCGAACCCGACGAGCGCGGCCGACGACGCGACGCGGCCCGCGGTGATCGCGACCATCGCCTCCACGACGTTCCAGGTGATCGTCGCCGCGACGACCCACCGGACCCTCCGCTCGAGGACCGCACGACGCGCGGCGGACGGGGCGGCAGGTGTGGGGCCGATCGAGACGGACGTCATGCGCACGTGCACCCGTCGGGGCCGCAGCACGTGGGGTCGACCTGGACGACGAGCCGCAGCAGGTCGTCGAGGGCGGGGGCCAGGTGGGGGTCGGCGAGGCGGTACCAGGTGCGACGGCCGTCGGGGATCGCCTCGACGAGCCCGCACCCGCGCAGGCACGCGAGCTGGTTGGACATGACCTGGCGCGAGACGCCGAGCGCATCGGCGAGGTCGGACGGGTAGGCCGGGGCCTCCCGCAGCGCGAGGAGGACGCGCGTGCGCGTCTCGTCCGACAGGGCGTGCCCCAGCCGCGCGAGCGCCGCGGTGTGGGTGAGCGTGACCGTCTCGACCATGCGCCGACAGTACACGTAATCCTGTATTCAGGAAACCCTGTACCAAGCGCGACCACCTCGTCGCGGCCCCAGCCCCCGACCCACCCGGCACCCACCCAGCACCCGGCCCGTCGAACCCGGGGTTGCTCCTCAGGGCGGGGCGGCTGTGGGGAGCAACCCCGGGTTCGGCACCGTGGTGGCGCAGGCTCCGTTAGTATCTGCGTATGCGTGAAGATACGAAGGCGTGCACCTTCGGGGTGGAGAGCCAGTACGTCGAGCTCGCGGCCGAGGTGTTCTCGCTGCTCGCGGACGCGACGCGGGTCCGGATCGTCCTCGCCCTGCGCGACACCGAGCTGCCGGTCAACGCGCTCGCGGAGATCGTCGGTAAGTCCCCGACGGCGGTCTCGCAGCACCTTGCCAAGCTCCGCTGGGGCCGCATCGTCCGCGCCCGCCAGGAGGGCAACCGCGTCTTCTACTCGCTCGTCGACGAGCACGCGCGCACGCTCGTGACCCAGGCCGTCTTCCAGGCGCAGCACGCCGTGGACGACCATCCCGCGCACCACGCCGACGACGCGCACGGCGCGCTCGACGGGTCCTCCCCCACCGCCGGGGACGCCAAGGTGCGGCGTTGAGCACGACCCGCCCGGCCGCCGTCGAGCACGAGCACGACCACGACCACGACCACGACCATCCTCACCCGGGTGGGCTGCGCGGCTGGCTGCACGAGGTGTTCGTGCCGCACTCGCACGACGCGGCCGACTCGATCGACGACGAGCTCGTCGCGAGCGGGCAGGGCATCCGGGCGGTCAAGGTGTCGCTCGTGGTGCTCGGCGCGACGGCGCTGGCGCAGCTCGGCATCGTCGCGGTCAGCGGCTCGGTCGCGCTGCTCGCGGACACCGTCCACAACCTCTCCGACGCGCTCACGGCCGTGCCGCTGTGGATCGCGTTCGTGCTCGGGCGCCGCGCCGCGACGCGCCGGTACACGCACGGGTACGGCCGGGCCGAGGACCTCGCGGGGCTGTTCATCGTCGCGATGATCGCCCTCTCGGCGGTCGTCGCGGGCGTCGAGTCGGTGCGACGCCTCGCGGATCCCCAGCCTGTGGACAACCTGGGCTGGGTGATCGCCGCGGGGGTCGTCGGTTTCGCGGGCAACGAGGCGGTCGCCGTGTACCGCATCCGCGTCGGGCGCCGCATCGGCTCGGCCGCGCTCGTCGCGGACGGCGTGCACGCGCGCACCGACGGGTTCACGTCCCTCGCGGTCGTGCTCGGCGCGCTCGGCGTCCTCGCGGGCCTCCCCCTCGCGGACCCGCTCGTCGGGCTGCTCATCACCGTCGCGATCCTCGTGCTCCTGTGGGGCACCGCGCGCGACGTCGGGCGCCGGCTCCTCGACGGCGTCGACCCGGACCTCACGGACAGGGCACGCCACGCGCTCGACGGCGTGGACGGGCTGGAGGGCGTGGACGACGTCCGCCTGCGCTGGTCGGGGCACCGCCTGGCCGTCCAGGCGCGGGTCCTCGTGCCGCCGCAGACGCCGGTCGCCGCCGCCGACCAGGTCACGGCCGCCGCCGACACGGCGCTGCGACGCGCACTGCCGTCGGTCGGGACGGTCGACGTCGTGGTGGCGCCCACCCGCTGACCGGCTGCCGCCCCCGCCGGGTACAGGCCCGCGCCTCGCCGCCGAGCCCGGGGTTCACGGCTACGCGTTGCCGCCGAACCCGGGGTTTCGCGTGATCGGCGACCCGATGTGCCACGCAGACCCGGGTTCGACGCCGGGCGGGGCGGGGGCTCGCGCGGAACCCCCGGTTCAGGGGTGGAGGGAGCGCGGGCGGGCGTGGGTGGTCGGCGTGAGGATGGAGCATGCTGCTCGCCGAGGTCGCCGCCACGTCCGACGCCGTCGCCGCCACACGCTCGCGCCTCGCCAAGCGCGCGGCCATCGCGGACCTGCTGCGCCGCGTCGCCGCCGACGTCGGCACGGCCGGCACCGCCGGCAACGCCGACGGTACCGACGGCCGGAGCGCGCGCGACGAGGTGGAGATCGCCGTCGCGTACCTCGCGGGCGAGCTGCGGCAGCGGCGCACGGGACTCGGGTGGCGCTCGCTGCGCGACCTGCCCACCCCGGCCGAGGAGCCGAGCCTCACCCTGACCGCGGTCGACGCCGCGTTCGCCCGCATGGCCGGCCTCTCCGGACCGGGCTCCGCGACCGCACGGCAGGCCGAGGCCGGCGCGCTGTTCGGTGCCGCGACGGCGCGCGAGCAGTCGCTCCTCGCGGGGCTCGTCTCGGGCGAGCTGCGGCAGGGCGCGCTGGACTCCGTGGTGGTCGACGCCGTCGCCGAGGCGTCGGAGGTCCCTGCCGACGCGGTGCGCCGCGCGGTCATGCTCGCGGGCGCGACGGGACCGGTCGCGCGCGCCGCACTGACGGCCGGGAGCCCCGAGGCCGCGACCGAGGCCCTCGCGACGTTCCGGCTCACGGTCGGCCGCCCCGTCCGGCCGATGCTCGCGCAGTCAGCGCCCGACGTCGGCGCCGCGCTCGAGAAGCTCGGCGCCGGACCCGGCGCGGCCGACGAGCACGGCGACGACGATGCCGGGGGTGAGCACCCGCCGTCGGGCACCGCAGTCGCCGTGGACGTGAAGCTCGACGGGATCCGCATCCAGGTGCACCGCGACGGCGACGACGTGCGCGTCTACACGCGCTCGCTCGACGACATCACCGAGCGCGTCCCGGAGATCGTCGCCGCGACGCGGTCCCTCCCGGCCCGGGCGCTCGTGCTCGACGGCGAGGCGCTCGTCGTCGGGCCCGACGGCGTCCCGCGCCCCTTCCAGGAGACCGCGGCCCGCTCCGCGACGCAGGGCGAGCGGAGCGCCGCCGAGGAGGTCGAGCTCGCGGCGTCGCTCGAGCTGTCGCCGTTCTTCTTCGACGTGCTGCACGTCGACGGCCGGGACCTCTTGGACGAGCCGCTGCGCGACCGGCTCGCGGTGCTCGACGACGTGGCGGGCCCCCACGCCGTGCGGCGCCTCGTCACCGACGACCGCGACGCCGCGGCCGCGTTCTTCGAGGGCGCGGTGGCCGAGGGGCAGGAGGGCGTCGTCGTGAAGTCGCTCGACACCCCCTACGCGGCCGGGCGGCGCGGCGCGGGGTGGGTCAAGGTCAAGCCGCGGCACACGCTCGACCTCGTCGTGCTCGCGGTCGAGCAGGGCTCGGGGCGTCGCCGCGGGTGGTTGTCGAACATCTGGCTCGGCGCGCGCGACCCCGACGGCGGGTTCGTCATGCTCGGCAAGACGTTCAAGGGCATGACGGACGAGATGCTGGAGTGGCAGACCCGCCGCTTCCGAGAGCTGGAGACGTCCGACGACGGGTACGTCGTGCACGTGTGGCCCGAGCAGGTCGTGGAGATCGCGTTCGACGGGCTCCAGCGCTCGACCCGCTACCCCGGCGGCCTCGCGCTCCGGTTCGCGCGCGTGCTCCGGTACCGCGACGACAAGACCGCCGACGAGGCCGACACGATCGACGCCGTCCGCGCGCTCGCGCGGTAGCCGCGCTCAGGACGGGCGCACCGACGGGTCCGTCTGGACAAGCTGGACGGCGCCGTCCCGGTCGACGAGCGCACGCCGGGCGGACTGATGATCGAGCACGTCCACGACACCGTCCGGGGTCACGGCGACAGTGAACAGGCGCCGTTGGCCGCCGGGTGGCGGCGGGTACGGGTGGAGCGCAGCCACCCCGGCCTCGGCGCGCAACCGCTGATCCCGTGTCAGCCGCGCCCACGAGAGCCGCTCGCGCAACCAGGACGGTTGTGTCTCGACCGACCGCGGGAACCGCTCGAGGTCCCGGGCGAAGTCCTCCGGTCCCGCCGGGGGCAGGAAGCCGGGCTCGCTGTCGAAGTCGTACGACGCGTCGACCGCGCCGCCGGCGCGCACCGTCAACGAGACGGAGAACCAGGCGCCGAGCCCGGGCGGGGCGGTGACGCGACGCAGCTCGGCGAGGGCCTCCGCGAACGTCGGGGAAGTCGGCTTCTGCGCCCGGGGCGGGGGCCATCCGCCACGGATCGACACGTGCTCCTGCGTCCGGTCGGCCACCACGAACGCCAGGTACGACAGCCCGTCCCACGGCTCGGTCTGGGCCGCCGCCAGCTCCCGCGCCAGCACGCCCAGCAAGCGCGTCTGCGCCTCGGCTGCGGCGGCCTGCTCGGCGGAGGGCCGTTCCTCGCCGTGCCCGCGCCTACCGAACGGCCACCAGCCGCCGCGCGGGCTCACGGGCGCACCGTCCTGACCCGCACCGCGCCGCGACCCGGCGCTCCGAACCCGACGACCGCCATCGCACGCCTCCCCGTCCCGGCCCCTCGACCGAGACCGACTCCCGCGCATTCTTCCGCACACCCGAGCCCCTCCCGTCCCGAGAGACGCGCGTGCCCGCGTCACGGCACGAGGCCGTGACACGGGCACGTCGGGTGCGGTCAGCAGGTCGGGACGGTGACCGTCTGCTCGACCGTCTGCTCGCCGTCGGGGCCGGTGGCGGTCACGGTGACCACGAGGTCACCGGTGACGCCGCGCGCCGCGAACGACTGGTAGGCGTTCGCCCCCGGCGCGACGGCCGCGAACGTCTTCGCCCCGAGCGCCGAGGCGATCTCGACGTCCACGGCTCCGCCCGACACGTTGTCCGCACGGACCGCCACGTAGGGCTTGCCGGCGAGGCAGCGCGGGCTGAGCGTGACCTCGACGAGCTCGACGTCGGCCGGCTCCTCCAGGGCGTCGATCGCGCCCTGGAGCGCGAGGCGCGCGTCGCGCAGCGCCTCGTCCGACGCCGCCTCGTCGTCCCGGGTCTCGGTCGCCGCGGCGAGCGCCGTGCGGAACGCCTGCCACGACTCGGGGCTGTACCCCTCGTCGGTCAGGGCCTCCGCGCTCGTCACGAGGTTCTCGAGCCGACGACGCTCGGCCGGCACGAGCTGGTCGGTCGCCAGCCCGAGGCGGCGCGCCCGCTCGTCGACCTGCGCCTGGGTGGCGCCGTCGGTACCGAGCAGCGTGCGCGCACCCGCGAGCTCGCGCGAGAAGACGCCCGCGTCGATGCGGCCATAGCGGTCGATCTCCGCCTCGAACGCCTCCGCGTCCTCGACGGACGCGGCGAGCGCCGCGGTGTCGGTCGGTGGGACCTCGACCTCGTAGGCGTCGGTGAAGAACCGCATGCTGTCGAGGTTCGCGACGTACGGGTGGTCGGCGTACGCCTCGGTGGACAGGCGCACCCACACCTGGTGCTTGCCGCGCACCGTGCTGGGCAGGTCGACGACGGCGGTCCCGTCCGTCGTCCAGCTCGACCCGGTGTTGGCGAGCGGGACGGTGACGAACGGCTCGCCCGGGTTCGCCGGGTCGAACGCGTCGAGGTACACCGACAGCGCGGAGTTCCGCCCGGACCGGTTCGAGTTGTGCACGTAGTGGACGGAGAGCTGGTCGAGCGCGGCGGAGCCGAGGTCGATCTCGCCGTACGCGAGCCAGTCGCCGTCTGCGGTCCCGCCGACGTTCGTCACCGGACCGCTCGTCCACGTCGAGTTCTCGTTCTTCAGCCCGCGACCCGAGTTCGAGGTCCAGGCCTCGGACTCGACGACGACCGACGTCGGGCCGCCCGGCGCGAACGTCAGGCTGTCGAGGTTCGCGACGTACGGGTGGTCGGCGTACGCCTCGGTCGACAGGCGCACGAACACCTCGTGCGTCCCCTGCACCGTCTCCGGCAGGACGACGGTCGCCGTGCCGTCGGCGGTCCAGCTCGACCCGGTCGTCGGCAGCGGCACGGTGACGAACGGCTCGCCCGGGTTCGCCGGGTCGAACGCGTCGAGGTACACCGACAGCGCCGAGTTGTTCCCGGACCGGTTCGAGTTGTGCACGTAGTGGACCGACAGCTCGCCGAGCGGGAGCTCACCGAGGTCGACCGCACCGTAGGCGATCCAGTCGCCGTCCGCGGTCCCGCCGACGTTCGTCACCGGCCCGCTCGTCCACGTCGAGGACTCCTTCTTGAGCCCGCGACCGGAGCTCGCGGTCCAGTCCTCGGCCTCGATCGTCACCGTCGGCGACTCGCCCGGCTGGCCCGGGGCCGCCGGGTCCTCGGCGCTGAACCGGAACCAGTCGAAGTTGCCGACCCAGCTCCGGCCCGACGGCGCGAGCAGCTCGAACGTGACGGCCTTCGCGTCGACGAGCGCCTGCACGTCGCCGAGCTCCGCCGTCACCTCGGTGTACTTGCCCCAGCCGCTCGTGCCCTTCAGGTCCACGGTCGCGACCACGGGGCCGTTCACGTCGCCGGCGTGCACCCGCACGGTGCTCGGCGTGTCCGTCGGGGCGAAGCTCGTGTCGTACCGGACCGTGAGGAAGCGCGGCGGGGTGTCCCCGGCTGCGGTCTCGAAGGTCATGTCGCGGTACTGCACCCACGACCCGGAGCGCACGCCGCCGAGGTTTCCGGACGAGCTGTTCGCCTCGTTCTTCAGCTCCCCGCCGGACCACGCCTCGGACTGCTCGGCCTCGAGCGTGCGGTAGCCGCCGCCCGTGAGGTCGAGCGCGTCGATCGCCGCGCCGAGCCGGTCGGCCGCGAACCGCAGCGCGATGCTCGTCGCCGCCTCGTCCGCGAGGGCGTCCTGCGCCTGGGTCAGCGCGGTGGAGAACCGGTCGAACGTCACCGAGGAGTAGTTGCCGTGCCGCACGAGCACGGCATCGTCGACGAGCCCGGCGAGCGCGTCGCGCTCGGCGGACGCCACGGACAGGCGCAGCGGGGAGAGCACCGAGACGCCCTGACCGCGCAGCGACGACGCGGCGACGCCGTCGGCGAGCGCGCCGTCGCCCAGGTGGACGTAGAAGCGCGCGTCGGCGGACGCCGTCCCCGTCAGGGAGACGGTGAGCGCGGTCGGCGACGCGACCGTCACGGCCGCCGTGACGCCGTCGGGCAGGCCGACGACGTTCGCCGCGCCGCTCGCGACGAGGTCCGTGCCGGCGGACGCGGCGAACCGCGCGCCGTCGAGCGTGAGCGTCACGATCGCGTCGAGCGCGCCGCCGTCGCCGGTCTGCACGGTCGTCGGGTCGGCGCTGACACGCGGGCCCTCGGCGGGCTCGTCGGTGGCGGTGCTCATCGAGAACGCGGGCTCGGTGTCCGTGCCCCAGTCGCTCGGCTGCTCGCCCATGCGGAACGCGAGGTCCGCGCCCCCGATGACGGTCGCGTAGTCGACCCACGTGTTGCCGAACGGCGCGCCGTCGAGCGTCGCCGACTGGACGTAGAACGCATCCTCGGAGACGCCGTCGGCCCTCACCGTGAAGGCGCTGCCGTCGTCGTAGGTGATGGTCGTGGAGTCGAAGAACGGCGACCCGACCTGGAACTCGGACGACCCGGCGGTCACCGGGAACAGGCCGACGGCCGCGGCGACGAACATCGTCGACATCGTGCCGGCGTCGTTGTCCATCGTGGGGAGCATGCCGCGCGGGTCGAGCTGGTAGACCTTCGTCTTCACGGGCGGCGTGAACTCCCCGCCGCCGCTCGGGACCGCGCTGGAGGAGCCGGTCGCGATGTACCGGTTCCAGGTCTCCTTCGTGTAGATCGCGCGCGCCCACTTCTGCGTCAGGCTCGGCTCGCCCGTGTAGTTGAAGAGGTACGGCGCCTGGAGGTCGATCTCGTTGGCGTTCGAGTGGAGCATGGCCTTGCCGTCGTCCGGCGCGTGCTCGCCGAACATGTGGCGCATCGCGAGGCGCGCCGCCTCGGGGCCGCCCATCGCCTCGACCAGCGCGTCCATGTCGTACGCGTCGTACCAGTGGTACTGCCAGAGCGTGCCCTGGTAGAGGCTCGCGGCCTCGAACTTCGCGTAGTCGGCGCTCTGCCACGAGCCGTCGGCGGCGCGCGGGGTGAGGAGGCCGACCTGCGTGCCGTCGGCCGCGGTCCACGCGCCCGGCTTGGTGAGCTTCTCGATCGGCCACGACGCCTGCTCGCGCATCGTCTGCGCCTCGTCGGCCAGGCCGAGCTCGTCCGCGATCACGGACAGGCCGTACTGGTCGTAGCCGCGCTGCACCGACGCGCCGGGGTTGCCCGCCACGTAGCCGCGCTGGAGCTCGTCCTCGCTGTACTGCCCCACGAGCCGCTTCAGCGCCGGGTACGCCTCGTCGAGGCGGTCGAACCCGTCGAAGCCCTTGGCGATCGCATCCGCGACCACGACGGACGACCGCTCCCAGCGGACCGTCGGGACCGAGTGCACGAACCCGCCGAGGCCGCTGCCCGTGCCGGTCGCCTCGGCGTCGGCGAACAGGTAGACGAGCGACTGCACCATGTCGCGGTACAGCGCCGGGTCGATGTAGGCGATGACGGAGAACTTGCGGAAGTCGTCCCAGGTGGCCCACGAGTCGTAGTACGTGAAGCCCTGCGCGGCGTGCACCGCGCCGTCGACGCCGCGGTACGTGCCCGACGTGCTCGTCGCGTTCATCGGCATCGCGAACATGCGGTACAGGTGCGTGTAGAAGAGCTTCTGGAGCTCACCGGTCGGGTCCGTCGCCGTCGAGGCGTCGATCGCGACCCGCCCGAGCGTCGCGTTCCACTCCGCGCGCGTGCGGTCGCGGACCGCGTCGAACGACAGCTCACCGAGCTCGACCTGCTGGTCGATCCGCGCCTGCTCGACGCTCACCGGCGACAGCGTGACCTGGAGGCCGACGTCCCCCGCGTCGGCCGGGTCGAACGTGAGGATCGCGCCGGTGTCGACGCCGTCCTGGGACGTCGCGTCGACGAGCTTGTCGTCGTCGCCCCACGTCTGCACCGTCGCGGGCTGGAGCGTCCGCGCGGTGTAGTACAGCGTGTAGGCGGCGTTGTAGAAGTAGCCGGTGACCTGCCCGGACAGCTCCACGGCGCCGTCCGCCCGCGTCTCGACGTCCACCGAGGACGACCGGCGGCTCGTGTTGTTGGTCTCGAGGTCGACGACGAGGCTCGGCGTCGAGCCCTCGGGGAACGCGTAGCGGTGCACGCCCGAGCGCGTGGTCGCGGCGACCTCGGCCTCGATCGTGCCCGGCGCGGCAGCGATCGCGCCGTCCTTGCCCGCGATGTTGCCGAGCCCCACGGAGTAGAAGCCCGGGCCCGCCTGCTCGTCGTCGTGCGAGAACGGGTGCGCGTAGGTGCCCGTGCCGGGCCGCGCAGTGTACGACCCGGACGTCGGGACCACGAGGATGTCACCGCCGCCGCCGGAGCCCCCCACCCCGTCGAGGTTGGTGTGCGTGAAGCCCGAAATCTTGGACTGCGCGTAGTCGTACCCGGTGTTGTTCCGCCCCGGCGTCGTGCGCGGGTTGACCTTGGCCAGGCCGTTGGGCGCCTGCGCGGCCGGCATGTCGTTGCCGTAGTCGCCCTCGGTGCCGACGAACACGTCGACGAGCGACGCGAGGTCGCTCTCCGCGGTCGGCGCCGCGGGGGCCGCGACCGCGGAGGCGGGCGGCAGGACGCCGACGGCGAGGGCGGCGGCGAGAGCCCCGGCGAGGGCTCCGCCGAGCCGGCTGCGGCGGCCTCGTCGGGGGTGGGGGTCGGACGTCGGGCTGGCCCCGCGTCGTCCGACAGCGCTGTCAAGACGCGCGGCAGATGGTCTGGCCACGAAAGCTCTCCTTGGGGGGTCGTGCCGAGGCTGCTCCGCCTCGCCGCGCCCACGGTACGTGGCGGACCGGGCCGCCTCAAGACCTCGCCCGCGAAGTTCACCTGCTCGACGGGTGCGGTTCCCTGCCCCGACACCGGTCGGCGTCCTGCTCCGCGCCCGTCCAGCGGGCCGTGCCCAAGCTCGCGGCACGACGGTGCATCCGTACCCGCCTCCCCGCCGGAAGAGGGGGTGTCAACTGCCCGAGCGCCCGGCACCGACCGGGCCGAGAACCGGAGGACCCCATGCACCGCACCGCACGACGCAGCGCCGCGCTCGCGGGCGCAGCCACCCTCGCCACCACCCTCGCCGGGATGGGGGCTCTCGCGCTCCCCGCCCACGCCGCCACCGCCGACGGCGCGTCCCTGTCCGTCCTGCACGGCGTGCCCGACACCCCCGTCGACGTCTGGGTGAACGACGAGCTCACGCTCGACGACTTCCAGCCGGGCGACCTCGCCGGCCCGCTCGACCTCCCGGCCGGGTCGTACAGCGTCGCGATCACCGCGCCGGACGCGACCGACACGAGCTCGCCGGTCATCGGCCCGGTCGACCTCGAGCTCGCGGCCGGGACGAGCTACACGGCCGTCGCGCACCTCGACGCGGGCGGAGCGCCGACCGCGACGCTCTTCACCAACTCGACCGAGCCGACGGCGGCGGGCCAGGGCCGGCTGACAGTCCGCCACGTCGCGGCGGCACCCGCGGTCGACGTGCTCGCGGGCGGTACCGCGGTCGTCACGGGGCTCGAGAACCCGAAGGAGGCCGTGCTCGACCTCCCGGCCGGTACCGTCTCGGCCTCGATCGCCGCCGCCGGCACGACCGACCCGGTGCTCGGGCCGGCCGACCTCACGGTCGCCGAGGGCGTCAACACGATCGCCTACGCGTGGGGCAGCCTCGAGGCGGGCAACCTCGCCCTGGCCACGCAGACGGTCGAAGGGCTCCACTCGTCGCCGTCCGGCGTGCCCGCCGGTCTCTCCGGCCTCGCGGCCGAGTCACCGAGCAGCACCGCCACGGGCGTCGCGATCGCGTTCGGCGCGTCCCTGTTCGGGCTGCTGCTCGTCGCGGCGGTCGTCATGCTCGCGCGCGCCTGGCGCGAGCAGCACGCGCAGGCCACGCACCCCGTCCGGAGCGACCGGGACGCATGACGCAGCGCACGATCCCCGGTCCCGCGCACCCCGTCCGGGGTGCGCGGGCCGGGCTCCTGACCCTCCTGGGGGCGGTGCTCGTCACCGCAGCGGTCGTCGGCGGATGCTCCCCGCCGTCCGCCGACGAGCCGGCCGACGGACTCCTCGGACCGACGGCCGACGCCCCGCCCGTCCCGGTCCCCCACCGGGACGGAGCGGGGACCGCAGGCGGTACCTCGGGCCCCGCGCCCGACGTCCCCGTGCGACCGGCCCGGGACATGCCCGCCCCCGCGCCGCCCGCGCCGACGCGCGTCGTCGTCGCGGACCTCGACGTCGACCTCCCCGTCGAGCCGACGGGCGTCGACCCCGAGGGGCGGATGGCCCTGCCGGGCAGCGGGGACGTCGCCGCGTGGTACCGGTTCGGCCCGGCACCCGCGAGCCCCGCCGGCACGACTGTCGTCGCGGCCCACGTGGACGACCCGGACGGCGTCGGGCCCTTCGCCCGGCTCGCGGAGATCACGACGGGAGCGCGCGTCGACGTCGTCGACGCGACGGGCGCCTCGTACACCTACACAGTGACGGACGTGCGGAGCGTCCCGAAGCCCGACGTCCCGCTCGACGAGCTCTTCGACCGCACGGGCGAGCGCCGCCTCGTGCTCGTGACCTGCGGGGGCGCGTGGGACCGCGACCGGCGCTCGTACTCGGACAACGTCGTCGTGACCGCGGCGCCCGCCCGGTGACGCCGCGTCCCGGCCGGCACCCGCGCGGCGCCCCGCGAGCGTGCGGGCGCCCCGGCGCTACGATCGCTGCTACCCGCTCGCCGCTGCCGCCCGCGCGGTCGGCGCCGACCCTCGAGGACCCGCCCTGAACGTGACCGAGACCGGGACGCCCGACCCGGACCTGTGGCGCCTCGGCCGTGCGTTCGCGGACGGCGACGAGAGCGCGTTGGCCGAGGCCTACCGGCGGTGGTCCTCGCTCGTGCACACGATGGCCCTGCGGTCGCTCGGCACGCGTGCCGACGCCGAGGACGTGACGCAGCAGGTGTTCGTCGCGGCGTGGCGCGGCCGGTCGCGGTTCGACCCCGACCGCGCGCGGCTGCCCGCGTGGCTCGTCGGGATCACGCGGCACACCGTCGCCGACGCGCACGAGGCACGCTCTCGGGTCCGCCGGTCCGAGCAGGCGGCCGCCACGGGCCCCCGGCCCGCCGTGGACGAGGACGCCGACGTCGGACGCGTCGCCGACCGCGTGCTCCTCTCCGACGAGCTGCGGCGGCTCGGCGATCCGGGCCGGACGATCCTCGAGCTCGCGTTCTTCCGCGACCTGACGCACGTGCAGATCGCCGAGGAGCTCGGCCTCCCGCTGGGTACGGTCAAGAGCCACGTACGACGGAGCCTGATCCGGCTGCGCGACCGATTGGAGGTGGACGGTGCAGCACATCGATGACGAGACCCTCGCGCTCCTCGCGCTCGGCGAGGACGTGCTCGACGACGACGCGCGCGCGCACCTCGCCTCCTGCGCGGAGTGCGCCGACGCCGCCGCCCGGCTCGCGCGCGTGGCCGACGCGTTCGACGGCGCAGAGGCGCCCGACGAGCTCGTCGAGCCGTCCCCCGCGGTGTGGTCCGCGATCCACGCCGAGCTCGGCCTGACCTCGACGAGCGCGAACCTCGACGCACCCACCGCACCCACCGCACCGACCGCGGCCCCGGCCCCCGGTCGCGACGCGGCGCGGTCGCACGACGCCCGGCTAGACGAGCCGGGCGAGCGCGACGCGGGACGGGACGACGCGGGTACGCCCGGCGTCGTCGTGCCCTTGGCACCGCGCCGTAGGCGGGTCTGGGTACCGGTCGCCGCGGCGTCCGCCGCGCTCCTCGTCGGCGTCGCCGGCGGGGTGCTGTGGGAGCGGCGCGAGGCCGAGCCGCCGGAGACGACGGTGGCCAGCGCGACGCTCGACCCGCTGCCCGACTGGGAGGGTGCGACCGGCGACGCGCGCGTCGAGGAGCGACCCGACGGACGCCGCCAGGTCGTCGTGACGGTCGACGCCCCGGTGCCCGAGGGCACCTACCGCGAGGTGTGGCTCCTCGCCGAGGACCTCAGCGGCCTCGTCAGCCTCGGCGTGCTCGACGGCGGGGAGGGCCGGTTCGACCTTCCCGACGGCCTCGACCTCGCGCAGTTCCCCGTGGTCGACGTCTCCGAGGAGCACTTCGACGGCGACCCCGCGCACTCGGGCGACTCCGTCGTCCGGGGGCCGCTCGACGTGTAGGCGACATCCGTGCCGCGCCGTGATCGCGTGGCAGGTTCGGACGAGGGGGTGCTCATGGACGAGCGAGACGTCGACGAGGAGACCGGACCGGGACGCCGTCGGCGGCCGGTACTACCGGTCTGGGCCGGGACGGCTGCCGTCGTCGTCGGGACTCTCGTCGTCGTCGTGGTCCTCGTGTCACGGTTCTCCGGCGGTGCCCGGGACTGCCCGGCGATGGCCTACTCCAGCACCCTCGAGGTGGTGCTGACGGGGGACACGGCCTGGGTGGCCCACCTTCAGCTGCGCGACGGCGACGACGAGGTCTGGCGACCGCCGTTGTCGTCAGGTCCTGATGCGGCAGAGCTCGTGCCGACGCCGGCGCGCGAGGGTGACACGTGGACCTTCACGGTCTTCGGCACGACGAACCCGGTCGGGCTCCGCGCGCTCGACGGGAGCGGAGCCGTCCTCGCCGAGACCGAGCGGTCGGTCGAGATGGTCCGCGTCGGGGGTTCGGAGGCGTGCGGCGGCCCGACGGAGGGCCGCATCGGCTGGACGCTGTGACGCACGGGAGCGCCGAACGAGGTCGTGCGCCGGCAGGGAGCCGCACAGGATCGCGGGACGGAGCCGACTAGAGTCTGCGACCGTCGAGCCGGTCGAGCCGCGTGCGGACGGACCGGCCCGGCGGACACGAGGCCCGAGCCTCCCCCGCCGAGCTCGTCGGGCACTCGCGCGAGCGCGTGCCGGGCACGCCGCGCCAGGCCCGCGTCCCCCAGCCGGACGGCGGTCTCCGCGACGAGCGCCCAGCGCAGCTCGCGCAGGTGGTCGGCCGGGGGCTCGGGGGCCGCGCGGGCGAGGTCCGCGGCGGTCTCTCGGTCGCCCGCGACGAGGGGCCCGACCCACGGCGCGTACGGGCCCGCGTCGCCGAGCCCGCCGAGCGGACGACCGTCCATGGACCCAGCCACCTGGTGAGCGGGACGTGCCCCTCGTCCTCGCCTAAGCCCGGACGTACTCCGCGAACGTCACGCCGGAGCTGAAGGTCTGCGTGCTCGTCGGTCGCCACGAGCGGGGTGCGTAGGCACGCTCGGCGAACAGCGGCACCCCGGCCCCGAGCATGACCGGGTTGACCTTGAGCGCGAGCCGGTCGATCTCGTCGGCCAGCACCGCGGCGAGCGCGCCCCCGCCGCACAACCAGATGCCCTTGCCCTGCTCCCGCTTCAGCGCGCGGACCGTCGCGACCGGGTCGGCGTCCGTGAACACCACCCCCTCGCTCCCCTCCGGCGCCTCGTGCGTCCGGGTGAAGACGACCTGCCGCAGGTGGCGGTAGGGGTTCGGCAGGTGGTGGTCGGGAAGTCCGACGGCGTAGGTGTTCCAGCCCATGAGGACCGTGTCGAAGGGCCCGTCGGCGACCGAGAAGCCGACGGCTTCTGCCAGGTCGGTGGGCGCCGTCCCGCGGTACCGCTCCCAGATCGGCTCCATGTGGTCCCCTTCGGCCAGGAAGGTGTCGAACTCGCCGGCGGGGCCGGCGATGTACCCGTCGAGGCTGACGGCGACGTAGTAGGTCAGTTCTCGCATCATCTCTCCAACTACTACAGGTGAAGTGGTCGTCTGGAGACTACAACAGATGCAGTGGTTGCGATACCGTCGGCGCATGGCGAAGAACTCCACACGGCGGAGCGCCCTGGCGGACGCGGGCATCGCCGTGCTCGCGCGCGAGGGATCGCGCGGTCTGACGCACCGCGCGGTCGACGACGAGGCGGGCGTCCCGACGGGCACGACCTCGAACTACTTCCGGAGCCGGGACGCCCTCGTCGCGGGGCTGTTCGAGCGCATCGGCGAACGCCTCGCGCCCACACCGGACGACCTGGAGCGACGCGCCGCCCAGAAGCCGGACCGGGCGCTCTTCGCGGACTACCTCCGCGACATCGTGCGCCGGCTGTCGGCGGACGCCGACGTCACCCGGGCCCTGTTCGAGCTGCGGCTCGAGTCGGGCCGCCGCCCCGAGCTCGCCGCGCTGCTCGGGACGTGGCTGCGCGCGGGATTCGAGGCCGACGTCGAGTTCAACCGCTCGGCCGGGCTGCCAGGAGGACCCCAGGAGATCGCCCTGTTCCACTACGCGATCGACGGGCTCCTGCTCGACCGGCTGACCACACCGGTCGACCCCGACATCGCGACCGACGACGTCATCGACGCGCTCGTGGCGGGGCTGCTCCCGGAGCGTTGAGCCGCCTCGTCGCCTACGCGTCCCGGGGGGACCTGCCTACGTGCGGCGACCGTCGAGACGGTCGAGCCACGCGCGGACCGGCCCGGCGGACACGAGTCCCGAGCCCGCGCCGGCGAGCTCGTCCGGGACGCGCGCGAGCGCGTGGCGTGCTCGCCGCGCGAGGGCCGTGTCCCCGAGCCGGACGGCGGCCTCCGCGACGAGCGCCCAGCGCAGCTCGCGCAGGTGGTCGGCCGGGGGTTCGGGGGCCGCACGAGCGAGGTCGGCAGCGGTCTCGCGGTCGCCCGCGTCGAGCGCGAGGAGGGGCTCGACCCACGGCGCGTACGGGCCGGCGTCGGCCACGCCCGCGAGCGGGCGCCCGTGCCGGAGCCGGACCGTGACCAGCGCGAGCGGGAGCAGCCCGTCCCGCACTCCCGGCATGCGCACGCCCGCCAGGAGGTCGTCGGCGGCGCGGTAGGCGCGCGCCGCGGCGTCCGGCGGCGCGGTCTCGGCGTCGCGCATCGCCCGGTACCAGGCCGTGAGCATCGGGACCACGGGCGACTCGTACTCCGCGGCCACGCCCTCGGCCGCAGCGGCGTGGGCGTCGGCGTCGCCGAACCGCCCGGCCCCCGCTGCGGCCTGCAGCCGCACGAGGTGACCGAGGATCGCGAACGTCGGCAGGTCGTGGGCGGCAGAGAGCGCGACGAGCTCAGCCCCGGTCGCCTCCCGCTCGGCGCCCGCGCCCGGCCGCTGGAACGACTGGAGGAACCGGGCGTTGAGCGCGAGCGCGAGCGTGCCCGGGTCGCCGACGTCGCGCGCGACGCCCACCGCGTCCTCCGCCGCGGCCCACGCCCACGCGTCGCGCGTCCCCCGGTGCTCGATCCCGACGACGGCGAGCAGCCGCGCCCGCAGGACCGGTGCCGCGTCGGGGTCCAGGCGGTGCAGCGCGCGCCGCGCCACGCCGACGATCGCGCCGGCCGCGTCGGGGTCGTCGCTCCGTGTCCAGACGGCCGGGACGTCGTAGGCGGTGACGGTGCGCGCGGTGAGTACGGGGTCGCCCGTCGCCTCGGCCGCGAGCGCCGCGGCGACCCGCTGCTGCTGCGCGGTCGCGAGGTGGTCTCCCCCGGCGATGGCGAGCGTGCGCGCGACGTCGACCGTGGACCGCAGGTGCGTGCGCGAGGTCGGGGCCGTGACCGCGAGGCGAGGGCCCGGCGTCGGGCCGTCGAGCGACGGCGCCTGGTCGAGCACGTCGCGCTCGAGACGCGCGAGCTCCGGTCCCGGGTCGAGGCCGAGCTCGTCGGCGAGCCGACGGCGCGCCCGGCGCACGACGTCGAGCGCGTCCGCCTGGCGCCCCTCGCGGTACAGCGCGAGCGCGAGGAGCACCCACGCGTGCTCGCGCCACGGGTGCGCGGCGGCGTACGGGTCGAGCGCGGCGACCGCCTCCCCCGGGCGTCCGTCGGCGAGCAGCGCCTCGGCGAGCAGCTCGACCACCCGCGCGTGCACCTCGGCGAGGTGCCGCCGCTCCGTCCGCACCCACGCGCGGTCCGGCAGGTCGGCGTACGGCTCCCCGTGCCACGTCGCGACCGCGTCCCGCAGCGCGCGCGTGCCCGACGGCGCGTCCCCGGCCCCGAGCCCCGGCGTGGCACCGGGCGCGTCGACGACCGGACCGTGCGTCGTGCGTCCACCGACCGGGGCGACGGCCGCCTCCAGGCGCGCCGCGTCGAGCGCGCCCTCCGGGAGCCGCAGCGCGTAGCCGCCGTGCTCGGTGACGAGCACGCGCGGCCGCGTGCGCGGTGCCCGCTCGGGTTCCAGGCGGCGGCGCAGGTCTCCGACGAACGTCGCGAGAGCACCGCGCCGGGCGCGAAGATCGTGCTCCACGTCGTCGTCCCACA
The DNA here is from genome assembly GCF_025818875.1 of Cellulosimicrobium sp. SH8. Classification (NCBI taxonomy): domain Bacteria; kingdom Bacillati; phylum Actinomycetota; class Actinomycetes; order Micrococcales; family Promicromonosporaceae; genus Cellulosimicrobium; species Cellulosimicrobium sp. SH8. Next base: position 204,670 of record NZ_JAMXMH010000001.1, on the reverse strand, counting down.
GGTCCGCCGCGAGCCGCTCGAACGACACCGGACGACCGCGCGCGGCCGCCAGCCGCGCCAGGAGCTCGCGCTGACGGGGCCCGCCCGGGTCGACCTCCATGCCGTCGCGCAGCAGCCGGACGGGCCCGAGCACCTCGACGCGCAGCTCCACCACCCCGCCATTCTCGCTGCGCCGTGGCACGGCGACGAATACGGCGGCGTGCGCACGTCCGGCGGCACCCGGCACTGATCGGTCGCTGATCCGGTGCTCGAAGGATGGCGACGAGCCGCCCGGGCAGGACCCGGGACGGCCACTCCGCCCCGAGAGAGGACCCACCCATGCACATCCCCGGCTTCGAGACCCGCACCGTCGAGGTCGCGCCCGGCGTCGCGCTGCGCGCGGAGACCGCGGGCGAGGGCACGCCCGTCGTCCTGCTGCACGGCTTCCCCCAGACCCGCCACATGTGGCGGCACGTCGCCGCCGACCTCGCGCGCGACCACCGCGTCGTCGTGCCCGACCTGCGCGGCTACGGCGACAGCGCCAAGCCCGCCGCGACCACGCCCGACGTCTACGCCAAGCGCACGATGGGGAACGACGTGATCGCGCTCGCCGACGCGCTGGACGTCGACCGGTTCGTCCTCGTCGGCCACGACCGCGGCGCGCTCGTCGCGTTCCGCGCCGGTCTCGACCACCCGGACCGCGTGAGCCACCTCGGCATCCTCGACGTGGTGCCCACGCTCGACACGTGGGGCGTGCTGCACGGCGTGGAGGCGGCGGTCGCGTTCCACCTCTACCTCATGGCGCAGCCCCCGGGCCTTCCCGAGGCGATGATCCGGGGCAGCGCCGACGCGTTCTTCGGGTCCTTCCTCGACGCGTGGACCCGGGACCCCGCGGCGATCCCCGCCGACGTCCGGGCGCACTACCTCGCAGCGAGCCGGGACGCCGTCGACTCGATCGTCGCGGACTACCGCGCGACCGCGACGATCGACGTCGAGCACGACCAGGCGTCGCTCGACGCCGGCGACCGGCTCGCCATGCCCGTCACCGTGGTGCAGCAGGACTGGGGCGCGCAGCTCGGGTACGACGCCGCGGGCGTCTGGCGCCGCTGGGCACCGGACCTCGAGCACCTCACGACGACGGCCGGGCACTTCATGGCCGAGGAGGCTCCGGCCGACGTCGCGGCGGTCGTGCGGGCGCTCGGCCGGCGCTGACCTCCCCGCGCGGGCCGTCCCGCCGCGGCCCGCTCAGCCGCCCGTCACGGCGGCGCGACCCGGGTGCAGGAGCAGCGTGACGAACCCGAGCCCGCCGCGGTACCCGTGGAGCCAGCCGTCGCGGTGCTTCTCGACCGCGGCGAGCACCTCGCGCGCCTCGGGGTGGTCGGGGTTCTCGACCGCCCACCGGGCGGGCGCGCCCGTCCACGCCCACTCGTAGTCGTCCCACTCCTCCTGCGTGCTGACGTGCCCGTGCACCGTCGCCCACCCGTGCCGCGTCACGAGGTCGACGGTGCCGGGCAGGTCGAGGTACTCGTCCGCCGACGCCCCGCCCAGGCCGTCGAGCACGGCCTGCGTGGGCGGCGCGGGCCAGAAGCAGTCGCCGAGCAGGAGGAGGCCGTCAGTCGCGAGGTGGCCGCGCACGGCGTCGAGCGTGGGGCCGAGGCCCCCGAACGCGTAGGCCGCGCCGACGCTGAGCACGGCATCGAACGGCGCGTCGCCCGCGTACTCCTGCGCGTCGCCCTGGACCAGCGTCAGCCGGTCCGCGACGCCCGCGGCGGCAGCCTGGGCGAGCGTCTGCTCGAACCCGACGTCGGACGTGTCCACCCCGACCGCGGTGAGAGAGGGGTTCTGCCGCAGCGCCCGCAGGAGCCAGGTCCCGTCGCCGCACCCGAGGTCGAGGACGCTCCCCCGGCCGCCCACCGCCCGGCGGAGCAGGTCGTCGACGCGCCCATCGCTCAGCGGCGACGCGATCGGGTGGTCGGAGTGCGCGAGCCGTACGAGCGTGGATCGTCCCATCCCGGCACCGTAGGCCGGACGCCGGTCCGACGTCAGCACGTTTTCGTGCGCCCGCTTGCTCAGCGGTACCAGTCCTCGTCGATCGTCGCCAGGCGCGACGGGTGCGCCTCGGGCCCGAGGCCGTAGAACCGCTGGAAGCTCATGAGGAGCGGGCGCCAGCGCTCGGGGTCGACGCGGTGCGCGGTGCCCGGCACGCGGACGCTCTCGTGGACGTGGACCCGGGTCACGCGCACCTCGAACGCGACGAGCGACCCGGCGCGCGCGGCGTCGTCACGACCGAGCGGGTGCGCGTGCACGAGCCGCGCCTCGACCGCGACGGGGCACTGCGCGGCGCGCGGCGGCGCGACCGTGTCCGACGCGACGGGTGTCAGCCCGGCGCGGGCGAACTTGTCCGGCTCGTAGCGGTAGCCCACGGACGCCTTGCGGTCCGGGACCGGGTCGCGCCCGGTCGTCAGGGCGAGGCGGTCGACGGCGTCGACCTCGGCCGTCGAGGGCAGGTTCACCACGACCTCCCGCGTCGCAAGGAGGTTGAGCGCCGTCTGCGAGCGCGCGCCGAGGCCGAGCACCGCCGTCCGACCCAGCCAGAACACCGACGACATCGGGGCGAGGTTCACGTGGCCGTCCGCGCCGACCGTGCTGAGCAGCGCGACGGGCGTGCCGAAGTACAGGATCCCCGGGTCGATGACGACGTGAGACGGCGCGGGACGGGTCGAGGTGGTGGTCATGACCCCAGCCTGACCGGGCGCGGGCACGCCGTCTGGCGGCCGTCGGACGTCGCGTCCGAGGCCCGACGGCAGCGCCTCCGGCAGCAGCGCCTACGACAGCAGCACGGCGACCCGGTCGACGCGGTCGTCGTCGGGCCGCGTGCCCTCCTCGACGACCTGCTGCGCGAGCTCGCGCAGGCGCACGTTGCGCTCGTTCGACGCGCGCTTGAGGAGCGCGAACGCCTGGTCGGGCCGGACGCCGAACGCCGTGGCCACGACGCCCTTCGCCTGCTCGATCGGCCCCCGGCTGTCGGCCGCGGCGGCGATGTCCCGCTGCGCCTGCCGCCCGCCCTGCGCACGGACCGGTCGCGTCACGTCGACGAAGTACCCGAGCAGCTCGACGACCCGACCCGTGCCGGGGTCGCGCCGGCCCTGGCCGACGACGACGAGGACGCGCTCCCTCCCCCGCGCGTCCATGATCCGGTGCAGGCTCGAGAAGGGCGCGCCGTCGCGACGAGCGCGCTCCAGCACGTCCCGGACGCGGTCGCGGTCGTCGGGGTGCTTGTGGGCCAGCACGAGCGACGTCGTCGGCACGACGTCGCCCGGCTCGAAGCCGTGCAGGCGGTACGTCTCGGCCGACCACCACCAGGTGTCGGTCGCGAGGTCGACCCGATACTGCCCCAGCGTCGTGTCGTCGCCGAGGGACAGCGGGTGCAGGGTTGCGTGATCCTCCAGGGACATGGGTCGTCTCCGTCGTCGTTCAGCGGGTCGTGAGCCAGGTCCAGACTCAGACCGGGACTCTAGTCCGGCGCGGCGTTTCTGCAACCCGCCGCCGGCGCGGTGGAGAGCCGGACGAGGAGCCCTGACGCACGGCCCGAGCGGGCCCGGGCCGGCAGTCGTAGGCTCGACGGCGTCCCGTCCGCCCGCCGAGGGGAGCCACCGTGCGCGCGACCGTCATCCACGCCCCGTACGACGTCCGCGTCGAGCAGCGCGACGACCCCCGCCTGCTCGCACCGACCGACGCGATCGTGCGTGTCGAGGCCGCGTGCGTGTGCGGCTCGGACCTGTGGACGTACCGCGGCGTCAACCGGATCGAGCACCCCGTCGCGATGGGCCACGAGTACGTCGGCACCGTCGAGGAGGTGGGCGCCGACGTCCGGACCGTGCGTCCAGGGCAGCTCGTCGTCGGGTCGTTCTTCGCGTCCGACAACACGTGCCCGATCTGCCGCGCCGGCTACCAGACGTCGTGCGTGCACCGCGAGCCCGTGCGTGGCGCCCAGGCCGAGCTGCTGCGCGTCCCGCTCGCCGACGGGACGCTCGTCGCGACAGCCGAGCGCCCCGACGACGACCTCCTGCCCGGGCTGCTCACCGCGTCCGACGTGCTGGGCACCGGCTGGTTCGGCGCCCGCGCGGCCGAGGCAGGACCGGGCCGGGCGATCGTGGTGGTGGGCGACGGCGCCGTCGGCCTGCTCGCGGTCCTCGCCGCCGCGCAGCTCGGGGCGGAGCAGGTCATCGCCATGAGCCGGCACGCGCCCCGCCAGGAGCTCGCGCGGGCGTTCGGCGCGACCGAGGTCGTCGCGGAGCGCGGCGACGAGGGCGTCGCGCGCGTCCTGGACCTCACCGACGGGCTCGGCGCGCACGGCGTGGTCGAGGCCGTCGGCACGCCGGAGTCCGTGGCCCAGGCGCTCGGGTCGGTGCGTCCCGGCGGGCACGTCGGCGTCGTCGGGCTGCCGCACGGCGTGGAGCTCCCCGTCGTCGACATGTTCTACCGGCACGTGCACTGGTCGGGCGGCCCGGCGCCGGTACGCCAGTACCTGCCCGAGCTGATGGACCTCGTCCTCGACCGGCGCATCGACCCCGCGCGCGTGTTCGACCTCGAGCTCCCCCTCGACGACGCCGCCGAGGGCTACGCCGCGATGGACGAGCGCCGCGCGATCAAGTCCCTGCTGCGCCCGTGACGACCCGGCCCGCGCGGGCGCGGGTCCGGAGTCAGCCGAGCCACGACGGGTCGTCGACGAGCTCCTGCAGCTCGGTCACGAGGCGCGCGGTGTGGAACCCGTCCGCCGCGGCGTGGTGCACCTGGACCGCGAGCGGGAGGAACGTCCGCCCCTCCCGTTCGACGTACCGCCCGAGCGTGACGATCGGCGCGAGGTGCCGCCAGCCGTCCCGGATCGCGAGCGTGAAGCCCGTGAACGACGCCCAGGGCAGGCTCGACACGTCGAAGGCGTTCGGCGGCGGCGCGCCCTGCGGGAAGAACGTCGTCGCGGTCCGGTGCTCGGCGAGCAGCGCCGACGCCGCGGGGTGGAACGCGTCGAAGTCGGGGTCGTAGGGCGCCCAGACGGCCGAGAACGTCTCGCGCTCCGGGTTGAGGACCGTGAACGCCGGGTGCACCACCGGCCAGACCGCCGGGGCGCCCGCGTCGTCGAGGCACAGGCGGAACTCCTCGTGCCGGTTCACGACGGTCGCGAGCGCCCAGACCTGCGCGACGTAGGTCTTGCGGGACGACCCGGCCAGCGCGGCCGCGAGCGCCGTCACGTCCAGCTCGACGGTCATCGCGTACGTGCACGGCGACGCGTGGAGGAAGTGCTCGAAGTGCTCGCGGCGGGGCCAGGTCTCGAGGTCGATCGGTACGGGGTGGTCCACCCCCCGAGCCTGTCAGCACGACGCGCCTCCGGCACGGGCTTTTCGGCTCGGCAGGCGCACCGACGCCGCGCCTGCCCGTGCACGACGACGCCCGGCCCCGCACCGTGGGTGCGGGACCGGGCGTGCGGGCCGTCCGGCCCGCGCGGCCGCCGTCAGCGCGCGTCGGCGGACCGACGACGCCGCGAGGCGAGGACGAGGCCGGTGCCGGCCAGGACGATGAACGCCCCGGCGGCGAGGACGCTGGCGTCCGTCCCGGTCGTCGCGAGCGCGTCACGCTGCGCGGCGGCCTGCTCGACCTCGGCGACCGGCTGCGCGTCCGTCAGACCGAGGTTCGCCGGGTCGGACGATGCCCCGGCCGTGACCACGCGGCCGGTGCCGTCGGCGTAGATCGGCGCCGTCGGCTCGACGGGCTGTCCCGGGTCAGCCGGGTCGGCCGGGTCCGCAGGGTCGGTCGGGTCGGTCGGGTCGGTCGGGTCGGTCGGGTCGGTCGGGTCGGTCGGGTCGGTCGGGTCGGTCGGGTCCGTCGGGTCCGTCGGGTCCGTCGGGTCCGTCGGGTCCGTCGGGTCCTCCGGCTCGTCCGCGAGGGTCACGCCGATCCAGTCCCAGGCCACGGACACGCTGTCGAGCCCCCCGAGGCCGATGAGCCAGTGCTGCTGGCCAGTCCTGATCCACGACTGGGTGGCATCGTCCCAGACCGAGCTGTTCATGTCCTGGCCGGTGTAGAAGTTGGGGCTGCCCTTGGTGGTGCCCTCGGCGGAGCCCCACACCTGGAACGCAGGCAGGCTCGCCACGTCCGTCCCGGCCGGGACCCGGACGTAGACCTTCTGGCCGGGGGTCACCGAGCTCACGGGCTTGCCGTGGGCGTCGACGAGGACGACCCCCGCGGGCATCGCTGACCCGTCGGCCGTGCGCAGCTCGACGTGCACGTCACCGGTGCCACCGACGAGCGAGGCGGTGAACCCGTAGTCGGTCGAGCCGTCGGCGTTGCGGACGAACCCGTTCGAGACGAAGCCGGGCTGCGGCATGACGACGTTCTCCGTCAGCGCCTTCTCGATGAGCCAGGCCGCCGTCTGCATGGTCGCCCGACGGTCGCTCTGCCCCCAGGACCAGCTGCTGTCCAGCTGCTGCTGGGCGAAGTCGCTCACCGTCACGTGCCCGGCGTCGTCGACGTCGAAGAACAGCCCCATGACATCGTGCCCGGTCGAGAAGTACCAGACGGCGAACTGGGTCGCCTCGTACGCCGTGTACTCCGCAGTCGTGTCGTCGACGGCCGAGGCTTCGGACTGCACCCCGGCGCGGTCGAGCAGGTCGCGGGCGTTCGCGGCGCGGGCCGTCATGTCGGGCCCACCCGTGAACCCGTTGACGAGGATCGTCTGCTGGGCGTCGGTGTCGCCCCAGTGCATGCCCTCCGGGTCGGCCTTGGCGACCTCGCCGTTCCAGGCGTGCCACCACGACCCGGCGATGTCGCGGTCATACACCATGTGCGTCGTGCCGTCCTCGTCCACGAGCTCGTGGTGCAGGATGTGCAGCTGCGGCTGGCCGTACCACCCGGACCAGTCCTTGCCGGAGCCGCCCTCGGCCGGCTCCTGGAAGTACCAGTAGTCGCACGGGAACCCCTCGTAGTAGCCGTCGTGCCAGTGGGGCTCGTACTCGGCGTCGGGGTAGGCGGCCTGCGTCGCGCCCAGCAGGCCCGCGGTGGCGGCCGTGGCGAGGGTGGTCGCGACGTCCGCGCCCGCGGGAGCGTCGGTCGACGCCTCGGCCGCCGCGCTCGCGTCCTCGGCCTCGCCGTCCGGCACGACCGGGTCGACCGTGACGTCCCCGGGCAGTCCCTCCACGACGTCGTCGGTCACGGTCTCGCCGGCGCTCTCCGCGGCGGGCTCGTCGGTCTCGGCGGCCGGTGCCTCCGCGGCGGGCGCCACGACGGGGTCGACCGGTGCGGGGGCCGCGTCCGTCGTCACCGCCTCGGGCGCCTCGGGCGCCTCGGGCGCGGGGGCCGGCTCCGGGGCGGCCTCCTCGGCGGGGGCGTCGGCGGCGGTGGCCTCCGGGGCGGTCGCCTCGGGGGCCGGGGCCTCGCCGTCGTTCGCGAACGCGGCCAGCGGAGCCCCCAGCACGAGGGCGGCGGAGACGGCGGTCGTGGTGGCGGTGCGAAGAACCTTCATGGTGGAGCTCCTCTGACTGTCGTGGCGGGTGTTTCCCGATGACTCCACGTTCCGCCCGGGGAGCACCTCTCCGGCACGCCCGAACGATGGCGACGACTACCTCCGAAAGTCGACTCCTGCGACGTCCTCCGCGGGCCTGGTCAGCCGGCCGTGGCTAGCCTGAGCGACGTGGGGGTCCAGGTCTCGCGGGCCGACGTCCTCGTCGCGGTGTCCAGCGGGGTCGCCGGGGCGCTCCTCGTCGTGCTGCGGGCGTCGTCCGGGCTGGGGTGGGCGTCGGCGGGGGCGGAGGTCGCCGCCCAGCTCGCGGCGTCGGCCCTGCTCCTGGTGCGGCGGCGGTACCCCCTCGCCGTCCTGGGCGCGTGCGTCGCGCTGTCGTTCGTCTCCCCGGCCGTCGCGACCCTCGCGGCGCTCTACACCGTGGGGACCGAGGTCCGGTCCGCCCGCACCAGCGGGGCCGCGGTGCTCGGCGTCGTCGCCGCGACGTGGCCGGCATGGCGTGCGACGGCCGAGCCGTCGGGACCGACGACCCTCTGGGTCGCGACGCTGATGACCCTGTTCGCGTACGTCGCGGGACGGGCCGAACGCTCCCGTGCCGAGGCGGACCGCCGGGCCGCGGCGAGCGCCGAGGAGGTGGCACGGGCCGCCGAGCGAGCCCGGCTCGCCCGCGAGCTGCACGACGTCGTCTCCCACCGGGTGAGCTACGCCGTCGTCGAGGCGGAGGTGCTCGCGACGACGACGGAGGACGCCGACGTCCGTCGTCTCGCGGACGAGATCGGCGCGAGCGGCCGTGCGGCGCTCGCCGAGATGCGGCAGGTGCTCACGGCGCTCGCGGCGGACGCACCCGAGCCCGCGCAGGGCGCGAACGGGGCGACGGACGAGGCCGGCGCCCCCGGTCCGGCCGCGGTCGAGGCGCTGGCCACCGAGGCACGCACCGCCGGCCAGCCCGTCCGTGTCCACGTCTCCGCGCCGCCGTCGAACCCGCCCGACCTCGTGGACCGCACGGTGACCCGCGTCGTCGGGGAGGGCCTGACGAACGCCGTCCGGCACGCCCCGGGCGCCGACACCACCGTGGAGGTGGCAACGGTCGCGGGCGGCGTCCGCGTCACGGTCGACAACGGCCCGTCCACCCGCCCGCCCACCGGGCTCACGACCGGCGGCTTCGGGCTCACCGGGCTGCGCGAGCGCGTCGAGCTCCTGGGCGGCACCCTGGAGTCCGGACCCACGCCCCCGGGCGGCTTCCGGCTGCGGGCGACGCTCCCGAGGAGGACGCCATGATCCGCGTGGTCGTCGTGGACGACGAGGCGCTCCTGCGCGCCGGCGTGGTCCGCCTGATCGGGACGGCGCCCGACCTCGAGGTCGTGGGCGAGGGCGGCGACGGCGCCCGAGCGGTCGAGCTCGTCCGCGAGCTGCATCCCGACGCCCTCCTGCTCGACATGCAGATGCCCGTCATGGACGGGCTGGACGCGCTCGTGACGGTCCACCGCGAGCACCCGGAGACCGCCGTCGTCGTGCTGACGAGCTTCCTCAGCGACGAGTACGTGCTGCCCGCCCTGCGCGCCGGCGCCGTCGGCTACCTGCTCAAGGACTCGACGCCCGAAGAGCTCCACCACGGCATCCGGGCTGCGGTCGCGGGCGACGCGATCCTCTCCCCCGCCGTCGCGCGGCACCTGCTCGCCGCCGCGGGCGACGACGTGCCCGCCCGGCGCGCCGACGCGCGGCGCCGGCTCGACGCGCTCGCGCCGCAGGAGCGGGAGGTGGTGGGGGCGCTCGCGGACGGGCTCTCCAACGCCGAGATCGCCCGACGGCTGTACCTCGCGGAGTCGACGGTCAAGGCCTACCTGGCGCACGCCATGACGAAGCTCGGCACCGTGAACCGCACGCAGACCGCGATCCTCGCGCACGAGGCGGGCCTCGGCGCACGGTGACCCCGCGTGGCGACGACCCGTCACGACGGGTCGTCCGTGTGCGAGCGGCCGCCCCCGGCGGGAGCATCGCTGACGTGGGACGTCGCGCGCGCACCGCCCGGGGCGGGGCTCTGCTGAGCCTCGCGCTCGCGATCGCGCTCGGGACGACGGGCTGCACCGTGAGCCGGCAGGACCCCGGGCAGGCGACCGCCGCCGTGGCCGACGCCCTCGCCCAGGCGGGGTCGGCGGTCGAGACGACGCGGCTCACCGTGCGCCTGCTCGACGCCGACCGTGTCACCACGCCCGTCGCGGACGCCGCGGTGCTCGACCAGGTGCGCGTGCTCGCGGAGTCCACCACCGCGCTGACGACCCTCGTCCCGCCCGACGACGTCTCGTCGGCGCAGCGCGACGCCGGTCTCGTGGCCGTCGCGGACGCGACGCGCGAGGTCGTCGCGGCGCGCGCCTGGGTCGCGCGGGAGGCGGGCGGCGACCTCTCGGAGGCGGGCGCCGTCCCGCTCACGGCGTCGGAGCTCGAGGCCGACCTCTCCCGCGCCGCCGACGACGTGGACACGGCACTGGCACTGGCGGGTGGCGCGTGAAGCAGCTCCTCGGCGTCGCGCTCGGCATCCTCACGGCGATCGGCGGCTTCGTCGACATCGGGGACCTGCTGACGAACGCCGTCGTCGGGTCGCGCTTCGGCCTGTCGCTGGTGTGGGTCGTGGTCGTGGGCGTCGTCGGCATCTGCCTGTTCGCGTCGATGTCCGGGCGCGTGGCGCCCGTGAGCGGGCGCGCGACGTTCGAGATCATCCGCGAGCGCCTCGGCCCCCGCGCGGCGGGCGCGAACCTCGCGGCGTCGTTCGCGATCAACCTGCTCACGCTCACGGCGGAGGTGGGCGGCATCGCGCTCGCGCTGCACCTCGCGAGCAGCGTCGAGCCGCGGCTGTGGATCCCGGTGGCGGCGCTCGCCGTCTGGCTCGTGCTGTGGCGCGTGAAGTTCCAGATCATGGAGAACGTCGCGGGCCTGCTCGGGCTGCTGCTCGTGGGGTTCGGGGTCGCGCTCTTCCTGCTGGGCCCGGACTGGGGCGAGCTGCTGCGCCAGGCCGTGCCGCCGTCGCCGCCCGCGACGGAGCACGTCGCGACCTACTGGTACTACGCGGTCGCGCTGTTCGGGGCCGCGATGACGCCGTACGAGGTGTTCTTCTTCTCGTCCGGCGCCGTCGAGGAGGGGTGGACCGCGAAGGACCTCGCGCAGAACCGGGTCAACGTGCTCGTCGGGTTCCCGCTCGGCGGGCTGCTGTCCGTCGCGATCGCCGCGTGCGCGGCCGTGGTGCTCCTGCCGGCGGGGATCGAGGTGTCGTCGCTGTCGCAGATCATGCTGCCCGTGGCGGAGGCCGGCGGGACCCTGCTGCTCGCGGTCGTCATCGTCGGGATCGTCGCGGCGACGTTCGGCGCCGCGCTCGAGACCGCGCTGTCGAGCGGCTACACGCTCGCGCAGTACCTCGGCTGGTCGTGGGGCAAGTTCCGCCGCCCGGCGCGCGCCGCGCGCTTCCACGTGACGATGGTGGTCGCGCTCCTGCTGGCCGTCGCGATCCTCATGACGAGCGTCGACCCGGTCGCCGTCACCGAGATGTCGGTCGTGTTCTCGGCCGTCGCGCTGCCCCTCACGTACGTGCCGATCCTCCTCGTCGCGAACGACCCGGAGTACATGGGCGAGCACGTCAACGGGCGCGCGACCAACGCGCTGGGCATGGTGTACCTGGTGATCGTGGTCGTCGCGGCCGTCGCGGCGATACCCCTGATGATCGCGACGGGAGCGGGGTCATGAGCCGGGACGCCTCCACGCCGACGGGGGTGCGCGTCGTGGACGCGCGCCTGCACCTGCTCAGCCGCCAGGTGCTCGACGTCGACGGCGAGCCGGTCACGACCGTCGACGACCTCGAGCTCGTCGCCGCGGTCGGCACCGCGCGCGACGCCGTGCCCGGCGAGCCGGCGGAGGTCGGCGCGATCCTCACCGGACCGGTGCTCGTGACGCGCCTCCTCGGCGGCCGACCGCCCGCGTCGCGCTGGGAGCGCGTGCCGTGGTCCGACGTCGGGCACGTGGGGACGGCGATCGAGCTCACCGTCCGCGCGGACTCGCTCGACCTGCACTGGACCGAGGACTGGCTGCGCGAGCACGTCGTCGGCCGCGTCCCGGGCGGACGCCACGATCCCGAGGAGGGGTCGTGATCCTCGGCGACCTGCTCGACGCGCGCGTCGTCGGGCCCGACGGCGAGGACCTCGGCTTCCTCGTGGACGTCCGGCTCGCGCTCGACACGCTGCCCGACGACGCCCCGTCCGACGGCGACCCCGACGACGCGCACCCCGAGGACCGGGCGCTGAGCGCGAGCGTCCGGCGGCGGGACCGTGTCGGTCGGGCACGCGTCGTCGGGGTCCTCGTGAGCCCGCGCACGGGCGCGTCGTTCCTCGGGTACGAGCGCACGGGCGTCACCGCTCCGTGGCCGGTCCCGCAGCTCGTCCGCCACCGGCACCGCGGCACGTTCCTCGTGCCGTGGGACGACGTCGCCGCCGTCGGGCACGAGGAGGTCCGCCTCGCCGCGGGGTACCGCCAGGAGGACGCTGCCCTCCCCTGAGCGCCGGGGGGGCGGCGAGGCCTCCCGCGGTGATCTCACGCTCGTGACGGCGACTCCGCGATGCGCTTGATCGCCGCGAGCCGGCGGTCCCACGCCGCGCCGATGGCCTCGAGCGCGCGGGCGGTCTCCTCCAGCCGGGCCCCGACCGCGCGGTAGCGGACCTCGCGGCCGACCCGCACGGACTCGACGAGCCCGACCTCCGCGAGCACGGCGAGGTGCTTCGCGATGGCCTGGCGGCTCACCGGCAGGCGCTCGGCGAGCGCGGACGCCGAGAGGTCCGCGCTGCCGAGCTCCTGCAGGATCCGCCACCGCGTGTCGTCCGCGAGGGCCGAGAACACGGGCGCGAGCTCCGTCGCGGGTGCGCTCACGCGCGACCTCCGTCGACCGCGAGCGCCCCCTCGAGGAGCGCGACGAGCTCGTCGAGCTCGCTCGTCCAGCCCTGCTGGTGGCTCTCGAGCCGCTCTGCGGTGTCCGTGACGAGGTCGAACCCGGTCTCGACGACGCGCAGGACGGTCGACGACCCCTGCGGCTCGAGCGTGAAGCGCGCGACGGTCGAGCTGGTCTCGTCCATGACCTGCCCGACCGGGGTCCCCCAGCGGAACGCGAACGCCGTCGTGGGGTCGTACTCCTCGATCCGCACCTGGACGTCGGGGACGTCGGGCCAGCTGAACACGCCCTCGCCGCCGACGCGCAGGTCGCGCAGCTCGGTCCGCTGGCCGAACCAGCCGCTGATGAGGTCCTCCTGCGTGAGCGCCGCCCAGACGCGCTCGGGCGTGGCCTCGATCGTCACGGTGCGGGAGACGGTGTACGCCTCGGTGTCGACGACGGCCGGCTCGTTGATGCTGGTCATGGTGCAACCTCTCCGTGGGGAAGGAAACGGGCACATATGCAACCTCAGAGTTGCACACTGTCCGGCTGAACGCAACCCTTCGGTTGCGCAGACGTGCGGGTCACCCGCTCACGCTCCCCCGAGCGCGATCCCCGCCACCGCCGCCGCGACGCACACGACGAGCATCCCGAGCGCGTGCGCCAGCGCGACGACGCCGCGGCCCGCGAGCAGGAGGCGTGCGCCCTCGACCGACGCCGTCGAGAACGTCGAGTAGCCGCCGAGGAACCCGACCCCGAGCACCGCGGCGACGTCGCCGTGCCCCGGGTGCGTCCCGCCCCAGCCCGTGAGCAGCCCCAGCAGGAAGCACGCGGTGACGTTCACGACGACCGTCCCCAGCGGCGTCGACCAGCGGTTGTGCCGCGCCACGAGGGTGTCGAGCAGGAACCGGGACGCCGCACCGAGCCCGCCCGCGACGGCGACGAGCACCAGCTCCGGGACGCCCGTCACCGCGCCCCACCGCCCCGGGCGACGAGGCGGCGTCGGGCCGCCGCGGCGAGCGCGACCCCGCCCACCGCGGCCGCGACGCCGAGCGCCACGCTCCCCAGCGCGTACGCGGCGCCGAGCGCGGCGTGCCCCCCGCTCGCGAGCCGTTCGACCTCGACGACGAACGTCGAGTACGTCGTGAACCCGCCGAGGACGCCCGTCCCGCAGCCGAGCCGGACGCCCCGCCGCCACCCGGCGTCGGGGCCCAACCGGAGCAGCGTCTCGAGCAGCGCGCCGAGCACGAACGACCCGAGGAGATTGATCCAGAACGTCGTCCACGGCCACGACCCGGGCCCGGGGGCGAACGCCTGCTCGAGGAGCGCGCGCGCCGTCGTGCCGACGGCTCCGCCCAGCGCGACGAGGCCCGCGAGCGCGAGGAGCGGGGTCCGTCGTCTCACCTCTCCCACGGCGTGCGGAGCTCCTTCCAGTCCACGACCGCGAGCGGGACCGTGAGCACCGGCCGGTGCTGGTGGTGGGCGAGGTGCGCCGCGACGGACCCCTCGACGAGCTCGCGCAGGTGCGCCGTCGACCCGGGGGCACGCGTCCCCACGACGATCACCGCGGCGTCGACCGCCCGCGCGAGGTGCGTCAGCGCGCGGTCGGGGCGGCCCGCGAGGTAGCGCAGGTCCCACTCCACCGCGCCGTCGCCCTGGAGGCCCTGCACCCCCTCCCCCACCTCGGCCCGCAACCGCGCCTCGACGCCCTGCCAGGAGTCGTCGGCAGAGTCCGGGTCGAGCGGCGCGTGCGTCACCGAGCCGTCGGGGTGCTCCTCGACCACGTGGCGGGAGGTGTCGGCGTACGCGGCGACGACGCGGGACCCGGCAGCCACCGCCCAGGCCGCGGCCGTCCGGACGACCAGCGGGTCGCCGCCCGGCACGACGCCCACGACCACGGGGTGCCCGGCGAACGGGACCATGCGGTCGAGCGCGGGCTGCGGCACGGGTCTGGCTCTCATACGGACCTCTTCCCGCGGGCAGCACCCTGCCCGCCGACGCGCGACGAGACAGGAACCATCAGCCCTGGCGGCGGTTCGGGCGGCTACGCCCCGGCGGGATCCATCACCGCCCCCAGGGTACCCAGCCCGGCCGTCGACCGCTCAGCCGGCCTTCGTGTCCAGCCACTTCTTCTCACCGAACGACTTGGCGAGCTCGTGGTCCGTGATGACGAACCCGACGGCCTGCGCGACCGGCAGGATCTGGTCGCGCTCCAGCCCGTCGTCGATGCCGAGCCGGTACAGCATGACGACGGTCCCGGTGTTGAGCATGACCCCCGGCGAGTTCCCGTCGTCGAGCAGCGCGTACGAGCCCTGGAACCCCGGCTGCGGCACCGCGGCGGCGAGGGTCGGGTGCGCAGGTCCCGAGGTGTCGGCGAGGGGGTCGCCCTCCGGTGCGTCGTTGAAGGCGGCGGCCACGCGCTCGGCCTCCTCCTCCGACCCGACGTCCACCAGGACCAGGTCGAGCGCGAGGGTCGGTCCGTCGTCGGACACGACGCGCGCCTCGAACCCGGCCTGGCACGAGCCCGCGAGCGCCTCGATCGCGGGGATCGCAGGAAGGTCGTCGCACGCGAAGTCGCGCCGCGCCACGAGCGCGATGCGGTCCTCGTTGACGAGGTAGTCGTTGTCGGAGAAGTAGTCCCACGACATCGGCGCGAGCGCAGGGCCCGACTCCGGGTCCATCTCCGCCCCCGCGCGGTACTGCTGCTCGAGCCACGGGTCGTCGTCGGTGACGTCGGTGTCCACCGGCTCCTCGGTCGCCTCGGGCTCGTCCGTCGCCTCCGGCTCCTCCGGGGCGTCCGTCGCGGGGGCCTGCTCCGCGGTGGTCGGCTCCGGGGCAGGCGTGGCGTCGTCGCGCACGGCCAGCCACACGCCGAGGCCGCCCGCGACGAGGACGAACGCGCCCACGCCGGCGAGGACGGGCACGAGCCACTTCCGCGAGCCGCGCCCGGGCGGCGTCGCGTACGGGGAGAAGCCGTAGGGGTCCGACGGCGGGACGGGCGGCCCCGGCACGACCGTCGCGTCGTCCGGCGCGCCGTAGGCGGGGCCCGACGGGGTCGGGTACGGAGCGGTCGGGGTGCCGGTCGGGCCGGGAGGAGGCGGGGGGCCCTGGTACGTGCCGGGCGGCGGAGGCGGCGCGTAGCCGGGCGCGGTACCCGAGGGCGGCCAGGTCGCCCCGGTCTCCGCGGGCGGGAGCGTCGCGTGGGGGTCCCCGAGCTGACCGGGCCCCCGGCGACCGCCCGTGCCGTAGGGGTCGGTGCCGTACGGCACCTGCGCGTGGGGGTACCCGTAGCCGGGCGGCGGGGGCGCCTGCCCGCCCGGGCCCGCCCCGCCGTCGTCCCCGTACCGCCGCGGCGGCCGCATGACGGTGTGGTCGTCGACCGATTCGTTCGGGTCGGTGGGGTGAGACATCGGACGGGTCCTCTCGTCGCGGGCGGCTCGTGCAGGGTAGCGGAGCGCCCGGCGCCTTCCGCACCGCCCGTCCACGCCGTGTGACGTGACCGGCGGGTGATCTCCTCCCCAGGGTGGACACGCCCGTGGGGCGGGCAGCGTACGCTGCCGGTGGGTCACCGGACGACGGACAGGGGGAACTACCGCTCGACCGACGAGAGACCGGACCGCCGTCCGACCCGCACCAGCGCTCATGAACATGCTCACCTGGACTGCCGTAGACGACGCGACCTGGCGTGCCCGCAACGCGTCGCGCGAGTACGTGATCCGGCGCGACGACGCCGACACCTGGACGCTCGACGGCCCCGAACGCACCTGGGTCGCGCTGCCGAACCTCGAGGTCGCCAAGGAGGTCGCCGCGCTCGCCGACGAGGTCCACCACGACGACGACAGCATGACCAGCTACCGCGTGGTCACCGCCACGGGCGCACGCCGCGGGGAGCCGTTCGGCGCGGACAGCGACGAGGACGCGATCGACGTGCTCCGCGCACGCCGCCGGGCCGGCAACCTCCCGCTCGCGCCGTTCCGCCTCGAGACGAGCGACGGCCGGCTGGTCGGGTCGTGGGAGAAGGCGGTGGAGATCCCGGCACGCCCGGCGACGTCGCACGAGGGGACCGCCGGACCCGTCTGATCCGGGCCAGCGGCGCACGCCGAGGTCCGCGACGAGCGACCGGCTCAGTCCCCCGAGCGCAGCGCTGCGACGTGCGCGGAGCGCTGACGACGGCTGCTGTCGACGTGCGCCTCGGCCAGGGCGGCGGCGCGCTCGCCGTCGCGCGACGCGACCGCCTCGAAGAGCTCCGCGTGCTCCTCGGTGACGTGCGCGAGGTCGTCGTGCTGCGAGAGCGCCCAGCGCACGCGGCTGCGGATGCCCTGCATCATGTCCCGCAGGAGCTGGTTGTCGGCGAGGTCGGTCACGATCTCGTGGAAGTCGGCCGCGGACCGGCGCGACCCGACGCTGTCGGCCGTGCGCGCGCCCTCCAGCTCGCTCGCGAGCGCGCTCCGCAGCCGGTCCAGCCCTTCCGGGCCGTGGCGCTCGGCCGCGAGGCGGAACGCCAGCGGTTCCAGCACCTCCCGGACCTCGTCGAGGTCGGCGAGGTCCGCGTCGGAGAACTCCCGGACCACGGCCCACGTGTGCGGCCGCAGCACGACGAGCCCCTCCCCCTCGAGCGCCTTGAGCGCGTCGCGCACGGGGATGCGGCTCACGCCGAAGTCGGCCGCGAGGTCCCGCTCGACCAGCCGGGACCCGGGGAGACGCGCCCCGTCCAGGATCTCGTCGCGGAGCGTCGCCGCGACCCGTGCGGACTCCAGCACTCGCTCCTCGGCTCCGGCCACCGGTCGATTCTCCCACCGTGCCCGACGCGCGCATGCGGGTGCGGACGCCGCGCGGCCCCGGGTGCGCGCCCGCTCCCCGTTCCGTGGAGAGCGCACGGCATCCGTGCGAGGGTGGAGGGACACGCGTCGAACGAGGGAGTTCCGATGTCGAGCACCACCCGTCCCCCCGTCCTCCACCGGGCGCACCGTGCCCGCCTCGCCGGGGCGGCCGCGCTCGCCGTCGGGGTCGCGCTCGCCGCGCCGGCCGCGGCGGTCGTGCCCGCGGCACAGGAGACCGCGGCGCCCGACGACGGGTACGACGTGATCTTCGACGGCACCGCGGCATCGTTCGAGGCCTGGGAGTACGCGGGCGACGGCGGGTTCGACCTGCTCGACGACGGCACGATCCGCTCCCGGGCGGGCGCGGGCGGCGGGTTCGGCACCCTCTGGTACCCGGTCCGCCAGTACGGCGACTTCTCGCTCGTCGTACAGTTCCGCGACGACGCGCCCGGGGACGCGCGCGCCAACAGCGGCGTGCAGGTCCGGTTCCCGGACCTGTCCGGTCCCGTCGAGGGGTGCCCGACGACGTTCAACGGCAACGAGACGGGCAACCTCTCGTGGATCGCCGTCAACTGCGGGCACGAGATCCAGGTCAACGACTCTCCCGAGGGCGGGTCGAACGACCCCCGCAAGACCGGGTCCGTCTACGGGTTCGCCGACATCGGCCTCGACCGCGCCCGACCCACCGCGAAGGGCACGTGGAACGAGCTGGAGGTACGCGTCGTCGGACAGCACTACACGGTGATCCGCGACGGCGTCGTCATCAACGAATACGAGAACCTCCCCGGCGTCCCGTTCCCCGACCGCCCGCTCGACCCAGACTCGAGCAGCCGCGGCCTCGTCGGGTACGTCGGTCTCCAGGCGCACGGGTCCGCGCCCGACGTCGTCACCTACCGCGACGTGCGGGTCCGCGAGCTCCCGCCCGTCCACGTCGAGGTCGACGCGCGCTGCCTGGCGGGCACGGCGCACGTCGCCGTGCGCGCGCTCAACGTCGGGCAGGACGCCGTGGACCTCACCCTCGGCGCGGCCACGGGCGAGCGTTCGTTCGCCGGCGTCCAGCCGGGCCGCAACGCCTACCAGGCGTTCAGCACACGGGCCGCGTCGGTCGAGGCGGGCACCGCCACGCTGACGGTCGCGGGCGACGACGGCCCGGTCGTCGTCGAGACGCCGTACGCCGGGGTCGACTGCGGCTGAAAAGGGCGGGCGGCGACCCGTCCCGTCTGTGAGGGTGGGCCCGTGCGACCCTTCGACGAGCTGATCACCGAGGCCGAGCAGGCGGACGTCACCGGCTGGGGGTTCGGCTGGCTCGACGGCCGCGCCACCGAGGAGCGCCCGCCGTGGGGCTTCGTGTCGCTCCTGTCGCAGCACCTCGCACGGGCCGACGCGGCGCTCGACCTCGACACCGGCGGCGGGGAGGTCCTGGCGGAGGCCCTGACCTCCGCCGTCGACCGCGGCGACCCCGTCCCCACGACGGTCGTCGCCTCCGAGGGCTGGCCGCCCAACGCCGCGCGCGCCCGCGCGCTCCTCGCCCCGTGGGGAGGGCGCGTCGTCGTCCCGGTCGACGGCGTGCTCCCGGTCGACGACACGTCGTTCGGCCTGGTCACCGCGCGGCACCCCGTCGCCCCGGCGTGGTCGGAGATCCACCGCGTGCTGCGACCGGGCGGCACGTACCTCGCCCAGCACGTGGGCCCGGGCTCGGCGTTCGAGCTCATCGAGGCGTTCCTCGGCCCGCAGCCCGAGGCCCGCCGCGGCCGGGACCCGCAGGACGAGGCTCGGCAGGCGCGCGGTGCGGGTCTCGACGTCGTCGACCTCCGCACGGCGACGTGCCGCATGGAGCTCCACGACGTCGGGGCCGTCGTCTGGCTCCTGCGCAAGTGCGTGTGGTGGGTCCCGGACTTCACCGTCGACCGCTACCGCAGCGTGCTCGAGGACCTCGACGCGCGGGTGCGGGTGGGCGCGCGCGACGACGGGACGACGTCCACCCCGTTCGTGGCGCACTCGACCCGCCACCTGGTCGTGGCTCACCGGTCGAGCTGACCCGGGCGAGCTGACCCGGGCGGCCCGACCCAGCCGCCCGGACGGCCGTCAGAAGTACTGGCTGGCCGCCTGGTAGCCGCTGATCGCGCCCAGGATGAAGCCCACCGCGGTGCACGCGATCGCGACCCCGAGCGCGATCTTCGCCGTCTTCTCGTTCCGGCGGACCGCGATCGCCGAGAAGACGATCGCGAGCACGCCGAACACGATCGGCAGGAAGAACACCGCGATCGGGCTGAACACGTACGCGAGGATCGTGCGCCACGTCATCGGCTGCGGGCCGGCGGGCGCGTACGCGCCGTAGCCGGGCTGGCCGTAGGGCGCGCCGTACGGCGGCTGACCCTGCGGCGGGTACGGCGCCCCGTAGGGCTGCTGGCCCTGCGGCGGGTACGGCGCCGCGGGAGGAGCCTGCGGCGCCATCTGCCCGTAGGCCGGCTGGTGCTGCTCGGGCTGCGCGACCTGGCCGTACGCCGGCTGGCCCTGACCGTAGGGCGCCTGCGCCCCGTACGGACCCGGGGCGGCCGGCTGCCCGTAGGCGGGCTGGCCCTGCCCGTACGGCCCGGGGGCCTGCGGGGGCTGCTGGGCGTCGCCGCCCGGGTGCTGCTGGTACGGAGGCTGGCTCACGGCGTGTTCCTTCGTCGCGGGTGTCGCCGTCCCGACGGCGGCGTGGTCCGAAGGCTAGCGCCTCCGACCCACGCGCGGGGAACGGCTCGGGACGGCGAGATCTCGCGGCCTACGACCCCGCGGGCACCGTGATCTCGACGAGCGTCGCGTCACCCAGGTCGCCCGTCGCGACGACGACGCCGCGCTCGCGGTACTCACCCGCCCGCGGGGTCGTGGGGACGTCGACGAGCGCGCCGAGGTCGGACCCCGCACGCACCCGCACGCCCTGGCCGGGCTCGACGACCCGGTAGACGACCCGGCGCGTCCGTCCGGCGAGCTCGAGGTCGACGGCGAGGCCGTCGGCCGCCGCGGGCAGCACGGGGTCGACGACGAGCGCGCCGGACGACCCCGAGCGCTCCGTGAGGCCGAGCACGCCCTGGACGAGCTGGCGCAGGTAGATGCCCGGCCCGCTGGAGTACACGCGCCACCCGCCGCGCACGCCCACCGTGCCGTCGCGCAGCCGGTCGAAGTCGCGCGCGAAGCTCTGGCGGTCCGGGAAGTCGGCGTCGCTCGACGAGAAGTACGCGTTGCGCTGGCGCGGCGCGGCGTGCGCGAGGCGGCGGCCCAGGTCGACGGGGCTGATGCGCAGCAGCTCGTCGAGCGCGCGGCCGCGGCCCAGGGCCGCGAGCGCCTCGACGTAGCGGATGTGCGCGTGCACGTACATGAGCCCGATCTCGCGGCCGACGTTCGCCGCCTGCTCGGCCCGCAGGAACGTGTGCGGGACGCCCTCGTCGAACGCGGCCGGGTGGTCCATGAGGCGCACGCCGTCCGGGAAGTGCAGGTGCTCGACGACGAGGCGCTCGTGGTCCTCCGCCTCCTCGGGCGTGAGGATGCCCGCGATGATCGACTGCGTCATGGGGATGAGGCGGTAGCGCATCCCGGACACGGTGTCGGACGGGTGGATGACGAGCTCGTCGCCGTCGGCGCCGTGGCGCACGTACCCGGCCATGACGCCGTCGACGAGCGCGCGCTCGCGCAGGTCCGCGCGCACCTCGGCGGCCAGGGTCCCGGCGCGTGCGGACAGCGCGACGTGGTCGTCGCTGCCGGACGTCACCCGGGCGAGGAGGTCGGCCGCCTGCACGAGCAGCGCGGACGTCCACGTGGACGCGAGGTCCGTGCGCATGCGCGGGTCGGCGGGCTGGAGCGTGTCGTCCCAGTCGCCCTCGCCGTACGCGGGCAGGGCGGTGCCGGGCAGGCGGTCGCGGTCGAGGTGGTCGAGCAGGCGCGCGACGTGGTCGCGCACGGTCGCCGCGGCGTCGGGCCCCGACGCGGCGGGGCGCCGGTGCGCGTGGTCCCAGAACGGGACCGGCTCGTCGAGGACCGCGAGGTCGCCGCTCGCGTCGAGGTACTGCGCGAGCGCGAACAGCGGCCACACGACGACGTCGCCGTGCGAGGAGTCGTTGTAGCGCTCGCCGTACGCGTCGAACATGAACCACTGCGGGAACTCGCCCCACGTGTGCTGGTGCGCGAGGACGCGCAGCACGATCGCGCGCGCGACGTCGTGCCGCCCGCCTGCGAGCGCGAGCTCGAACGGTCCCTGGCACACGTCGCGCGTGCCCCACGCCGCGCCCGAGTACTGCTCCAGGCCGTGCGGGACGAGGAAGTGGATCAGGGCGTCGTGCGCGTACCAGGGCACGAGCAGGTCGAGCTCCTGCGTCTCGAGCTCCGCGTGCGGCGCGAACCGCAGGCCGCGCACGACCCCGCGGACGGTCGCGAGGTGGCCCGCGAGCGTCGCGTCGAGGTCCGCGAGCGGGTCGTGCGCCGACCCCGTGAGGGCGAGCGCGGCGTCCGGTCCCCGCAGCGAGGCGGCGATCGCGATCCGGAGCGCGCCGGAGTCGGTCGCGCTCGTGAGGCGGCGCGCGGTCCCGGCGGACGTGCCCGCGGGGGTCTCGGTGTCGAGCGCGACCGGGGCGCTCGACGCCACGACGTACCGCAGGTCCGGGTAGTGCGCGTCGACGTCGCCGCCCGGGACCGGGTGCACGACGACGGCCTCGCCGACGCCTGCCGCCGGGGCCACGTGCTCGACGACCCAGCCGCCGGCCTCGTCGTCGAGCTCGAGCGTCGCCGTGACGTGGAGGGGCTGCTCGCAGCGCACGTCCACGTCGATGCGGTTCTCGCGGTCGTGCGCGACGGTCCGCACGTCGACGCGGCCGAGCGGCGTCTCGTAGACCCAGCGGACGCCGCCGACGTCGAGGACGAGCGCGGACGGCAGGCCGAGCAGCCGGGGGCCGCGGCCGTCGTCGACGAGCACGCGCAGCCCGCTGCTGCGCAGCAGGTTGAGGTGGTGCCGGTGCACGGTCGCGAGCCGGTTGGCCGTGGTGTTGCCGAGCACGACGTGCGAGGCGAAGACCCCGGGCGCGAACGCCGTCGTGGAGAGGACGTCGTCGGTGGGCAGCACGTCGTCGCCCGCCTTGAGCACGTGGCCGTGCGAGCGCTCGGTCACCGTGTCCTTGCGCGCGTCCACGACGTGCGTCCCGGTGGCGGTGAAGAAGGACAGCAGCGTGCCGTCGGCGTCGCGCTCGGGCAGGAGCACGTCGTCGGCGTCGAGCCCGACGGCGGCGAGCAGCCCGGCCTCGCCGAGCTCGTCGCCCGCGAGGAGCGGCGCGTCGCGCAGCACCGACCCGGTCCGCGGCAGCGGGGTGGTCGAGCGCTCGTCCGCCGCGGCGGCGACGGCGGCCGCGGCCCAGCCGGACACCTCGTCGAGGTGCGCGGCGAGCGGGCCCGGCGCGTCGGGGTCGACGACGGTCACCGCGTGCACGCGGGCCGTCCCGCCGGACAGGTCGAGCGGACGCGAGACGAGGGTCGGCATCGCGTACTCGTACTGGAGCACGCCGGAGTCCACGGGCCCGAGCAGGCCGTGCGGGACGCCGTCGCGCCGCGACCGCGCCGTGAAGACCTGGAGCGAGTCCGTGAGGTGCGCGACCGCGCCCTCGACGAGGAACGCGACGGCCAGCGGGAGGCGCGGCTGGGCGGACATGGTCTGCCGGCTGACGAGCACGGTGCCCGCGTCGGGGTGCTCCATCGCGCGGTGCAGCAGGTACTGGCACACGTACGGCTCGCTCGACAGCGCCGCGGCGGGCGGCGCGAGCGCGAGGTCCTGCGCGTGCACGACGTCGTAGCGGACGTCCGCAGGCGTGGCGGGCCCGGCCGTGAGGTCGACCCGCCAGACGAGCGTGCGCCCGTCGAGCGTCAGCGCGACGCGCGTGGCGAGCCCGAGCGCCTCGCCCGACCACACGACGCGGTCGGTCCCGACCTCGACCGACGTCACCGCGGGTGACGACCCCGTGAGGCGCGCGACCTCGACGCCGCCGTCCGCGCGGGTCGCGCGCAGCAGGACGCCGCCGGGCATGCGGTCGTGCTCGCCCGGCAGGTACTGGTTGACGAGCAGGCCGCCCGTGCTCACGGCGCGCACGTCACCCCCGCCGGTGAGCTCGACGGTCAACTCGCCCGAGGCGAGCGTCGCGCCCGCGAGGGGGGTCGTGCGTGCGGGGCTGGCGGTGAGGGTCACGCGGTCTCCTGCTCGGTGGTGCGGGTCTCGGGTGCTGCGGGGGTCGTGTCCTCGGGGCGCAGCAGCGCGAGGAACTGGTCGAAGAGCGCGACCATGTCGACGTTGTCGGGGTCCAGCAGCCACTGGAGCTGCAGGCCGTCCATGACGGCGGAGAAGAGCTGGCCGATCGCCTGCGGGTCGACCTCGGGGCGCAGCTCGCCGCGTGCGACGGCGTCCTGGAAGCGCGTGTCGTCCTGGTGGCGCAGGGCGCGGTAGCGGTCGCGCACGACGTCGTGGGCCGGGTGGGCGGTGTCCGTCGCCTCGGCGGCGACCACCACGTGCAGCGAGACGAGGCCGGGCGTCTCGGCGTTGCGCCGCACCTGGTCGCGGATGGTCGTGAGGAGGTCCGCGCCGGCGGCCTCGTCCTCGGTGCGGCGCACGAGGTCACGCCGGTCGCGCTCCTCGAGCGTCGCCGTCAGGAGGCCCGCCTTGCTGCCGAAGTGGTGCAGGAGCCCGGCTTCGGAGATGCCGACGCGCGCCGCGATCTCGCGCAGCGAGCTGCCGCGGAAGCCCTGCTCGCCGAACACCTCGACGGCCGTGCGCAGGATCTCGCGGCGGCGCTGCTCGCCCCGGACGATGCGCCGGTCGGGCAGCCCGGCCGCCGTCGTGCCGCGGGTCGCGGTCGTCGTCGTCCCTCGGTTGCCCGAGCCCCCGGCCGTCTCCGTCGTGGCGCCGCCACCTGCGGAGTCGCTCTCGTTCATCACCGTCTCCTTCGCCAGTCTCTCGGCGCCAACGGTACGGCCTGGACGCCCCGGTTGAAAATACTAACCGAGCGCACGCTAAGGTAGTTTCCACAGCGGCTCACACCAGACGAGCCGACTGCTCGATGAGGAGGATTGCTCATGAAGCTCGGACGCAAGGCGGTCGCCATCGGCGTCGTCGGACTCCTGGCCCTGACCGCGTGCGGTCGTGCGGACAACGAGTCGACGGGTGGTGAGACCGGTGCCGGGTCCACCACGACGGTCGACGACGCCCCCGCGGAGGGTGACATCACGATCTGGGCGATGGGTGAGGAGGGCGAGAAGCTGCCCGACTTCGTCCAGGGATTCACGGACGAGAACCCCGATGCGAACGTCGAGGTCACCACGATCCCGTGGGCCGACGTCATGACGAAGTTCCAGACCGCCGTCGCCGCGGGCACCGTGCCCGACGCCATCATGATCGGCTCGTCCTTCATGCCGACGATGGTCGCCACCGGTGGCCTCGCGCCCGTCCCGGACGGCCTCGTCGACAGCGCCGACTTCGTCGAGGGTGCGGCCGCGTCCACCGTCGCGGACGGCGTCGAGTACGGCGTGCCGTGGTACGTCGAGACCCGTGTCCTGTACTACCGCTCCGACCTGGCCAAGGCGGCCGGGGTCGAGGCGCCCACGACGTGGGAGGAGCTCACCGCCTTCGCCCAGGCCATGCAGGCGAACGGCTCGACCTACGGCCTCCAGCTCCCCATGGGCGACGCGGAGGACTCCACGCAGGTCATCCTGCCGTTCTACTCGCAGGCCGGCGGCTCGGTCCTCAACGAGGCGGGCGACGCGTTCGACCTCGACAACCAGGCGATGATCGACGCGCTCGACTACTACGCGTCGTTCTTCACCGAGGGCCTGTCCCCGCTGTCGGGCTACGGCGACTCGCAGAACAGCGCATTCGTCGACGGCTCCGACCCGGCGTTCATCTCCGGCCCGTGGATGGTCAACGTGCTCGCCGACCTGCAGGGCGAGGACTGGGTCGAGCAGAACGTCGCGACCGTCCCGGTGCCCGCGGGCTCCGCGAACAACGACTCGTACATCGGCGGTGCCCACCTCGGCGTGTTCGCCGAGGCCAAGAACGCCGACGGCGCCTGGAAGCTCGTGCGCTGGCTCGCTCAGCCCGAGACGCAGCAGGCCTGGTTCGACGCCACGAGCGACCTGCCCGCCCTCACCACCGCGTGGGACTACGAGCCGCTGACGTCCAACCCGCGCACCCAGGTGCTCCAGGAGCAGCTCGACAACACGATCGCCCCGCCGACCGTGCCGAGCTGGGACGAGCTCTCCGCGACGATCGAGACCGAGGCCGAGAAGGTCGCGAACGGTCAGGTCACGTCCGAGGACGCCGCCAAGGCGATCCAGGCCAAGGCCGACACGCTCGGGCTCGGCTGGTAACAGGGCCCGTCAGTCATGACCACCACCACCGAGGGACGGCGCCGGCGTACGGCCGGCGCCGTCCACCGGCGACGGCAAGCGCTCGTCGCCTGGCTGTTCGCTCTCCCGTTCGTCGCGGTCTTCGCGGTCTTCATGCTGGGGCCGCTGCTCGCGTCGTTCGGGATGTCGTTCTCGGACCTCACGATCCGTGACATCAAGACGCCGTTCGCGGTGAACTTCGTCGGGCTCGAGAACTTCACCGGCGTCTTCCAGGACGAGCTGTTCCGCAAGGCGCTGCTCAACACCTTCTACTTCGTCCTCGTCGGCATCCCGCTGACGATGGTGCTCGGGCTCGCACTCGCCGTCGCTCTCAACTCGGGCATCGAGAAGTTCCGCAGCGTCTTCCGCGTCGGCTTCTACACGCCCGTCGTGACGTCGATCGTCGCCGTGGCGGTCGTCTGGCGGTTCATCCTCCAGGACTCCGGCCTCGTCAACACCGTGCTCGGCTGGGTCGGCATCGACGGCCCGGACTGGCTCAACGACAGCGCGACGGCGATGCCGTCGATCATCGTCATGGCCGCCTGGCGCAACATGGGCACGCTCATGATCATCTTCCTGGCCGGCCTGCAGGCGATCCCGCGCGACGTCTACGAGGCCGCCGAGGTCGACGGCGCCGGCTCGTGGCGCCGCTTCCGCTCCATCACGGTCCCGCTCATGCGCCCCACCCTGCTGCTCGGCGCGGTGCTGCTGTCCGTCGGCTTCCTCCAGGTGTTCGAGGAGCCCTTCGTCATGACCAAGGGCGGCCCGGTCAACTCGACGCTGACCATCAGCTACTACGTCTACAACCAGTTCGGCTACGGCAACTACGCGTTCGCCTCCGCGGCCGCGTACGTCCTGTTCGCGCTGATCGCCGCGCTGGCCGCCGTCCAGTTCCGCCTGCTGCGGTCGAAGGAGGATTGACATGACCGTCACGTCCTCGCGGACCACCCCCGCGACGCCCGGCACGCCCGGGACGGCCACCACGACGACGCGGCGCCGCCCGCGCCGCCCGATCCGGTGGTCGCGCGGCGCCACGTACACGGCGCTCGTCGTCGGGCTGCTCCTGACCCTCATGCCGTTCATCTGGATGGCGCTGGGCAGCTTCAAGACGCAGGGCGAGCTCCTCCAGCGCCCCATCACGTGGTGGCCGCAGAACCCCACGCTCGACAACTACGAGCGGTGGCTCTCCCAGCTCAACTACGGGCAGTACTTCACCAACTCGATCGTCGTCGCCGTCGCCGTGGTGCTCGGCAACATCATCTTCTGCTCGATGGTCGGCTACGCCCTCGCGAAGATGAGCTTCCCCGGCAAGCGCGTGCTGTTCGCCCTCGTCATGCTCACGCTCATGGTCCCGGGCGTCGTCACGCTCGTCCCGAT
The DNA here is from genome assembly GCF_025818875.1 of Cellulosimicrobium sp. SH8. Classification (NCBI taxonomy): domain Bacteria; kingdom Bacillati; phylum Actinomycetota; class Actinomycetes; order Micrococcales; family Promicromonosporaceae; genus Cellulosimicrobium; species Cellulosimicrobium sp. SH8. Next base: position 177,684 of record NZ_JAMXMH010000001.1, on the reverse strand, counting down.
GTTCGTGCTCGTGTCCAACATGGGGCTCGTCAACACCTACCCCGCGCTCATCCTGCCGTTCCTGGCCGGACCGCTCGGCGTGTTCCTCATGCGGCAGTTCATGCTCGGCATCCCGGACGCGCTCATCGAAGCTGCCCGGATCGACGGCGCCGGCGAGTTCCGGATCTTCTTCCGCATCGTGCTGCCGCAGTGCGGCCCGCCGCTCGCGACGCTGAGCATCCTCACGTTCCTCGGGTCGTGGAACAACTTCCTGTGGCCCCTGGTCGTGGCGCAGACCGAGAACATGTACACCCTCCCGGTCGCGCTCTCGCTGTACTCGGTCGGCTCGAACGGCACCTACTACGGCCTGCTCATGGCCGGGTCCGTGCTCGTCGTGACGCCGATCCTCATCCTGTTCCTGTTCCTGCAGCGCTACTTCGTGCAGGGCATCGCCATGACCGGCATCAAGTGACCGGCGACCGACGAGGAGTACCTGTGTCGATCACCTTCCCCGAGAACTTCGTCTGGGGCGCCTCGACGGCGGCCCACCAGATCGAGGGCAACAACGTCAACAGCGACTGGTGGGCGCGCGAGGTCGACCCCGCCTCCACGCTCGCGGAGCCGTCGGGCGACGCCGCCGACTCCTACCACCGGTACGCCGAGGACGTCCGGCTGCTCGCCGAGTCCGGGCTCACCTCGTACCGGTTCTCGATCGAGTGGGCGCGCATCGAGCCGGCCGAGGGCCGCTTCTCGCGCGCCGAGGTCGACCACTACCGCCGCATGGTCGACTGCTGCCTCGAGCACGGCGTCACGCCGCTCATCACGCTGCACCACTTCACGTCGCCGCGCTGGTTCGCGGAGGACGGCGGCTGGACCGACCCGAGGTCCGTCGAGCGGTTCGCGCGGTACGTCGAGCACGTGCTGCCGCTGCTCGACCGCGCGTCGCACGTGTTCACCATCAACGAGCCGAACATCCTCGCGATGATGATCACGGCCGCCAAGGGCGCCGAGCAGCTCCAGGCGGGCACCATGCACGCGCCCGACCCGGTCGCGACCGAGCACCTCATCGCCGCGCACCGCCGGGCCGTCGAGCTCGTCCGGACCGTCGGTGTGCCGGTCGGGTGGCCCGTCGCGCCGCAGCAGTTCTTCGCGGACCCGGGCGCCGAGGAGGTCCTGCGCGAGTACGCCTACCCGCGCGAGACCGTCTTCCTCGAGGCCGCGAAGGGCGACGACTTCATCGCCGTCCAGGCCTACACGCGCACGCGCATCACCGTGGACGGCCCGCTGCCCGCCCCGGAGGACTCCGAGAAGACCCTCACCGGGTGGGAGTACTACCCGGCCGCCATCGCGGAGGCCGCGCGCCTCGGCCACGAGATCACCGGCCTGCCGGTCCTCGTCTCCGAGAACGGCATCGCGACGGCCGACGACGCGCGGCGCATCGACTACACGCGCGACGCCCTGCGCGCGCTGCACGCCGAGATGGAGGCGGGTCTGCCGCTGTTCGGCTACCTGCACTGGTCGCTGCTCGACAACTACGAGTGGGGCTCGTTCGCCCCGACGTTCGGGCTCGTCGCGTGGGACCCGGAGACCTTCGAGCGCACGCCCAAGCCCAGCCTCGGCTGGCTCGGCGGCGTCGCGCGCGGCACGGTCTCGCTCGACGACTGACGCGACGCGGTCACGGCCGCGCACCGCACTCTCCTGCAGGTCACGACGCGGGGCGGGGACGACGTCCCCGCCCCGCGTCGTCGTCCGTCCGGAGAGGTCGTCACCCCGCCGCGCGGGCGTCGGTCTCGAACTGTGCCGCCGCGGCGACGGTGTCCGGGTTCTCCAGCAGCGCCGAGCAGAGCGCGGTGGACAGCGTGAAGTCCTCGATCCCGCGGGCCGCGAGCGCCGCGACCTGGGTCGTGTCGCGCAGGCTCGCGGCGAGCACCCGGCAACCCCGACCCGAGGCGAGCAGCGTCGCGTGGAGGTCGACCGTCTGCTCGACGCCGTCGAGCCCGAGGTCGCCCATCCGCCCCACGTAGGGCGCGACCCAGCCCGCGGCGGCCGCGTCCGCGAGGAGCGCCTGGGACGCGTGGTAGACCGCCGTGACCAGCACGGGCACCCCCTCGCGCGTCAGCCGGCGGGAGACGGCGAGGCCGTCGCGGGTCGCGGGCAGCTTGACGACGACGTCCGGCCCCAGGTCGACGAGCTCCCGGCTGTGCGTCTCCAGCGCCGCCTCGTCCGGGCCGACGGCCTGGAGGAAGACCGTCCCGGCCCCGGCCGCACGGGCCCATCGGTACACGGCGGGGACGTCGTCGACCGTGAGCCCCGACCGGTACAGGATCGTCGGGTTCGTGGTGACGCCGGCGAACAGGCCGGTCGCGAGGAGCCGCTCGACCTGGTCGCGGTCGGCGGAGTCGATGTACAGCATGCGTTCTCCCTGGTGGTGCGGTCGGGCCGCGGTGGTGCGGTCAGGGCGCGGCCGGCCGGGGCCGGTCCGCGACCGTGGCGAGCAGGTCGTAGTAGGGGGCGTCGATCGTCGCGGGCACGTCGCGGGGCGGGACGGCGTCGAGCACGGCGGGCGCCCACGACGCGGCGACGTCCGCGACGGTGGCGCCCGCGAGGACGGCGACGGCCTGGACGCACGCCCCGCGCGCCGTCGCCTCGGGGGCCGCGCGACGCACGACGGGGCGGCCGAGGGCGTCGGCGAGGACCTGCCGGTACGCGAGCGACCGGGCGCCCCCGCCGTTGACGACGACCTCCCCGCTCGTGTCGACGCCCACGCGCTCGAGCGCGCGGGCCGCCCCGACGAGGCCGGCGACGACACCCTCGAACGCGGCCAGCGCAAGGTCCTCCCGGGTGGTCTCGCCGGTGATCCCGCCGAGCACGCCGGTCGCGCCCGGTCGCCGCGGGGTGCGCTCGCCGTCGAGGTAGGCGACGAGCGTCGGCCGCTCCCCCCGGACGGGGGCGGCGAGGGCGAGCCGCTCCAGGGTCGCGTGGTCGACGTCGAGGAGCCGCGCGAACGTGTCGGTGACCTTGGCGGCGTTGAGCGTGCATGCGAGGGGCAGGTACCCGCCGGTCGCGTCGCACACGGAGTCGACCGTGCCGAGCGGGTCGACGACCGACGTGCGGCGGGGGCTGAGCACGACGCCGGAGGTGCCGAGGGAGACCCCGAGGTCGCCCTCGACGAGGCCGAGCCCGACGGCGGCGAGGTGCTGGTCTCCCCCGCCCGGTCCGACGACGACGCCCGGCCCGAGCCCGAGCTCGGCCGCGACGTCCGGGCGCACGGTCCCGGCCGCGGTGTCGGGCCCGAGGACGGTCGGCAGGACGTCCGCCCAGGCCACGTCCGGCGTGACGAAGCGCTCCAGGAGCTCGGGCCGCCAGACGCCGCGGTGGACGTCGAGGTAGCCGGTCCCGGCGGCGTCGGACCGGTCGGTGACCGTCGACCCGGTGAGCCGGTAGGTGAGGTAGTCGTGCGGCACGAGGACGTGCGCGACGCGCCCGAGGAGCGCGGGGTCGGTCTCCGCCAGGTGCGCGAGCTTCATGATCGTCAGCGCGGACGACGGCGCCATCCCGACGTCCTGCATCCACGGCTCGAGCCCGTACTCCTCCGCGATCCGCGCCGCCGCCGGGCCCGCCGTCGTGTCGTTCCACAGCGGCGCGGGGGCCAGCGGCTCCCCGCTCCGGTCCAGGAGCACGAGCCCGTGGCACTGCGCGCCGACGGCGAGCGCGACGACCTGCGCCGGGTCGGCGTCGGCGTCGCGCAGGGCGCCCGAGAACGCGGCCCGGAACGCGGCCCACCAGTCCCGCGGGTCCTGCCGGCTGACGGGAGGTGCGGTCCGGGGATGGGGCGCGGAGGCGGTCCCGACGAGCGCGCCGTCGTCCCGGCGGCGCAGCTCGACGGTGCAGGACTGGGTCGACGAGTCGACCCCTGCGACAAGGTCCATGGCTACTTCCAGTAGGGCTCGAGGGGCGGCAGCTCCTGGGGCGCCTCGTCGATCTTGCCGACCGCCCCGGAGGGGTGCGAGTGCAGGACGTTCGCCCACGAGTACCCGCGCATCCGCATGAGGACCACGGCGAGCGCGTCGCCCCACGCTGCCGTCACGAGGGTAGAGCCCATCGCGATGACCTCGCCGGGGTCGATCCCGGGGATCATCGTCAGCTCGACCACGACGTCCGCGTTCCGCGCGAGGCGCGAGGCGGCGTCCGCCGTGACCGCGACGACCGTGTCGACGCCGCGCTCCTTGGCGCGCACGACCAGGTCGTTGATCTCGTCGCTCCCGCCCCCGCGGGAGATCGCGACGAGGATGTCGCCCGGGGCCATCGCGCCCATCGTGCCGTGCAGCGCGTCCGCGCCCGAGATGAACACCGACGGGGTGCCGGACACGGAGAGCAGGTGCGCCATGCGGCGCGCGACCGCGCCGGACGTGCCGGCTCCGGTGACGAAGACCTTGCCCGTGCACTCGTACACCCGCTGGACCACGTCCAGGAACACGTCGCCCAGGTCGGTCACGCTCGCCGCGACCCCCTGCGCCTCGTGCGCGACGACGGCCCGGGCGGTCTCGAGCACGGCGGCACGGCGCCGCGTCGTGGTGTCGGGGATGGTCATGGGTACTCCTCGTCCAGGGGTTCTCGGTGAGGTCACGCGGCGCTCCAGGCCGCGTGCCGCAGGTCCACGGAGGACAGGTCGCCGGCCGCGACGACGTCGCCGTCGCACCGGCCCTCCGTGAGGGTGACGACGTCGTCCGCGAGCTCGAGGATCTCCTCCTCCTCGCTGGACACGACGACGACCGTGAGCCCGTCGTCGTGCGCGAGCGAGCGCAGGAGCCGGTGGATCTCGGTCTTGACGCCGATGTCGACGCCCTTGGTCGGCTCGTCGAGCAGCAGCACGCGGGGCGCCTGCGCCAGGACCCGGGCGAGCAGCACCTTCTGCTGGTTGCCGCCGGACAGGCGCTCGACGGGTCCCTCGCGGTCCCCGCGGACCTGCATGCGGTCCATGAGGGCCGTCGCCTCGCGACGCATCCGCCGCTTGTCGAGCAGGCCGAGCCGGCGGTACCGGTCGAGGACCGGGAGGACGACGTTCGTCGTCGCGTCCAGCCCGCCGACGATGCCGTCGACCTTGCGCTCCTCGGTCAGGTAGACGAGCCCGCGCCGCTGGGCCTCGGCGGGGGTCGCGGGCCGGTACAGCGCGCCGTCGAGCTCGATGCTCCCGGCCAGGACCTTGTCGAGGCCGACGAGCGTGCGCAGCAGCTCGGTGCGGCCGGCGCCGATGAGCCCGTAGACCCCCAGCACGCGGCCGGGGTGGGCGGCGAGGCTGACGTCGGCGAGCGCGGGCGTGCGCAGGCTCCGCACCACGAGGGACGGGCGCGCGCCCGCGTCGAGCGGGACGACGTCGGTGCGGTGCGCCGCCTCCGTGACCCCGCCCGTCGAGGCGACTGCCTCGTCCCCGGCGATCGCGTGCACGACCGCCTGCCGGTCGACCGTGCCGGCCGGGCCGGCGATGCGGACCTCGCCGTCGACGAGCGCGACGACGTGGTCGGCGACCGCGTACAGCTCGTCGAGCTTGTGGTCGACGAGCAGGATCCCGAGGCCCTCGGTGCGGGCCAGGTCGCGTACGGTCTCGAGGAAGCGCTCGACCTGCGCGCCCTCGAGGCTCGTCGTCGGCTCGTCGAGCAGCAGGTAGCGCGCGTCGCGTGCCACGGCCACGGCGATCTCGAGGAGCTGGCGGGTCGCGACGGGGTAGGCGCCGAGCTTGCGGTCGACGTCCACCGCGAGACCGAACCGGTCCGCGAGCGCGCGGGACTGCTCGCGCATGGCGCGGCGGTCGAGCGCTCCCCCGCGGTTTAGCTCGCGGCCGAGGAACACGTTCTGCGTGACCGTGAGGTTCGGCAGGAGCGACAGCTCCTGGTAGACGGTCGAGATCCCCGCGTCGAGCGCGGCGGTCGGGGAGCCCTGCGGCAGCGCGTCGCCGTCCACGGTCACCGTGCCCTCGTCGGCGGGGTGCGCCCCGGCCAGGACGCGGAGCAGCGTCGACTTGCCGGCGCCGTTGTGCCCGACGAGCCCGGTGACCGTGCCCGCCGCGAGCGTCAGGTCGATGCCCTTGAGCACGCGCACGTGCGAGAAGCTCTTGACGATCCCGCTGGCCCGCAGGGCGCCGCCCTCGGCGGCGCCCCGCGGGACCGACGTCGTGACGTCGGTCATGTCAGCCGACCTCCCCCGGCGCGGGGGTCTCGCCGACGGTGAACGCCTTGAGCGGCAGGAGGATCTCCGGCTCGACGTCCTCGCCGTCCACGTACGCACGGATCTGCTCGGTCACCTGGGTGCCGTAGCTCTCCGGCTCCTGCGCGACGCACCCGCGGTACACCTCGGTGAGCGGCTCCTCCGAGGCGCAGAACCCGTAGAGCGCGACGTCGGTGCGGTTGCCCAGCGCCTGCAGCGCGCCGTAGACGGCGGGGCCGGTCGAGGCCCAGATGACGTTGATGTCCTGGTTGCCCTGGAGCATCTCGCCCGTGACGCGCAGGGAGTCGTCGGGCTTGACGTTGCCGTCGACCTTGGCGACGACCTCCGCGTTCGGGTTGGCCGACACGGCGTCGGTGAAGCCCTCGTCACGGATGACGACCGGGCGCTCGTCGGGCTCGGTGATGAAGCCGATGCTCAGCGCGGCGTCGGCGCCCAGGTCCTCGAGGACCTTCTCGCCCATCGCGCGGCCGCCCGCCTCGTTGTCCGCGCCGAGGTACTGGACGATCGTCGCCCCCTGGGCGGCGAGCGCGTCCTCGTCGACGATGACGTTCACGGTGAAGACCGGCACGCCGGCGTCGTTCGCCGCCTTGACGATCCCGGCGGCGGGCTCCGACTTCACGGGGTTCAGCGCGAGCGCGCACGGGTCCTTCTGCAGCATGGCCTCGACCTGGGCGAGCTGCTGGGCGTCGTCGTCGTTCGCGACCTGGACCTCGACGTCGAACCCGTTGGCGGCGCCGCCGTCCTCGAAGCCCTGCTTCATCGCCACGTAGTACGGGTTGGTGAGGTTCGGGAGGCTGACCGCGACGTACGGGTTCTCCCCGTCGCACGACGCGGGCAGCGTGGCCTCGGCCTGGTCGGTCGAGCCGCTCCCGCTCGTGTCGCCGGTGCCGGTGTCGACGGCGGAGCAGGCGCCCGCGAGGGCGAGGGCGGTCACGGCGAGGGCCGAGACGATGATCTTGCGTCGCATGAGTACTCTCCTTCGAGCGGTGGGGGTCAGGACGTGGCGCGCGAGGCGCGCCGTGGTTGCAGGAGCTGGAGGAAGAGGCGGCCTCTCCCCCCGGTGGTCGAGAGCGAGCGGCGGTAGGTGTCGAGGCTGACGCCGGCGAGGATGATCACGCCGATGACGAGCGGCTGCCAGAAGCTGTCGACGCCGACGACGTTCATGCCGTTCGAGACGGTCGCGATGAGCACCGCGCCGAGCAGCGCGCCGCCGATCGAGCCGACCCCGCCGAACAGGCTCACCCCGCCGACCACCGCGGCGGCGATCGAGTAGAAGAGCTCGTTGCCCGACCCGGCGGACGGGTACCCGACCATGAGGCGCGAGGTCGTCACGACGCCGGCGAGCGCGGCGCACAGGCCGGAGACCGCGTAGACGAAGAGCGTGGTGCGCCCGGTGTGGATGCCCGCGAGCCGCGCCGTCTCCTTGTTGCCGCCGAGCGCGTAGATGTGGACGCCCGTGCTCGTGCGCGCCAGGAGGACGCTGAAGACGACGGCGACGAGCGCCACGATGAGGATCGGCGTCGGGATGCCGAAGACCCCGCCGCGCCCGAGGAAGGCGAACATCGGGTCGCGCACCGTGACCGACGCCGCGCCCGTGAGGATCATGGGGATGCTGCCGGCGATGCCGAACATCGAGAACGTCGCGATGAACGGGGGCAGGCGCAGGTAGTGCACGAAGATCCCGTTGACGAGGCCCACCGCGACGCCGACGGCGAGCGCGAGGAGCGTGGCGGCCCACCAGGGCAGGCCGGCCTGCATCCCGAGCGCCGCGGCCATGCCCGTGAGGGCGAGGTTGGACCCCGTGGAGAGGTCGATGCCACCGGTGAGCAGCACGAAGGTCTGGCCCAGCGCGAGCAGCGCCACCACGGCACCGTTCAGCAGCAGGACCTCGAAGTTCCCGGCGGTGCGGAAGTTCGGGGACAGCAGACTCATCACCACCACCACGAGGACCAAGATCCCCGCGATCCCGACCTCGTCGGGGACGCGTCGTCGCGACATGTACTTCTCGCCTCCTTGCGATGCTCATATGAGCACTCGATTGCTCGTATGTCGATAGTATGGACACCACGAGGTCACAAGCAACGCGCCTCGATCACAGATCGGTAACACATGCGCAGACGAGCGCTCAGATGAGCAAGAATGGGTGACATGACGGACTTCTCGCGCCACGAGCTCGCACACGTGGCCCGCCGCTACTACGTGGACTCGGCCTCCAAGGTCGAGATCGGCGAGGAGCTCGGCGTCTCACGGTTCAAGGTCGCCCGGATGCTCGAGCAGGCGCTCGAGGCCGGGATCGTGACCATCACCATCGACGACGCCGGCGTCGTCGACCCGGCCCTCTCCGCGCGCCTGCGCTCGCACCTCGGCCTGGACGAGTGCCTCGTGGTCCAGGGCCGCGACACCGTGTCCGAGCTGCGCGAGGACGTCGGCGCGGCCGCCGCGGAGCTGCTCACGCGGTCCCTGCGCCCGGGGAACACCCTCGGCTTCGCCTGGGGGCGGACGCTCACCGCCATGACGGAGCGCCTCACCGCGCTGCCCCCCGTCACCGTCGTCCAGCTCACGGGCGCGGTCGGCTCCGACCTGTCCGACTCCCCCGTCGAGGTGATCCGCCGCGTCTCCCTGCGCGCCGGGGGCGACGCGCACGCGATCTTCGCGCCCCTGGTCGTCGAGGACGCGGCGACCGCGGCCACGCTGCGCCGCCAGCCCGACATCGCCCGTGCGCTCTCGCTCTTCGACCGGGTCGACGTCGCGGTCGTCGCGATCGGCTCGTGGGACCCGCCGATCTCCCAGCTCCGCGAGGTCCTCGGGCGCGACGAGCGGGACGACCTCACCGCACGCGGGGTCCGCGCCGAGATCGCGGGCATCCTCCTCACCGCCGAGGGCGACCTCGTCCCCGACTTTGCCGAGCGGTGCCTCTCGATCTCCGCGCGCCAGCTCGCCCGCGTGCCCAAGGTGATCGCCGTCGCCGCCGAGCACGAGAAGGCGGCGGCCGTCCACGCCGTCACGCGGTCCGGCCTCGTCTCCGCGCTCGTCACCGAGCAGCGCTGCGCCGAGGCCCTTCTCGACCTCCCGCCCGTCGCGCGCGGCACGGACCGATGAGCGCCCCCCGCACCCGGGTCGCCGCGTCGTTCTGGTCCACGCCGCGCGACCGCGTCGCCGCGGAGGCCGACCGGCTCGCGCGCGCCGGGCTGCGCACCGTCCACTGGGACCGCACCGACGGGCGCTACGCCGCCGCGGGCGGTTTCACCGCCGCGGAGGCGGCGGCCGTGACCGCGGGCAGCGGGCTGGCCGCCGAGGCGCACCTCATGGTCGAGGAGCCGCTCCGCGAGGTCGACCGCTGGACCGACTTCTGCGAGCTCGTCGTCGTCCACGCGGGCACCCGCGACTGGCGCACCGCCCTCGACCGCGCCCGCGCCCGAGGTGCGCGCGCCGGCGTCGCGCTCTCACCCGGCGTCGAGGTGCCGGAGGTCGCGCCCGGGACTGACGTCCTCGTCATGTCGATCACCCCCGGCCACGCCGGCTCGACGTTCCAGGTCGACGCGCTCGCCACGGTCGGGCAGGTCGCCGGCCCGGGTCACGCCGTCGGCCTGGACGGCGGCGTCACGCGCGAGATCGTCCCGCAGGCGCTCCGCGCCGGAGCCACGTGGCTCGTGTCCGGGACGGACCTCGTCGCGAGCGAGGACCCGCACGGCTGGCTCGCGGCGGCACGCGCCACGGGGGTCGCCCCGGCGGGCAGGCACGAGGGAGCCGGATGAGCACCGCGCAGCCCGGTGGGCGGAGCGTCCCGCTCGCCGCCGTCGCGGCCGATGCCGGGGTGTCCGTCCCGACGGTGTCGAAGGTGCTCAACGCACGGCCCGACGTCTCGGCCGCGACGCGCGAGCGCGTCGCGGCAGTCCTGCGGCGCCACGGCTACGAGATCCGGCCTCCCACTCCCCGGCGGACGGGACTCGTCGACGTCCGCATCGTCGACTTCGAGGGTCCGTGGTCCGAGGCGGTCGTGCGCGGCGCGGTCGCCGAGGCGCGACGCCTGGGCCTCGACGTCGTGCTGTCCGTGGAGCTGGACCCCGACGACTGCGGCGCGTGGGTCCGGCACGCGCTGACCCGGGGCACGGACGGGCTCGTGAGCGTCGTCGCGGTCCCCGACGCCGAGGCACGCGCGACGCTCGCAGCGGCCGGGGTGCCGCTCGTCGTCGTCGACCCGCGCCGTCGGCCGCCGGAGGACGTGCTCAGCGTGGGCGCCGCGAACTTCCAGGGTGCGCTCGAGGCGACGGCGCACCTGCTGGCGCTCGGGCACCGGCGCATCGCGACGATCACCGGCGTCCCGGAGCAGGACAACGCGATCGCGCGGCTCGCCGGCTACCGCGCCGCGATGATCCAGGCGGGCGTGCCCGTCGACGACGACCTGGTCTGCCTCAGCACGTACGGCGTCCCCGCGGGCTACGAGGGGACGCAGCGCCTCCTCGCCCGAGACGACCCCCCGACCGCGATCTTCGCGTGCAGCGACGACACGGCGCTCGGCGCGCTGCGGGCGCTGCGCGAGGCGGGGCTGTCCGTGCCGGGCGACGTCTCGCTCGTCGGGTTCGACGACCTCCCCGTCGCGCCCTGGACCGACCCGCCGCTCACCACCGTCCGGCAGCCGCTCGTCGAGATGGGCGCCTCGGCCGTCGGGCTCGTGCACCGCGCGCGCACCGCGAGCGGGCACACGCTGCGCACCGAGCTCGCGACGAGCCTCGTCGTCCGCGAGTCCACCGCTCCCCCGCGGTCGTGACGCGGCCCTGACGCGCGGTCCGGACGCACGCGCCCCGGCGCACGCCGGGACCACGACGGACGGGAGGGACACGGTCCGCGTCCCTCCCGTCGTCGCTCGCCGGTCGACCGGCGAGCAGGCGGCCGGTCAGCCGCAGGAGACGCCCGCGTAGCGGTAGGACAGCTCCTGGGTCGTCGACCCGTCGTCGGACGTGACCGTCACCGTCGCGGTGCCGGACGGGATCTCCGCCGTGCGCGCCGCGAACGACTGGTAGGTGCTGCGGTGCGGGACGACGTCGTCGAACGACCGCGACCCGTAGGGCGTGGCGAGCGTGACGTCCGCGCGGCCGTCCCCCGTGCTCGTCGCCCGGACGGCGACGGCCGCCCGGTGGCCGAGGCAGCGTGCCTGGACCTGCACGTCGGCGCCCACGCCGGGCGTGAGGTCGGCCGTGGCGGAGAACGTCTCGGCCGCCATGAGCGGGCGCAGCCGCTGCTCGAGCTGGTCGTCGACGAAGTAGTCCTTGAGGCGCGAGTCGTCGAGGACGTTGCCGATCGCGGCGACGATCATCGCCTGGTCGAGCGACAGGTAGCGCTCGGCGACGGTGCCCGAGCGGACGGCGACCGAGTCGTAGAACCCGCCCGACCCGTACGCGCCGAGGTCGTCGGCGAGGTGGGCGAGGTTGTCGAGCACACCCTCGGTGTCGTACGCGAGCCCGAGGAACGACGCGTGCGGCGTCACGACGCCGTCGCCGAACTCCGGCGCGGGGTTCGTCGCCTCGCGGCAGCCGTCGAACCCGAGGTCGACGTCGGTCTCGCCGTCGGACAGGTAGCCGTCGGAGCGGAGCCCGATCGCGTCGACGCCGTACTCGGCGTAGCCCCCGGACGGGTTGCTCGCGGGCGAGAAGCCCCATGCCCCGTAGCCCGCCTCGTCGAGACCGTGCTCCTTGTGCGCGCGCACGACGAGCGGGTGGTTGACGCCCCACGACGTCGGGCCCCACTCCGCCTCCGGCACCAGCATGTCCGGCATGAGCGCCTCGAACATCGAGCCGCCCCAGCCCGGCACGACCGCAATGTCGCGGTAGCGGTACGCGCCCTCGAAGACGGGGACGCCCAGGTGCTCGCGCGTCTCGCCGATCGGCTTCTGCTCCTGCCACGACCAGTCGCACGTGTCCGGGAACGTCCGGTGGCTCGCGTAGTACGCCTCCGGCGGCACCTCGCCCTCGGCGATGCCGAGGTAGGTCGCGATGCGTGTCTCGGAGACCGTCGTGTCGTAGTGGTGGCACGTGTAGTAGACGTCGGTGCCCGTGCCGAGGTAGTCGCCCGCCACGGAGCAGCCGGGCGGCTCCTCGTCCCAGAACCCGCCGCGCAACAGCCCGACGCCGAGGTCCGGTCGCGCGTCCGGGTTGTAGAAGGCGCCGAAGTGCATGTCGTCGTAGATCGCGCGCGCCTCGTCCGCGAGGCTCGGCTCCGCCTCCGCGACGACGCGCAGGCCCGCGGCCAGCCAGCCGTTGTCCACCGAGCTGAGGAACTGGTGGACGACGTCGCCGCTGTCCGGCCACGTCTCGACCCGGTCGCCGGTCGCGGGGTCGTACCAGTTGTAGAACATCCCGCTCGCGTCGTGCCGGTCCAGCGACGCGACGGTGTCGAGCGTCGTCGCGAGGCGGTCGCGCGCCTGGTCGGCGTCGACCAGGCCGAGGTCGCGGGCCACGACGGTGGACCAGAGCCAGCCGCCGATGTTCGTCGGCGACGTGTACGCGCTGCTCGACGCCGGGTCCAGGTCGCCCTCGATGTTGTCCGCGGGCAGGCCGGTCTCCTCGTCCGTCATGGCGACCAGAGAGGTGTAGGTGTCCTCCAGGTACGTCTCCAGCGTCGCGCGCTGCGCGCCGGTCAGGCCGGACGGCCCGACGCCGGGCGTCGCCTTCGCAGGGACGCTCGCCGCCGGGACGCTCTCCGCCGCAGCGGGTGCGGCGAGGCCGGCAGCCAGGGCCAGCCCGCCGACGAGTCCGCCCGCGACGAGCGCGGCTCCGCGGCGGCGGTGCGCGCCGCTCCGGGCGGTCGTGGTCGTTCCATCCATCAGGCACTCCTTCGTGTCGGGACCCCGAAATTTCGGGCCCACTTTCCGAATGGGGGCGCAGAGAGTAGCCCGGGTGCCGGACGGGGTCAACGGAGGCCGCGTCGCGCGACGACGCCGCACCGGGCGAACGTGCGCGCGCAGCCTCTCCCCGTGCCGCGTCGCGGCAGCCGCGATCAGGACGCTCGGGCGAAGAGCTGGTCCAGGTGCTGGTCGATGGCGGCCAGCGCGGCCCGCGGCTCGATCACCTCGAGCTCGAGCAGCGGAGTGAACCCGGTCAGCGCCAGGAGGAGGTCGGTCTCGACGTCCGGGTCGCGGTCCGGTGCGATCCGTCCCTGCGCGATCGCTTCGCGGACGAGCTGCGCGACCATCGCGCGGCCGTCGCGGAGCCCGAGGCTCGCCCGCTCGCGCAGCGCCGGGTCGTGCAGCGCCTCCAGGACGTAGGCGGCGCTCATGCGGCTCGACGCCCGCGCGTCGGGGCCCAGGGGGAGCATCTCGACGAGGACCAGCCGGAGCACGTCCCGCGGGTGCGGGGGCTGGTCGAGCGCGGCCAGTCCCCGCGCGACCCTGCCCGCGGTCTGCTCGGCGGCGAACTCCATCGCGAAGGTCAGCATCCCGGCGCGCGACGCGAAGTAGTGCTGCACGTGCCCGAGCGAGACCCCGGCCTCGCTCGCGACCTCGCGCATCGTGGCCTTCGTCCAGCCGTGCTGGTCGACGACCCGCCACAGCGCCCGCGCGAGCGCCTCGCGACGTTCCTGGTGGTCCACCAGCTTCGGCACCCCGGGCTCCCTTCCTTCTGGCGGTACGCGTGACACAATACAGTTGTATGGCAAACCCTGGGAGGGAGAGACGATGGCCGACCCGTACCCGTCCCCCGCGTTCTTCAACCCGTACGCCGTCGCCATCGACCACGAGGTGGCGATCGCCCTGCTGGCCGACATGCACGTCCGCAAGGCCATCGAACGCGGCGAGTTCGACGACCTGCCCGGCAGCGGCAAGCCGCTCCCCATGCCCGACCGCTACGACCCCGACTGGTGGCTCAAGAACCTCGTCAAGCGCGAGCGGCTCGTGGTGCTGCCACCCTCCATCGAGCTGCGCAGGGAGGACGCCGCGCTCGACGAACGCCTCGACGAGATCTGGGTCGAGGACGACGTGCGCCACGAGGTCGAGGAGTTCAACCGCCGCGTCCTCCGCGGCCGCTACCAAGCACCCGCCGGCCCGCCGCTCGTCACCATGCCGCGGGACGTCGACCAGACCGTCGCCGCATGGGCACAGCGCCGGGCGGCACGCGCCGCGGAGGCACGGGCGGCAGCAGCCGTGGAGACGGGCGAGAAGAAGCCTCCCCGCCGTCGACGTTTCCGTCGGTGGCGCCGGTAGGTGCCGTCGCCGACCATTGGCCAACAGCTCGGCGCGGGTGCCGGATCGTCTTGACGCGTCGGATCAATCGCACAGGATCCGCCCCTCGGCGACGAGGAATCTCTGCGCAGGGACGGCCGCATCTCGATGTCACCACCGACCGCCGCCTGCTAGCGATGAAGCGTGCGCAGGCGCTCGCTACATCTGCATATCAGCGAACCGCTGATAATGACCCTGGAAAGCGACGGTAATGGTGTCGGTCGGACCATTTCGATGCTTGGCAACAATGAGATCCGCCTCCCCCGCCCTCGGTGATTCTTTTTCGTACGCATCTTCGCGATGCAAAAGGATCACAACGTCAGCATCTTGCTCGATGGATCCACTTTCGCGCAAATCACTCATTTGCGGCTTTTTGTCGCCGCGCTGCTCCGGACCACGGTTTAGCTGCGAGATCGCGATGACCGGAACCTCGAGCTCCTTCGAGAGGAGCTTGAGCGCACGCGAGAACTCGGAGACCTCCTGCTGACGCGACTCGACGCGCTTGCCGGAGCTCATGAGCTGGAGGTAGTCGATGACGACGAGCTTGAGGTCGTGCCGCTGCTTGAGGCGCCGGCACTTCGCCCGGATCTCCATGAGCGACATGTTCGGCGAGTCGTCGATGAACAGCGGCGCCTCCGCGACCTTGCCCATGGTCGACGCGAGCTTCTGCCAGTCCTGCTCGTCCATCTTCCCGGACCGCATCCGCGTCAGCGGCACGCGCGCCTCGGCAGCAAGAAGACGCATGGTGATCTCGTTGCGGCTCATCTCCAGGGAGAAGATGACGGACGCCATCTGGTGGTGCACCGCGGCGTGAGTCGCGACATTGATGCCGAGCACGGAGTTGTGCGTCGGCACCATCGATCGTCCTGCCAGGTACAGGTGCGAGGGATGGTCGACCTCGACGCAGCGCACCGGCACAGACTCGACCCGGCGGGCGTCGACGACGAACCGTGACGTGAGCCGCGCGGTGCCCGGACGACGACGCTCCTTGTGGACGAGGCGCTTGCGCTCCAGCCAGAACACGTCGTCCTCGGTCGTGAACGTGATCGTGTACGCCGTCGACGACGCCGCGGTCCGCCCCTTCACGGTCTTCGTCGACCACCCCGTGCGGTACCCGAGCGACAGGATGAGTTCACGCGTCTCGCGCGCGAGACGCTCGTTCGTCAGGCTGATCTGGACGCTGCCCTGCGGCATGACGGTGCCGTCCGTGTCGAGCAACCCCGCCAGGAGCTCCCGGCGCTGGGACTCGCTCGCGCGGAGGTACGCAGCCGGGATGTGCTTGTTCGACAGCACCCCGAGCGTCCGGAGCCGACCGCCCATGGTGCCGTTCGCGGAGTGGCACTCCTGGCACCGTCGGAAGCCCCAGCCGGGCTTGCCACAGTCGGGGCACGTCGGAAGCGCCGGACGCTCCATGCCGCGCGAACGCGCTGCGCACGCCTTTCCGCATGCCAAGAGGGTTGCCCTCTTGGGTGTGAACTCGGTGCCGCACACGATGCACTCTCGGACCAGAGGCTCGGCCTCGGGCAGAAGCATGTTGTACGCCCGCGCGCGGCCCTCCGCACTGCCCTTCGCCTGTGCGACGTACCCAAGTCCTTCGATCCGCATCGCGATCTCGGGGTCGGCGGACGTGAACTCGGCGCGTCGGGAGCTGCCGTCACCCAGCCACACCCCGAGTGCGTACGGATGGATCGGGAGGTCCGCGTCGGGCAGGTCGAGGGGCGCTGCCGTGACGATGGAGTGGTTCGCGCGCTTGTCGGCCGTCGCGGTCCGGAGCGTGGCGGCGAGCTCCTCGGTCGTGCGCACGGACGACTCAGGCGTCTCGCCGGCGCGCACCGCGCGTCGCTGGGCGCGGGTCGAGGTCACCCACTGGTGTTGCGCGTCCGCGACGATCACCGTGCCGTCGTCGAGCTCCACCTCGTAGCACGGGCGGTCGACCATGACCTCGGTCGCGGCGACGACGCGCGTGGGCGTCCCGTCCGCGGCGACGAGCAGGTCGCCGACGGCGACGTCACCCATCGTCGTCCAGCCCGACGGCGTGGGGAGCGGCGTGTCGAGCGCGAGGGCCTTGCCGATAGCAGGTCGCGCAGCGACGACGATCATCTGACCGGGGTGCAGGCCGTTGGTGAGCCGGTCGAAGTCGGAGTAGCCGGTCGGGACGCCGGTCATGCCCTCGCCGCGCCCCTGCGCAGCCTCGATCTCGTCGAACGTCGGACCGAGGATCTCCGAGAGCGGGAGGTAGTCCTCGGTGGTCCGACGCTCGGTGACGGCGTAGACCTCGGCCTGGGCGTTGTTGACGATCTCGTCGACGTCGCCGCCATCGGTCGCGTAGCCGAGCTGGACGATGCGCGTGCCGGCCTCGACGAGGCGCCGGAGCACCGCGCGCTCGCGCACGATGCGCGCGTAGTACCCGGCGTTCGCAGCGGTCGGGACGCCGGCCATGAGGTCGTGGATGTACGGGGCGCCGCCGATGCGCTGCAGCTCGCCGCGCTTGGTGAGCTCCGCGACGACGGTGATGGCGTCGGCGGGCTCGCCGCGGCCGTAGAGGTCGATGATCGCCTCGTAGACGACCTCGTGCGCGGGACGGTAGAAGTCGGAGCCACGGATCTGCTCGATGACGTCGGCGATGGCGTCCTTCGACAGCAGCATGCCACCGAGCACGCTCATCTCCGCCGCGACGTCCTGCGGCGGCGTCCGGTCGAAACCTGACGGCCCCGGGCCCCCGTAGCTCTCCTCGAGCTCCTCGATCGACATGCGCCCCTCGCTCCCCCGAAGCCGCCACGCCCCACGAGGGACCGCGCGACCGGGACAAACCTTCGTCGTACACGTGTTCTACAGCGGGCCACCCACACGACTGTCCCGGTGACCGCGCCTCCCGCCTCCGACAAGCACGACCACGCGACACTAGATCGCGGTTCCACACCCCGCAAACGGCCCTGTGCACGCCCGGTGGACAGCGACCCCCGAACCTGTGGACACAGTCCCCGTCACTGTGCACACCCGGTGGATAACGGTGTGGACAACGTCACGATCTCCCTGTGTACATCAGCCTGAGCGGCCTCTGACCAGCCTCGTCACTACCCTCAGGGGTGTGGAAGAAAGAAAGTCCGACGACACGCCGACGACACGCCGGACACCGCCCGGCCACGTCGGCGACACCCGGACGCCACCCGACCCCACGCCGTCGTCCACAGGTCGCCGCACCCGCTCCCTGCTCGACCGCGAGATCCTCGCGCTCGCCGTCCCCGCCCTCGGCGCGCTCGTCGCGGAGCCGCTCTTCGTCCTCGTCGACAGCGCCGTCGTCGGCCACCTCGGCACCGCGCAGCTCGCCGGCCTCTCCCTCGCCTCGACGCTCCTGGTCACGCTCGTCGGGCTGTGCGTCTTCCTCGCCTACGCGACCACGGCCGCCGTCGCCCGGCGCATCGGCGCCGGGCACACACGCGAGGCGCTCCAGTCGGGCGTCGACGGCCTGTGGCTCGCCGTCGGGCTCGGCGTGCTCCTCGCCGCCGCGCTGTGGGCGACCGCGCCCTGGGCCGTCGGGGCGATGGGCGGGACGGGCGAGGTGGCCGAGCACGCCGTCGTGTACCTGCGCTGGTCCGCCCTCGGCCTCCCCGGGATGCTCCTCGTCCTCGCGTCCACGGGTGTGCTCCGCGGCATGCAGGACACGAAGACGCCCCTGTGGGTCGCGGCAGGCGGCGCGACGTTCAACGCGGTCCTCAACGTCGTCCTCGTCTACGGTGCGGGCCTCGGTATCGCCGGCTCGGGCATCGGGACGGCCGTCGCGCAGCTCACCATGGGCGCGGTGCTCGTCGTCGTGGTCGTGCGCGGCGCGCGCCGCCACGGCGCGTCCCTGCGCCCCGCGGCCGGCGGCATCTGGTCCAACGCGCGCGCCGGTGCGCCGCTCTTCGTCCGCACCCTCTCGCTGCGACTCGCGATCCTCCTCACGGTCTTCGTCGCAACCGGGCTCGGCGAGGTGACGCTCGCGGGCTACCAGGTCGTGAACTCCGTCTGGGGCCTGGCCGCGTTCGCGCTCGACGCGCTCGCCATCGCCGCGCAGGCGCTCGTCGGCCACGGACTCGGGGCCGACGACGTCCCGCGCGTCCGCGCCGTCCTGCGCCGCACGCTCCAATGGGGCGTCGCGGCGGGCGCGGCCCTCGGAGTCGTCATGGCCGCGGGCGGCTGGTGGTTCGCGCTGCTCTTCACGTCCGACCCGGACGTGCGCGCCGCCGTCGCCGTCGGCATGGCCGTGTGCGGGCTGCTCCTGCCCATGGCGGGCTGGGTGTTCGTGCTCGACGGCGTCCTCATCGGCGCCGGGGACGGCCGCTTCCTCGCCTGGGCGGGCATGCTCACGCTCGTGGTCTACGTGCCGTTCGCGCTCGCCGTCCGCCACTGGGCGCCCGACGGCGCAGCGGGCCTCGCGTGGCTGTGGCTCGCCTTCGCGGGGGTCTTCATGGCCGCTCGCGCCGTCACCACCGGACTCCGCGCCCGGGGCAGCGCTTGGATGGTCACCGGCACGGCGTGAGCAGCACGAAGGCCCGGCCCCTCCGAGGAGGGACCGGGCCTTCGAGGACTGCTCAGCAGCAGATCAGGCAGCGACGACCTTCACCGCGAGGGTCGCGGAGACCTCCGGGTGGAGGCGGACGGAGACCGTGTAGTCCCCCGTCGCCTTGATCGGCTGGCCGATCTCGATCTTGCGCTTGTCGACCGACGCGCCCGCGGCGGTCACGGCGGACGCGATGTCCGCCGTCGTCACGGCACCGAAGAGGCGACCGGCAGCGCCGGCCTTCGCCTCGACGACGACCGGCTTCGACTGCAGCGAGTCGCGGATCGCCTTCGCGTCGTCGAGCGACGCGATCTCGCGGGCCTTGCGCGCCTTGCGGATCGCGGTGATCTCGGACTCGGCGCCCTTGGACCACGGCGTGGCGAGCTTGCGCGGGACGAGGAAGTTACGGGCGTACCCGTCCTTCACCTCGACGACGTCGCCGGGCTCACCGAGACCGGTGACCTCGTGGGTCAGGATCAGCTTGGCCATGAGTTCTCTCCCTTCCCGCTCAGCGAGCCGTCGACGTGTACGGCAGCAGCGCCATCTCGCGCGCGTTCTTCACCGCACGGGCGATCTGGCGCTGCTCCTGGACGGAGACGCCGGTCACGCGACGCGCACGGATCTTGCCGCGGTCGGAGATGAACTTGCGCAGCAGCGCGGTGTCCTTGTAGTCGACCGACTCGATCTTGGCCGACTTCAGCGGGTTGGACTTCTTCTTGGGCTTGCGCACCACAGGCTTCGCCATGGTGTTGCTCCTCTACAAGGTGCGATCCCCGCGCGTGGTCCGTGCCGACGAACGGCACGGCACCCGCGGGGACGGGTGTGTGTTCTGGGAGTGGCGGGCGATCAGAACGGGGGCTCGTCGGAGAACGAACCACCGGACGACGCGGGGCCAGCCGTGGCCCACGGGTCGTCGCTCTGCTGCTGACCGCCGCCGGAGCTGAATCCGCCACCGGAGGCACCGCCGGAGTTGGCGCCACCTCCGTAGCCGCCACCGCCGCCGAAGCCGCCGCCACCGCCACCCGAGCGCTGGGCCCGGGTGACCTTCGCGGAGGCGTAGCGCAGGGAGGGACCGATCTCGTCCACCTGCAGCTCGACGACGGTGCGCTTCTCCCCCTCGCGGGTCTCGTACGAGCGCTGGACGAGGCGGCCCTGCGCGATGACGCGCATGCCCTTCGTCAGCGACTCCGCGACGTTCTCCGCGGCCTCGCGCCAGATCGAGCAGCGCATGAACAGGGTGTCCCCGTCCTTCCACTCGTTCGACTGGCGGTCGAAGGTCCGCGGCGTCGACGCCACCGTGAAGTTGGCCACCGCCGCACCCGAGGGGGTGAAACGCAGCTCCGGGTCTCCCGTGAGGTTCCCGATCACCGTGATGACGGTGTCACCTGCCATGGCCAGCTCCTTCGTGTGTCGTCTGTGTCGTCGACGGCGCCGCGCGCCTCGCTCGTAACGTTCTCGCGTCGCTCATCCCATCACGCGGCGCCCACACGCGCTACGGCGTGGAGCGTCCCGGTGCGGGACGGTCGAACGGGGGACGCGGGGAGGATCAGCGAGCGTCCGTGCGCAGGATCTTGGTCCGCAGGACGAC
This sequence comes from Cellulosimicrobium sp. SH8, assembly GCF_025818875.1. Taxonomy (NCBI): domain Bacteria; kingdom Bacillati; phylum Actinomycetota; class Actinomycetes; order Micrococcales; family Promicromonosporaceae; genus Cellulosimicrobium; species Cellulosimicrobium sp. SH8. The sequence continues at coordinate 157,143 of NZ_JAMXMH010000001.1, read as the reverse complement.
CTCGTTGAGGCCGAGCTGACGGTCCAGCTCCTTGGCGGTGTCGGAGGTCGACGTGAAGTCGACGACCGCGTAGATGCCCTCGGACTTCTTCTTGATGTCGTACGCCAGGCGGCGACGACCCCAGATGTCCACCTTGTCGACGGAGCCGCCGTCGGTCTTGATGACCGACAGGTACTTGTCGAGCGACGGGGCGACGGTGCGCTCCTCGATCTCGGGGTCGAGGATGATCATCAGTTCGTACTGACGCATGCGGATAACCCACCTCCTCTGGTCTTCGCGGTCACGGTCTCTCCGTGACAGGAGGGTTCATGCATTCGTGCTGCTGCCGTCCGACGAGCGGACGGCAGCTCCCCAGGGTACCCGCTCGGCGCGGGCCCCTGGAAATCTGCGGTCGGCCGGGTCAGCCGCCTCCGCCCGGTCCACCGCCGTTCCCGTTCCCGTTCCCGGAGCCGGGTTCGGTGGGCTGGTCGGTCGGTGTCTCGGTCGGGTCAGGGTTCTCGGGCTGCTGACCCGGGTCCGTTCCCTTGGAGACCACGAGGGCGATCGTCGAACCGGGTGGGACCTCCGCACCCGCCGAACCCGCCTTGATGACGACCCCGCGCGGTTCGTTCGAGAACTCCTCGGTGACCGCCCACTTGAGCCCGAGCGCCCTGAGCGCCGCCTTGGCGTCGTCGACGGTCCGTCCCTGAAGGTCACCCGGAACGGTGACGTTCTCCGGCTGCTCCGGCTCGACCGGCTCCTCCGGCTGTGTGTCCTCGGTCGGGGTCTCCGTCGGGGTCTCGGTGGGCGTCTCCGTCGGCTGCGGCTTGGGCGGCGTGTACGTGAGGAACTCGCCGACCGGCAGGTTCGCCGTCGCGGCCTGCATGTACGACGTCCACGCCTCGACCGGCCACGAACCACCCGTGATCTCGGGGTTGCGCATGTCGGCCCAGCGCCCGAACGGCGTGATCTGCTCCTGCTCGTTGTTCGGGCCGGTCTGGTACAGACCGACGACGGTCGCGAGCCCCGGCGTGAAGCCGGCGAACCAGGCCGACTTGTTCTCGTTCGAGGTACCGGTCTTGCCGGCAGCCGGGCGGCCGAGCGCCTTCGCGGGCTCGCCCGAGCCCTGCTCGACGACCTGGGACAACGCGTACTGCGTCGCCGCCATCGTGTCGGTGTTGAACTCGGCGACGCGCTTGTCCGCACCGGGCGCCTGGTACTTCACGTTTCCGCGTGCGTCGACGACCTTCGCGACGATGTGCGGGGTCGCCCGCTGTCCTCCGGCTGCGATGGTCGCGTACGCGTTCGTCAGCTCGAGCGGCGTCACCGTCGCGGTGCCGAGCACGTTCGCCGCGTTGCCCTGCACCTCGGTGTCCTCGTCGATGCCCAGGCGGTGCGCCACCTCGGCCGTCTTCTCCGGCCCGGTCTCGATGTTGAGCTCGGCATAGACGGTGTTCACCGAGTTGGCCGTGGCCTTGACCAGGTCGATGTTCCCGTACGACGCGTCGCCGAAGTTGCGGACCTTCCAGTCGCCGCCGTCGTTCGCCCCCTCGAACGTGAGCGGGGAGTTGCCGTCATAGCGCTCGTCGAGGGTGTGGCCGTTCTCGAGCGCCGCGACGAGCGTGAACGGCTTGAAGGTCGATCCGCCCTGAGCGGCGCCGAGCGTCGCGTTGTTGTACTGGTTCTGGAGGAAGTCGGCACCGCCGTACAGCGCACGGATGGAGCCGTCGTTCGGGTCGATGGACACGAGCGCTGCCCGGAGGTTCGGGGAGACGGGGTTGTCGTCGCCGCGGCCCTCCTGGGGAAGGGAGTCGATGGTCGCGACCGCGGCCTGCTGCATCGCCGGGTCGATCGTCGTGGTGATCTTGTAGCCCTTGCTCGTGAGGTCGGCCTCCGAGATGTCGATGCCCTCGCTCGCCAGCTCCTTCTCGACCATGGCGAGCAGATACCCGGTCGGCCCGGCGTACTTGTCCGACTTCACGTACGGGATCGGCTCCGGGAAACCGGCCGCGATCGCCTCGTCCCACTGGGCCTTGTCGATGTGGCCGTCGTCCCGCATGTTCTTGAGCGACCGCTCCCAGCGGTGCTGCGCCTGCTCGGGGTTGTTCGCGGGGTCCCAGTTCGTCGGGTTGGGGATGATGCCCGAGATCATCGCGGCCTGGGAGATCGTCAGGTCCGCCGCGTTCACGCCGTAGTACTTCTGCGCGGCCGCCTGGATGCCGTACGCCCCGCGGCCGAAGTAGATCGTGTTCAGGTAGTTCCCGAGGATGTCTTCCTTCTTCTGCTTCTGCGTGATCTTCAGCGCGAGGATCGCCTCGCGGGCCTTGCCCGCGTAGTCCGTGACGGTGTCCGTGTAGTACCGCTCGACGTACTGCTGCGTGAGCGTCGAGGCGCCCTGGCGGCCGCCGCCCTTGAGGTTGTTGTAGAAGGCACGTGCGATGCCTCGGAAGTCCACGCCGGAGTTGGTCCAGAAGGTGCTGTCCTCCGAGGCGACGACGGCGTTGCCCACATAGTCGGGCAGTGACGCGTAGTCGACGATCTCGCGGTTCTCGACCGCGTACGTCCCCATCTCGGTCGTCTCGTCGCCCCAGTACACCGTGGACGTCTGCGCCCCGACGCTCGGCAGCTTCGTCGGGACGTCGGTCGTGACCCACGCCGCGACGAGCACGCCCGCGACGAGCGCGACACCGGTGAGCATGGTCCCGACGACGACGCGCCACGACGGCAGCCAGCGGCGGAAGCTCTTGACGTGCGAGCGCGGGTAGTTGAAGAACCGACGGCGCCCGCGGGGGGTCGTCCGTCCGTTCGTCCTCGTGGATCGCGCCACGGTCTACCTTCCTCTGGGGGGCAACGGGAAGCCGGCTCCACGTCGTCCGCGGACCTGCTCGTGGCCCGCCGCGAGCGGACCACCTGCCCGACGGCGCGTCCCCGCCTCGGGCGCGGGACGTCGTCGGGCACGGGGTCGGCACACGCCGGACCACCCTGAACAATAGGGCGTCGCCCTGTCGGGACAAGGGTCTGCAGCACTGACAGCGCGATCGTGCGCCATTGATTCGCCGTGGCGTCCCGCCGCCTCCGCGGGTCCTTCACATCTGTGGCGCGATGCGCGACACTCCCCGAAGATTGCACGACGCATCGAGACGACCTAACCTGTCGATGTATCGACTCGATACATCGAGTCGATCATCAGGTCACAGCGAGCCCGTCGCGGCACGCCCGAGGTGCGTCAGGAGGTGGGTTCGTGCGCAGCAAGACACCGGTGCTCGAGACCGCGATCCTCGGCCTCCTCAAGGAGTCCCCGCTGCACGGGTACGAGCTGCGCAAGCGGCTCAACCTCATGCTCGGGTCGTTCCGCGTGCTGTCCTACGGTTCGCTGTACCCCGCCCTCAAGTCGCTGGTGGCCCGCGGGCTCATCACCGGCACGGAGCAGTCCGCGGCGCAGTCGACGCTCGCGCCCGCCCTCTCGGGCAAGCGCGCGCGGATCGTCTACGAGCTGACGGCCGAGGGCAAGGAGCACCTCCAGAGCGTGCTGGCCTCGTCGGGGCCGGCCGCGTGGGAGGACGAGAGCTTCGACGTCCGGTTCGCGTTCTTCGCGCAGACCGACGCCGAGACCCGCATCCGCATCCTCGAGGGCCGGCGCACCCGGCTCACGGAGAGGCTGGAGGCGGTCAGGGAGTCCGCGGCTCGCACCCGCGAGCGGCTCGACGAGTACACGCTCGAGCTGCAACGTCACGGACTCGAGCAGGTCGAGCGCGAGGTGCGCTGGCTCGACGGTCTCATCACCACCGAGCGCGACCGGAGCTTCGGGCACTCCCGGAGCACCACCCGTGCGCGGACCAGCAGCACCCCGCATCCTGCGGAACCATCCGAGCAGGAGCCCGACGGCGCGAGGCGTCCCGAGGACCCTGGAACAACGAACACCAAGGAGCGAGGATGACCTCCATCCGCGTCGCCATCGTCGGCGTAGGCAACTGCGCATCGTCCCTCGTCCAGGGCGTGCACTTCTACCGTGACGCCGACCCGAGCGCCACCGTCCCGGGCCTCATGCACGTGCAGTTCGGCGACTACCACGTGTCGAGCCTGGACTTCGTGGCGGCGTTCGACGTCGACGCGAAGAAGGTCGGCTTCGACCTCTCGGAGGCCATCAACGCCTCGGAGAACAACACGATCAAGATCGCGGACGTCCCGCCGCTCGGCGTGACCGTCCAGCGCGGCCCGACCCTCGACGGCATCGGCAAGTACTACGCGCAGACGATCGAGGAGTCGGACGCGGAGCCGGTCGACGTCGTCGCCGCGCTGCGCGAGGCCCAGGTCGACGTGCTCGTCTGCTACCTCCCCGTGGGCTCCGAGCAGGCCGCGAAGTTCTACGCGCAGGCCGCGATCGACGCCGGCGTGGCGTTCGTCAACGCGCTCCCCGTCTTCATCGCGTCCGACCCGGAGTGGGCCGCGAAGTTCGAGGAGGCCGGCGTGCCGATCGTCGGCGACGACATCAAGTCGCAGGTCGGCGCGACGATCACGCACCGCGTGCTCGCCAAGCTCTTCGAGGACCGCGGCGTCGTGCTGGACCGCACGTACCAGCTCAACGTCGGCGGCAACATGGACTTCAAGAACATGCTCGAGCGTGAGCGCCTGGAGTCCAAGAAGATCTCCAAGACGCAGGCCGTGACCTCGAACCTCGAGGGCCCGCTCGGCGGCAAGAAGGAGGACCGCAACGTCCACATCGGCCCGTCGGACTACGTCGCGTGGCTCGACGACCGCAAGTGGGCGTACGTGCGTCTCGAGGGCCGCGCGTTCGGCGAGGTCCCGCTGAACCTCGAGTACAAGCTCGAGGTCTGGGACTCCCCCAACTCCGCGGGCATCATCATCGACGCCGTGCGCGCCGCGAAGATCGCCAAGGACCGCGGCGTCGGCGGCCCGATCCTCTCGGCCTCGACCTACTTCATGAAGTCCCCGCCGGTCCAGATGGAGGACACGAAGGGTCGTGCGCAGCTGGAGGCCTTCATCGCCGGTGAGGTCGAGCGCTGACCTGGAGCGCAGTGCAGGGTGAGGGCCGAGGAACGAGGCGCTCGCCCGGAACGGAGCGCAAGGTCAGCGCGACCAAGAACGTCGAGCGCTGACCTGGAGCGCATCGCAGGTCGAGACACGGGCGAGGCCCCTGCCGATGATCGGCAGGGGCCTCGCTCGTGGCGCTGTGCGTCAGACGCAGGGGCTGCCCGCGTCCCAGGCGCCGTACGCATCGGTGCCGGGCTGGGACCCGGTGGTCCACCACTGCGCGGTGTGGTTCACGCCCGCGCGGGTGACGACGTCGCCCGTGGTGTAGGTGCGGTCGGCGTCCCAGGCGTCGCCGCACGCGGGTGCCTCTCCGGCGGGGGCGGTGCCGGCGCCGCCGATGGCGCGCCAGGGGCCGTTCGGCTGGCCGGGCTCCTGGTTCCGGGTCCACCACGCGGCGCGGTACTCGACGCCGTCGTGGTAGACGACGTCTCCCGCGGTGTACACGCCGGTCGCGTACCAGGGGGCTGCCGCGTCGGCGGGGACGAGGGGCCCGGGGGTGGCGATCTCGAACGTGCCTCGGAGGGTCCCGAGGAGCTCGTTGTCGTCGTCACCGGCGAGGTCCCAGAAGTAGCCGCCGCCGTAGCCGTTGGTGGCGAGGTACTCGGCCTTGGCCGTCACGGACCGCGGGGTGTCCGCGGTCCACCACTCGCCGTCGCCGTAGAAGTAGCCCTGTCCGGCGACCTCGTCGTAGTACTCCGGGAGGCCCTTCGCCTTGATCTCCGAGTAGTACGTGAACGGGAGCGCGCCGTCCGCCGCGGCACCGGGCGTCGGGTCGGTGACGTTCTTCCAGCCGTAGCCGTACGCGGCCATGCCGAGCACGAGCTTCTCCTTGGGCCACCCGGCGGCGTGGTATGCGCCGAGGACACCGTCGGCGGCGAGGCCCCAGTTGGCGGGCTCCCCCGTCGTCGGGTCCTCGTAGACGTGCAGGTTGCCCTGGTGACCCGTGCGGGTGGTGTTCCAGTCGCCGTGGTAGTCGTAGCCCTGGACGTTGATGAAGTCGAGCGCCTCGACGAAGCGCGGGTCGAGCCAGCCACCATAGGTGCGCGGGGCCCAGCCGGCCGGTGCGAAGCCGGTGAGGAGGTAGTCCTCGCCGGTCTCGGTGCCGAGCTCGTCGAGCTCGGCGCGCAGGAGCTGCGCGAACTGGACGAAGTTCTCCGCGTCCTCCTCGGGTCGCGGCGTGGGGTGCTCGCCTGTCGCGCCGGGCCACTCCCAGTCGAAGTCGACGCCGTCGAAGATACCGGCGGCGACGCCGTCGCCACCCTTGGTGCCGTTCTCCGCGTCCTGGACGACGGGCAGGTTCCCGCGGAAGTACACGTCGATGCAGGACTCGACGAGCCGCTCGCGGTTCTCCGGCGTGGACACGGCGTCGGAGAAGTTGTCCGACCAGGTCCAGCCGCCGAGCGAGATGAGGACCTTCAGGCCCGGGTTGGCCTCCTTGAGCTTCTTGAGCTGGTTGAAGTTCCCCGCGAGCGCCTGGTCGGCGGTGTCCGCGACGCCGTCGACGGCCTGCCCGGCCGGCTTGAGCTGCACGTAGTCGTTGAGGGGGTCGCCCTGGAGCCCGCCGTCGACGGGGTCCTCCCGGTCGGTGATGTCGCAGACCAGGTCGGTCGTGACGTTGCCGAACGCGTAGTTGAGATGCGTCAGGTCCGACGCCGCCCCGGTGGTCTGGAGGTCGGCCACCTGGTAGCCGTCCTCGTTGCCGGCGTCCCACGCGGGGTAGTAGCCGACGGTCTTGTAGCCGTTGGCGCCGTCTCCGCCGGCGGTCGCGGGTGCGGCGTACGCCGTGCCGACCGTGCCGGCGACGAGCGCCGCCGTCGCTGCGAAGGCGAGCCCTGCGGCTGCCGTCCTGGGGGTTCGTGTCATTCGAGAATGCCTCGCTGCTTCTCTGGGCCCGGCCACTGTGGCGGGTCGTGACGAAAACACAAAGGTAACCTTCCTAATGGTTCTTGCCCAGACGTTCCCAGGATGCGAGAACGGGACGTCGTCGGCCGGGCCCGTCGATGACGTCCCGGCCGACCGCGTCGACCGCCTAGGGTTGAGGGGTGAGTGTCGTCGCCGAGCTGCGAGCGCTGCTGCGGCTGCGCGGCTTCCGCAAGCTGTTCGCCGTCCGGCTCGTGTCGCAGGCGGGTGACGGCATGTTCCAGGTCGGCCTGGCGTCGCTGCTGTTCTTCTCGCCCGAGTCGCAGGGCACCGCGGCGGCGATCGCAGGCGCGTTCGCGGTGATGCTGGCGCCGTTCACGATCGTGGGGCCGTTCGCGGGCGTGTTCCTCGACCGGTGGCAGCGCCGACAGGTGCTCGCCTGGGGCAACGCGGTCCGCGTGGTCATCACGCTGGGCATGGCGGCGCTCATGCTCTCGGGCGGCGTGAGCGGGTGGATCTACGCCCTCGGGCTCGCGGCGCTGTCGGTGAACCGCTTCCTCCTCGCGGGCCTGTCCGCGGGCCTGCCGCGCGTCGTCGACGGTCCGCTGCTCCTCACCGCGAACTCCCTGACCCCGACGCTGGGCGCCGGTGCGGCGTTCGTCGGGGGCGGGATCGGGTTCGTCCTGGGGCTCGCGTTCGAGCCGGGCCGGGTCAAGGACTCGTCCGCGCTCGTGTGCGCGGCGCTCGTGTTCGGGATCGCGTCGCTGCTCGCGCTGCGTCTCGGCCGCACGCAGCTCGGCCCGGAACGCCCTGCCGAGTCGGCGATCCGGTCGGAGATCGTCAAGGTCGCGCGCGGCCTGGCCGACGGCGCCCGGTACCTCGTCGCGCGCCGCACCCCGGGCCAGGCGCTGCTCGCGATGGCCACCCACCGCTTCCTCTACGGCGTGGTCTTCATCGCGTCGATCCTCATCGCCCGGAACCTCCTCGACGCGGGGAGCCAGACGGCCGGCATGGCGACCTTCGCGATCGTCGTCGGCCTGACGGGCCTGGGCGGTGCTGGCGCCATGGTGCTGACCCCCACGCTCTCCCGGTACACGGGCCCGCAGGTGTGGATCGCGATCATGCTGCTGCTCGCCGCGGCGAGCCAGCTCCTCCTCGTCACGACGCCGTCGCGCGCGGTCGTGTACACGGGCGCCGCCCTGCTCGGGCTCGCCGCGCAGGGCACCAAGATCGCGGTGGACACGATCGTCCAGCGCGACACCGACGACGAGTACCGCGGCAGGGCCTTCGCGTTCTACGACGTCCTGTACAACGCGGCGTTCGTCGGCGCGGCCGCCCTGGCAGCGTTCACGCTCCCCGACACGGGGTGGTCGCGCGGCGTGTTCGTCGCCCTCGCGGTCGCCTACGCGCTCGCCGCGCTCGTGATGTGGACGCGCGGGGCGCGGACCCCGGCCGGGGCGGGGGACGCCGTCGTGCCCGACGGCGCGCGGCCGGCCCCCGAGGCCGGCGCGCCCGACGAGGGGTCGGCCACCGACGACGTCCCGGCCGGGCGACCGGGCGCCTGACAGGGCCCGGCCGCACCGTCGGGCTCAGCCGAGCTCGGAGGCGAAGGCCCGGAGGTCGTCGACGACGAGCTGCGGCTCCTCGAGCGCGGCGAAGTGCCCGCCGCGCGGCATCGTGGTGAACCGCCGGACGTCGAAGAACCGCTCCGCGTACTCGCGCGGAGGCTGCGAGATGTCGCGCGGGAAGACGGCGACCGCCGTCGGCACGTCGATGCGCTGCGACCAGCCGGCGTCGGCACTCTCCTCGCCCGACCATGCGGCGTCGGCGCCCTCCCCGCCCGACCATGCGGCGTCGTCCCCTGCGTCGCCCCCCGACTCACCGCCCCAGTCGCCGTCGAGCCCCTCGTTGTAGAGGCGCATCGAGGAGCGGATCGAGTTGGCGAGCCAGTAGAGCATCACGTTGGTGAGCAGGTCGTCGTCGGACGGCAGGGTGTCGGAGAGGTGGCCGAAGTGGTCGACGAGCCAAGCGGCGAGACCGACGGGCGAGTCGCTCAGACCGTAGGACAGCGTGAGCGGGCGCGACGACTGGATCCCGACGTACCCGCCGTGCGTCTCGCCCCAGGCGTCGACCGCGGCGAACATCGCGCGCTCCCCCTCGCTCGCCGTGTCGCGGTCGACGAGGAACAGGTTGGGGAACGGGACGTCGGTGAGGTGGAGGCCGACGACGCGGTCGGGGTGGGCGCGCGCCACCTCCTGCGCGACGACACCGCCCCAGTCGCCGCCGTGCACGAGGTAGCGGTCGTAGCCGAGGCCCGCCATGAGGCTCGCGACGACCTCGGCGCTCTGCGCGCCGCTCACCGTCCCGGCCTCGGGCTGGTCCGAGAAGTCGAAGCCTGGCAGCGACGGGACGACGACGTCGAACACCGGCTCGTCGGGGCCGACCGCGGGATCGCGGCCCGTGAGGCGGTCGACGACGTGCGCGAACCGGTAGAACGAGTCCGCCCAGCCGTGCAGCAGAAGGATCGCCGGAGCGTCCGGGCGCACCGCACGCTCGTGGATCGCGTGGAGGTCGCGGCCGGCGATCGTGGCGACGAGGTGGTGGAAGCGGTTCAGACGCGCCTCCTGCGCGCGCCAGTCGTACCCGTCCACCCAGTGCGCGACGAGGCGACGCATCGTCGACAGCTCGGTGCCGCGCTCCCAGCCATGCTCCTGGAGCTCGGCGGGCCAGCGGGTGCGGGCGAGGCGCTCGCGCAGGTCGTCGAGCTCGACCTGCGGGACGTCGATCGTGAACGGTCGGAACTCCATCAGGGGCCTCCGGTGTCGGGGTGCGGGTCCGTCCTCGACGCTAGGCCGGGTAGCGGTCACCCGCCGTCCTCTTCTGGTCGCACCTCCCCCGATCACCTCACGCGGCACGACCACGGCTTCTGCTGTCGGCAGCACCGATGAGTCCGCGAGCGAAAAGAGGTCGTCACGTCGGACGGGAATAACGCAGGATGGTGGATGGTCGTACAGGGTACGGATCGACGTGGCTGGGCCGCGCTGATCGTCCCGGGTCACCCATCCCCCGTGGCCCCGCCGACCGAGAACCGACACCGTCGTCGCGTGCACCGCACGCGACTCCCGTGCTGCCCCCACGCAGCCCGCCCTGCCCCGACCGGGTCCGAACCTGGGCCCGGGCCGCCACCCACGCGAGCGGAGACACCCCGTGACAGCCTCCCCCACCCACGACACCTCGGCGGCCCCCGTCGACCGGCTACCCCGGGCGGACTTCCTCGTCATCGCGCTGCTGCTCGGCTCCGCGTTCGTCGTGATCCTCAACGAGACGACCATGAGCGTCGCGCTGGCGCCGCTCATGGAGGACCTCGGCATCACGGCCAGCACGGGCCAGTGGCTCACGACCGCGTTCATGCTGACGATGGCGGTCGTCATCCCGGCGACCGGGTTCCTGCTCCAGCGCCTCGGGACGCGCGGCGCGTACCTGCTCGCGATGTCCCTGTTCAGCGCGGGCACGCTGCTCGCCGCCGTCTCGCCGGGCTTCGCGTGGCTGCTGACCGGCCGCGTCGTGCAGGCGTCGGGCACGGCGATCATGATGCCGCTGCTCATGACGACGATCATGACCCTGGTCCCGCCGACGATCCGCGGCAAGGTCATGGGCAACATCTCGATCGTCATGGCCGCGGCACCCGCGCTGGGCCCGTCGCTCTCCGGCCTCATCCTCAACTCGCTGAGCTGGCGGTGGGTGTTCGGGATCGTCCTCCCGATCGCGCTCGTCGCGCTCGTCCTCGGCTTCCTGTACATCCGGGACGTCGCCGACCGTACGCACTCGCGCCTCGACCCGTTCTCCCTGGTCCTCGCGGCGTTCGCGTTCGGCGGCCTGGTCTACGGGCTCTCCAGCATCGGCGAGGCCGCGCGCCACACGCCCGTCGTCCCGCCGGCGGTGCCCATCGCGTTCGGCGCTCTCGCGCTCGGAGCGTTCGTGTGGCGCCAGCTCGTCCTCCAGCGCGACGACCGCGCGCTGCTCGACCTCCGCGTGTTCACGCACCGTGGCTTCAGCGTCCCGCTCGGCATCATGGCGGTCGGCATGGTCGCCATGTTCGGCTCGCTCATCCTCCTGCCGCTGTTCCTGCAGGACGCGATGGGTCTGGAGCCGCTCGCGACCGGCCTCATCGTGCTCCCGGGCGGGCTCCTCATGGGTCTGCTCGGCCCGACCGTCGGACGGCTCTACGACCGGGTGGGCCCGCGCCCGCTCGTCATCCCCGGCGTGAGCGTCGTCGCCGTCGCCCTCGCCGCGTTCACGACGATCCACGCGGACTCGTCGCCGTGGTTCGTCCTCGCGCTGCACGTCACGCTGAGCCTGGGCCTCGCGTTCATGTTCACGCCGCTGTTCACGTCCGCGCTCTCGGCGCTCGAACCGCACCAGTACTCGCACGGGTCGGCGTCGATCGGCACCGTGCAGCAGCTCGCGGGCGCCGCGGGCACGGCCATGTTCGTCGCCGTCATGACGACCCGCTCCATCGCCTACGGCGAGGCGGGCGCGTCACCGCAGGCGGCGCTGGCCGAGGGGGTCGGCGACGCGTTCGTCTGGGGCACGGCCGTCATGCTCGTGGCCGTGGGCCTCTCGTTCCTCCTGCGTCGCAGCGCGCCGCAGGACCACGGCGCCGGCCACGGCCCCGCGCAGGACCGCACGCAGGACGCACCGGTCGAGGACGTCAAGGTCGAGGCCGCCCTGGCCACCGACGACGTCTGAGTCCTCGCCGCGTCGCGCGCCCGCCCGGAGGCGACGCGACCGCCGAGGGCGAGGCCGGAGGGGCGGTCGTGCCGGGTCGTGGCGGGTCTGGCGGGAGCGGCGCGAGGAACGAGCGGCGCGGATGGTAGACCCGGCACGACCGCCCCGGAGGTCTCGCCCGGACCGAACAGGACGCCTCGCCGCTCAGGAGGTGGACGACTCCGGCTGGTCGGCCCACCAGGCCAGGAGGTCCGCTCGCGCCGTCTCCTCGTCGACCGGGCCGCGGTCGAGGCGCAGCTCGAGCAGGTGCTTGTACGCCTTCCCCACCACCGGCCCCGGCCGGATCCCGAGGATCGCCATGATCTGCTGGCCGTCGAGGTCCGGGCGGACGGCGTCGAGCTCCTCCTTCTCCTGGAGGTCGGCGATGCGGCGCTCGAGGTCGTCGTACGACTCGCGCAGCCGCTGGGCCTTGCGCCGGTTGCGGGTCGTGCAGTCGGCGCGCGTGAGGCGGTGCAGCCGCTCGAGCAGCGGTCCGGCGTCGGTCACGTACCGGCGCACGGCGGAGTCGGTCCAGGCGCCGTCGCCGTAGCCGTGGAACCGCAGGTGCAGCTCGACGAGGCGGGCGACGTCCTTGACGACCTGCTTGTCGTACCGCAGCGCCTTGAGGCGCTTGGCGACCATCTTGGCGCCGACGACCTCGTGGTGGTGGAAGCTCACGCCGCCCCCGGGCTCGAAGCGGCGCGTCGGCGGCTTGCCGACGTCGTGCAGCAGCGCGGCCAGGCGGAGCACGAGGTCGGGGGCCGGGACCGCGCCGTCGGGCCCGGTCTCCTGGGCGATCGCCTGGTCGAGCACCGTGAGCGAGTGCTCGTACACGTCCTTGTGCCGGTGGTGCTCGTCGATCTCGAGCTTGAGCGCGGGCAGCTCGGGCAGCACGTGGTCGGCGAGGCCGGTGTCCACGAGCACCTCGAGACCGCGGCGCGGCGACGTCGCGCACAGGAGCTTCGAGAGCTCGTCCCGCACGCGCTCGGCGGACACGATCTCGATGCGCTCGGTCATGAGGACGAGCGCGGCGAGCGTGCCGCCGTCGACGTCGAACCCGAGCTGGGCCGCGAAGCGCGCGGCGCGCATCATGCGCAGCGGGTCGTCGTCGAACGAGCGCTCGGGGGCGATCGGCGTGCGCAGCACGCGGCGCGCGAGGTCGTCGAGGCCGTCGAAGGGGTCGACGAACGTCATCTCCGGGACGCGCACCGCCATCGCGTTGACGGTGAAGTCCCGGCGCGACAGGTCGCCCTCGAGCGTGTCGCCGAACGCGACGACGGGCTTGCGCGACGTCGGGTCGTACTCGTCGGTGCGGTACGTCGTCACCTCGACGACGAGGTCGTCGCCCGGGCCACCACGGCCGAACCGCTTCGCCCCGATCGTGCCGAACTCCTTGCCGATGTCCCAGTGGGCGTCGCCCCAGCGCGCGAGGAGCGCCTCGGTCTCGTCGGGCGACGCGGACGTGGCGAAGTCGAGGTCGTTGCTCGCCCGCCCGAGGAACGCGTCGCGGACGGGCCCGCCCACGAGCGCGAGCTCGTGACCCGCGGCGCGGAACGCCTCGCCGAGCTCGATCGCCGCGGGCGCCATCTCGGTGAGGACGGCGAGGGCTCGACGCTGCAGCTCGAGCGACTGCGGCGTCGGCTGCGGCGTCGGCTGAGATGCCGGCGGAGGTGACGGCGGGGACGACGAAGGCTGGGGCACGACACCCAAGCCTGCCAGATGCGACGCCCGCACCGGGGAGCCGGTCCCGGGGAGCCGACGTCCACTCGGTAAAGTTGGGACATGTCCACCCCTGCGCACGCCCACGAGCCCCGGAGGGATCCGGCGGGCGGGCGTGACAGCGGTCGCGGGCAGCCCCTCCCGGTCCCCGCCCCGCCCGGCGGGCACGCGCTGCGCATCGACCCGCGTTCGCGTCCTGCCCCCGCGCCGCCGCCGCTGCCCGTCGTCGACGAGGTCTCGGCCGGCGGGCTCGTCGTCACGGTCGCGGGCGGCGACCTGTGCGCGGCGATCATCGCGCGGCGCAACCGGGGCGGGCGCCTCGAGTGGTGCCTGCCCAAGGGCCACCTCGAGGGCGACGAGACGCCGGAGCAGGCCGCGGTCCGCGAGATCGCGGAGGAGACGGGCATCCACGGAGCGGTGCAGGAGCCGCTCGGCGTCATCGACTACTGGTTCACCGGCGACGACCGCCGCGTGCACAAGGTCGTGCACCACTTCCTCCTGCGCGCGACGGGCGGGTTCCTCACGGTCGAGGGCGACCCGGACGGCGAGGCCGAGGACGTCGCGTGGATCCCCGTGGCGGACCTGCCCGACCGGCTCGCCTACCCGAACGAGCGCCGGATCGCCGTCGTCGCGCAGAGCGTCCTCGAGGGCAGACCGGCGCGGTTCCACGGGGTGGTCGAGAGTAGGGTGACCCGGACGATCGTCCGCTCGCCCGGCCGTCCGCACGACGGCCGCGGCGGCCCGGCACCGCCCGCCCCACGGAGCTCGACCGACCACTCATGACGCCCTCCCCCAGCAGCGGCGCGCGCCTCGGCGGCGCCGCGTCAGCCTCGCTCCTCGGCAGGTCCGCTCGCCTCCTCGTCGCCCTGGTCGTCCTGCTGGTCCTGACCGTCGGCGTCGTCCTCGGCGGGTCCCTCGCCGCGGCGGCCACGCCCCAGGGCACGACGGCGGGCACGACGGCGGGTGCCGCCACGGAGACCGAGGACGCGGTGACGCTCGAGGTGTCCTCGCTGCAGCCGACCGTCCTCGGCCCGGGCGCCACCCTCACCGTCACCACGCGCGTGACCAACGGGACCGCGGAGACGCTCGGGGCGCCCGAGGTGGCGCTCGGCGTCGACCGGCGCGTGCTGAGCACCCGGTCGGCGCTCGAGAGCTGGACCACGACCGGGCTCGACGGCCGTGTCGGGGTCGGCGTCACCAGCCAGGGCCTCGAGGCCCCCCTCGCTCCGGGCGAGAGCGCGGAGGTCACGCTCACCGCGACGGTCGCGGAGCTCACCCTGAACGCAGGCAGCGACTGGGGCCCGCGCGGCATCTCCCTCACGGTGTCCGACGGCGGCGCGCGCCTGGCCGTGCAGCGCACCTTCGTCCTGTGGGAGCCGTCGAGCGAGGTGACCCCGCTGCGCCTGAGCGTGGTCGCCGCCATGACCGGCCCCCCGGTGGACCCCGACCCGCAGGCCTACGACGACGCGCTCTCCGCCGCGGTGGGGACGGACGGTCGCCTCGGGCGCCTGCTCGCAGCGACCGGCGGTACGCCGGAGGTCGCGTGGGTCGCCGACCCGGCCCTGCTCGCCGCAGCCGCGGTCGCGGCCGACCCGGCGGTGAACGGCTGGGCCGACGCCGTGAGCGCTGGCTCCGCGGGCCGGTCGACGTTCGCGCTGCGCGCCTACGACCCGGACGTCGCGGCGTTCGCGCACGCCGGTCTCGCGCTGCCGGCGGGGACCCCGCTCCCCACCGCACAGGACCTGACGACCGACGACGACGCGACGACGGGCGACACGAAGGCCACGAACGCGGCGTCCGGCGAGCCGACCGACCCGGCGTCCGGGTGGCGGACCGACCTCGCCTGGCCGGGCGACGCCGTCCCCGACCTGGCCACGACGACGCTCGCCGCGGCGTCGGGCGCGACCGCGACGGTCGTCGGTCCCGGCGGGCTCGTACCGGACGAGTCGCTGACCTACACGCCGTCCGGCGTCGCCGAGGTCGCGACCGCCGCCGGCCCCGTGAAGGCGCTGGTCGCCGACGCGGTGCTCACCGCCCTCCTGTCCGCCGGCGACGGGTCGGGCGTCACCGCGACGCAGCGGATCCTCGCCGAGACCGCGGTGATCGCCCGCGAGCGCCCGGCCGAGCAGCGCCACGTCGTCGTCGCGCTGCCCCGGAGCTGGGAGGCCGAGCCGACGCTCTTCACGGCACGGCTCGACGCCCTCCGGTCGGCCACCTGGGTCGACCTGGCCCCGGTGGACGACCTCCTGGCGTCGGTGCCGCCCGCCGTCGAGCGCGCACCGCTCCCCGACTCCGGCGCCCCCGAGGGCGAGATCACCGTCGCCCAGCTCCGTGCGCTCGACCGGTCGCGCACGGACCTCGCCGCGTTCGCGACGGTCGCCGCCGACCCCACGACGATCACGCGCCCGCTCGAGCCCGGCTTCGTCACGCCGACCGCCGTCGCGTTCCGCGCAGCGGAGCCCTCGCGCACGCTCGCCGTCCAGCACGCGGAGCAGCAGTCCACCGCGGTCCAGGGAAGCCTGTCCGTCCAGACCCGCGCCCCGTTCCTCTTCGTCGCCGAGGAGGAGGACCTCCCCGTCCGGGTGCGCAGCACCCTCGAGCAGGACGCGACGGTCGAGGTCGTGCTGCGGCCGGACGACCCCCGGCTGCGCGCCCCCGAGCGCAGGACGGTGACGATCCCGGCCGCCACCCGGGACGCGGACGGCGACCTGGTGGCGACCGAGACGAGCGTGGGCGTTCCGGTCGAGGGGTTCGGGAGCGGGAACGTCACGGTCGAGGTCGAGCTCGTCAGCGCGGCGCAGCCCCAGGTCCGCGTCGCGGAGCCGCAGGAGTTCATCGTGCGCGTCCGCGCCGACTGGGAGTCGGTCGGCACCGCGGTCATCGCGGTCCTCCTCGCGCTGACGCTCGTCGCCGGTATCTGGCGCACCGTGCGCCGGGGTCGCTCGCCCCGCCGTCTGGCGGGCGCCACGGCGGACCAGCCGGCGCCGCCCGCGCAGGACCGGGCGCAGGCACCGGACGCGCCGCCCACGCCGCCCGCCCGCCGGGACGAGGAGCGCGTCGAGTGAGCCCCGACCAGCCCCGCCACGTCCGGCCCGCGGGCGCCGGGCACGGCACGCGGCCCGGCACGACGCGCGACGTCGTCCCGTCCGGGGCGCTGCCCGGCGACCCGGCGGCGCCCGGCACCCCGGACGAGACCGCGGAGGCCGGCGCCACGGAGGCGCCCGCCCCCCGCACGGGCGGGCTCGGCCGCTCGTCCGCGCTCATGGCGTCGGGCACGTTCGTCTCGCGCGGGCTCGGCCTCGTGCGCAACGTCCTCCTCGTGGCCGCGATCGGGACCACGGGCCTGGTCGCGGACGCGTTCGACGTCGCGAACAAGATCCCCAACGTCCTCTTCGCGATCCTCGCGGGCGGCGTCCTCAACGCCGTCCTCGTGCCGCAGATCGTCCGCGCCTACCGCGCGCACAACACGCAGGAGCGGCTCGACAAGCTGCTCACGCTCTCCGGCGTCGTGCTGGTCGCGCTCTCGGCGCTGCTCACCGCGGGGTCGAGCATCCTCGTCGCGCTCTACACGGGGCCGGGGTGGACCGCGCCGCAGACGTCGCTCGCGGTCGCCTTCGCCTTCTGGTGCACGCCGCAGCTCTTCTTCTACGGGCTGTACACCCTGCTCGGGCAGGTGCTCAACGCGCGGGGCCAGTTCGGTCCCTTCATGTGGGCACCCGTGCTCAACAACGTGGTGTCGATCGTCGGGTTCGGGGCGTTCATCGCGATCTACGGCCCGGCGGCGGTGGGCAACGTCGACGACCTCACGCAGTGGGACGGGTCCAAGATCGCGCTCCTCGCAGGGACCGCGACGCTCGGGGTCGCGGCGCAGGCGCTCATCCTCGTGGTCCCGCTGTGGCGGGCCGGCTTCCGCTGGCACCTGCGGTTCGGCCTGCACGGCATCGGTCTGCGGTCCGCGGGCCAGGTGGCGCTGTGGACGTTCGCCGCCGTCCTCCTCGAGCAGGTCGGGGTCCTGTTCACCACCCGCTTCGCGAGCGAGGCCCCCCGCGCCGCGCTCGCGCAGACGTTCGGGCCGTACCGGGACGACCCCGGGACCCTCGGCGCCGTCACCGGGCTGATCACGGGCGCGCCCGACGCGTTCTCGGGCGCCCTCGCGGTGGCGGGCAACGCCGCCTACACGCAGGCGCTCATGATCTACCTGCTGCCCCACTCGCTCGTGACGGTGTCGATCGCGACGGCGCTCTTCACGGGAATGAGCGCCGCGGCGCACGCGGGCGACCTCGCGCTCGTCCGGCACGACCTCTCGCGCGGCGTGCGCACCGTCGGCGTCTTCACCGTCTTCGCGACCGTCGTCCTGGTCGTCCTCGCCCTGCCGATCACCAAGTTCCTCGTCCCCTCCGTCGACGCCGCGTCCGGCGCGGCCGTCTCCGAGGTGCTGCGCGCCATGGCGCTCGGGCTCGTCCCCCTGGGCGGCATGGTGCTCATGAAGTGGGTCTACTACGCGTTCGAGGACGGCCGGACCGTCTTCTGGATCCAGGTCCCGGGCACGCTCGTGCTCGTCGGCGTCTCCTGGCTCGCGACGCAGGTCCTGGCGCCCCAGCTCTGGGTCGTGGGCATCGGCCTCGCGATGAGCGTGTCCAACCTCGTGGCCGTCGCGCTGCGCACCGTCGGGCTGCGACGCACGCTGCGGGGGCTCGACGGCGCCCGGATCCTGCGCCTGCACGTCAAGGCCGGGATCGCCGCGCTCGTCAGCGCCGTCGCAGGCTGGGGCGTCCTGCGCGGGTTCGTCGTCGTCACCGGCGACGGCCCGGACGGCATCTACGGGCTCTCGTGGTGGCAGGCCGTCGTCGTGGTGTCCGTCGCCGGGGCCGTGATGGCGCTCGTCTACGCGGGCGGGCTCAAGCTCATGCGGGTGCGCGAGCTCGACCAGCTCGCCGGTCCGATCGTGGGCCGCGTCCGCCGGCTCGTGCGGAGATGAGCGGCGTGCGCCCAGCGAGAACCAATCGGGTGATACGCGGGCAATCAGGGCCCGCGTACCATGGTGTGTCGACCACGAGTCCCACGGAGGAGGTCCGGTGAACGGCGTGGCCCCAGGAACACTGCTCGTCGCGCGCTACCGGCTCGACGAGCAGCTCGCGTCCGACCTGTCGGACGTCACGGCATGGTCGGCGCACGACCAGATCCTCGACCGACCCGTCCGGATCTCGTTGGTCTCCGGCGCGCACGTCGCCGACGCCCTCGACTCCGCCCGCCGCGCCGCGCTCGTCGTCGACCCGCGCCTGACGCGCGTCCTCGACGTCGGGACGGAGGACGGCGTCGCGTACGTCGTGACCGAGCGCTACACGGGCATCACGCTGAGCGAGGTCGTCGCGGGCGGCATCGTCGACCCGCAGCAGGCGCGCGCGATCGTCGGCGAGGCCGCGGCCGCGCTCGAGGTCGCCCGGCGGCGAGGGGTGCACCACCTCGCGCTCCGCCCCGACGCGCTCCGCGTCGACGGCAGCCGCGTCCTCCTCACGGGCCTCGGCCTCGACGCGGGCGTGGCGGGCCACGACCAGCACGACGCCGACCAGACGTCGCGCACCGACGCCGTCGGGCTCGTCGCCCTCCTCTACTACGCGATGACGGCGCGCTGGGCCGGACCGTCCTTGGACGTCCCCTGGATCGCCCCCGAGGCCATCCACCCCCTCCCGGCGCAGCGCGCGGGCGACGAGGTCCTCGCGCTCTCGGCCGTCCGCCCCGACGTCCCCACCGAGCTCGACACGCTCTGCGCGCGCGCCTTCGCGGGCACGCACGGCACGGCGGCGGAGTGGACGGCGCCACCCGCCGGCGACGCGCCCCGCTCCCCCGCCGACGTCGTCGGCGCGGTCGAGCCCTGGGGCGAGGTCTCGGTCGTCGCGGCCCTGCCCTCGTTCGTGCAGCCGGCGACGGCGGGCGTGAGCCGCCAGTCGGTCCGCACGGCGTTCGACGGCGCGACGACCGCGCCTCCGGGGACGCCGCCGCCGGCACCGCCGGTCCGACGCCCGACGACGGGCCGCATCCACCGCGTGGGGGACGTGCCGGGCTCCGCCGGTCCCGGCGTCGCGTACGCCGCCGGGGTCGCCACCGGCGCCACGGCATCGGTCCCGCCGCCCGCGCCGGACCCCGCGACCGCGGCGTACGCGGTCCCGCCGCCCCCGGTGGGCTACGACGCCGGGACCGCGACCGTCCAGTACGCAGCCGCGCCACCGCCCGTGCCCCCGACCACGGACGCACCGCAGGCCTGGAGCGAGCCCGCACCGCGACGGCGAGGCCCGCGCCGGTTCAACGCCACCCCGATCGTCCTCGTGCTCGTCCTCGGCCTCGTCGTCTGGGGCGTCGTCTGGGCGGTGGGCACCGCGTTCGACGGCTTCCGTCCCCCCTTGCAGACGAGCGAGCAGGAGACCGGCGACGGGTCCGAGGCCACGTCCGAGGGGGACGGTGGCACCGCAGAGGGTGAGCAGGCCCCCCCGGCGACGGACATCCGGCCCGTGATCGCCTCCGGCCAGGCCCTCGACCCCGAGGGCGACGCCTCCGGGAACAACGACGGGGAGCACCCCGAGCTCGCCCCGCTCGCCTACGACCAGAAGCCCGACACGACCTGGTTCTCGCGCCGGTACAACGCCGCGGACTTCGCCGGACTGCGCTCCGGGATCGGGTTCTCGGTCACGCTCGAGCAGAAGGCACCGGTCTCGACGGTCGTGCTCGACACCGCCGTCACGGGCGGCAACGTCGAGATCCGCGCCACGAGCCCGGACGCCCCGACCGAGGGCACCGTCCTCGCCTCCGGACCGCTCGCTCCCGGCGTGGAGTTCACGTTCGACCAGCCGGTCGAGGCGGAGTCGATCGTCCTGTGGTTCACCGAGCTGCCGCAGAACCCTTCCGGGGAGTTCCGCGCGGAGATCAACGAGATCCTCGTCTCCTGACGCCCACCGGCCGCGACCGGTGGGCGGGCTCCCACGGATCGGGACCGTCCGCGCCGCGGTGCGTGGACGGCGCGCGCACCGTGCGCCTGGTCGCCGTAGCGTCGCGAACACCCGTACCGTGGAACAGAAGCCGCCCTGGCGGCGTTCACACTCTCGCGTGGTCGGCCGCCACGCACCGAGCATCGAGGAGAGCACGTGACCGAGCAGTCTGCCGTCCAGAACCTGATCGTCGTCGGGTCCGGTCCCGCGGGGTACACCGCGGCGATCTACGCGGCGCGTGCGGGGCTGGCCCCGCTCGTGCTCGCGGGCTCCGTCACCGCCGGTGGCGCGCTGATGAACACGACCGACGTCGAGAACTTCCCCGGGTTCCCCGACGGGATCATGGGCCCGGACCTCATGGAGAACATGCGCAAGCAGGCCGAACGGTTCGGCGCGCGCATCGAGTGGGACGACGCCACGCTGCTCGACCTCGACGGACCGGTCAAGACCGTCGTGACCGGCAACGGCGAGACCTACCGCGCCCGCGCGGTCATCCTCGCGACCGGGTCCGCCTACCGCGAGCTCGGTCTGGACGACGAGAAGCGCCTGTCCGGGCGCGGGGTGTCCTGGTGCGCGACGTGCGACGGGTTCTTCTTCCGCGACCAGCACATCGCCGTCGTCGGCGGCGGTGACTCCGCGATGGAGGAGGCCACGTTCCTCACCCGCTTCGCGGACAAGGTCACCCTCGTCCACCGCCGCGACGAGCTGCGCGCCTCGAAGATCATGGCCGACCGTGCCCTGAACGACCCGAAGATCGAGTTCGCCTGGAACAGCGAGGTCGCCGCGATCGGCGGCGAGAACAAGGTCGAGGCGGTGACGCTGCGCGACACCGTGACCGGGCAGGAGCGCGAGCTGCCCGCGACCGGCCTGTTCGTCGCGATCGGTCACGAGCCGCGCACCGAGCTCGTCAAGGGCCAGATCGACCTGGACGACGAGGGCTACATCCAGGTCGTCGGGCGCACCACCGCGACCAACCTCGAGGGCGTGTTCGCGTGCGGCGACGCCGTCGACCACACCTACCGCCAGGCCATCACGGCGGCGGGCTCCGGGTGCGCCGCGGCGCTCGACGCGCAGCGCTACCTCACCGAGCTCGCCGACGCCGCCGGCCTGGAGGACCTCGCCGGCACGCCGACCACGCCGAACCCCGACGAGCTGCCCGAGGCGCTCGCCGAGCTCCAGGCCTGACGCAGCGACCGTCCACACACCACCGAGTCCTACCGCAGGAGGTCACCATGCCGACCGTTCCGGTCACCGACGACACCTTCCGTGCCGAGGTCCTCGAGTCCGAGGTCCCCGTCCTCGTCGACTTCTGGGCGACGTGGTGCGGCCCGTGCCGCCAGGTCGCGCCGATCCTCGAAGAGCTCGCCGAGGAGTACGACGGCAAGATCAAGATCGCCAAGCTCGACACGGACGCGAACCCCGAGACGACCGGCGCCTACGGCATCGTGTCCATCCCCACGCTGAACGTCTACGTGGGCGGCGAGCTCCAGAAGTCGATCATCGGAGCGCGCCCCAAGCGCGCGCTCACCGAGGAGATCGACGCCGTGCTGGCCACGGCCGTCTGAGCCTCACCTGTCCACCGCCCCGGAGGGCGGACCGCGAGCACCGCGGTCCGCCCTCCGGCGTCTTCACGGGATCCCCCGATGCACCGTGCCACACTGGGGGTCGTGACTGGACCGACGCCTCCCCCGCAGCAGCCCGCTCCCAGCGGCACCCGCCTCGACCCGTGGTTCGGTGCCTACGCAGAGCGAGCGCACGGGATGCGAGCGTCGGAGATCCGGGCCCTGTTCGCGGTGGCGAACCGCCCCGAGGTCGTGTCGCTCGCCGGCGGCATGCCGTACCTCGAAGGACTCCCGCTCGACCAGATCGCCGACACCACGCAGCGCCTCGTCGCGACGCGTGGCGCGACGGTCCTCCAGTACGGCTCCGGGCAGGGCGACGAGACGCTCCGTGAGCAGATCCTCGACGTCGTCCGGCTCGAGGGCATCGAGTGCCACCCCGACGACGTCGTCGTGACGACGGGGTCCCAGCAGGCGCTCGACCTCGTGACCAGGATCTTCGTCGACCCCGGTGACGTCGTCGTCGCCGAGGCACCGAGCTACGTCGGGGCGCTCGGCGTGTTCCGCTCGTACCAAGCCGACGTCGTGCACGTGCCCCTCGACGAGCACGGTCTCGTCCCCGAGGCCCTCGAGGAGACGCTCGCCCGGCTCGCTGCGGACGGTCGCCGCGTCAAGCTGCTCTACACCGTGCCGAACTTCCACAACCCGGCCGGCGTGACCCTCACCGCGGAGCGCCGCCCGCGCATCCTGGAGATCGCCCAGCGGTACGGCGTCCTGGTCATCGAGGACAACCCCTACGGCCTCCTCGGCTTCGACGGGCAGACCCTTCCCGCGCTCCGCTCGCTCGACGAGGACGGCGTCCTGTACCTCGGGTCGTTCTCCAAGACCTTCGCGCCCGGGTACCGGGTCGGCTGGGTGGTCGCGCCGCACGCCGTGCGCGAGAAGCTCGTGCTCGCGAGCGAGTCGGCGATCCTGTGTCCCTCCAACGCCTCGCAGCTCGCGATCGCCGCGTACCTCGACACGTGCGACTGGAAGGGCCAGATCAAGCAGTTCCGCGAGCTCTACCGGGAACGCCGGGACGCCATGATCGGCGCGCTCTCCGAGCACCTCCCCTCAGCGAGCTGGACCGTGCCCGACGGCGGCTTCTACACGTGGGTGCAGCTCCCCGAGGGCCTCGACGCGCGGTCCATGCTCCCCCGCGCCGTCACCGCACGCGTCGCCTACGTGCCGGGTACCGCCTTCTACGCCGACGGCACCGGCTCGAGCCACGTGCGCCTCTCCTACTGCTTCCCGACGCCCGAGCGGATCCGTGAAGGAGTCCGACGCCTCGCCGGGGTCGTCAACGCCGAGCAGGAGCTCGTCGAGATCTTCGGGACCAACGCCGAGCTCGACCCCGACGTCACGGACGTCGAGAACCCCTCGCCCAACCTGGCCTGAAGCACCTCACCACGACGCCGAGGCGGCCCTCACCGGGCGATGCCGGCACCGAACAGGAGTCCGTCAACAGTGGACACGACCACGGGTACCCCGGCGGCCACGGGCGAGGCCGCCACCGCAGCCAAGACCGACACGCAGCGCCCTGACCAGCACCTTCACCTTCTTCGTCCCGACGACGCCGTCCCCCCGGGCGGGCACGTCGCCATCCTCGCGGGCGGCCTCTCCCACGAGCGCGAGGTCTCGCTGCGGTCGGGGCGCCGCGTCGCCGAGAGTCTGCGTGCCGCCGGCCTCGAGGTGACGGTCCACGACGTCGACGCCGATCTCCTCCCGTTCCTCGCCGCGTCCCGTCCCGACGTGGTGTGGCCGCTCCTGCACGGCGCGAGCGGTGAGGACGGATCGATCCGCGACGTGCTCGAGCTCGTCGGTGTGCCGTACGTGGGCACCGGGCCGCGGGAGAGCCGCGCGGCCTGGAGCAAGCCGGTCGCGAAGAGCGTCGTGCTGGGTGCAGGCCTGTGCACGCCCGAGTACGTGACCCTCCCCCAGAGTCTGTTCCGGGAGCTCGGCGCCCAGCCCGTCCTGGACGCCGTCGTCGCGCGGCTGGGCCTCCCTCTCGTCGTCAAGCCCACGCACGGCGGTTCGGCGCTCGGCGTCACCCTCGTCGAGCGTGCCGACCAGCTCCCGCGCGCCATGGTGGACTGCTTCGCCTACGGCGACGTCGCCCTGATCGAACGTGCCGTGCGCGGTGTAGAGCTCGCAGTCAGCGTCGTCGACCTCGGTCAGGGCCCGGAGGCGCTGCCGCCGGTCGAGATCGTCACGACCGGCCCGTACGACTTCGACGCGCGGTACAACCCCGGCCGGACCGAGTACTTCGCTCCGGCGCGCCTCGACGACGACGTGCTGGGCATCGTCCGCGAGGTGGCGGTCCGCGCGCACGTCGCGCTCGGCCTGCGCGACCTGTCCCGCACCGACGTCATCCTCGACCCGGACGGCGTCGTGCAGTTCCTCGAGGTCAACGTCGCACCGGGCATGACCGAGACGTCCCTCCTCCCCCAGGCCGCGCGGGCTGCCGGCCTCGACCTGGGTCATCTCTACCGCTCGCTCGTCAACGCCCACGTGCGCCACTGAGCCTCGTCGCGTGCCGCATGCGCGACGGCACGCCATGTTTCACGTGGAACGTCGGGTCGACGTCGACGACCGCCCGGCTCGTCCGGCCGCCCTCGATCCTCGTCGTCGACACCGACCCCTCGGGTGATACGGAGGGCGACTCGGCATGTCGGCTCACTGGGAGAGGGCACGATCGGCGCATGACGGGGCTCACGCTTTCGGGCGAATGGTGGCTTTGTCCTGGCTCGGGACGACGTTCGGACCGCAACTGTGTCGCGGTGCTCCGCGAGTTGGAGCTGGAACTGAGCCCCGACCACGAGCTGGCCGGCAGGATCGCAGGTATCGAGGCCCGGTTCCGGTCCTCCGACGACGTCGTCGTCAGGCTGGTCGACGAGACGTTCGCACTGGTCCGCCCGACCTGGACAGGTCGTGTCGAGAGTCCACCGTGGCCGGCGTGGACCCGACTCGGCGATGCGGCAGCGGCCTCTGAGGCGATCACACAGTGGGAGAAGTGGCGTTGAGTCCTCGGCGAGCCCTCCGTCGCGCGGTCACGTGAAGAGGGCGGCAGGGGACCGCCCCCGAACGTCGGGCCATCGTGATCCTGTCCTTGAGGCCATCGGTCCTCGCCACTGATTGAACAGGTGACCGGACTGCCCGACCATGTCGCGCTGTATGTCGGTCGCCCGGTCGTGCCCCTGCGGGCGACCACGTGTGCGCGACGTGATCGGGTCTTCCTGCTGGTCGAACGCTTCATTGGTCACGGCTCGGAGTCCGCGCCGAAGCAGCGTGCTCCGCTTCCTGACGAACGGTCGTGCCGCCTCCCCGCACACCGTTGTCGGGCATTCTCCGGATCGCGCGACGCCGAGTCGAGGAAGTGCGATGGTCGGCAGGAATCAACTCCACGGTTCACCCATCGAGCGACGCGTCCGGGGAGGCGGCCAGCCTGACGCTGACCTCATCCGTCGACGGCACCGTTGACGCATGCCCGTCAGGCCGCCGTGCGGCCGTCCGATGCGGTCATGCGTGGGCCACGGTGGATGAATCCGGGCCACACGATGCTCGTCCTACGACGACAACGGCCCCGAGTGCTCCGCCGGGCGGTTCGCGTTGGTGGCGCATTCTGTCCTGAACGACGCCCGAGCGGCGTGTGCGGCACTTTCACGGAAGCAGGATTGCGCGCGGATGGCTCGCGGAGCTGCTGCAGCTTTCGGCACTCCGGCGTCGGTCGCGGTCCCACTCCTCAACCATGCCGGGGCGACCCGGTGGCGCTGGAAGCATGCTCGTTTCACGTGAAACGCCGTGCCCTTGCTGGTGCAGGCCTCTGGGGCGCGACGTTTCACGTGGAACATGCTTCTCCCCGCGCGTACCCCACTCTGTCTCGTGATGTGCGAGCGGTGCCCCGCGCGACAACCGTCTTCCCCGTCGTCCCCGAACCGTAGGGCTCTGCGATTGCGGCGCGCCGTCTGTGGGATCAGTGAGCGAAGGCCTCCGCGCCGTCGACACGCACGCGAGGCGATCGATGAGGTAGCGGATACCGCCTCGCGCTCCATGGACGTTCCACGTGAAACGTTGCCGCGCTGGCGGGCGCGGTGCGCACGTGTGCCGAGAACCGGGCGGTCGGGCGCACCGGTCGAGAGCTCGGCTGGTCGAGAGCTCGGCTGGTCGAGAACTCGGCCCCGCAGTCCCGCCGGACACCTCATTGGTGCGCGTGATCGCCGTCGTGACCTCCTCGCACGGAGGGCACCGCGACGCCCCTCCCCCGCGTACCGACCACGTGTACCGCCGGCACCGGAATCACCGCCAGCGCGTGCCGTGGCGCACACGACATGCAGGGAGCCCGCCTCGTGGCGGCGCAGCATGAGGCCGGGACCACCGCGGATACTCACGAGCACCTCATGGCGGTCCCGGCCGGGTTCCGACGTCGCCTCGCACGTCGGCAGTGCGCATCTGGCTACTTGCGCAGGAGGCCCGGGTCTTCCGGGGCCATCACGTCCAGAATCCGGTTCAAGTCCTCGACCGACGCGAACTCGACCGTGAGGCGCCCCTTGTTCTTGCCGAGGTCGACCTTGACCCGCGTCTCGAAGCGGTCCGAGAGTCGATGCGCGAGCTCGTCGATCGCCGCAGACCGTTGACCCGCCCGCGGGGCGCGCGGCGCGCGACGCTCACCGTCCAGTCCGCCCATCGCGACGATCTCCTCCGTCGCGCGGACCGAGAGCCCTTCGGCGACGATCCGCTGGGCGAGACGTTCGATGTCCGCGCCGTCAGTGAGGCCCAGGAGAGCGCGGGCGTGACCGGCGGAGAGGACGCCTGCCGCGACTCGTCGCTGCACGAGGGGCGGCAGACGCAGCAGCCGGAGGGTGTTCGAGATCTGCGGGCGACTGCGCGAGATCCGCTCAGCGAGTTCCTCATGCGTGCAGCCAAAGTCGTCGAGCAGCTGACGGTACGCCGCTGCCTCTTCCAGGGGGTTGAGTGCGCTGCGGTGCAGGTTCTCGAGAAGCGCGTCGCGCAGCAGGTCGGCGTCGTCCGTCTCGCGGATGATCGCGGGAATGACGTCGAGACCGGCGGCTTGCGTCGCGCGCCACCGCCGCTCGCCCATGATCAGCTCGAAGGAGCCGTCCTCTCCGGGGACCGGTCGAACGACGATCGGCTGAAGAACGCCGATCTCGCGAATCGATCCCACCAGCTCCTCGAGGTCACCCTCGTCGAAGACGGTGCGCGGCTGACGGGGGTTCGGACGGATCGAGGCTGTCGGCACCTCGGCGAAGCGTGCCCCAGGGACGGGGACGAGGTCGGCAGCGGCGCTGCCTGCCCATTCCTCAGTGACGGCATCCTCGTCATCGGCGGGAGACTCCAGGGTCGACTTCGCGTCAGACGCCGCCGATCCCTCTCCGTTCTCGGGCTGAGGCGCCGTTTCACGTGAAACCTCGTCGTCCGCGCTGTCGGCGGGACGTGGCGTCGCGCCGTCACCGTCTGTTGAGGTCACCTGCGCGTCCGACCGCTCGTCCTCAACGTCGCTCGCACCGAGCGATCCACGCGCGCCCGTACTCAGCGCGTCCAGCTCGGCAAGGTCGTGCGCGGACAGCGACGTCAAAGAGTCCAGATCGGCCGGGCCCGATCCGGCGTCAGCGACAAGCGTCACGACCGGAGCGGGACCAGCGCCGTTCTCGGCCGCACCGCGGTCCTCCACCGGCGCTGCGAGCGCGTCCTCGCTCGAGGCGTCGTCGTGCACCGGCTCCTCGGTCGGGCTCGGGAAGAAGACGTCGACTGGGCGCTTCCCCTCCGAACTGGTCGGGATCAGAGCACCCAGCCCTCGACCGAGCCCTCGACGCTTCTCGCTCATCGCAGTTCCTCCTGCCGCAGGCCGGGACCACCGATGGTGCCGGCAAACTCGTGTTCGGTTCGGACCGTCGGGGACAAGCTGTCAGGCACAGGAGTGGAGTCCTGCTCCTGCGCCGAGTCCCGCCCAGACAGAGCGTCGAGGTCGCGATCGTCGGGCCTGTTCGCGCCGCGTTGCGTCAGCTCACGCGCCGCCTCCAGGTACGCGAGCGCACCCGTCGAGCCAGGATCGTAGGTCATGACCGTCTGCCCGTGACTCGGTGCCTCGGAGATCCGCACCGAGCGCGGGACTGTGGTCCGCAGTGTCTGGTCGGGGAAGTGCTCCCGGACCTCCGCCGCGACCTGCTGCGCAAGGTTGGTGCGCCCGTCGTACATCGTGAGAAGGATCGTCGAGACGTGCAGACCGGGGTTCAGGTGCGACTTGATGAGCTCGATCGTCTTCAGGAGCTGGCTCAGGCCCTCCAGTGCGTAGTACTCGCACTGGATCGGGATGAGCACCTCGCGTCCGACGACGAAGGCGTTGACGGTCAGGAGGCCCAGGCTCGGGGGGCAGTCGACCAAGACGTAGTCGATGGGTGCCAAGCCCTCTCGTTCCCGCCCAGCCAGGTACTCGTCGAGCGCGCGACGGAGCCGTGTTTCACGTGAAACGAGCGAGACCAGTTCGATCTCAGCCCCTGACAGATCGATCGTCGCCGGCACGCACCAGAGGGTGGGAATGTCCGGGCACTGCTGGACCGCGCTGGCGAGGGGGTCTCCGTCGACCAGGACCTCGTAGACCGACGGTGTCCCGGCGCGGTGTTCGACACCGAGCGCCGTCGAGGCGTTTCCCTGGGGGTCGTTGTCGATGACGAGGACGTTGAGACCCGCCAGCGCGAGGCCTGCCGCGAGGTTGACGGTCGTGGTGGTCTTCCCCACGCCGCCCTTCTGGTTCGCCACGGTGATGATCCGCGTCGACACTGGCCGTGGGAATCGCCGACCCTGGAGGTCGATGCGACGCCGAGCATCTTCGGCGAGCTGAGCGGCGAGCGGTGTCGACTCGTCCGTGTCCGGCAAGCTCGCCATCAGCGCTGCTCGCCGGTCATCCTCGTTGCCGGTGCTTCGGGCCCCTCCCCTGTCCTCCGAGAGAGACGTCGCCGACCGATCCTGGAGCTCTCCAGGGTCGACAGGGCTTTCCGTCACGCGCCTCATCCTCTCCGTCGTCGCGTCCCAGCATGCGCCGTCCGGCCCACTCATCGGTGGATGTCGGGCGCTCGTCATGCCCGTGTCTTCAGTACATCCGTACTGACGTCAGGGGCGGTTTCAGCGTGCCCCAGTCTGCCGCACGATGCGCACGACCGTGGTGGTCTCCACACCAGGAATCGTGGGTGCGTCCACGATCTCGGGTTCGCCCCCCTTGAGCCGTCGAAGTACCTTCCGGGCGGGCTCGATCTCTCGCGCCACGTTGCGGCCCTTCAGGACGATCATCTCGCCACCCGGTCGCACCAACGGCAACGAGAGCCGCGCCAGCTTGTCCAGTGCTGCTACGGCGCGAGAGGTCACGGCGTCACACTCGAACGCACCGTGGTACTCCTCCGCACGGCCACGCTTCACCTCGACGTTCGCGAGGCCCAGATCCGCTGCGATCTCCGACAACCAGGCACATCGCCGCTCCATCGGCTCGACCAGGTAGACGGAGGCTTGCGGGCGCATCGCGGCGATCACGATCCCTGGAAGGCCCGCCCCCGATCCGATGTCCGCGAGGAGACCGGTCTTCGGGAGGAACGGGACGACCGCCGCGGAGTTCAGGATGTGCCGGTCCCAGATACGTGGGACCTCGCGCGGTCCGATGAGACCCCGCAGTTCACCCTCCTCACGGAGGCGGTCCGCGAACCGTTCAACGGTCGGGAACGACGCGCCGAAATACTCGGTCAGCGCCTCCCGCGAGATCTGCGGTTCGGCGTCGCCGTCAGCCAGGCCGTGCATCGGCTCCTCTGTCTCCTCGTGATGGGGCACGCCACATCGTTTCACGTGAAACGCCCGACGGCGTGCCCGATCACCAGGTGATCCCGTCGACCGTGCCACTCTCCAGGCCGCGCGCGCCCAGCCAGCGCCGCCAGGCCTCTGCCACCGACACGACACCGGCTTCTCGGGTGCCGTACAAGACGTTCGCCCCCCGTTTCACGTGAAACGGGGGGCGAAGGGCGTCCGACACGAGACTGCGTCAGTCGGCGGGGTAGATCACCACGTAGCGCTGGGGCTCCACGCCCTCGGAGTCGCTCCGCAGACCGGCCGCGGCCACCGCGTCGTGGATCACCTTGCGCTCGAATGCGTTCAGCGGCTCCAGCGAGACCTTCACCCCGTCGGACCGAACGCGCGAGATCGCGTCCTCGGCCTGTGCGGTGAGCTCACGGCGACGAGCAGCACGGAAGCCGGCGACGTCCAGCATCAGTCGACTCCGCTCCCCGGTCCGCGCCTGGACGGCGAGTCGGGTCAACTCCTGGAGCGCGTCGAGGACGTCACCGTCGTCACCGACGAGGGAACGCAGTGCCGCGGGGTCGTCGGCGACGATCTCGACGGCCGCGCGGTCGTGCTCGACGTCGATGTCGATGTCACCGTCGAGGTCGGCGATGTCGAGCAGCTCCTCGAGGTAGTCCGCCGCGATCTCACCCTCCTCTTCCAGGCTGGTGGTCTCGCGCGTCGACTCGTCGGTGGCGGCCTCTTCGGGCGCAGGGGTCTCTGTAGGCGTCATGACGGTGCTCCTCACGGCGGGCGCGCTCGGGCGCGGGTCTACTTCTGCTTCTTCTTCTTGGGCGCGGGCTTGGGCGTCTCGGGCGACGACGAGCGCTTCCCACCGCCGTTCGACCCGGCCTTGTCGTCGACGACGGGCGCGTCCTCCACCGGTGCGTCCTCAACTCCCAGGTCGGAGGTCCCGGCGGGACGCGCCACACCCTTCTGGCGATCCTTGCGCTTCGGCTGCTGGCGCTGGCCGCGAGGCTGCTCGATGACGGGCGTGGAGTCCTCGACGATGCCCTTCGCGGCCTTCTTCCGGGCCTGACGCTCCTTGAGCAGGCGCTCGGCCTCGGAGCCCGGTGCAGGCATCCGCCGGATCGTGTAGAACTGCTGCCCCATCGACCAGAGGTTCGTCGTCGTCCAGTAGACGAGCACACCGACGGGGAAGTTGACGCCCGAGACGGCGAAGATGAACGGGAAGACGTAGAGCATCATCTTCTGCGTCGACGCCATCGGGCCCTCGAGCGCCGCCTTCGGCATGTTCTTCATCGTGAGCTGACGCTGCGTGAAGAAGGTCGTCGCACACATCGCGACGATGAGCACGGCGATGACGATCTTCGTCTGCAGGTCGTTCGTCTGAAGGAAGACGTCGGACAGCTTCGCACCGAAGACGGACGAGCTCTCGATGTCGCTCGCGACGGCGGAGTTGATCGGACCGATCGGGTCATCCGTACCGTTGGAGATCGGCACCAGGCCGTTCAGGACACGGAAGAGCGCGAAGAAGATCGGCGACTGCAGCAGGATCGGCATGCACGACGCGAAGGGGTTCGTCCCGTGCTTGCGGTACAGGTCCATGGTCTCGCGGCTCATGGCCTCGCGGGACGCCGGGTCCGTCTTCCCCTTGTACTTCTTCTGGATCGCCTGCATCTCGGGCTGCAGCATCTGCATCCCGCGCGAGGCCTTGATCTGCTTGAAGAACAGCGGGATCAGCAGGATACGGATGATGATGACCAGGCCGACGATCGACAGCACCCATGCCGGGCCCGGACCGTCGGAGAACCCCAGGTACGTCAGGCCCTGGTGGCACAGGTACATGATCCAGGCGACTACCCACTCGATGGGGTAGAGGATCGCGAAGAAGTCCATCGGTGACTGCTCCCTCAACTTCGGACAAAGCTTGTGAATCGCCCGTGATCGGGCTGCGGTCTAGTGCGTGTGTCGTGCCGGCGGAACGTCGTCGACCCCACCGAGGCTCCAGGGGTTGCAGCGCAGCAGCCGCCAGAGGGCGAGGCCCGTTCCGCGCAGCGCGCCATGACGACGCACCGCCGTGAGGGCGTACTGGGAGCAGGACGGGTAGTACTTGCACGTGGGCCCCGTCATCGGGGAGATCACCGACTGGTAGGCCCGGATCATGCCGATGAGAGTGAGCGCGGGGACGCGGCGCAGGACGGCGACGACGCGGCGCACGATGCCGGGAGCTCCGCGGCCGTCGGCATCCTCGGGGGACGTGACGCCGGGACCGTCGACCGGGTGCGTGGTCGTCATCGATCCACGCCCGCGCGCTCTTGGAGGCGCTGCACGGCGCGATCGAGACCGCTGTCGAGGTCGGCGCTCAGGACGGCGAAGGACGCGGCGGCGGCGGAGGGGAGCGCGCGGACGACGGCGCGCCCGTGCGCGGGCAGCATGTCGAGGCGTGACGCGGTCGCGGCACGCAGACGACGCTTCACGAGGTTGCGGTGCACCGCGTTCCCCACCGCCTTGGAGACGACGAAGCCGACCTGTGGCTGCGCGTCCCCCTCACGATCCTCCGAGAGGTGCACGACCACGGTCGACCTACCCGCACGCACGCCGCGGCGCACCGCCCGCTCGAAATCGACGGAACGGCGCAGTCGGTGCGCCGCGGGGAGCACGTGGGATCAGGCAGAGAGCTCGCTGCGGCCCTTGCGACGGCGGGCAGCCAGGATGGCGCGGCCGGCACGGGTCCGCATGCGCAGCCGGAAGCCGTGGGTCTTCGCCCGGCGCCGGTTGTTCGGCTGGAAGGTCCGCTTGCTCACGAGGTACTCCAAGAACGTCGGGGAGGTACACCGTCTATGTCCTCGACGATGCAGTGACAGGTTCCGGTTGGAGCCTGTCGGTGGTTCAGGTGGTGCGCCGTGCGGTCGCCCGCTCGGGTCGTCGTCCAGGCACGCAGATCGAGTGGGCCATTGCTGGGGCACCGGATCCTTGCAGGCAGCTCACGACGCGAGGCCTCGTGTCGAGTCTCCTCCACGCGGGCGCGCCAAGATCACCTGGAACGGCTGTCTGACGTTACGCTGAGCGACCCCTCCAGGTCAAACCAGGACGGGTGAGGTGTGCCCCCGGACGAGCACCGCAGCGTCGAGGCGCCACCGGCACCGGAACGGCGCTGAGACCATGCTCACCCTATAACCCACAGCCTGTGGACAACTATGTGGACGAGGGGTTCCCATGGCACGATCGACCTCAGCATCACCACACCCGTGACCTTTCTTCGTCGGCGCACCCCGCCCGGCCCGTCAGCGCGCGCTCGACGGTCGGCACCGCGCGCCGACGCACACCCTCGACCTGTGAGGAACTGCCCGTGGCCAACCCGGACGAGAACATCGCCGACGTCTGGGCGCAGACCCTGAGCATCCTCGAGGCGAGCCCGGACATCACGCCGCGGCAGATCGCGTTCATCCGGCTCGCCAAGCCCCTCGCGATCCTCGACGACACGGTCTTCATCGCGGTGCCGCACGAGCAGACCCGGACGTATCTCGAGACCCGCGTGCGCGACGAGCTCGTGACGGCGATGTCCTCCTGCCTCGGCCGCGACGTCCGCTTCGGCATCACGGTCGACCCTGAGCTCAGCTCGGACCCGGTCGTGGCACCTGCCTCACGCCCCGCCGTGGAGCGGCCGTACATCGAGCCGGACGACGGCCTGCCCGACCTCCCGCCCCCTCCCCCGCCTCGCCCGCAGGCCGAGCCGAGCCGGCTCAACCCCAAGTACGTCTTCGAGACGTTCGTCATCGGGTCGTCGAACAGGTTCGCGCACGCCGCGGCCGTCGCCGTCGCAGAGGCGCCCGCCAAGGCCTACAACCCCCTGTTCATCTACGGGGACTCGGGCCTCGGCAAGACGCACCTGCTGCACGCGATCGGCCACTACGCGCACAACCTCTACCCCAACGTCCGCGTGCGCTACGTGAACTCCGAGGAGTTCACCAACGACTTCATCAACTCGATCGGCGAGGGCAAGGCCGGTGCGTTCCAGCGCCGCTACCGGGACGTCGACGTCCTCCTCATCGACGACATCCAGTTCCTCCAGGGCAAGGAACAGACGATGGAGGAGTTCTTCCACACCTTCAACGCCCTCCACAACGCCAACAAGCAGGTCGTCATCACCTCGGACCTGCCGCCCAAGCAGCTCAACGGGTTCGAGGACCGGCTCCGCTCGCGGTTCGAGTGGGGCCTCATCACCGACGTGCAGCCGCCGGACCTCGAGACGCGCATCGCGATCCTCCGCAAGAAGGCGTCGAACGAGCGGCTCGCGGCCCCGGACGACGTCCTCTCCTACATCGGCTCTCGCATCTCGACGAACATCCGCGAGCTCGAGGGCGCGCTGATCCGCGTGACGGCCTTCGCGAACCTCAACCGCCAGCAGGTCGACCTCCCGCTCGCCGAGATCGTCCTCAAGGACCTCATCACCGACGAGGACAGCGCAGAGATCACCCCCGCCGCGATCATCGCCCAGACGGCCGCGTACTTCGGCCTGACGATCGACGACCTCTGCGGGAGCTCGCGCTCGCGCGTCCTCGTCACCGCGCGGCAGATCGCCATGTACCTGTGCCGTGAGCTGACCGATCTCTCGCTGCCGAAGATCGGCCAGCAGTTCGGTGGCCGCGACCACACGACGGTCATGCACGCGAACCGCAAGATCACGGAGCAGATGGCGGAGCGACGGTCCACCTACAACCAGGTCACCGAGCTGACGAGCAGGATCAAGCAGCAGCGCCGGGGCTGAGGCCCGTCGCCGTGGGCGGCCCGTACCCACCACCGCCCGCCCATGGAGTCCGGTCCGGGCTGTCGACAGGCACCCGTGTCGGGGACGGCGCGTGCCCCGGAACACCGTGCCGTGTCGTCCTCCGCACAGATCCACAGAGATGCCCACCGAGGTGCATCAACCTGTGGATACCGCTCGCCAGAGCGTCTCCGCGCGGTCAACGGCTCCTCCAGCACCGTGTCGTACACAGCGTGTGGGTCGAGTTGTCCACAGTCATCCACAAGGCGCCTGTGAGTTGTGACATTGGCGTGATCCAGGGATCGACGATCGACCACAGCGCTCGGCAGCGTTCCGCAACCCGCGGAGTGACGAGGGTTTTCCCCGGGATAGCTGTGGAAACGATGCACCGTGCACAGTCTGTGGACGGCTCTCCGATGACACGGTTGTGCATGCGTCTGTGGATAACTGTGGACGACGGGCCCTCAGGTGTGGATGACATGGCACCCGTCGGTGGACGACGTGTGGGGACAGATCAGTTGCCCACAGGGCGTGCGACTTTCCCACAGCGGGACCACCAGCTCGTCCACACGCGGTTTCGGCCTCTGACCTGCGATGACACCTGTTTTCCACGCATTCCACAACCCCTATGACGACGACGAAAGTGTTATCAAGGGGGAATTCCACACGCCTTCATCAGGCTCCGACGGCCGACGTGCGCCACCGCTCCGACAACCCTGCCCGACGGTCCCACCGGCGACCAGCGGATCGCCCGTCGGCACACCGCGGACGCTCGCGACGATGCCCTGACGACGTCGGTGCACAGGACTGTCCCCAGCGACGTCGTTCCAGTTCCTCCCGACCGCCTCCTCGCGTAGGGTTCATGCACGACACGTGTGCGCGGACCTGCGACCCGAGCTCCTCGCGTCCCCCGCCACGGGCCTTCCCTCGAGCGGTCAGGACGTCCTCAGCCCGACGACGAGCCGTGCGCCGAGGCGCAGCCGGACGGCACATGTGAAGATCGAGTCCGATCAGGACGTTGGGACGAGAGGGTGTGGGATGAAGTTCCGGGTTGAGCGTGATGTCCTGGCCGACGCGGTGACCTGGACGGCGCGGACCCTGCCGACCCGCCCGCCCGCCCCGGTGCTCGCCGGTGTACGGCTCGAGGCGGACGCGTCCGGGACGATCGGCCTGTCGAGCTTCGACTACGAGGTCTCGGCCCGCTCGGAGATCCCCGCCGAGGTGAGCGAGCCTGGCACGGTGCTCGTGTCCGGGCGTCTGCTCGCCGAGATCTCCCGCGCGCTCCCGGCGAAGCCGGTCGACGTCGTCCTCGAGGGCAACAAGGTCACGGTGACCTGCGGAGCGAGCCGCTTCACGCTGCTCACCATGCCTGTGGACGAGTACCCCGCCCTGCCCGCGATGCCCGAGCTCACGGGAACGGTCTCGGGCGACGAGCTGACGAACGCCGTCGCACAGGTCACGGTGGCGGCGAGCCGCGACGACACCCTTCCCCTGCTCACCGGGGTCCGGGTCGAGATCGAGGGCGAGAAGATCACGCTCCTCGCCACCGACCGCTACCGCCTCGCGCTCCGGGAGCTCACCTGGACGCCGGTCACCCCCAGCTACTCGGCGGTGGCGCTCGTCCGTGCCCGCACGCTCAACGACGTGGCCAAGTCGCTCGGCAGCTCGGGCCTCGTGAACGTCGGCCTGAACACCGGCGCCGGGGTGGACCTCGTCGGCTTCGAGGCGGGCGGTCGCCACACGACGTCGCAGCTCGTCGACGGCGACTACCCCGCCGTGCGCCGGCTGTTCCCCGACGAGACCCCGATCCACGCTGTCGTCCCGACGGCGCCGCTCATCGACGCCGCCAAGCGTGTGTCGCTCGTCGCGGAGCGCAACACCCCGATCCGGCTGTCGTTCACGGACGGGCAGGTCGTGCTCGACGCGGGCCAGGGCGACGACGCGCAGGCGTCCGAGGCGCTGGAGGCCGTGCTCGTGGGCGAGGACATCTCGGTGGCCTTCAACCCGCAGTTCCTCCTCGACGGACTCGGGGCCCTCGGGACGGACTTCGTGCGCCTGAGCTTCACGCACCCGAACAAGCCCGTGGAGTTCACCGGGCAGGACTCGCTGGACGGCGAGGACTCGTCGCACTACCGCTACCTGCTCGTGCCGATCCGCTTCGCGGGCTGACACCGCGAGGACCGCTCTCGCACCACCGCCTCGACCTCATCACCGCACCCCGGAGGACTCGCATGGTCACGCGCATCGGACTTGTCGGCCTGGGCAAGATGGGCAACAACATGCGGGCGCGCATCCGTGCCGCCGGCATCGAGGTGGTGGGCTACGACCCGCGGCCCGAGGTGTCGGACGTCGCGACCCTCGCCGAGCTCGTCGCGGCCCTGCCCGACGACGGTCCGCGCATCGTGTGGGTCATGGTCCCCGCGGGAGAGCCGACCCGGGGCGTGGTGACGGAGCTCGGCGACCTGCTCGGCGCGGGCGACTTCGTCATCGAGGGCGGCAACTCGTACTACGCCGAGGACCAGGCGCGCGCCGCCGAGCTGAGCGAGAAGGGCGTGGGGTACCTCGACGTCGGCGTCTCGGGCGGAGTCTGGGGCCTCGAGAACGGCTACGGCCTCATGGTCGGCGGCGACCGCACGCACGTCGAGGCCGCCATGCCGGTCTTCGACGCCCTGCGCCCGGAGGGTCCCCGCGAGGAGGGCTTCGTCCACGCGGGCGAGGTCGGCGCGGGCCACTTCGCGAAGATGGTCCACAACGGCATCGAGTACGGGCTCATGCAGGCGTACGCAGAGGGCTACGAGCTCCTCGCCGCGAAGGGCGAGCTCGTCAAGGACGTGCACGGCACGATGAAGGCGTGGACGCGCGGCACGGTCGTGCGGTCCTGGCTCCTCGACCTCTTCGTCAAGGCGCTCGAGGAGGACCCGCAGCTCGCCGCGATCGACGACTGGGTCGACGACTCCGGCGAGGGCCGGTGGACGGTCGACGAGGCCATCGACAACGCCGTGCCGCTGCCCGTCATCTCAGCCGCGCTGTTCGCGCGCTTCGCCTCGCGTCAGGAGCAGTCCCCGGCGCTCAAGGCCGTCGCGGCGCTGCGTCAGCAGTTCGGCGGGCACGCGGTGAAGGCCGCCGACCCGGCCTGACCGGTCGGCCGACCCTCCCCCGGCACGTCCTCCCGCGATGTACGTCTCCCACCTGTCCCTCGTCGACTTCCGCTCGTACGAGTCCGTCGACGTCGAGCTCGTCCCGGGCGTGAACGCCCTCGTCGGGCCGAACGGTCAGGGCAAGACGAACCTCGTCGAGGCGATCGGGTACGTGGCGACGCTCGCGAGCCACCGGGTCGCCGGGGACGCGGCGCTCGTCCGGGCCGGCGCCACGCGTGCCGTCGTCCGGACCCGGGTCGTCCGGGGCGACCGCGCGAGCACCGTCGAGCTGGAGATCGCCTCCGGTCGGGCGAACCGGGCCCGGATCAACCGGTCCCCCGCGAAGCGGCCGCGCGACGTCCTCGGCATCGTGCGGACCGTCCTCTTCGCCCCGGAGGACCTCGCCCTGGTCAAGGGCGACCCGGACGGTCGCCGCCGGTTCCTCGACCAGCTCGCCGTCCTCCTGGTCCCCCGCGTCGCCGCGCTGCTCGCGGACTACGAGCGGGTGCTGCGCCAGCGGGGGGCGCTCCTCAAGTCAGCGACCGCGCTCCGGGGTCGCCGTGCGACCCGCCCCACCGCGGCCGCGGAGCCACCTCCCGACGACGACGCGGCCGAAGGCACGTCGTCCCCCTTGGCGACGCTCGAGGTCTGGGACGCACGGCTGGCGAGCCTCGGTGCCGAGATCACGGCCCTGCGTCTCCAGCTCGTCGCGGCCCTCACGCCGTACGTCGCGGAGGCGTACGAGCAGGTCAGCGCCGGGCAGGGTGAGGCACAGACCGCGTACCGCTCGTCGGTCGACGAGGCGCTCGACCCGGACGGGGCCGCTGACGGTGTCCCCACGCGGGGCGAGCCGGGCACCGACGGCGACGGCCCGGCGTCGGGCCTCCCCGACGCGCCGACGCTCGAGAGGCGCATGCTGGATGCCATGCGGGCGGTGCGGGCGAAGGAGATCGAGCGCGGGGTGAACCTCGTCGGACCCCACCGCGACGACGTCGTCCTCACCCTGGGCGGCCTTCCGGCGAAGGGGTACGCGAGCCACGGTGAGTCGTGGTCGTTCGCCCTCGCCCTGCGCCTCGCGTCGTACCGCCTCCTCAGGGATGGGGCCCCGGCGGGGCTCGACTCCCTCCTGTGGGCGGACCAGTGGGGTCCCGACGGCGAGCCCGTGCTCGTGCTCGACGACGTGTTCGCCGAGCTCGACGTCCGGCGTCGCGAGCGGCTGGCCGAGCTCGTCGCGGACGCGGGCCAGGTCATCATCACCGCGGCCGTGCCGGACGACGTCCCCGCCCTCCTGGACGGGGCGCGGTTCGCCGTCCACGACGGGACGGTGAGCCGTGTCGAGGAGTGAGGGTGGCGCGACGTCGTCCCACCACGGCGACGACCACCTCGAGCACGATCCGGCCCTGCCGTTCGCCGCCGGTGAGCCTTCGCGGCGAGGCGCCACGGACGGGGAGAGCGCGGAGCCTCGGGCGACGGGGCTGCCCGTGGGGGACGTCGTGGAGCTGACGCCGCCGGCGGAGGTGGCGCGGCAGGCGCTCAACCGGGCGAAGGCGGCGGCGCGGGCGAAGGGGCTGCGGCCGGGGCAGGAGCCGCGCCGCCGGATCCTGGCCGACCCGCCGACGTCGGGCGCCCGACCGGGCGGTCGCGACCCGCAGCTCCTGGGCGACGTCGTCGCGCGGCTGCTGCGGGAGCGCGACTGGGTCGCCGACGTGTCGGTGGGGGGCGTCGTCGGGCGGTGGCGCGAGGTGGTCGGCGAC
Source organism: Cellulosimicrobium sp. SH8 (assembly GCF_025818875.1). Lineage (NCBI taxonomy): Bacteria > Bacillati > Actinomycetota > Actinomycetes > Micrococcales > Promicromonosporaceae > Cellulosimicrobium > Cellulosimicrobium sp. SH8. The sequence continues at coordinate 117,735 of NZ_JAMXMH010000001.1, read as the reverse complement.
CAGGTGGCGGACCACTGCGAGCCGGAGACGTTCGAGGACAAGGTCCTCGTGGTGCGGGCGGACTCGACGGCGTGGGCGACGCAGGTGCGCCTGCTCGCACCACAGCTTCTCGAGCGGCTCGCGCGCGAGGTCGGCGAGGGCGTCGTGGAGACGGTGACGGTCCTCGGGCCGGCAGGCCCGAGCTTCCGGCGCGGCAAGAAGTCGGTCCGCGGACCCGGCCCGCGCGACACCTGGGGCTGAGTGCCCGACGGTGCGTCCTCGCGCCCGTCCCGAGGGCCGCGCCGGGTGCGGGGTGCTCGGACACGACGAGGCCCGCCGTGACCGGGGCACGGCGGGCCTCGCGGGTGGTGACGGTCAGGTCACCACGTCGGGGTCAGGACTGCACGCGGCGACGCAGCCAGAACACCAGGGCGCCGCCGCCGACGAGCAGCGCGGCGAACGCCGCGGCACCGGCGACGGTCGCGCCGGTCGTGGCGAGCGCGGGGCCGCCGGGCTCGGCGGGACCGGCGACGTTCTCGACCGCCACCGGGGCGACGGGCGGGTTCGCGCAGGCGCTGGTCGCGGGCGGGTAGGAGACGACCGTGGAGTAGGACGGGTTCACCTCGAAGAGGACCTCCACGCCGTCACGCGTCCACGCGTAGTTGCCCTCGGTCTCCGTGTACGAGCCGTCCTCGTTGCGGACGAACCCGGGCCACTGCTTCGGCTCCTCGGCCGAGGCGCCGGGCCACAGGAGGGTGCCGCTGAGCGGCTGGTCGGTGACGACGTAGTCCTCGCCGCCGCTGGGGTGCAGGAACGTGATCGTGAGGGGGTTCTCCTCGTCGACGGTGACGCCCTCGGGCAGCGCGACCTCGTAGCCGAGGTAGGGCACGTCGCCCTGGCAGACCGCCTCGATCGCGCCCGGGACGAGCGCGCACTCCTCCTCCGCGGGCAGCAGGTCCGCCACCGGGAACAGGGCGCTGCGCCCGTCCTCGGCGACGACGTAGCCGAGCTGCGCCGTCTCCTCGGAGAACTCGACGGAGGAGTTCTTCGGCTCGGCGACGACGCCCTCGGCGGTCGCGGTGTAGCGGAACTGCTCGGACTCCGCCGGGACGTTCTCCCCGGTCAGCTCGGTGCCGCACACCTCGACCGCGGCGGGGACCTCCGGCGTCGCGGGGGCGACCACCTCCTCGTCGACCGGCTCGCGGGTGTCGCACGCGCCCTCGGGGAAGAGGTTCGCGAGGTCCTGGTGGTCCCACGAGATGAGCGTGCCGTCGGGGAACTCGCCGAGGTGCTTGCCGTCGGGCGAGTAGCGGATGTCCGTCGGGAGCTCGTCGAGCCCGCCGGGCAGGTCCACGAGGTCCTGCTGCACGGCCCACGCGGTGCACAGGTCCTCGGTGGTGACGTCGGGGACGATGGTGCGCGCGACGGCGCGAACCTCTTCCAGGTCGAGAGGCGCGACGAGCCAGGTCTTGTCCCACGGCTTCTCGGGCAGGGCGAGCTCGTCGCTCGTGACGATCTTCTGCGGGCCGGAGTTCTCCCAGGCGGCAGGGCTCTTCGGGTCGAGCTTGGGGTAGACGTACACCCCGACCTGGACGGGTGCGTCGGCGGGCTGGCACGGCTTGGTGGTGCCCTCCCAGGCCGCGTCGTAGCGGTCGTGGTCGGAGGCGTCGACGGCGACGCTCCACGTGTGCGCCACGGTCGGGTCGAGCTGATACGTCTTCGAGAACCGGCCGTCGAAGCTGCGCGGCTCGAGCGTCTTCCCGTCGACGACGACGGTGAGCCCGTTCCCGGAGGCGTACGCCCAGAGATCGACCTTGAGGCTCTGGCAGTCGGCGACGGGCTGGCCGCTGTGGGCGGAGGCGGGGGTCGCGGTGGCCACGAGCAGGCCGCCGAGTGCGAGCGCTGTCGCCGCAGCGCTCGCGAGGAGTCTCTTCACGAGGTGAGGGTCCCTTCGGGGTGAGGCCGCCCGCACGCGGATCACTCCTGCGCGGACGACGCGCGAATCATGATTGTGTGTGGTATTAGACCACTTTCCACGTGAAATGCCGATTCCCGACTTATCACCAGAGGGAGCGTTCCCACGAGCTGGACGGCGAGCCCGGCGTCCGGGCTGCTGCGCGCGTCCCGAGGCGTCTCTCCGAGCGGTGGACAACACCTGTGGACAACTTTGTGGAGGAGTCTCGACGACGGGGCGCGGATAGCGTCGTGATAGCCCGGGACGTCGCCCCCAGGGGGGCCACAATCCGCGGAATTCGGCTCGTGGCGGGTAGACTGGGGAGGTCATTCCGGGTCTGTTCACCACCCGTGCGCGCAGCCCTTCCGAGGAGGCGCGGCCAACCGTCCGCGGTCGGCCGCCCGCCGTCGCGGAGGAGCCGACGCCGATCGTGGTGCGGGCCCGGAACCCTTGAGCAGCAGCGACCGCTTCCGCACGAACGCGGGCGCAGCGTGCACGACGACGAGGAGCAGTCCTGCCCGTGGCAGACCACACCGACACCGCCATCTCCGACCCGACGGCGTCCGCGGAGGCGGCACCCTCGGCGGGCGGCGGCTACGACGCGAGCAACATCACCGTCCTGGAGGGCCTCGAGGCGGTCCGCAAGCGTCCGGGCATGTACATCGGCTCGACCGGGGAGCGGGGCCTCCACCACCTTGTGTACGAGATTGTGGATAACTCTGTGGACGAGGCCCTGGCCGGGCACGCGGACACGATCGACGTGACGCTCCTGGCCGACGGCGGCGTCCGCGTCGTCGACAACGGCCGCGGCATCCCCGTCGCGATCCACCCGACCGAGGGGAAGCCGACGCTCGAGGTCGTCATGACGATCCTCCACGCGGGCGGCAAGTTCGGCGGCGGCGGGTACGCCGTCTCGGGCGGGCTGCACGGTGTCGGCATGTCCGTCGTCAACGCGCTGTCGACGCGCATGGTGTCCGAGGTCCGTCGTGACGGGTACTCGTGGCGCCAGGAGTTCACCGAGGGCGGCAACCCGGTGGCCCCCGTCGAGCGGCTCGAGCCGTCGGACGAGACGGGGACGACGCAGACGTTCTGGGCGGACCCCGGGATCTTCGAGACGACCGAGTACGACTTCGAGACGCTGCGGGCGCGCTTCCAGCAGATGGCGTTCCTCAACAAGGGCCTGCGCATCACGCTGACGGACGAGCGTCCCGCCCACCTCGACACGGGCGACGAGGTCACGGGAGGCGACGGGACGGCGGACGCGGACGGCGTCTCGGAGGGTGACGGCGACGCCGCGTCCTCGGGAGAGCCGAGGGCCGCGGCCCGCACCGTCACCTACAAGTACGACGGCGGCCTCGTCGACTACGTCAAGCACCTCAACTCGGCGAAGAAGGTCGAGCTCGTCCACCCCGACGTCATCGACTTCGAGTCGGAGGACACCGAGAAGCGCATCTCCGTCGAGATCGCGATGCAGTGGACCAGCTCGTACTCCGAGTCCGTCCACACGTACGCGAACACGATCTCCACGACGGAGGGCGGCACGCACGAGGAGGGCTTCCGTGCGGCGATGACCTCGCTGGTCAACCGGTACGCGCGCGACAAGGGCATCCTCAAGGAGAAGGACGACAACCTCACGGGCGACGACATCCGCGAGGGCCTGACCGCCGTCGTCTCCGTGAAGCTCGGCGAGCCCCAGTTCGAGGGGCAGACGAAGACCAAGCTCGGCAACACCGAGGCGAAGACCTTCGTCCAGCGGGTCGTCCACGAGCAGCTCACGGACTGGTTCGACTCGCACCCGAACGAGGGCCGCGACGTCATCCGCAAGGCGATCCAGGCGTCGCAGGCGCGGCTCGCCGCCCGCAAGGCGCGCGAGGCGACGCGGCGCAAGGGTCTGCTGGAGTCGGGCGGCATGCCCGGCAAGCTGCGGGACTGCCAGTCGAACCGCGCCGAGGAGTGCGAGATCTTCATCGTCGAGGGCGACTCCGCCGGCGGCTCCGCCGTCCGCGGTCGCAACCCTCGGACGCAGGCGATCCTCCCGATCCGCGGCAAGATCCTCAACGTCGAGCGCGCGCGCCTCGACCGGGCCCTCTCCAACCAGGAGGTCCAGTCGATCATCACCGCGTTCGGCACGGGCATCGGCGAGGACTTCGACCTCACCAAGCTGCGGTACCACAAGATCGTCCTCATGGCCGACGCCGACGTCGACGGCCAGCACATCGCGACGCTCCTGCTCACGCTGCTCTTCCGGTACATGCGCCCCCTCATCGAGAACGGGCACGTCTACCTCGCGCAGCCGCCGCTGTACCGGCTCAAGTGGTCGAACGCCCCGCACGACTACGTCTACTCGGACAAGGAGCGCGACGCGTTCCTCGCGTCCGGGCAGGCCGCGGGCAAGCGGATCCCCAAGGAGAACGGGATCCAGCGCTACAAGGGTCTGGGCGAGATGGACTACTCGGAGCTGTGGGACACCACCATGGACCCCGAGCACCGCACGCTCAACCAGGTCACCCTGGACGACGCGGCCGCCGCGGACGAGATCTTCTCCGTCCTCATGGGCGAGGACGTCGAGTCCCGCCGCAGCTTCATCCAGCGCAACGCGAAGGACGTGCGGTTCCTTGACATCTGAGCAGCCGGTGCCCGCCCCTGGTGGGCGACCGGCCCTCGGACGCGCCCCGGCGTCGTCCGCGGCAGACATCGAGCCCGTGACCGAGCGCAGCGAGCACGCAGAGACGAACGAACGAGGTAGACCGTGACCGACGACCAGAACCCCGAGATCGAGCCCACGGCCCCTGGCGACGGGGACGAGGCGATCGTGCACGCGGACGGCACGGCGGTCGCGGTGCACCACGGGCGCATCGAGCAGGTGGACCTGCAGCTCGAGATGCAGCGGTCGTACCTCGACTACGCGATGAGCGTCATCGTCGGGCGCGCGCTGCCCGACGTCCGGGACGGCCTCAAGCCGGTGCACCGCCGCGTGCTGTACGCGATGTACGACGGCGGCTACCGCCCGGACCGGTCGTACTCGAAGTGCTCGCGCGTCGTCGGTGACGTCATGGGCAAGTTCCACCCGCACGGCGACAGCGCGATCTACGACGCGCTCGTCCGCCTCGTGCAGGACTGGTCCCTGCGCTACCCGCTCGTCGCGGGCCAGGGGAACTTCGGCTCTCCCGGCAACGACCCGGCGGCGGCCCCGCGGTACACCGAGTGCCGCATGGCCCCGATCGCCATGGAGATGGTCCGGGACATCGACAAGGACACCGTCGACTTCCAGGACAACTACGACGGCCGCACCCAGGAGCCGGCGGTCCTGCCGTCGCGGTTCCCGAACCTGCTGGTCAACGGCTCGGCGGGCATCGCCGTCGGCATGGCGACGAACATCCCGCCGCACAACCTGCGCGAGGTCGCCGAGGGTGTCCAGTGGCACCTGGACCACCCCGAGGCGAGCCGCGAGGAGCTCCTCGCGGCGCTCCTGCTGCGCATCAAGGGTCCGGACTTCCCGACCGGCGCGACGATCCTCGGCCACAAGGGCATCGAGGAGGCGTACCGGACCGGCCGCGGCTCGATCACGATGCGCGCCGTGGTCAACGTCGAGGAGATCCAGGGCCGCGTGTGCCTGGTCGTCACCGAGCTCCCCTACCAGGTGAACCCGGACAACCTCGCCGCGAAGATCGCCGACCTCGTCAAGGACGGCCGCGTCCAGGGCATCGCCGACATCCGCGACGAGACGTCGGGCCGCACGGGCCAGCGCCTCGTGATCGTGCTCAAGCGGGACGCGGTCGCGAAGGTCGTGCTCAACAACCTCTACAAGCACACGCAGCTCCAGGACACGTTCGGCGCGAACATGCTCGCGCTGGTCGACGGCGTCCCGCGCACGCTGAGCCTCGACGCGTTCGTCCGGCACTGGACGACGCACCAGCTCGACGTCGTCGTGCGCCGCACGCGCTACCTGCTCGCCGAGGCCGAGCGCAGCATCCACATCCTGCGCGGCTACCTCAAGGCGCTCGACGCGCTCGACGAGGTCATCGCGCTCATCCGCCGCTCCCCGGACGTCGAGCAGGCGCGCGGCGGGCTCATGGAGCTCCTCGGGGTGGACGAGGTCCAGGCGACGGCGATCCTCAACCTGCAGCTGCGCCGTCTGGCGGCGCTGGAGCGCCAGAAGATCCTGGACGAGCACGACGATCTCGAGCGCAAGATCCTGGACTACGAGGACATCCTCGCCAAGCCGGAGCGCCAGCGGACGATCGTCGGCGAGGAGATGGGCGAGATCGTCGCCAAGTACGGCGACGAGCGTCGGACGACGATCCTCCCGTTCGACGGCGAGGTCTCGATCGAGGACCTCATCGCCGAGGAGGAGATGGTCGTCACGATCACGCGCGGCGGCTACGTGAAGCGCACCCGCAGCGACAACTACCGGGCGCAGAAGCGCGGCGGCAAGGGCGTGCGCGGCGCGCAGCTGCGCGAGGACGACATCGTCGACCACTTCTTCGTCACGACGACGCACCACTGGCTGCTGTTCTTCACGAACCTGGGGCGGGTCTACCGCGCCAAGGCGTACGAGCTGCCCGAGGGTGGCCGCGACGCCAAGGGGCAGCACGTGGCGAACCTGCTCGCCTTCCAGCCCGGGGAGAAGATCGCCCAGGTCCTCGACCTGCGCGACTACGACGCCGCGGAGTACCTGGTGCTCGCCACGCGCCGCGGTCTCGTCAAGAAGACGCGCCTGTCGGAGTACGACTCCCCGCGCTCGGGCGGGCTCATCGCGATCAACCTGCGCGAGGACGAGTCGGGCACGCCCGACGAGCTCGTCGCGGCGCTCCTCGTGGACGCCGACGACGACCTCATCCTCGTCTCGCGCAAGGGCCAGTCGATCCGCTTCCCGGCCGGCGACGACACGATGCGACCGCTGGGTCGCGCCACGTCGGGCGTGACGGGCATGAAGTTCCGCGAGGGTGACGAGCTCCTCTCGGCGGACGTGGTCGAGGAGGGTTCGGACCTCTTCGTCGTGACCGAGGGCGGGTTCGCGAAGCGCACCCGGATCGACGAGTACCGGGTCCAGGGTCGTGGCGGTCTGGGCATCAAGGTCGCGAACCTGGTGGAGGCTCGTGGAGATCTCGTGGGGGCTCTGGTGACAGAGGCCGACGACGAGGTGCTGGTCATCATGGAACGCGGGAAGATCGTGCGGTCCGCGGTCGACGAGGTGAACCTCACGGGCCGCAACACGCAGGGGGTGACGTTCGCGAAGCCCGACAAGGGTGACCGCATCATCGCGGTCGCGCGGAACGTCGAGCGTCGCCTCGGAGAGGATCGGGATACCGTGGAGGGCGAGGACGGGACCGGCACGGCCCCGGTCGGCACCGACACGAGCAGCGCACCGATCATCGACCCGACCGCCTCGTCCGACGGGGCGAGCGGGACCGAGCCGGCCCCCGGAACCACCGAGGAAACCAGATGAGCAGCGAGAACAACGCACCGCCGACGATCACGCCCCGGCTGACCGTGCCGCGTCCCGACACGGACACGACGTCGCGCGCCGGGGGCGCGACCACGGCGAGCAAGCACGCGGAGTCGAACGGCGCGTCGAACGGTTCGGCGTCCGGCGCCGTCCCCCCGCCGCCTCCGCCGCCGCCTCCCAGCCAGTCCGGGGGCCAGGCCGCCCCGGAGCGGGGAGTCGACGACGACGGGATGGAGCGCGCGTCCGGCGAGAGCCGTGTCGCGGTCGCCCGTGCCGGCGCCGTGAAGGCCGCCGCTGCAGCCATCGCCGCGGCGAAGAGCGCGGCCAAGAAGGTCTCCGCGGCGGTCCCGGCCGCGCCGGCGGAGACCGACCCGCAGCAGCCCGGTCACGACGAGATCGACGACGAGACGGTGAGGCGCGTGCCCACGACCACCTCGGCGGCCCCCAGCGCCGCGGCGGCTCCGGCCGCGACGAACGCCCCGGCGGCGGCCTCGCTGCACTACTCCGCTGCCGGCGTGTCAGGCTCCGCGACCCCGCTCACCGGTGCCACGCCCGCCGTCGGCCCGGCGACGGGCGCGACGCCCACGGTCCGGCACGACGGCGGCCCGCGCCGCGTCCGGCTCGCGGTCTCGCGCATCGACCCCTGGTCCGCGATGAAGCTCGGCTTCCTGCTCGCCGTCGCGATCGGCATCATGACCGTCGTCGCGACGGCCGTCGTCTGGTACGTCCTCGACGGCATGATGGTCTTCGCGAAGATCGAGGACCTGTTCACGCAGATCGTCGGCACCGAGACCGACGTGGACATCCAGCAGTACGTCGCGTTCGGCCGCGTGATCTCCATCGCCACGCTGCTCGGCGTCGTGAACGTGGTGATCATCACCGCGCTGTCGACGATCATGGCGTTCCTGTACAACATCGTCGCCGCGCTCGTGGGCGGCGTGCACCTCACGCTCACGGACGACTGACCCGGCACGGCTCCCCGACCGGGGGCCACGGACCTCTCGGTTTGGGTCTGCGGCTCCCGGTGGGGTAACCTCAATCGCTGCCTGCGAGCGGAGCGGCCCCCCGGGGCTGTCCGGCGAGGCGCGAACGGGCCTATAGCTCAGACGGTTAGAGCGCTTCCCTGATAAGGAAGAGGTCAGAGGTTCAAGTCCTCTTAGGCCCACTGCCGAACCCACTCGAGGGGGAACGTCATGAAGAAGCTTCTCGTCCTGCTCCTCGCCGCCGGCGCCGGATATCTCCTGTGGCGCAAGTACACGGAGGACAACGCCGAGCGTGACCTCTGGGCAGAGGTCACCGACACCTTCGAGTGAGCACGTCTCACTCCTGACCGGCCCCAGGCCGCGTCACCCGGGGCCATGGCGCAATTGGTAGCGCACCTGCTTTGCAAGCAGGGGGTTGGGGGTTCGAGTCCCCCTGGCTCCACATCACCAGATGCTCTGGGCCGATGTCTTCGGTCCGGAGCATCTCTTCTTTCCCCGCGCCGATGGGTGTCCCGCGCCGCCGCGCGCCGAAAGCCATGGTGCCGCCGACACGAACGGCCGCGAGCGGGGAATCCTCGTGCGTCAGGGCGTGGCGGCCTCGAGCGCGGCGGCTGCAGCTCTCTCCCATCGCTTGGCCGCCGTCGAGTCGAGACGGCTCAACCACACGCGGTAGAGACTGACGAAGCGATCGATGAACCGCTGCGCCATGGGTGGCGGCGACCACAGGAAGCAGAGATCGAGCAACTCTTCCGCTCTCGTGATGACCTTCGTGACCATGTCGTGGTCGGACGCCAGGCCGGGCTCCAGCGCTCGAAGGTGATCGTTGCCGGGTCCTAGCGCGAAGTAGATCGCACGAGAGTAGTTGTTCGCGGCCAGGTCGCGGACGAAGCCCCTCACCTCAGACTCGGAGATGTCGTCACGGTGCTTGGCCTCGGCGACCAGGGTCGCCTCGCCTCCGTCCATCACCTGTACGTCGCCTGGCAGGCGGAACGAAGGATCGTTGATCTTCCCGGACATGACACCGTCGCCGAAGGCAGATGACAAGGCCGCGGCGAGCAACGCCTGACAGCGCTTGCCGCCTTCGGGGTCCTCTTGCAGGAACCGGTCGACTGCGTCTATCAGTGCGCGTCGGCGTGCACCGACGAGCTCACCTTCACGCGTGGAGTGCGCTCCGTAGTCGATGTCGACCACGAGCGCGCGGAGGAACGCGACAAGGCCCTCTCGGGCCTCTTGTGGCGTCGAGACGGAGACGGCGTCGAGGAGGGACTCGAGCTCGTGCAGCTCGGGTTCACCCCGACGTCCGGTGCGGACCGAGGTGTTGAGGGCAGACTGGTTCAGCCACGGACTGTTGTTGAAAGGGTCCTTGCCCGTGGGTCCGACGTGCACGGTCTTGCCCGGGAACGCCACCTGTTGGTCCAGTGCCTCACGCACGGATACCCACAGGTTGTTGCGCCGAAAGCCACCGGGGCCGGCCGAGGAAAGGATGGCCTTCACGTCGGCAGCGTCGGACGACGAGCGCGCGACGAGTCCGGTGATGTACCACGCGCGGTTGGTCTTGAGCTTCAGGGCGGCGCCCGCATGGGCGCGCCCATCCCAGACGGTGCCCGGTGAGAAGTCAGGGTCTGCCGCTGCCGCGAGCGCGAGGGCGACGAGGTGACGAGTGTTCGCATCGGGCAGATCGACGGTCCCGTCCGATCGCACCTCGGCTGTGGAGACGTAGTTCGAGAGGGCGTCAGCGGCATCGCTCATGTCGGCACGCTAGCGAAGTATCGCGACCACGGTCGGACCGATGTCGTCAGGCGGGACGTGCTCCCTCCCACGCGCTGCTGCCCACGCGGATCTGGTCGGCCTTCGTCTTGACCAGGTGAAGCTTGTCGCGTCGAGCCGCGCCCTCGTGCTGGTCGCCCCGCGCCTGCTGCCGACCCTGAGACCTGACGGCCAGACCTCCAGCGACCACCCCAGAATCGAACGCTTCCTTGTTCGCGATCCAGTAGGCGTCCGCGTGGAGCGGCTCGAAAGCACGCTTGCGCGCCCGGCGACGCCCGGTGTTCGAGCGCAACGCGCTCTGCCTGCCGGTCTTCGTGAAGTCACGGTGCCAGTCGTCGAACGCGCCGTCGTCGTCGAAGATCGACCTCCCGCTGATGATCAGGAAGCCGAGACCCTGGCTCCCGATGCACTCGAGCGCCGCCTCAGCGTCGTTCAAGATGATCACGGTGCCTCCCGGCGCGTTCGTGTCGCCTGGAACGAAACGCTTGGTCTCCGTGTGAGCCTTGAGGTCCCACACGCGGCCGAGCGCGTAGTCGAAGACCGTATTCCCAAACCGGCGTCGGGGCCCGCCGGTCTCAGGCATCGGAAAGGCCTCGTTGAGCACGGGGAATCCCTTGAACTCCGCGTACCAGCCTGGCCACTCGCTCTGCCGCCATCCGGCAAACTCCTCCCGACGCATCTCCTGGACGCACGCACGACCGTCCCAGTGGCTTGGCAGCCCCGCACGGAGAGCTGCGACCAGAGCCGTCCCCTCCTCCTCGGCCGAGTGGAACGTCGCTGAGGGGCTCAGACCCAGACGGTCGAGGTAGCGCTCCGCTCCGGCGAGCACGGTGTTCAGTCCGTCGAGCGTGATCGTGTATCCCGTCGACGTGGCAGCATCTGTCCAAGAGAGGCCGAACGACGAGGCCAGCGCACGACCAAGATCGGTCTTGCTCACCGAGGTGTCCATCTGGGGGAACAGCGCCTCGGCAAGGTTGGTGAAGACCGACTTGCGCTCCTTTCCACCCGGACCGAGTTCCTGTGGACCCGAACGGGTGAGCGCGGAGATGCGATTGACGGCTTCGAGCTTCGACTGAGCGGGGCGGAATCCTGCCCATCCGTCCAGTGCGTCCGGGACCACGGCCTCGACGTGCTCGACCGACTCGTTGCTGAACCTGTCGGCGGCAGCAGCGAGCAGGTGGTTCATGCCGAGCAGCGTGATCTGGTTCGTTCGCGTACCGGCTTCCCCGGGCCACTCGACGCCGAGCGCGACGGCGATCTGCTTGCCGAGGACCGCGTTGGTCGCCTCGAGGTCGACGTCGAGCATGAGCGAGCGCGCGAGAGCGACGAGGGCGCGCTTTGGACCGCGGGTCGTCGCGGGCGGTTGGCCGGAGAGTGAGAAGATGCGCGAGCCGGCTTCGGGTAACGACCGTGCGGGGATGAACTCGAATCGCATCGTGCGATCATGCCGCACCGGGTGAGTCTGTGGTGCCCGCCGAGCGATGGTCAAACCCCATGGTGCTCCTCCGTGACCGAGGGGGCGGTTGAGCGTCGCGGGTCAGCCACGACGTGATAAACCCACAGCGCGAGCTCCTTGACTTAGCTTAAGGTTCAGCTAAGCTGGAGGTGCGGTGAAGAGTGCGAGCAGCCATGATGCTCGTATATCGTACATACGTTCGAAGATGTGAAGCGCTGTGGAGGAGTCAGATGTCGACGACTGAGGGTGCGCCGTTCCGGTACATCGACCTCTTTGCGGGCATCGGCGGCTTCGCAGCGGCACTCGAGGCGTTCGGCGGTGAGTGTGTCTACTCCGTCGAGATCGACGATGCTGCGGCGAAGGTCTACGAGCGCAACTGGGGCCACTCTCCCCTCGGTGACATCACGCGGGACGCGAACGACGTGGTGATGAACGTGCCCGCCCACGATCTGCTCGCGGCGGGGTTCCCGTGCCAGCCGTTCTCCAAGTCGGGCGCCCAGCGTGGGATGGAGGAGACGCGCGGCACCCTCTACTGGAACATCCTGAAGATCATCCAGGCGCACCACCCGACGATCGTGCTGCTCGAGAACGTGCGGAACCTTGCAGGGCCGCGTCACAAGCACGAGTGGGACGTCATCATCCAGACCCTCCGTGACGAGGGCTATCGCGTCTCGGAGACGCCGTCGGTGTTCTCGCCCCACCTACTCCCGCTGGAGCGTGGTGGTCGTCCACAGGTGCGTGAGCGTGTCTTCATCACTGCGACCTATGATCCGGACGGGCTGCTCGGCGAAGTCGAGGCGAAGCCTCCGCTGGCGAACCTGTCCCTACGCGGCGGTGAGGAGTGGGATCTCGCCGCCGACCTGCCGCTCTCTGACGGAGAGGTGCCCGGTACCGCACTCTCGGCGGACGAGGTCGCTTGGCTCGAGGCGTGGGACGACTTCGTGACGACGATGTGGCCTGTCGTCCGCGCAGCGAACACCGACAGTGAGAGGGAAGCGACCCTCCCGGGCTTCCCGATCTGGGTCGACCGGTGGATCAAGGCCGAGCAGCTCGAGGCATGGGCGGCGGGTGCCCCCGGCGTACCGTATCGAAACAGGACCGACCTCCCTGATCTCTGGGACGACGTCCCGGCGTGGAAGCAGAACTTCCTGGTCAAGAACGCCCGTTTCTACACGCGCTACAAGGCGCAGCTCGACAGGTGGCTCGCGCGCCACGAGGTCGCGACGTTCCCGCCTTCTCGACGAAAGCTGGAGTGGCAGGCGCAGCAGACCCCCACGCTGTGGGAGTGCGTCCTCCAGCTCCGCCCGTCGGGGATCCGCGCCAAGCGGCCGACGCATCTGCCCGCGCTGGTAGCGATCACCCAGACGTCGATCATCGGGAGTGCTCGTCGGCGTCTCTCCACGACGGAGGCTGCGCGGCTCCAAGGGTTCCCCGACAACTTCGACTTCGGACCGCAGAGTGCTGCCGCTACCTACAAGCAGCTCGGCAACGGAGTCAACATCGGTGCGGTCTGGAACATGCTTCGCGCTCACGCCAGCCGAGACCGTGCTGTCCTGGAGGCCAGCGAGAAGGGTCGATCCCTGCTCAAGGCAATTCTGGACGACGCACCCAAGAGTCCTGACGATCGTCTGGAGCATGTCGTGGCGGAGGGGCAGAGCAGGTACGCGGAGTCCATGCTGCCGGTTGCCGTCTGACCTGGTGCAGCTGGCCATGTTCATCCGTCCGCCCGAGCCGCAGCACGTCGAAGCCCACCCCGGTTCGTCGTCACCGGAGGTTTCCCGTCGGATGAGCGCCTCCAAGCGCCGCGACACTGCTCCGGAGATGGCCCTGCGCCGCGAGCTTCACGCGCGGGGGCTCCGGTATCGCGTCGCCTACCCCGTCCCGGGGCACAGACGCCGAACGATCGACGTCGCCTTCACGCGCGTCAAGGTAGCCGTGTTCGTCGATGGCTGCTACTGGCACGGGTGCCCGCAACACGGGACGAGGCCGAGGTCGAACAGCGATTGGTGGAGCGCAAAGTTTGCCGCCAACCAGTCCCGTGACCGCGACACCGACCGCCTGCTCCAAGAGCTCGGCTGGACGGTAGTCCGAGTCTGGGAGCACGAGCACTCGGATGCCGCTGCTGATCGGGTCGAGAAGGTCGTCCGACGATGAGAGCAGGAACAGTGCGTTCCCCCTCTGGCGCCCCGCTCGTGTCGTAGGCGAAGTCATGATGGTGACGGTCGGCGGGTGAACTGCGCCGATCTGGGCATGTTCGCACGGATCCACGCGGACCCACGACTAGCCTTGCAGCGACAGCAAGGGAGTGCGATGAGTCAACTGGTCGACAAGGTCGAGGTGCGCCCCGGGGTGGGCATGCTCGCACTGTTTCCTTCGATGAACTACAAGGCCTGGTACGCCATCGGTGAGTTTGTCGACAACTCGCTGCAGTCCTGGCGTGCCAACCAGGGACGGCTCGCCGAGGTCGGTGGTGGCACCGCCCGCCTCAACATCGACATCGAGATCGATCGCTCCGGCGGGCGGATCACGGTCACCGACAACGCTGCCGGCATCTACACCGAAGACATCGACCGTGCGTTCACTCCGGCAGCCCCACCGGCTGACTCATCCGGCCTCTCACAGTTCGGCATCGGGATGAAGAGTGCCGCGGCCTGGTACGCCAAGCACTTCGTCGTCACGACGACTGCCCTTGGCGAGGATGTTCGCCGCGAGGTCACGTTCGACATCCCCAGGATCGTCGAGGAGAAGTCCGATCACATCGCCGTCACGACGACGTCGGCGCGGCCCGAAGAGCACGGCACCACTCTCGTCCTCACGGAGCTCAATCATCCGGCACCGACCGGACGAACGCTCGGCAAGATCCGGGACTACCTCTCTTCGATCTACCGCCACTTCATCGCTGACACGCGTGTTGAGATCGTCGTCGCAGGTAAGAGGCTCAGCCACTCGACACCTGACTTCCTCGTCGCTCCGCGATGGAGCACCCCTGACGGGGACGCGGAGACCTGGCGCAAGGACGTCGCCGTATACCTGGACTCCGGGCGCACCGTCTCCGGTTGGGCGGGCCTGCTCGCGAAGGGCGATACAGCGGGGGCAGGGTTCGCTCTCCTCTACCGAGACAAGGTCGTGCAGGGCGCCGGTGGCGCCGCCAGAGACTCTGACGGGTACAAGCCGGTCAAGGTCTTCGGGCGCGGCAACTCTTTCGAGTCGCAGCGACTGGTGGGCGAGCTCGACGTGTCCCAGATCGAAGTGACTCACACCAAGGACTCGCTCATCTGGCACGACGACGAGGAAGAGGAGTTCCTCGAGAAGCTTGGCCAGGAGCTCGAGTCCGAACCACTCCCCCTGCTCAAGATGGCGCGGAACCACCGCACCACGGAGCGTGGCCGCACCATCCAGACCACCGTGCGAGACATTGTCGAACAGGTCGCCCAGGCAGTTGCCCAGCCCATCCCAGAGGTTGAAGACCCCCCGGACGAGGCCGCCGCGCTCAACGCTCTGCCCGCCTCCCCGCCGATCGAGGAGTCGGTCGTTCTCGACGACACCGAGTGGGACGTCCTCGGCGAGCGCCTCACGATCTCCGTCATCGACAACCCCGCTGACTCCACGCACTGGATCCGCGTCCGTCAGGAGGACGGTGTCGCCGCCTGGACCGTGACGGTCAACCGGGCCCACAGCTTCACCCAGTCGTTCGCCTACCTGCCAGGAATGGATCTCGAGCCGGTCCTGCGTCTTGCAGTTGCGATAGCGCTGGCACAGATCAAGGCAGAGCGGAGCGGAGCGCGGGAGCCCCGGTTCATTATCGCTGAGCTCAACCGCGTCCTTACCGGCCCCCTCGCGAAGAAGGCAGCGCTATGAGCACCGTGCACGCCGACATTTGGGCACCAGAGCCGGGCCGAAAGCTGCAAGACCTGCTCATGCGTACGGGCCTCGCGCCGGACGAACGAACCCGCCTTGAGAAGGAGACGCTCCGCATCCTCGGCCGGTGCCGCGCCCCTCGGTGGGACGACGACGGGGCATCTGCCGAGCTCGTCGTCGGAGCCGTCCAGAGCGGCAAGACGCTCTCGTTTACGGGGCTCATCGCGGCCGCGCACGACAACGGCTACCCGCTCGTTGTAGTACTTGCGGGCACCAAGACCAACCTGCGCGACCAGACCTATGAACGCCTCGTCCGGGACCTGGCTATGAACGGCAATGGTCGCCTGCCAAGCTGGCATCCGGTCAACGACCTCAAGCCGACTGATGCGCAGAACATGCGAGCGAGGGTCCAGCAGTGGAAAGCGTCGAAGTCTGCTGCCACTCGTGTGACGACTGTCGCCGTCGTCCTCAAGAACCACGCTGCTCTGCGTCGCGCACGCACCGTCCTGAGATCGGTGCTCGCCGCGAGTCCTGGGGCTCCGGTTCTGTTCATCGACGACGAGGCGGACCAGGCTGGCCTCAATGTCGCCCGTCGGCGAGGAGACGAGAGCTCGACCTACCGTTCGATCCGACTGCTTCGCGAGACGGCGGACAACCATTCCTACGTGCTGTACACCGCGACGCCACAGGCGCCCCTCCTGATAGCCCTGGAGGACACACTGTCCCCTCGCACGGTAAGCGTGCTCCAGGCCGGGGACGGCTATGTCGGCGGCGCGATGCTCTTCGAGGAGCGCATCGACCAGTTCGTCCGCGAGATCGATGACGACGCCCTTGACGACCAGTCGATCAGTCCGCCGGAGTCGCTCGAACGAGCCGTGGCGACCTATCTCCTGGCAATGGTCGTCGCACAGCTTCGCGGTAGCCCCCTCCCTCTGACGATGCTCATCCACCCCTCGTCAGGCACCGACCTGCACCGCGCGTATGAGATCTGGACGCACGGGATCATTGGCCGCTTCGACACATCTCTCACCGACGGCGACCCTGTCCTCAAGCAGCAGGTCGTCGACGAGATCTTCCAAGCTGCGTACGACGACCTGGCGACCACCGACGGACACGTCGTCGACGACGAGATCGTCCCGCTCGACAGGCTCGTCGACATGCTCGGAGACGACGGATATCTCCAGGCGGTCATGGTCCGCGTCGTCAACAGTGCTGCTGGCAACGAGATCACGTCGAGCGAGTGGCCCCAGGCGCCGGGATGGATCGTCATCGGCGGGAACAAGCTTGACCGCGGGTTCACGGTCGAGAACCTCGCAGTGACGTACATGCCGCGTGGTCCTGGCGTCCGGAACGCCGACACCGTCCAGCAGCGAGGTCGCTTCTTCGGCTACAAGCTTGGCTACCTCGACCTGCTGCGCGCCTGGATGAATCCGGACACTGCGGATGTCTTTCGGGTGTACGTCAGGCACGAGGACGCGATGCGCTCGGCGCTCGGCGAGCTAGATGCCAACGGCGAAGAACTCTCGACCTGGCGGCGATCGATTCTCCTCGACGCCGGGCTCAACCCCACGCGGCGTGAGGTGGTCCGTCTCGATGTCGACGACATCGACCTCTCTGGTTGGTCACTCATCCAGACACACGTCTACGGTGAACCGACGGGACCGAAGCCCGAAGGTCGTTCGCTCCTTGACGGGCTCCGTGCGACGGCGGTAGCCGACGACCGGGACAACCGTCCTACTGGCCGGAACGCCACGCTCCGCACCACGTGGACGAGCATCGTCGAGATCCTCGTCGACTGGCGTATCACCGCCGACGAGAAGGACCGTCTCTACGCGATAGTTCTGGCCCTCGGCACCATCGACGACGAGATTCCCGTCGACGTCGTCTTCATGGACGGCGGAGCCACCCGCGACCGTGGCCCCGCAGGCATCTCGAGGGCCGAGCTCGAGAAGGCGGGCTGGGACCTCGACGAGATCGACGACGTCGAGTCGCTCGAGATCGGCAACCTGATGCAGGGCGCCAACCCGGCGGACGGAAGCGTCTACCCCGGCGACCGCGCCTTCTGGGTGGCCGACGCCGTCACCGTCGAAGTTCACGAGCTCGCAGTAGAGGCCGGACACGGGACCCGCTCCCGTGCGACCGCTCTTGCGATCCATGTCCCGAGCACGTTCAGTGACCGGGTCATCCTCCAAGCTGATTGACCACATCACACAAGTTGGCCGGAGGGCTGGTGTCGCCGACGCAAAGAGGACCGGCGGTTGGTCCGTGCCCACACCCCTGTCATCACTACAGTGACGGCTGTAGTGATGACTGTGAACTACAGTGTGGCGCCCATGGTTGCTGACACCCGACCGGAGCGGACTCTCGACGAGCAGATCATCGAAGCGCTGACCGATGGACCGGAGCTGTCGGTCCACGAGCGTGCGAGGCCGCCTCGGGACTACTGCCAGGTCGACTCACTGCTGATGACCGTGTCTTTCCATGGCCGAGGGTGCCATCGTTGTCGCCGCGCCGCCTCCGAGCAGGAGTCGAGAACATCTACTCTCCCGTTCGGCGACGCGACGGCCTCTCGACGATGCGAAATGTGGCGCCGCCTCTGATTGCCTCGTTGTCGAGTGGTGGTTCCGGCCGATCGGCGGGGACGTCGTCGCAAATCGGCAACGCCGTGCGCGCGGATCGGCAGTGACGATCGAACGGAGAACGTCGGGCCCCAGCGCGGCGAAGGGTCCACACCGTCCGGTGCGGACCCTTCGTGCTCGGAGTTGTCGACAACTGGAGCCCAGTATTGGCGGCGTCCTCGACGCTGTCCTTAGGCGTCGTCAGCCTTGTCGGCCGCGGCCCCCGCGGCGTCCTCCGCCGCCTCGCGGGCCTTCTTGCCGGCGTCGCCGAGGTCGTCCTTCGCGTCCGCGGCGGCGTCCTTGGCGGTCGACGCTGCGCTGCGGGTGGTGCTGCGGGCGCGGCTGGTGGCCTTCTTGGCCGCGTCCTTGGCGTCGGAGACGGCGTCGCTGACGCGGTCGCTGACGTCGTCACGCACCTCGGCGGCACGCTCGGCGAGCTTGTCGGTCGCCTCGCGGCCCTTCGCGACGGCGACGCCCGCGGCCTCGCCCAGCGACTCGGCGGCGTCCCCGACGGCGTGCCGTGCGCCGCCGACGACGTCGTCGAAGTGGACCTGCTGCTCCTCCTGCTCCCACGGCTCGGCCCAGGGGTCGGTCGTGGGCTGGGCACGGCGGTAGAGGACGTAGCCGACGCCTGCGGCGGTGACGCCGCCGGCGATCCACCAGAGGGTGCGGCCCTTGCCCTTCGAGGCGTCGGCCTCCGCGGCCTTCGCCGCTGCCTTGTCCGCCGCGGCGGCGAGCTTGGCCGCCGCCTTCTCGGCCGCCTTGTCCGCGTGCTTCGCGGCCTTCTTGCCCGCCTTGCCCGCGGCCTTCTGGGCCTGCTTCGCGGCCTCCGTGGCAGCCTTCTGCGCCTCCTTGGCGAGCTTGCGCGCCTTCTTGCCGGTCGCGGCCGCCGTGGCCGCGGACGCGGCGGCGGTCGCCTCGGCCGCGTTGTCCGCCGCGCGCTGGGCGGAGTCGGCGGCGCTGGCGGCAGCGGCGTTGAAGCTCGCGACGATCTTCGGCAGCACGTCGTCGACGAGCTTGTCGTGCGCCGTGTCGATGGCGGGTGCGGCCTTGCCCGCGGCCTTCTCGACGCGCGGCGCGGCGGCCTGGATGCTGTCCTGCCACGCCTTCTCGACGCGCGGCTGGAGCCACTCGAGGAACGCCTCGACCTTGGGCGTCCCCCACTCCTTGGCCTGCACCGCCGCGTCCTTGGCCTGGTCGGCGAGCTGGCTCGCGGCGTTCTGCGCGGTCACGGCGGCCTGCGCGGCCTGGTCCTTGAGCTTCTCGGTGTCGATCGACTCGAGCGTGTCCTTGACGGAGTCGCTCGCTGAGCGAGAACGGGTCATGCGTGCTCCCCGGGGTCGTCGTCCGACGGGACGAAGGGCGGATGCGATGGGCGTTTCCGACCACTCTGCCACCACCGTGCCCGCCCCGCGAGACATCGCGTCCGACGGGTCGCGCGCGGGTCTCGTGGGAGGATGGTGCCCATGTTCGCAACCCTCCACACGACCGCAGGTGACATCCGGATCGAGCTCCTGCCGAACCACGCCCCGAAGACGGTGGCGAACTTCGTCGGGCTCGCGCAGGGCACCACGACGTGGTCCGACCCCCGCACCGGCGCAGAGCGCACCGAGCCCTTCTACGACGGCCTGATCTTCCACCGCGTGATCCAGGACTTCATGATCCAGGGCGGCTGCCCGCTGGGCACCGGGACGGGCGGCCCCGGCTACACGTTCAACGACGAGATCCACCCCGAGCTGCAGTTCGACCGTCCCTACCTCCTGGCGATGGCGAACGCGGGCCTGCGCCGCAACCCGGTCACGGGCGAGGTCGAGGGCACCAACGGGTCGCAGTTCTTCATCTCGACGGTCCCCACCACCTGGCTCAACGGCAAGCACACGATCTTCGGCGAGGTCGCGGACGACGCGTCCCGCGCGGTGGTCGACGCGATCAACACGACGCCGACCCGCCCGGGCGACCGCCCGCAGGAGGACATCGTCATCACGTCGGTCACCATCGAGGACTGACCATCTCGACCACACCTCCCGGGCCTCCCGGCCCGCCCTCGTACGGGACGGCCGGACCGCACGACGGTCCCGCCGTCCCGCCCGTGTGCCCGCGGCACCCGGACCGGGTGTCGTACGTGCGCTGCCAGCGCTGCGGCCGCCCCGCGTGCCCCGAGTGCCAGCGCCCGGCGGCCGTCGGCGTGCAGTGCGACGACTGCGTGCGCGAGGCGGCCCGCCAGACGCCGACCCAGCGCACCGCGCTCGGCGGCACGGTGCGCGGCGGCCCGCCGGTCGTGACGTTCACGATCATCGGCCTGTGCGTCGTGAGCTGGATCCTCCAGCTCGTCACCGGGGGCGAGTGGACCCGCCTCTGGTGGTTCGCCCCGGTCATCGGCGAGGCCGAGCCGTACCGCTTCCTCACGTCGGCGTTCCTGCACTCGACGAGCCCTGTCCACATCCTCTTCAACATGTACGCGCTGTGGGTGACGGGGCCGTTCCTCGAGCAGATGCTGGGTCGTTGGCGTTTCGTCGCGCTCTACCTGCTGTCGGCTGTCGGCGGGTCGGTCGGCTACCTCGTCCTGGCCGGCGGCCCGACGTCGGAGGGGTGGTACCAGCCTGTCGTCGGTGCCTCGGGCGCCGTGTTCGGGCTCTTCGGCGCGATCCTGCTGGTGCTGCGCAGGACGGGCCGGAACGCGATGCAGATCGTCGTGCTCATCGGCATCAACTTCGCGATCGGGCTCTTCTTCACCGGCATCGCGTGGCAGGCGCACCTCGGCGGGCTCGTCGTCGGCCTCGTCCTCGGGGCCGCGTACGCGTACGCACCGAAGGAACGCCGCACCCTGGTGTCCGTGGGCGCGACGGCGGTCGTCGCCGTGGGGCTCGTCGTGGCGGCATGGCTGACGTACGCCTCGGCGGACCAGCTCGGTCACCTCGTCGGGTGACCCCCGGGCGGCCCGTGGAGAGTTATCCCCAGGGTTACTCACAGGTGTGGAACTACGCCGGTGTCATTCCCCGAACCGGCACACGTCGACCCGAGCGCCGCGCGCACGAGGCGCGCGGCCGCCGTCGGGCCGCTACTTCCAGCGTGTGGTGAGCGCGAAGCCCGCGATGATGAACGCGAAGCCGACGCCGAGGTTCCAGGCGCCCAGCGGCGGGATCGGGAGCTGCTTGGGCCCGCTGAGGTAGAACAGCACGATCCACGCCAGCCCGAGGAGCATCAGCCCGAGCATCGTGGGCACGAGCCAGCGTGGGTTGCCCGACTCGGGCTTGGGCACGCTCGGCGGGCGCTGCGGCTTGGGCTTCTTGCGCGACTTCGACTCGGGCACGAGGGTGGGCTCCTGTCCTGGTGGGGTCCGCTGCCGACGGCGTCGGGACGCACCGCGGGAGCGGACGCCTGCCGTCGTCGTGCAGGAACCGTGCATGGCTCGGGCGAAGGTCGTCGACGCGCCGCGAGGCTCCGTAGGAGCACGGGTCCGTCACGATCGTGGACGACGTTCGTCGACTAGCGTAGTGGGCGCACACAATAGGCACGGACACCGCGCGCGGGCAACGGCCCTGTCGCGGCGACGACGACACGACAGACGCACGGCAGAGACACGTCGGAGAGACGGTCGACGCCCTCGTCCGCCCAGGAAGGAGACGGTCGCGTGAGCAGCACCGGCCCCGCCTCCGCGACGCCGGACGAGCCCGCAGCACCCCCGCGCTCGCGCCGGGTGCGGTCGGCCGTCACGGTCGCGCTCGTCCTCGCCCTCGCCGGCGTGATGTTCACGGCGAACGCGCGCCTCGCGCGGGGCGACGACTCGCGTCACCCCGAGAACCTCGCGCAGCTCGTCGACCGCGAGTCGGACCGCGTGGCGGACCTGTCGGCCCAGGTCGACGCGCTCACGGCGGAGATCGCGGGACTGTCGCAGACCGGAGACGCCCCGGCCGGCGTCGACCCCGACCTCGCCTCGCGCACCGCGGTCGCGGCCGGCACCGCGGCGGTCAGCGGCACGGGACTGTCCGTCTCGCTCGACGACGCGCCCCCGGAGGGCAACTACCCGCCGCAGATCCGCCCGGACGACCTCGTCGTGCACCAGCAGGACATCCAGTCCGTCGTCAACGCGCTGTGGGCCGGCGGGGCGGAGGCGATGACGCTGCAGGGCCAGCGCGTCACCGCGACGTCGGCGTTCCGCTGCGCGGGCAACATCCTCCTGCTGCACGGGCGCGTGTACTCGCCGCCGTACGTCGTGGAGGCCGTGGGTGACCCGGACGCGCTGCGCGACGCCCTGGAGCGTTCGCCAGGCGTGCAGGTGTACCAGGAGTACGTCGACGCCGTGAACCTGGGCTGGTCCGTCGAGGACAGGACCGACCTCGAGCTCCCCGGCTACCAGGGCGCGCTCGAGCTCCGCTACGCCCGACCCTCCGACGCGGTGGCGTCGTGACGGCCACGGCCCCCCCTCCGGTGCGGCACGCCGGGCGGCGCGGTTCCGGCCGCGGCGCCGTCTCGACGGTCGTCGGCGTCGTCGGGGAGCTGCTCATCACGCTCGGGATCCTGCTGGGGCTGTACGTGGTGTGGCAGCTCTGGTGGACGGACGTGCAGGCGGACCGCGTGCAGGCGCACGTCCTTGAGGAGATGGACGCGCCCACGCCGGACGCCGCGGACGTCGCGACGGCCGTGCGCCGGGACGAGCCGCCGGTCATGGCGCCGCCCGCGCTGGGCGAGGTGTGGGGCACGCTCTACGTGCCGCGCTGGGACGGCAAGATGATGCCGATCGCCGAGGGGACGGACAAGCGCTCGATCCTCGACCAGGGCCAGGCCGGGCACTACCCGGAGACCGTCATGCCGGGTGACGTCGGAAACTTCTCGCTGGCCGGGCACCGGCAGACGTACGGCAAGATCTTCCACGACGTGGAGGAGCTCGAGATCGGTGACCCGATCGTCGTGGAGGCCGGCGGCGTCTGGTACGTGTACCGCGTGGACCACATGCAGGCCGTGAAGCCCGACCAGGTCGAGGCCGTGGCGCCCGTCCCGTGGCAGCCCGGCGTCGAACCGACCGAGCGGTACCTCACCCTGACGACGTGCCACCCGATCGGGCTGAACTCGCTCGTGGCGCGGTTCATCGTCAACGCGAAGCTGGACTACTGGATGCCCGTCGAGGACGGCACCCCGCCCGACCTGGTCGGTCAGACGGCTCCGGCCGCGGAAGGGAGCGCGTGATGTACGGGGCGCTGTGGCGCGTGCTGCCCGGGCCCGCGTGGGTCCGGGTGCTGATCCTGCTCGTCCTCGCGGCCGCCGTCGTGCTCGCGTGCTTCGAGTGGCTGTTCCCGATCGTGTCCGAGTACATGCCGTTCAACGACCCCAACATCCAGACCGACGCCACCGGCGCAGCGTCCGTGGAGGCCCCGCGATGACCCACCAGACCCGCATCCTCGTCGTGGACAACTACGACTCGTTCGTCTACACGATCGTCGGCTACCTCGACCAGCTCGGCGCCGAGACGGTCGTCGTGCGCAACGACGCGGTGCCCGAGCCTGACGCCGAGGGGCGGTTCCACGACGCCGACGGCACCGTGTTCGACGGCGTCCTCGTCTCCCCCGGGCCCGGGACGCCCAAGGAGGCCGGCCAGAGCGAGCAGGTCATCCGCGCGTGCGCGACCTCGCGCACCCCGATGCTCGGGGTGTGCCTCGGCCACCAGGCGCTGGCCGAGGTGTACGGCGCGACGGTCACGCACGCGCCCGAGCTCATGCACGGCAAGACGAGCCTCGTCGAGCACGAGGGCGAGGGTGTCCTGGCCGGGCTGCCCGCCCCGTTCACCGCGACGCGCTACCACTCGCTCGCCGTCGTGAGCGACACCGTGCCCGCCGAGCTCGAGGTGACCGCCTCGACCTCCGGCGGCGTCATCATGGGCCTCCAGCACCGCGACCTGCCCCTGCACGGCGTCCAGTTCCACCCCGAGTCCGTCCTCACGGAGGGCGGCCACCGCCTGCTCGCGAACTGGCTCGAGGCCTGCGGGCTCGCCGACGCCGTCGAGCGCTCGACGGGCATGGCGCCGCTCGTCAGGCAGTAGCCGGATCGACCGGCGGCGCCTCCCGGGCGCACGGACGGCTGCCGTGCCGACCACCACGCCTGAACACCGCTCCCGCTGGACGACGACGGGCCCCCACCTCGCGAGGTGAGGGCCCGTTCGTCAGGGGGTGCCGGGTGACGGCTCAGCCGTCGTTGTTCCCGCCGCCGCCACCTCCGCCGCCGGGGCCACCACCGTTGTCACCCCCGGTCGACGGGCCGGGGCCGGTCGAGACGATGAGCGAGACCTGGGTGCCGACGGGGACCTCGGAACCACCACGCGGGTCGGAGCCGATGACCGTGCCGGCAGGCCACTGGTCGGACTCCTGGGTCTGTCGGGTACCCACGTTGAGCTCCGCACCACCGAGCGCGTCCGTCGCCTGGGCCTCGGTCATCCCGACGAGGTTGGACGGGACGGTCGTCGTCTCTGCGGCACGCGGGATCGCGACCTTGAGGGTCACGCGCGAGCCCTGCGGGACGCTCCCGGCGTTGGGCTGCTGCGAGAGGACCTGGTTCTCGGCCTCGTCGGACTCCTCGTCGCTCCGGTCGACCCCGAGGCCGAGGGCCTCGATCGTCGACTTCGCGGCGTCGAACTGCTGACCGGTGACGTCGGGCAGGGCGACGAGCCCGCTCGACACGAACAGGTTCACCGTCGACCCGGCGGGCACGGACTGGCCCGCTCCCGGATCGGTCCTCGTGACGGACCCCTTCGCGACGTCCGGGGAGTCCTCCGTGGCGACGTCGCCGACGTTGAGGCCCGCATCGGTGAGGTACTGCCGCGCCTCCTCCTGGGTCTTCCCCTTGAGGTCCTGGAGCGTGACGGCGTCGGGTCCCTGTGAGAAGAAGGCCGTGACCGTCGATCCGAGCTCCTGGGTGGTGCCGCCCGCCGGATCCGTCTTCGTGAACGTGTCGGCAGGCTCGGTCGACTCCTGGTCGATGGCCTGCGCGTACTCGAAGCCGGCGTCGGTGATCGCCTTCTCGGCCTCCGCGGGCGTGATGGGTGCCGAGAGCGTCGGGACCGTGCCCGTCGTCGGCTCCTCCTCGCCCTGGCTGTTGATGACGAGCATCGTGATGATCGCCGCGAGGGCGAGCACGCCGATCGCGATGAGGGTCCACATGAGGCCCTTGCGGCTCTTGGGCTCCTCCTCGTCCTCCCCCGGGACCTCGGACCCGGGCGGGACGGCCGGAGCCACGCTCGTCGCCCACGGGTTCGGGGCGGCGGCCGCGGGGGCCATGACCTGCGTGGCGGACTCGACCATCGTCGGCTGGAGGTCGGCGGCCGCGGCAGCGGCACCCAGGCCGGCCGCCGCGGCGGCGACGCCGAGCGAGGGGGCCGTGATCGCCCCGCCGCGCACGGCGTTCTCCAGGTCGGCGCGGAACTCCGCGGCGTTCGAGTAGCGGGCCGTCCGGTCCTTGGCGAGCGCCTTGAGCGTGATGCGGTCGAGCACCTCGGGCACGTCCGGCGCGACCGCGCTCGGCGTCGCCGGTGCCTCGCGCACATGCTGGTACGCGACGGCGACGGGCGAGTCGCCGATGAACGGCGGCCGACCGGTGAGCAGCTCGTAGAGCAGGCAGCCGGTGGAGTACAGGTCGGAGCGCGCGTCGACCGTCTCGCCGCGCGCCTGCTCCGGCGAGAGGTACTGCGCGGTGCCGATGACGGCCTGGGTCTGCGTCATCGTCGCGGCCGAGTCCGCCATCGCGCGGGCGATGCCGAAGTCCATGACCTTGACGGCGCCCGTGGGCGTGATCATGACGTTCGCGGGCTTGATGTCGCGGTGCACGATGCCGGCGTGGTGGGAGTACTCGAGTGCCGCGAGCACGCCCGCCGTGATCTCGACCGCCTCGTCGATGGGGACGGCCTGGCCGTCGCGGAGGATGTCGCGGACGGTGTGGCCCTCGACGTACTCCATGACGATGAACGGGACGTGCACCGAGTTGCCGGTGGCGTCCGCGTGGACGTCCTCGCCCGTGTCGTACACCGCGACGATGGCCGGGTGGTTGAGGGACGCCGCCGCCTGCGCCTCGCGGCGGAAGCGCGCGAGGAACGTGGGGTCGCGGGCGAGGTCGGACCGCAGGATCTTGATCGCGACGGTGCGACCGAGGCGGTTGTCGTGCCCGATGTGCACCTCGGCCATGCCACCACGGCCGATGAGCTCACCGACCTGGTAGCGCCCGGCAAGCACTCGGGGAGCGTTGTCCACCACTCATTCGTCCTTCGGTGTCGTCGGAGCCGCGGGCGCGTCCGCGCGCGGCACATCTGGCGCAATCATCCCACTGGAGGGCGTCCGGGAAAGCCGGGAACACAACGATGTCGTCACGATGTCACCCGTCCGGAGGGAGCCGGTGAGCCCGGCGCGGCGTCGTCGGGCACCGTCTCGACGACGCCCGCGGTCGACGCGTCGGCGTCGCCCCCGTCCCGGTCCCCCAGGGACGCGATCGTCGCGACGACCAGCACGAGGAGCAGCCCCAGCAGGGCCACCAGGGGCCACGTGAGGCCGTTCGGCAGCCCGCCGAGGCGTCGCCCCGTCGTCGTGGACGTGCGGCGGCCGGAGGAGGACCGCGACGGAGCGGCCTGCGACTGGCGTCGGGCCTCGGCCCGCGTGGCCGGTGCCGCCGACGGGGTGCTCCCGGCGGTGCCGGCGCCCGGCCGCGCGCCGCCGCGCGCCGGCTGCGGGCGTCGGGACGAGCGGGTGCCGCCGTGCATCTCACGGCGCGGCGGGTAGGCACGGGGGCCGTTCGGGTCCTCGTCCGCCGCGGCGGGGACAGGTCGCTCCCACGGCAGAGCGGGCCCGGGGGCGGGAGGTGTGTCGGACGGCGGAGCGGTCGTCCGACCGACGGGCTCGGCGTCGCTCTCGGCGGCGTGACCACCCGCAGGTTCGGCGGCGTGGGCGCCCGGGCGGGCCCCCGGGGCGACCCAGGGCGTCGCGGGGTCGACCGGGTGCGGGTCGCGCACGGCGGCCGGGATGACGAGCGGCGTGATGACGGGAGCGGGGTCGGGCTCGGGCGCCGGAGGGGCGTCGTCCGCCGTCGCGCGCGCGCGACGGGCGCGCCGGGTGTTGGCGGTCGCGCCGGCGCGGGCGGACCAGGGGTCGGCCGCGAGGCGCGCCTGGATCTCCTCGAAGACCCGTGCGAGCGCGTCGGCCGGGTGCGGCCTCGCCAGCGGGTCCTTGGCGAGCATGACCATGACGAGCTCGGAGAGCTCCGGGTCGACCGACGACGGGAGCGGCGGCACCGGCTCGTTGACGTGCGCGACCGCGATGTCGACGGGGGTGGACCCGGTGAACGGCCGGTTCCCGAGGATCGACTCGTACGCCACGATGCCGAGCGCGTAGATGTCCGACGCCCCCGTGGCGGCCTGCCCGACCGCCTGCTCGGGCGACAGGTACTGGGCGGTGCCCATGACCATGCCGGTCGCGGTCATCGGGACCTGGTTGGCCGCGAGCGAGACGCCGAAGTCGGTGATCTTCACGGTCCCGGAGCGGTCGATGAGGATGTTGCCCGGCTTGACGTCGCGGTGCACGACGCCGGACAGGTGGGCCGCGTGGAGGGCGCGCGCCGTCTGGGCGAGGATCGGCAGGAGCCGCGCGGGCGGGAGGACGGGCTCGCGCTCCAGCAGGTCCGCCATGGGTTCGCCCACGACGAGCTCCATGACGAGGTACCCGGAGCCGTTCGTCTCGCCGTAGTCGTACATCTGGGCGATGTTGGGGTGCGAGAGCGCGGCGCTGTTGCGGGCCTCGGTCCGCAGCCGGTTGAGGAAGTCCTCGTTGCCTGCGTACTCGGTCCGCAGGACCTTGACGGCCACCTCGCGCCCGAGCGCGTCGTCCGCCGCGACCCACACCTCGCCCATGCCGCCGACGGCGATGCGCCGCACCAGGCGGTAGCGGTTGCCGAGCGTCAGCCCCCTCACGGGCTTCATCCGTTCAACACCGCCTCCATGACCGCGCGGGCGATCGGCGCGGCGATCGCGCCGCCCGTCGCCTCGTTGCCCATCGAGCCGCCGTTCTCGACGATGACCGCGACCGCGACCTGCGGGTCGTCCGCGGGCGCGAAGCTCGTGAACCACGCGTGCGGTGCCGCCTCGCCGCCCGTCTCGGCGGTGCCGGTCTTGCCCGCCACCTGCACGCCCGGGATCTGCGCCGCCTTGCCGGAGCCGTTCTGCACGACGCCGAGCATCATCTGGGTGAGCTGCTCGGCGGTCGAGGGTGACACGGAGGTGCGCAGGCGGCGCGGCTCGGACTGGCGCACGACGTCGAGGTCGGGGTTGCGGATGGTCTCGACCGTGTACGGGGCCATCTGCACGCCGTCGTTCGCGATCGCGGCGGCGACCATCGCCATCTGCAGCGGGGTGACGCGCACGTCGCCCTGCCCGATCGCGGCGTTGGCCGTGGCGCCCGGGTCCGCCTCCTCGTCGGTCGGGAAGTGGCTCGCGGTGACGTCCATCGGGATCTCGAGCGACTGGTCGAAGCCGAAGTCCTCGGCCTGGTCGCGCAGCACGTCGTCACCGAGCGTCACGCCGAGCTCGGCGAACGCCGTGTTGCAGGAGATGCGCAGCGCGTCCGCGAGCGTCATCTCGCCCGTCGGGGAGCAGCGGGACCCACCGAAGTTCTGCATCGTCGCCGTGGACTGCGGGAACTGGAAGACGTCGGGGGCCGGGATGACGCTCTCGGACGTGTACTGCCCGCTCTCGATCGCGGCGGCCGAGGTGACGATCTTGAACGTCGAGCCCGGCGGGTACGTGTTGCCGCGGATCGCCCGGTTGGACATCGGGTTGCCGTCGGCGTTGAGGAGCTCCTGGTAGCGGTCGCGCGCGGCCGCGGTGTCGTGCGTCGCGAGCTCGTTGGGGTCGTAGCTCGGCTTCGACACGAGGGCGAGGACCCGCCCGGTCTTGGGCTCGATCGCGACGACCGCACCGCGCTGGTCGCCCAGGGCGTCCCAGGCGGCCTGCTGCGCCGCCGGGTTGATCGTCAGCTCGACGGACGCCCCCTGGGGCTGCTTGCCGGTGAACAGGGCGCTCAGGCGGTCGAGCCACAGCGAGCTCGCCTCGCCGTTGAGGTAGTCGTTCTCCTTGTCCTCGATCTCCGTGCGCCCGTTGGTGAGCGAGAGGAACCCGGAGACCGGGGCGTACAGCGGGCCGTTCGAGTACTGCCGCTGGAAGCCGAACGCGTCGTCCACCGGGGTCGATGAGGCGATGGCGTCGCCTGCGACCACGATCGGGCCGCGGAACTTGTTGTACTCGCGGTAGATCGTGCGGGCGTTGCGCGAGTCGTTGTTGAGCGAGTCCGCCTGGACGAACTGGATGTACGTGGTCGACACCATGAGCGCGAGGAACATGACGAGGACGACCGTCGCGACGCGACGCAGGGGGACGTTCACCGGGCTCCTCCCCAGGGGTCGGTCTCCGGGCTGGTCGTGTCGGGGCCGGGACGCCGCACGACCTCCGTGCGGAGCTCGTCGGGGTGGCCGGGGACCTCGCCGGTCTGCCCGACGGCGGGCTGCACGCCCGTCGTCGCGCGCGTCGGACCCGTGACGGGTCCCGTCAGGGAGCCTGCGGCGGGCGCGCCGACCGTGGTGGGCGCGTCGTCGGGCCGTGCGCCGACGGCGGGAGCCCCGCTGCCCACGACCTCGACCGGATCGGAGTCGGGGCGCGTGCGCGCCCCGCCGGGCGCGACCTGCCCGCGTACGGGCAGGGACGAGGGCCGGCGCGCGTCGTCGGAGATGCGCAGCAGCAGGCCCACGACCAGCCAGTTCGCGAGGAGCGACGACCCGCCCTGCGCGACGAACGGCATGGTGAGGCCCGTGAGCGGGATGATCCGCGTGATCCCGCCGACGACGACGAAGAGCTGCCACGCCATCACGAACGCGAGGCCGCCCGCGAGCAGCTTGCCGAACCCGTCGCGGACGCCGATCGCGGTGCGCAGGCCGCGCTCCACGAGGATGAGGTAGGCGAGCAGGATGCCGATGAGGCCGGTGAGCCCGAGCTCCTCGCCGAGCGAGGCGTAGATGAAGTCGGAGAACGCGTACGGGACCGTGCGGGGGTAGCCGGCGCCCCAGCCGGTGCCGAACAGGCCCCCGTTGCCGAGGGAGAACAGACCGCCCACGAGCTGGCCCGAGCCACCGGGGCTGCGGCCGAAGATCTCGGCGTCGAACGGGTGGAGCCACACGTCGACGCGCGCCTGCACGTGGCCGAACGTCGACGCCGCGAGCACCGCGCCGACGGCGATGAGGATCAGACCGATGACGACCCAGCTCACGCGCTCGGTCGCGATGTACAGCATCGCGACGAACAGGCCGAAGAAGAGGAGCGACGTGCCGAGGTCGCGCTCGAACACGAGGATCGCGAGCGAGACGAGCCAGACGATGATGATCGGCCCGAGGTCGCGCAGGCGCGGGAGCTGGAGCCCGAGCACCTTGGGCCCGGCGAGCGCGAGCGTGTCGCGGTTCGTCACGAGGTAGCCGGCGAAGAAGATCGCGAACGCGATCTTCGCGAACTCCGCGGGCTGGAGCGAGAAGCCGAAGACGTTGATCCAGATCTGCGCGCCGTTGATGCGCGTGCCCAGGCCCGGGACGAGCGGCAGCGCGACGAGCACGATGCCCGCGATCATCGCGGTGTAGGTGTAGCGGCGCAGGGTCCGGTGGTCGCGCAGGAACCAGATCACCGCGAACGCGCAGAGGATGCCGAGCGCGGTCCACTGGAGCTGGCGCGGCGCGAGGTCCTGGGTGCCGCCCGTGACCTGCGAGCCGAGGTCGAGGCGGAAGATCATCGCGAGGCCGATGCCGTTGAGCGCGACGGCGATCGGCAGGATCACCGGGTCCGCGTACGGCGCCTTGAAGCGCAGCAGCAGGTGCGCGGCTCCCGCGAGCACCACGGTGCCGATGCTGTACACGTAGAAGCGGCCCGGGAGCTCGCCCGTGAGCTGCAGGCCCACGAGCGCGTACGCCCCGATGCCCAGCGCGAGCGCGAGGACGAGCAGACCGAGCTCCGCGCCCCGGCCGGGGCGCACCTCGGTGGTCTCCACCGTGGCCATCAGGCCCCCGAGCCGGCGCCGTCGGTGGGTGCCGGGGTCACGTCGGGCGCCCCGGCCTCCGGGGTCTCGGCGGCACCCTCGGTGGGCGCCTCCGTGGTGTCGCCGGTCGCGGGCGCGTCGGTGGACTCCTCAGCGGCCTCGGCGACGAGTCGCTCGGCCCGCGCGCGGGCGTCCTCGAGCGACTCCGCGGGGATCGTGGTCTCCAGGCGGTCGACCACGTAGCCCGGCAGGTCCGCGACGCGCGTCCCCGTGAGCTCGATCGGGGTCGACAGCGTCACCGGGCCCGCGTTCTCCGGGATGCCCCGGAACACGGCGACCTGGCCGTCGGCGACCCCGACGTAGTACTGCGTCTGCGTCCACCGGTAGCCCGCCCAGCCGGCCACGCCCAGGCCCGCGACGACGAGGAGGATCGCGACGACGGTGATCCAGCGGCGCGGCGCACGGCCGGGCCGCAGGTCGTCGCCGTCACCCGGGGTCTCCCCCGGTGCCTCGCCCTCCGCGGGGTCGGCCGCTCCGTCCGCGGCGGGATCCTCGGTGGCGGCGGGGGCGTTCGCGCTGGCCATGAGCGCCGCCGCCCGCGCGGCCGGGCCGTCCGCGGCCGACGTCGGAGCGTCGCGGTCGATCGCCGCGGACCCGACGATCTGCGCCCCGGTGCCGGGCGCCGCGCCGTCGGGAAGAGCGTCGACGTCGACGATGTCCGCCACGACGACGGTCACGTTGTCCGTGCTCCCGGCGCGCAGCGCGAGCTGCAGCAGGTGGTCGGCGCACTCGTCGACGTCAGGGGTGTCCGCGAGCGTCTGGCCGATGGTCTCGGGGCTGACGAAGCCCGACAGGCCGTCGGAGCACAGGAGCCAACGGTCGCCCGGCTTCGCCTCCCGCACCGACATGTCCGGCGTGAGGTCGATGTCGAAGTCGCCGAGCACGCGCATGACGACGTTGCGCTGCGGGTGGGTCTCCGCCTCGTCGGGCGAGATGCGGCCCGTGTCCACGAGGTGCTGGACGAACGTGTGGTCGGTCGTGACCTGGGTGAGCTCGCCGTCGCGCAGCAGGTACGCGCGCGAGTCGCCGAGGTGCGCCATCGCGAGCTTGTTGCCCGCGCGCAGGATCGCGGTGACGGTCGTGCCCATGCCGACCAGCTCGGGGTCGGTCACGCTGCGGTCCACGAGGTCCTGGCGCGCGTGGTCGATCGAGCGCTCGAGCTCGGCGAGCGCGTCGTCCGGGCCGTGCGACTCGCCGTCGAGCGGCGCGAGGGCGGCGATGGCGATCGACGACGCGACGTCTCCACCGGCGTGCCCGCCCATGCCGTCGGCGACGACGAGCAGGTGCGGCCCGGCGTAGCCGGAGTCCTGGTTGTTCGAGCGCACGAGCCCGACGTCGGAGCGCGCGGCGTAGCGCAGGGCGATGTTCACTGCGGGCTACCTCTGCAGCTCGACGACGGACTGACCGATCCGCACCCGCGTGCCCGGACCCAGCGGCGTCACCTGGCTGATGCGCTGGTCCTCGACGTAGGTGCCGTTGGTGGAGCCGAGGTCCTCGACGAACCAGGACCCGTGCTGCGGGAAGATGCGCGCGTGGCGCGACGAGGAGTAGTCGTCGTCGAGCACGAGCGTGCAGCTCGGCGCGCGGCCGATGAGGATCGACGACGTCGTGAGGGGGATCGTCGTGCCGGTCAGCGGGCCGGCGGTGACGACGAGCCGGGACGGTCCCGCGGGCGCGGCGGGGCGCGCGGGCTCCGGTGCCGCGGCAGGGGTGGGGCCCGACGTCGGGCGCGCGGCCTGCGCGGTGCCCTTGCGGCCCCGGCGCGGCGTGATCTTGGTGCCGTACAGGTCCCGACGCAGCACCCCGATCGCGGAGAGCACGAACACCCAGAGCAGCACCAGGTAGCCCAGCCGCAGCAGGGTGAACGTGAGGTCGGTCATGCGGGCCGGATCACCACTCCTCGTTGTCGGACGCGCCGGTCCAGAACATGATGCGGGTACGGCCGATCGTCAGGGAGTTGCCGTCGAGCAGCGTCGCGGCCGGCACCTGGTGACCCTCGACGAACAGGCCGTTGGTCGAGCCGAGGTCCGTCGCGATGACCCCCTCCGGCGTCACGCGGATCTCCAGGTGGCGGCGCGAGACCCCCGGGTCGTCGACGACGATGTCGGCCTCCGAGCCGCGGCCGATGACCGTGACCGGGCCCGTGAGCAGGTAGCGCTGCCCGTCGATGTCGACGAGCGGGTGCCGGGTGCTCGGGGAGGCGGACGTCGCGGGGGCCACGTTGCCGCGCACGCTGGCCGAGCGGAGCTGGAAGCGGCCGACGTCGAGCGTGTCGTTCTGCTCGAAGCTCACGCTCACCGGGCCGACGAACGCGTAGTGCTGCGACGCCGCGTACTGCGTGACGTTCGACGCCAGCTCGTCGGCGAGCGTCTCCGCGCCCCACCCCTCGACCTGGCCGAAGTCGTCCACCGACAGCTCGATGGTGAACTCGTTGGGCACGACGGTGCGCTCGCGGTCCACGACGGCGGCGCGGTCGTCGACCTCGCGCCGCAGCGCGCTCGCGAGCTCGACGGGCTTGACCTCGCTGCGCCCGACCTTGGCGAACGCGTTGTTCACCACGCGCTCGACGCCCTTCTCGAAGCGGTCCAGGACTCCCATGCCACCTCCTCCCTCGTGCTCGCTCGTGCTGCGGCTCGTGCCGCGGTCCTCGTCTGCGCCTCCCGGACGTTCTCCCGGCAGCCCCTGGTGCACACCTGCGTCCCGGGCAGACTACCTAGATCGTATCGATCACGTCTGCGACGGAGGCCCGATTCGTCGCACGATCTCCGGACGGATGTGGAGCGTTCGGGGCGGAGCGTGTGAACGTCGGGCGCGCGGTCGGCGGGGCGCCTCGTCGGTGCAGGACGACCGGCACGTGGCGGCCGTCACGTCCTGCCGCGCGGTTCCGGGCGCCGTCGTGCATCGTGCTAGTCTTCTGCGGCACGCGCGAGTGGCGGAATGGCAGACGCGCTGGCTTCAGGTGCCAGTGTCCGAAAGGGCGTGGGGGTTCAAGTCCCCCCTCGCGCACGTGACGAGGGTTTCGACTTCTCAGTCGGAAGACCTTCGGAAAGTCCCGGTCAGGTGATCCTGGCCGGGACTTTTTGCGTCCCGGCGGCCATCGACCTCCCCGTGGCCGGTCGATCTCCCCGCGACGGGAGTGCGGCGCTCCCCGCCGTCACCGTGCGGTGGTCACGACGGTGCGGCGGTCAAGCGGGAGTCAAGAACACCCGGCTTGCGCAATGGGAAACCGGTATCCTACGATCGGGAAACCGGTTACCCAGATCTCCACCTCCTCCGCGGGTCTCGACGAGCTTGTCGAGGCGGGCCAGCCCGACGTCGTCGTCGGGGGCCGCGCAGGGCGCACGACCCGGCGCCCGTGCACCAGGACGAGGTCGTCGCGTCGACCGACGCGAGCGCGGACCTGGCCACCGCGAGTCACCACGCACTGCCCCCGGTTCGATGACGAAAGGTGAGGCACCACGATGAGACGACCCGTCGCACGACGACTGCTCGCGGCCACCGCCGCGACGGCCCTGGCGGCCACGATGGGCGTGACGGCCCTGACCACGACCGCGAGCGCGGCCGTGGCCGGCAGCCCGACCGGCTATGCCACCCAGAACGGCGGCACGACCGGCGGCGCCGGCGGCCAGACCGTCCGCGCCACGACCGGCACCCAGATCCACGCGGCCCTGTGCAACAGGGCCGCCGACGACACCCCGATCACGATCGAGGTCGAGGGCACCATCAACCACGGCAACACCGCGAAGGTGTCGGGCGACAGCTGCAACACCGCGGCCGGCGTGATCGAGCTCAAGCAGGTCAGCAACGTGACGATCGTCGGCGTCGGCAACGGTGCGACGTTCGACCAGCTGGGCATCCACCTCCGTGAGGCCAGCAACATCATCATCCAGAACGTCACCGTGAAGAACGTCAAGAAGTCCGGCTCGCCCACGTCGAACGGCGGCGACGCGATCGGCATGGAGAGCGGCGTCCGCAACGTGTGGGTGGACCACGTGACGCTCGAGGCGTCGGGCGGGGAGTCCGAGGGCTACGACGGCCTCTTCGACATGAAGGCCGGCGTCCAGTACGTGACGCTGTCCTACAGCATCCTGCGCAACTCCGGGCGCGGCGGCCTCATCGGCTCGAGCGAGAGCGACACGTCCAACGGGTTCGTCACGTTCCACCACAACAAGTACGAGAACCTCGACTCGCGCACGCCGCTGCTGCGCGGCGGGATCGCCCACATCTACAACAACCACTACGTGCACCTCAACGAGTCCGGGATCAACTCCCGGGCCGGGGCGAGGGCGAAGGTCGAGAACAACTACTTCGAGGACTCCAAGGACGTCCTCGGCACCTTCTACACGGATCAGAAGGGCACCTGGCAGGTCGCGGGGAACGTCCTCGACAACGTCACGTGGTCCAGCCCGAGCGGTGACATCCAGCCCGCCGGCCCGAACCTGACCTCCACGACGTCGGTCAGCATCCCCTACGCCTACACGCTCGACGGCGCGAGCTGCGTGCCGAACCTCGTGAACCAGACCGCGGGCGCGAACAAGGGCCTCAAGGTCTCGGACGGCTCGTGCACGCCGCAGACGCCGGACCCCGACCCCACCGACCCCACCGACCCGACGGACCCGGGTCCCGTCGACCCGACGGACCCGCCGGAGCCGGGCGCCGAGACGATCTACGTCGCGCCGAACGGCACCGCGAGCGCGGCCGGCACGCTGTCGGCGCCGACGACGCTCCCCGTCGCGATCGAGCGCGTCGCCTCGGGCGGCGAGATCTTCCTGCGCGGTGGCACGTACAACTTGTCGTCGACCGTCACGATCGAGCCGGGCAACGACGGCACGTCGGGCGACCGCACCCTGCTGTCGGCGTACCCCGGGGAGCGCCCCGTGCTGAACTTCTCGGCGCAGGCCGAGGACCCGGCGAACCGCGGCCTCGCGATCGGCGGCGACTGGTGGCACGTCTACGGCATCGTGGTCGAGCACGCGGGCGACAACGGCATCCTGCTCGGCGGCAGCAACAACGTCATCGAGCGCGTCGTGACCCGCTACAACCACGACACCGGTCTCCAGCTCTCCCGTCTCGTGGCAGGCGCCCCGGCGAGCGAGTGGCCGTCGAACAACCTGATCCTCAGCAGCGAGTCGCACGACAACGCGGACTCGGACGGCGAGGACGCGGACGGCTTCGCCGCCAAGCTCACGTCCGGTCCGGGCAACGTGTTCCGGCACACCGTCTCCCACAACAACATCGACGACGGCTGGGACCTGTACACCAAGTCCGACACCGGACCGATCGGGCCCGTGACGATCGAGAACTCGCTCGCCTACGAGAACGGCACGCTCTCCGACGGTGGCCAGGCCGGCAACGGCGACCGCAACGGGTACAAGCTCGGTGGCGAGGACATCAAGGTCGACCACGTCGTGCGGAACTCCTTCGCCGTGGACAACGGCAAGCACGGGTTCACGGACAACTCGAACCCGGGCTCCATCACCGTCAGCGGCAACGTCGCGGTCGGGAACGCGGAGCGCAACTTCAGCTTCGACGCCGGGACCCACCGGTTCAGCGGCAACGTCTCGTGCGACTCCGGCGCGAACGACAAGACCGTCGGCACGGACGCGGGCGGCAACTCGTTCTGGTCCGGCTCGAACGGGTCGGCGTGCTCCGCCTACGACGGCGAGCTCGGCTGGTCGTTCGCGGCGGACGGCTCGCTCCGGGTCACCTTCGGCGGCGAGCCGACGAACCCGACCGACCCCACGGACCCGACCGACCCGACCGGCCCGCCGTCGGGCACCAACCTCAGCATCGGCGCCGGCGCGGACGGCTCGAGCAAGGCCAGCGGGACGAGCTACGGCAACGCGATCGACGGCAGCACCGCGACCTGGTGGTCGCCCAGCGGCTCGACGGGGACCGTCTCCGTCAAGTGGGGCACCGCGACGACCGTGGGCCGGGTCGTCGTCAAGGAGGCCGCGGGCGGCGGCAGCATCGGGACGTGGCGCCTCGTGAACAACGACACGGGCGCCGTCCTCAAGACGGGCAGCGGTGCGGGGACGATCACGTTCACCGCGACGTCGCTCAAGAAGATCAACCTCGAGATCACGGGCGCGTCGGGCACGCCCCGCGTCGCCGAGCTCGAGACCTACGCCGGGTAGCCCGACCCTCCTCCGGGAGACCCGTGCACGACCCCGGGCGGGACCACCTGGTCCCGCCCGGGCTCGACGACGGCCCCGCCGCGCCGTCCGCGGCGGGGCCGTCCTCCCGTGCGGTGCGCAGTCGAGGGTGCCGGGACCGGGGTCACCCGGCTCCGACCCCGTCGGGTTTCCCGTCGTCCAGAGCGCGGGCGAGCTCCGACCGCGACGCGACGCCGAGCTTGGGGAACACGTGGTACAGGTGCGACCCGACCGTCCGGGGTGACAGGTAGAGCCGGTTGCCGATCTCGCGGTT
The DNA here is from genome assembly GCF_025818875.1 of Cellulosimicrobium sp. SH8. NCBI lineage: Bacteria > Bacillati > Actinomycetota > Actinomycetes > Micrococcales > Promicromonosporaceae > Cellulosimicrobium > Cellulosimicrobium sp. SH8. The sequence continues at coordinate 80,148 of NZ_JAMXMH010000001.1, read as the reverse complement.
GGTGAGTCCCTGGGCCGCGAGGGCGACGATCTCGCGCTCCTGGGCGGTGAGGAGCGCGAGCGACGACGCGGTCGACCCGGCCACCGACTCCCCCGCGGCCCGCAGCTCCTGGCGTGCCGCCTGCGCCCACGGTCGGGCGCCGAGCGCGTCGAAGCCGTCGCGCGCGACCCGCAGGACGGTGCGCGACTCGGCGACGCGGCGCTGCCGTCGCAGCCAGCGGCCGTGCGCGAGCCGCGCCCGGGCCCGCAGGAACGGCCAGCCCGCGAGCTCGTCACCGGCGGCGCGCAGGAGCGGCTCGGCGTCGTCCTCCGGGGCGAGCACGGCGTCGGCGTAGGAGATCGAGGCGGCGAGCAGCGGCGACCCGTGTCGTCGCAGCGTGGCGCGCAGCGGCTCGACGGCGGCGCGGGCGGCCGCCTCCCGGCCCGCACGTCGGGCGGCGTCGGCGTACAGGGGCAGGAGGCCGTGGTGCAGGCTCGCGACCGACTCCGGGCGCCGGTCGTGGTCGACGTCCTCGAAGCCGGGCCGCAACGCCTCGTACGCCTCCTCGACCCGGTCGAGCACGAGCAGGGCCGTCGCACGGGCGCAGGTCGCGACCGCCGCGAGCGTCGGCGACCCTGTGGCGCTGACGGCGTCACGCGTGCCCTCCCAGCCGCGCAGCGCCTCCTCGCCCTCCCCCCGGACGGCGTGGAGTAGCACTTCGACGAGCACGACGGAGACCAGCGGGCGCTCGCGGGCGCGCCCGACGTCGCGGACCTCCACGGCCGCGGCGGCGGCCTCGGTCCACCGGCCGAGGTGCCAGCAGTTCCACGCGTACGTCACGAGGCTGGCCGTGAGCAGGCCGAGGCGCCCCTGGGCGTGCAGCGGCGCGATCGCGCGGCCGAGCAGCGCGGTGCCGCCGACGACGTCGCCGACGACGGAGGAGGCGCGGCCGGCGAGCGCGAGCGCCTCGGCGTCCGTGAGCGACCCGGCGCCCAGCGCGGCGACGCCGAGACGGACGGTCTGCGAGCGTGACACCGGCGCGGTGAGCGCGAGCGCCGCGAGCAGACGGGGGTCGGGGGCGGACGCGAGGCGCTCGACGGCACCGCAGAACAGGTCGCGGCACCGCGGCTCGACGCCGCGCCAGAACGCGATGTCCGCCGCCGGGGCGAGCGAGTCGAGCGCGGCCTCGGCCTGGCCGGCAGCGTGGAGCTCGCGCAGCACCTCGACGAGCCGCGACATCCGCTCGAAGTCGCCGACGGCGTCCTGCGGCCGGTACCGCAGCCAGGTCGCCCGGGCGCGGTCGGACTCCGCCAGCGGGAGGAGGTCCGCCTCGTCGAGCAGCCGGGCGAGCGCGTCGTCGTGCCCGACGTCGGAGGCGTGGAAGGCGGCGCGCACCAGGCGCCGCCCGCGGACGGCGGGGTCGGGGCTGTGCGCGGCGGCGAGCTCGAGCGTCGCGACCGACTCGAGGACGGCGCCGCGCCGCCGCGCCCGGTCGGCGCTCGTCTCGAGCGCCCCGGCGACCGACTCGTCGGGAGCGGTCGCGGCCCCGGCGCGGTGCCAGGCCGCACGGTCGGGGTCGGTCGTCACCCCGGCCAGGGCGGAGTGCGCGTCGCGTCGCGCGGCCACCCCGGCCCGGCTGTGGACGGCGGAGCGGACGAGCGGGTGGCGGAACGAGACCGCGCGCGGCTCGACGACCACGAGGCCGGCGTCGACGGCGGGCGCGAGGGCGAGCGTGTCCCCGACGTCGTGCCCGAGCGCGCGGGCCGCGGCGACCAGCTCGCCCGTCTGTCCGTCGCCCGGGTGGAGGGCTGCGAGCAGGAGCAGGGCACGGCAGTCGGCGGGCAGGTCGTCGATCCGCGCGGCGAACGCCGCCTCGACCCGTGCGGTGACGGGCACTGGCGAGGTGACGAGGGCGCCGTCGGGCAGGCGTCGCCACGCGCCCGCGAGCTCCACGAGGGCGAGCGGGTTGCCCTGCGCCTCCCGCAGGAGCCGGTCGCGCAGCACGGGGTGGAGGTCGGGGGCGGCGCGGCGTGCGAGCACCGCGGCGGCGTCCTCGTCGAGCGGCGCGAGGTCCACGGGGAGGAACGGGACGTCGTCGAGCGGCGGGTGCAGGGGCTCGCGGCTCGAGCAGACGAGCAGCACCGGGTCGTCGTCGATCCGGCGGGCGACGAAGGCGAGCACGACCGCGCTCGACGCGTCGAGCCACTGGACGTCCTCGACGCCGAGGAGCAGCGGGGTCGCCGCGGCCCGCTCGCGCAGCAGGTCCAGGGTGGCGAGCGCGACGGCGACGGGCTCGGGCGCGGGACCGGTCGGGTCGTCGCGCGTGGCGACGGCACCGACGGCGCGCCGCACGAGCGCGGTGCGGGCGTCGGGCGCGGGCCCGGCGAGGAGGGGCTGGAGCAGCTGGTGCAGCGCGGCGTAGGCGACGTGCGTCTCGGACGGCACGCCGACGCACCGCAGCGCGAGCACCCCCTCGGTCCGTGCGGTGGCGACGAGGTCGTCGAGGAGGGAGGTCTTGCCGATCCCTGGTTCGCCGTGCAGCACGACGCGGACGCCACCCGCGCGCGCCGAGGTCAGGGCGTCGTGCAACGCCCGACGTTCCGCCGCCCTCCCGACGAGCTCCCGCACCCGAGCATGATCCCGTCGCGAGGTGCCCGGCGTCCACAGCAGTCACGTGACCGATGCGCCCGGCACGCGCCCGTTCGTAGCGTCGTGGGCATGACCACCTCTCCCGACACCATCGTCCTGGTCCACGGCTTCTGGATGACCCCCCGCAGCTGGGAGGACTGGAAGAGCCGCTACGAGGCGCAGGGGTACCGCGTCCTCACCCCGGCGTACCCCGGCCTGGAGGTCGAGGTCGAGTCGCTCAACGCGGACCCGTCCCCGCTCGTGAGCCTCACCGCGCAGTCCGTCGTCGAGCACCTCGAGGCGGTCGTCAAGGAGGTCGAGACGCCGCCGATCATCATCGGCCACTCGGCGGGCGGCGCGTTCACCCAGGTGCTGCTCGACCACGGTCTCGGCGCGGCGGGCGTCGCGCTCAACTCGGCGCCGACCGAGGGTGTGCGGACCATCCCGCTCTCCCAGGTCCGCTCGACGTTCCCGGTGCTGCGCTCGCCCGCCAACCGCCACAAGGCCGTGCCGCTCACGTTCGAGCAGTTCCAGTACGCGTTCACGAACGTCGGGTTCACGCCCGAGCAGGCGCGCCGCGTCTACGAGCGGTACGCGATCCCCGCGTCCGGCGGCATCCTGTGGAACAGCGTCCTGGCCAACTTCCAGCCCGGGCCGCAGGACATCTGGGTCGACTACGCCAACGCCGGCCGCGCGCCGCTGCTCTTCCTCTCGGGCGAGGAGGACCACATCATGCCGCCGTCGGTGCAGCGGTCCAACGCCGGGAAGTACCACGGCGAGGGCACGGTGACGGAGCACGAGACCTACCCCGGCAAGGCCCACCTCATGACGTCGCAGGAGGGCTGGGAGGAGATCGCCGACCACGCGCTCGAGTGGGCGCTTGCCCACGCGCGGCCCGCCGCCGACTGACGGTCGCGCGACGGGTCAGGGCTCCAGGGCGAGCGGGACGAGCTTCCCGTGCCCGTCGTGGCCCTCGACCCGGCCGGGGACGCGCGAGCGCCCCCGCGCCGCGGCGTCCCACACCTCGACGACCCATGCGGCGGCCGTGTCGACGACGAGGTCGCGCGCGTCGTACGCCGCTCGGCCGGGGGCCACGAGCGGCACGGCGGGGACGGGTCCGTCCTCGCCGTGCACGACCTCGAAGAGCGTGCGGAACGGCTCGACCGCTTGGTCGAGGACGAACGCGTCGGGACCGTCGAGCGAGACGACGACGTCGAGCGTGCCCTCGCCGTCCTGGTCGGGGAACACCGTCACGACGATCTCCTCGGCGGCGACGGGCAGCGCGTCGACGACGGCGCGCAGGCGACGTACCGCGTCGGGCGTCGCGGCATCGAGGTGGTCGCGCAGGCGACGGGCGTGGGTCTCGGCGTCCATCGGGTCACCGTAGCGGCGGCGGGTCGCCGTCGGGTGCGAGGTGCTCGAGCTCGGCGACGAGCGTGCTGTGCTCGGCGTCGCGCCGGACCGCGTCGCCGAGCGCGGCGGCCCGGCGCCGGTACGCAGGGTCGCCGAGCACCTGGCGGACGGCGCGCGCGACCTTCTCCGCCGACGCCTTCCGCGAGAGTGCGACGCCTGCGCCGCGCAGCGTGACGCGCACGGCGTTGTCGCCCTGGTCGCGCCCGTGCGGCAGGACGACCACGGGGCAGCCCGACGCGAACGCCTTGAGGAGCGTGCCGTGCCCGCCGTGCGTGACGACGAGCGCGGCGTCGCGCAGCACCGCGTGGTGGGGAGCGGACGCCACCACGACGACGTTCGCGGCGCCCGGCACCGCGTCGGGCGCGAGCCCCTGGCCGGTCGTGACGACGCCGCGCACGGGCAGCGTCGCGAGCGCCGCGACGATCCGCCGCAGGAGCGCGGCCTGGTCCTGGAACGTGGACGACAGCGCGACGAGGACGAGCGGGTCGTCGCCCGGCGGCGCGGCCCACGGGACGTCGTCGGCCCACGCCGGGTCGTCGAGCACGGGTCCCACGTACCGGGCGTTCGCGGGGAGCGGGCCGGGGAGGTCGAACGCCGGGCTCGTCATGACGAGCTGGCGGCGCGCGGCGCTCATCTGCTCCCAGGAGCGCGCGAGCGGGTCGAGGCCCAGGTCGGCGCGCAGGGCGTTGAGCCGGTCGCGCGTGTAGCGGTCGAACACGCGGGTCGAGAGGCCGGTGATCGTGCGGTCGCGCAGCCGCCCGAGCGGCCCGCGCGCGGGTCTGAGTCCCGCACCGAACGGCGTGCGGCCGGGCGTGGGCAGCGCGTAGACGTTGGGGATCAGGACGTCGAACGGGATCCCGCGCGACTGCGCGGCGATCATCGCGCCGAACGCGAAGACGGACGTCACGACGAGGTCGGGGCGTTCGTCGTCGACGGCCGCGAGGAGATCGCGCGCGTAGTCCGTCGCCGGCCCGGCGATGAGGTGGTCCCCCATGTCGCGCGCCTGCGCGAGCAGGCTCGGCGCCGCCCAGTCCTGGAGAGGGTCGTGCGCCGGGTCGCGGTCGGGGCGGTTCGGCGCCGTGCGCCACGGGACGAGCGTCGCGCCCGTCGCGCGGACCTCGGGCGCCATCGAGTCCTCGGCCAGCACGCGCACCCTGTGCCCGCGCGCCACGAGCCGACGCACGGCCCCCACCTCGGGCGGGACCGTCCCGCCGCCGTCGGTCAGGGCGAAGAGGTACGTGCGAGGCATGGCCCACCTCCCCGGTCGCGGCCGCCCGGTGGAGTCCCGCCCGGGACGTGACGACCGCGTCGCAGGACCACGCTAGCCCGCAGGACCGCTCCGCCAACCCTAGATCTGCTAGGGTCAGTAACCCTAGAAGAACTAGGCATAGGAGTGCCATGCGTATCGACAAGGACCTCGTGGCCGCGTCGGCCACCCCGCTCGTGCTCGGGATCCTCGCCGACGGCGAGTCGTACGGCTACGCGATCCTCAAGCGCGTCGACGAGCTCTCGGGCGGCCGCATGCAGTGGACCGACGGCATGCTGTACCCGCTGCTGCACCGGCTGGAGCGGCTCGGTCTCGTCGAGGCCTCGTGGGGCACCTCCGACGTCGGCCGGCGCCGCAAGCACTACGCGATCACCGCGGCCGGTCGCGAGGCGCTCGTCGAGCGCCAGGCGCAGTGGGACGTCGTCGCGCACGCGCTCCACCAGGTCTGGCGCACGGCGCAGGACGGGCTCCAGAGCCCGCCGCGCGTCGCGGAGGGGTGGGCCTGATGGGCGCCGCGACCGCGCCGACGGACGGGGCGAGCCCTGGACCGCACGCCGCGCTCGAGGCCCAGATCGACCAGTGGCGCGGCTACGTCCGCCGCCGCGAGGCCATCTCCGGCGCGGACGTCGACGAGATGGAAGACCACCTGCGCGAGCGGGTCGAGGACCTGCGCGCGACCGGGCTCGACGACGACGAGGCGTTCCTCGTCGCGGTGAAGCGCATGGGCACGCTCGACGACCTGTCGCGCGAGTTCGCGCAGGAGCACTCCGAGCGGCTGTGGAAGCAGCTCGTCCTCGTCGGCGAGCAGCCGACCGGCCGCACGCGGTCGTGGCGCGAGCTCGCGGTCGTGCTCGCGCTCGCCGTCGCGGCGGGGGTCGCTGTCAAGGTTGCGACAGCGGTCCTCGACCCGGAGACCGTCGGCCTCAACGTCGGGCTCCTCGTGCTGCCGTTCCTCACCGCCTACCTCGCGTGGAAGCGCCAGGTCACCGCGCGGGTCGTCGGGGCGCTCGCCGTGCCGTTCGTCGTCCTGGGCGTCGTCCTCAACGTGTACCCGTTCGAGCCCACGGGCTCGACCCTCGTCCTCGCGGCGCTCGCCGCCCCCGTGACGCTGTGGGCCGTCGTCGGGCTCGCGTACGTCGGGGGCCGCTGGCGCTCGGACGCGCGCCGCATGGACTTCGCGCGCTTCACGGGCGAGCTCGCCGTGTACTACACGCTGCTCGCGCTCGGCGGCGGGGTCCTGCTCGGCCTCACCGCGGGCGTCTTCACGCTCGCCGACGTCGACCTCGAGCCCTACCTCGAGGACTGGATCCTGCCGCTGTGCGTCCCGGCGGCCCTGGTCGTCGCGGCGTGGCTCGTGGAGGCCAAGCAGAACGTCGTCGAGAACATCGCGCCCGTGCTCACGCGCGTGTTCACACCGCTGACCCTCGTCATGCTTCTCGCCGTGTTCGTCGTCCTCGCGACCGCGGGGAACCTCGCCGCCGTCGACCGCGAGCTGCTCATCCTCATGGACGCGATCCTCGTGCTCGTCCTGTGCCTGCTCCTGTACTCCGTCTCGGCACGCGACCCGCTCGCGCCCCGGTCGTTCTTCGACGGGCTCCAGGTCGTCCTCGTCGTCGCGGCGCTCGCGGTCGACGCCGTCGCGCTCACCGCGATGCTCACGCGCATCGCGGAGTTCGGCGTCAGCCCCAACAAGGCCGCGGCGCTCGGGCTCAACCTGCTCCTGCTCGTGCACCTCGTGTGGTCCGCCGTCCTCGCGACGGCGTTCCTGCGCGGACGGCGGCCGTTCGCCGACCTCGTGGCCTGGCAGACCCGGTTCCTGCCCGTGTACGCGGCGTGGGCCGCGATCGTGGTCGTCGTCTTCCCGCCCGTGTTCGGGTTCGTCTGACGCCGTGACGTGCCGTGCCAGGCCGCGGCGGGCCCGGCACGGCACGGAGCCGGGCGGTCGCTCAGCGGACGGGTTGCGGCGCCGCGTCGGCCACCGGGAGCGACGGCGCCTCGCCACCCGCCCGGAACATGCGGCGCACGAGCGGGCGCAGCGCGCGCGACAGCATGACACCGGTCGTCGCGCGCAGCACCGCGGCCTCGGCCCGGCTCCCGGGCACCATGCGCGCGATGCCCCCGCCGGGGATCTTCTTGCCCACCTCGACGAACGGGGCGACGTCCGCCGCGTAGCGCCGCGCCGCACCGGCGGGGTCGTCCGGGGTGGCCCCCAGGTGCGTAGCGAGCAGGTAGGCGCCGACCAGGGCGGTCGCGGTGCCCTGGCCCGTCATGGGCGAGCCGCACGACGCCGCGTCCCCCAGGAGCACGACCCGGCCGGCGACCGGGTCGGGGACGTCGATGCGCACGAGCTCGTCGAAGTAGAGGTCGGCCGCGTCGGACAGCGCGTCGAGGACGGTCGGGGCGTGCCAGCCGGCGTCCTCGAGGAGGCCGCGGACGAGCGCCTCCTGCCGCGCCCGGTCGCCGCGGAGCGCGGGGTCCCGGTCGACACGGAGCGTGAGCAGGGCCTTCGAGGTCGAGGGGTCGAGGTCGGGGCGGATCCCGAACGTCGCTCCGGGCACGAACCGCATGGCGAACCAGCCCGGCTCGACGTCGTCGGGCGTGGGCAGGGTGAAGAACGCCGCGTAGCCGCCGAGGTAGGTCGCGAACTGCTCCTCCGGACCGAACGCGAGCCGGCGGGTCGCGGAGTGGACGCCGTCGGCCCCGACGACGAGGTCGAAGCGGGCGTCGTCGCCGTGCTCGAACGTGACGTCGACGCCGTCGGCGTCCTGGGCGAGCGCGGTGACGCGGTCGCCGAAGCGCACGTCGAGGAGGCCCGGCGCCTCGTCGCCCGCGGCGACGAGCGCGTCGAGCAGGACGCGCGCGAGGTCGCCGCGCGCGATCTCGATCTCCGCGACGGCGCCCTCGCCGTCGAAGTCGGCCATCGACATGCGGCCGAAGACCCGACCCCGACCGTCCACGTAGGCGAGGCCCTCCTCGTGCACGCGGTGCCGGTCGATCGCGGGCATGAGCCCCAGCCGGGTCGCGACCTCGCGGCTCGCGCCGCGGAGGTCGACCGCCTGGCCCCCGGGGCGCGGTGCCGTCGCGCGCTCGACGACCGTGACGCGCCGGCCCTGGCGCACGAGCTGCAGAGCGAGCGTGAGCCCGGCGATGCCGCCGCCGGAGACGAGGACGTGCGGGGTGGTGTCGGTGCCGGTCATGTCGGTGCCCTCCGTTTGGACGTTCGTCTTACACGAATGTCTAACAGACGGATGGCACGCTTGTCTAGGACGAGCGTCTGAATCGCGCGGTAGGCTGTCACCGTGGGAAACCGTGAAGACCTCCTCGCCGGCGCGCGCCAGGTGATCGTCGAGCGCGGCGTCGCCAAGGCGACCGCGCGCGAGATCGCCTCCGCGGCCGGGGTCAGCCTCGCCGCGATCGGGTACCACTTCGGCTCCAAGGACCGGCTCATCACCGAGGCGCTCCTGGAGTCGCTCGGCAGCGGCATCGGCGACTCGATGGAGGCCGTCGTCCAGGAGACCGCCTCGCTCCCGCTCCTCGAGGGGTTCGCCGCCCTGTGGAACCGCATGCCCGAGGTGTTCGGCGCGCACCGCGAGGCCCTGCTCGCGAGCCTCGAGAACTCGGTGCGCGTCCTGCGCGACGGCGAGGCGAGCCGCGAGCTGGCCGCCGCGACCGGGCAGGGCTACCTCGGCATCCTCGAGCACCTGCGAGCAGCTCGCCCCGAGCTGAGCGAGGACGACCTCGCAGCCGTCGCCCGGCTCGACTTCGTGCTCGTGCAGAGCCTCGGCATCCTCTGGCTCCTCAGCCCGGACGCGGTCCCCAGCGGGGACGAGCTCGCACGGGCCGTCGCGGTCATCGCCGGCCGGGCGGGCGACGAGGGCTGACGTCGCCCGCTCTCCCCCGCCCGACCCGCGCGGCCGTCAGGACGCCGGCGTCCCGGACACGACCTCGGCGCCGTCGAGCACCGCGATCAGCTCGTCGAACCACTCGACGTAGCTCGCGTAGGTGAACGGGCGCTTGTCGTCCCACCCGACGACCTGGCCCGCCTGCACCGCGGGCAGTCCCGCGTAGACCGGGTTCGCGGCCATCGCCTCGTCGGAGCCCGTGTAGCTCAGCACGACGTCGGCCGGGTAGTCCGGCACGCGCTCCCAGCTCAGCTCGGCCCAGGCCTCCTGGTCCTGCGGCCCACCGATCGTGAAGCCCAGCTCCTCGAGCAGCGCGAGCTGGCCGAGGTTCTTCTGGCCGACCCACAGCTCCTCGGCGCCGTTGAGCGGCAGGATCGTCAGCGGCTTCTCGGCCGCGATGCCGCGGAGGGTGTCGAGCCGCTCGTCGAACGCGGCCTTCGCCTCGGTGACCTCCGGCGACTCGACGTCGCCGCCGAGCGCCTCGGCCAGCGACGCGTAGTCCTCGATCACCTCGACGACGGGGCGGCCCGCGAACTTCATGCCGACGAACGGCGCGACAGCCGTCGCCTCTTCCGTGACCTTGTCCTCCCACCACGTCCAGGCCGTGCCGTCCTCGTTGCCGAACCCGATCACCAGGTCGGGCTCGAGCGCGAGCAGCTTCTCCAGGTTGAACTCCGCGTCGGCACCCACGACCTCCATCTCGTCGACCTGGGCGTTGCCGATCGACAGCGCGCCCGCCTCGGAGAACCCGTAGCCGAACACGCCTGCCGGGCGCACGCCGTAGTCCCACAGCGCGGCGGCCGAGTAGCCGTCGACGACGACGCTGTCCGGTGCCTCGTCGAGCTCGTACGTCGTGCCGTAGCCCGACGACGTCCAGGACCAGCCCTCCGCTGCCGCGGACGGGGCCGTCTCGTCGGCCCCCGGGTCGGTGCCGGTGGAGCACGCCGCGAGCGTGGCCGCGAGCCCGACGGCGAGCGTGCCGGCGGCGAGGTCCCGTGCGGTGCGCAGGGGCCGGCGGCGCGCGGTTCCGGGCAGGGCGGACGAGGGACGGGTGGTGCGGGTCATGCGTTGCTCCTCCGACGAGGCGGTGCGGGCGAGCGCAGGACGGTGGGGGGCCGGTCGGGCGGGTGGGTCGACCGGTTGGAAACGGGGCCGCGGTCAGGCGCGGCGGGGACGACCCTCGGGCACGACGAGCGGGGTGCCCGTCACGGGGTCGGGGATGATGCGGCACGGCAGGCCGAACACGTCCTCGACGAGACCGGCCGTCACGACATCGGCCGGCGCGCCCTCGGCGACGATCGCGCCCTCCTTCATGGCGATGAGGTGGGTCGCGTAGCGGCACGCGTGGTTGAGGTCGTGCAGCACCGCGACGAGCGTGTGCCCGCGGTCGCGGTTGAGGTCGGCGCACAGCTCCAGCAGCTCGATCTGGTGCGCGATGTCGAGGAACGTCGTCGGCTCGTCGAGCAGGAGGATGGGGGTCTCCTGCGCGAGGACCATGGCGACCCACACGCGCTGGCGCTGCCCGCCGGAGAGCTCGTCGACGAGGCGGCCGGAGAGCTCGGTCGTCCCGGTGGCGGCGAGCGCCCCGACCACGGCGGCCTCGTCCTCGCGCGACCACTGCCGCAGGAGCTTCTGGTGCGGGTAGCGCCCGCGCGCGACGAGGTCGGCGACGGTGATGCCCTCGGGCGCGATCGACGTCTGCGGCAGGAGGCCGAGGCGGCGCGCGACCTCCTTCGCGGGGATCGACGAGATCGACCGACCGTCGAGCACGACCTGCCCCTGCGACGGCTTGAGCAGGCGCGACAGCGCGCGCAGCAGCGTCGACTTGCCGCACGCGTTCGGCCCGACGATCACGGTGAACGACCCGTCGGGGATGGTCACGTCGAGGTCGGAGGAGATGACGCGGTCGTCGTACCCGACCGTGATCCCCTCGGCGTGCAGGCGGTCCGCGAGCGGGACGCGGTCGGCGCGCGCGTCGGTCGGCGCGTCGGCGACGTTCGGGGCGGCCGCGAGGTTCGTGAGAGCCACCGGGGTCCTTCCGGTCTGCGGGTTCGTGGTCATTTGCGGGCCTCGCGGACGAGGAGCCAGACGAGGTAGGCGCCACCGACGCTCACGGTGACGACGCCCACGGGGAGCTGGGTCGGGGCGAACGCGCGCTGGGCGACGAGGTCGCTCGCCGCCAGCAGGACGGCGCCCATGACGGCGGCGGGGAGGATCCGCACGCCCGCGGCGCCCGTGAGGCGGCGCGCGAGCTGCGGGGCGGCGAGCGCGACGAACGCGATGGGCCCTGCCGCCGCGGTCACGAGGGCCGTGAGCGCGACGCCGACGATCACGAGGGCGAGCCGCACCCGCTCGCTGCGCAGACCGAGGGCGGCCGCGGCGTCGTCCCCGAGCTCCAGCAGCCCCATGCGTGGCGCGAGCCACACGAGGGGAAGCGCGATGAGCGCGGCCAGCACGGCCGCGGGGACGGCCTGCGCCCACGTCATGCCGTTGAGCGAGCCGGCGCCCCACACCGCGGCCGCCATCGCGGTCTCGAGGTCGGCCTTGATGATGAGCCACTGGTTGACGGACGCGAGCATCGCGGACACCGCGATGCCGACGATGATGAGCCGGAACCCCTGGACCCCGCGCCGGTAGGCGAGGAGGTACACGACGCCCGCGGTGATGATGCCGCCGACGAGCGCGCCCGCCGCGACGCCGACGTACCCGCCGCCGAGCAGCATGATGACGACGAGCGCGCCCGTGTAGGCGCCGGTGTTGAAGCCGATGACGTCGGGGCTGCCCAGGGGGTTGCGGGTGAGGGACTGGAAGATCGCGCCGCTCGCGCCGAGCGCTGCGCCGAGCACGAGCGCCATGAGCGCGCGGGGCAGTCGCCACTCCACGACGACCATGTGGACCGGGCCGTCGGCCGCGCCGACGAGCGCCTGGAGCACCTGCGGGACGGTCAACGGGTAGTCGCCGGTGGTCAGCGCGACCACGCCGACGGCGAGCGCGACGAGCAGCAGCACCCCGCATACCGCGAGCGTGCGGAGGTCGAGCCGGAGGCTCGCGCGACCGCCGAGCCCGCGCACGACGCGCGTGGGGCGGCCGAAGTCGACGCGGTGCGTGCGGTCGAGCCCGGCACCGCCCGCGGACGGGCCCACGGGCGCGTCGTCCCGGACCGGGGCGCTCACAGCCCGCTCGCCTTCGAACGCCGCACGAGCGCGATGAGGACCGGGGCTCCGACGAACGCCGTGACGATGCCGACCTGGAGCTCGCCCGGCATGACGACGACGCGGCCGACGACGTCGGACACGAGCAGCAGCACGGGAGCGAGCACGGCCGAGTACGGGAGGATCCAGCGCTGGTCGGGCCCGACCGTCCAGCGTGCGACGTGCGGGACCATGAGCCCGACGAACCCGATCGGCCCGGCGGCCGCCGTCGCGGCGCCGCACAGGAGCATCACCGCGACGCCGACGAGGATGCGCGTGCGCCCGACGTGCGCACCGAGCGAGCTCGCGAGGTCGTCGCCGAGCGCGATGGTGTTGAGCGGGCGCGCGACGACGAGCGCGATGACGAGCCCGATCACGACGAACGGCGCGATCGTGCCGGCCATCTCCATCGTGCGGCCGGCGAGCGAGCCCGCGCCCCAGAAGCGCATGCGGTCGAACGCAGCGGGGTCGAGCAGCGTGATGCCCTGCGAGATGCCTCCCAGGACGGCCCCCAGCGCGACGCCCGCGAGGGTCAGGCGCACGGGCGTCGCTCCCCCGCGGCCCTGCGAACCGATGGCGTAGACGGCGATCGTCGCCACGACCGCCCCGGCGAACGCGAACCAGATGAAGGACTGGATGTCCGTGAACCCGAGGAACGCGACCGCGAGCACGACGGCGAACGCCGCCCCGGCGTTGACGCCGAGGATGCCCGGGTCGGCCAGCGGGTTGCGCGTCATGGCCTGGATGAGCCCGCCCGCGACCCCGAGCGCGGTGCCGACCAGGAGGCCGACGATCGTGCGCGGCAGCCGCAGGTCGCGGATGATGACGTGGTCCCCGGAGCCGTCGTACCCGGTCAGCGCGTCCCAGACGGTGCCGAGCGGGACCGGCTTGGAACCGACGACGAGGCTCAGCGCGATCGCGAGCACGAGGACCACGACGGCGACGAGCAGGCCCAGGCTGCGGCCCGCGTTCGTGCGGGCGACCCCGGCAGGACGGTCGTCGCGGTCCGTCGCTGCCCGGCGGGTCCTGTCGGGGACGCCGGCCGGCGCGTCGGCGGTCGCGGGCGAGGTCATGGTGCTCGGATCTGCTCAGGGGGCGCGTGCCCGGTCGGTCGTGGCTTGGTGAGGTTACCCTCACCTTAATTCACGCCGGGGTGGGCCGGGCAAGACGGTGCACAGGGCTCTGGGGGTGACTCCGCTCACTGTCCGTCGGTGGTAAGGCTTACCTCACCTACGATGTGCCGGTGCCTCCGCTCCCGTCGCCTGACCCGTCCCCCGACCCGACCCGGCACGACGGCGCCCCCGACGCCCTGCGCGTCGTGCTCGGCGGGCGGCGCGGCCGCCTCCTCGTCCTCGCCGCGGGCGGGCTCGTGCTGCACCAGGTCACGGAGGCGCTCGTCCCGGTCGTCATCGGGCGCACGGTCGACGCTGCGATCGCGACGTCCGACCCGCGCGCGCTGGCGGTGTGCCTCGGGCTGCTCGCCGCGCTGTTCCTCGTCCTCACCACCGCGTGGCGCCTGTCCTTCCGGCTCACCGCGCGCGTCTTCGAGACGTCGGCCCACGCGCTGCGCACGAGCGTCGTCGGCCACGCCCTGCGACCGCTGCGCCGCCCGCGCCTGCCCGGCGAGGTGCTGTCCGTCGCGGGCTCCGACACGCAGCAGGTCGCCGGCGTCGTCTGGGTCGTCGGCGAGAACGCCGCGGCCGCCGCCGCGCTCCTCACCGCGGCGGTCTCGCTCCTCGTCGTCTCCGTCCCGCTGGGGCTCGGCGTGCTCGTCGTGACGCCGCTCGCCTTGTGGGCGATGCACGCGCTCTCCGGCCCGCTCGAACGACGCAGCACGCGCGAGCAGGAGGAGGTCGCCGCCGCCGGCGCGCTCGCGACGGACACGGTCACCGGCCTGCGCGCCCTCAAGGGCCTCGGCGCGGAGGACGAGGCGGGGCGCCGCTACCGGGTCGCGAGCCGCGCCGCGCTCGCCGCAGCGCTCCGCGCCGCGCGGTCGCGCGCGGGCCACCGGGCCACCAGCGCGCTCGTCGGCGGGCTGCTGCTCGCCGCTGTCGTCGGGGCCGCGGCCTGGATGGCGCTGGAGGGACGGATCACCGTCGGGGAGCTCGTCGCCGTCGTCGGCCTCGCGCAGTTCGTGCAGTGGCCGCTCACGGGCCTCGCCTACCTCGGCGCGGAGGCCGCGGGCGTCCGCGCGTCGCTCGGCCGCGTGCGCGACTGGCTCGCCGAGCCCGCCGACGCCGCGACGACCGCGGGGTCCGACGACGGCTCGCCCGGCCGGGCCGCGGGCGGGGCCCGGGCGCCCGGACCCGGGCACGACGGGCAGGATCGTGCCGTCGAGCCGTGGCACGTGGAGCTCGACGGCGTCTCCACGGACGCGCTCCGCGACGTGACGTGGCGCAGCGAGTCCCCCGGGCTCGTCGGCGTCGTCACGGGCGACCCCGACTCCGCGGCCTCCTTCGCGGCGCTGCTGGCGGGCGGCGAGCCCGCGCGCCGCGGGACCGTCCGGGTCGGCGGGCACGACGTGCGCGTGCTCGACGCGTCGCAGCGGCGTGCCCGTGTCCTCGCCGTCCCGCACGAGCCCGTGCTCCTCGACGGCAGCGTCCACGACAACGTCGCGGTCGTCGTCCCGGGCGCGGCCACGGGGCGGCCCGACGACCCCGGCGCCGTGGTCGCGACGGCGCTCTCGGTGGCGCAGGTGCACGACGTCGCGCCCGGCGCACCGGTCGGGGAGCGGGGCGGCGCGCTGTCGGGCGGGCAGCGCCAGCGCGTCCTGCTGGCCCGGGCCCTCGCGGCGCGGCGCCCGGTCGTCGTGCTGCAGGAGCCGACGTCTGCCCTCGACGCTGCGACCGAGCTCGGCGTGGCGGAGGCGGTGCGCGCGCACCGCGCGGACCTCCTGACGGTGGTCGTGACGACGAGCCCGGTCGTGCTCGGGACGTGCGACCAGGTCCTCCTCCTCGACGAGGGTCGCCTGGTCGCGCGCGGCACGCACCGGGAGCTCCTCGACCACGACGGCTACCGAGAGGCGGTGCTCGCATGACCGCGGTGCTCCCCGACGGCCAGGGTGCCTCGGCACCCGCCGGCCCGCGCGATCCCCTGCCCACGGCGAGCGCGCGCGAGACGTGGCGCGCGGCGCGCGGCCTGCTCGGGCGCCACCGCGCTCTCGCGGCGGGCGCGTTCGTCGCACTCCTGGCGACGAGCACGGCGGGCCTGGCGGTCCCGTGGCTGCTCGGCCGCGTGGTCGACGCGGTCACGGCGCGCGACGCCAGCGCGGTGGTCGTCCTCGTCGTCGCGCTCGCCGTGGTGGGGCTCGCGACGGCGGCCCTCACGCACGTCTCGACGCGCGCCGTCGCCGCGCTGGGTGAGCGGCTGCTCGCCGACCTGCGCGAGCGGGTGCTCGACCGGGCGCTGCACCAGCCGCTCGGCCGGATCGAGCGCGCGGGGACGGGCGACCTGGTGGCACGCGTGTCGGGCGACGTCCGGGTCGTCGCGGACGCCGCGTCGCAGGTGCTGCCTGGCACGACGGGGGCCGCGCTGACGATCGGCGTGACCCTCGCGGGACTGGGCCTGCTCGACTGGCGCTTCGCCGCGGCCGCCCTCGTCGCGGTACCCGTACAGGTCTTCGCTACGGTGATGTACATCCGCCGCACCTCGCCGATGTACCGCGCGACCCGGGTCGCCGAGGCGGTCCGGACCCAGCGGAGCCTCGACGCCCTCGTCGGGGCCGAGACGGTGCGCGCCTTCGGGATCGAGGACCACGCACGCACCGCCGTCGACCGCGCCTCGCTCGACTACGTGGACCACTCGTTGCGCGCCGCGCGCTCCATGACCCGGTTCTACGGGCGGCTCAACGTCGCCGAGCTCCTCGGCCTCGGGTCCGTGCTGGTCGTGGGCTTCGTGCTCGTGCGCGACGGCGCCGCGACCCTGGGCGCGGCGACCGCAGCGGCGCTCTACTTCCACCGCCTCTTCGGGCCGATCAACACCCTTCTCGGCGGTGCGGACGAGCTCCAGCGCGCAGGGGCCGGCCTCGCCCGCCTGGTCGGCGTGCTCGACCTGCCGGACGCGACGGCTCTCGGCACCGCGGACGACACCGACGTCCTCACCCACGGTGGCGACGAGGACGGCACGACGGACGCTCGGCCGCCCGGGCCGGGAGGCGCAGCGGGCGGGGCCGTCCGCCTGCGCGACGTGCGCTTCGCCTACGACGGCGCCGACGTGCTGCACGGTGTGGACCTCGACGTCGCCCCGGGCGAGCACGTGGCGCTCGTGGGGCCGAGCGGCTCCGGGAAGTCGACGATCGCGCGCCTCGTCGCGGGGATCGAGGAGCCCCGCACGGGAACCGTCACGGTCGACCGAATGCCGCCGCGCACCGGGCCCGGGGGCGCCGTCGCGCTCGTGACGCAGGACGTGCACGTCTTCGCCGGCACCCTCGCCGACGACCTGCGTCTCGCCCGCCCCGACGCCACGGACGACGACCTGTGGGACGCGCTGGCGACGGTGGGGGCCACCCGCTGGGTGCACGCGCTCCCCGAGGGGCTCGCGACGCGCGTGGGCGCGACCGCGCACCCCTTGGGCGGGGACCGTGCGCAGCAGCTCGCGCTCGCGCGGCTCCGGCTGCGCGACCCCCGCGTCGCGGTGCTGGACGAGGCCACGGCCGAGGCGGGCAGCCGCGGGGCGCGCGTCCTCGACGCGGCGGTCGCCGCCGTCGCGCGCGGTCGCACGTGCGTCGTCGTCGCGCACCGTCTCAGCCAGGCGGCGGGCGCCGACCGTGTCCTGTACGTCGCCGACGGCCGCGTCGTCGAGCAGGGCACGCACGCCGAGCTCGTCGCCGCGGGAGGACGCTACGCCCACCTGTGGTCGACCTGGTCGGCCGGACGCGACGCGGGAGGCGGACCCGGGCGGCTCACGGGCTCCTGACAGCGGTTCCCCGTCCCGGACGGCCGTGTGCGAGAGTGGCCGCATGACCTCGCACGTCCCCGTCGCCGCCGACCACGTCGTCACCGTCGACGACCAGGGTCGCCGGACCGGCACCTTCGAGCGCGCCGCGGTCCACACGACCGAGACGCCCCTCCACCTCGCCTTCTCCTGCTACGTGCTCGACGACGCGGGCCGCCTCCTGCTCACGCGGCGCGCCCTCGCGAAGCGCACGTGGCCGGGCGTGTGGACCAACTCGTTCTGCGGGCACCCGCGCTGGACCGAGACCACCGAGGAGTCGATCGTCCGCCACGCGCGGCACGAGCTCGGGCTCGAGATCGCGAGCCTCGAGGTCGCGGTGCCGGGCTTCCGCTACCGCGCCGTCGACGCCTCTGGCGTCGTGGAGAACGAGATCTGCCCCGTCTACGCGGCGCGTGCTGCTGGCACGGTCGAGCCGAACCCCGACGAGGTCATGGAGACCGCCTGGGCGGACCCGCGCGACGTCGCGCGCGCCGTCGGCGCGACCCCGTGGGCGTTCAGCCCGTGGATGGTGCTGCAGGTCGCCGCGCTCGGCGCCGCGAGCGGCGAGGGCGACAGCCCGACGGCGCGTCTCGCCGCGGCGTTCGGGCCCGCCTCGGACTGACGCCGGCGGCGACCCGCCCGCGAGACGCTCAGCGCGTCGTCTGCGGGTGCCGGGCCCGGGCGCTGCGCAGATGCTCCGGGACCGCGAGGCGGTCCGCGTCCTGCGGCGAGACCTGCACGGGCTGCGCGGGCAGGGCGAGCGCCTCGACCTGCTCCGCGCCGGGCACCCCGGCCGCGCGTGCGGCGTCGCCCAGCGCGCGGACGACCAGCTCCTGGCGACGCGGGTCGCGGGCCGAGAAGACCCAGAGGTCGACTGCGGTCGCAGTCGTGAGGTCGACGTGCAGCCCCCGCGCCCGCGCCTGGCGGAGCTGGGTCGGTGCGACCCCGACGAAGGTCACGGCGCGGCGCGACCAGAGCACGGTGCGCGACGCCGTCGACACGCCGCGGTCTGTCAGCAGCAGGCCGAGCGTGCGCGGGCTCGCCACGGCCGCGCGCACGGTCCGGACGTCGAGGGCCGCGAAGGGCACCGCGACGGGGCGCAGGAACGGCGCGAACGAGCCGACGAGGATCCCGTGGTCGAGCACGACCAGCTTCTCGGAGCCGAGGAACCAGAGGATCACCGCGGCGATCGCCGCGAAGGACGGCAGGAGGTAGCCGATCGCGGCGGGCCCCGCGTTCCCCACGAGCGCCGGCCCGACGGAGAACACCAGCACCACGACCACCGTCACCGCCCACGCCGGAGCGTTCGGCGTCGCCGCCGACACGTGCCGGACCGCGCCGAGGCCCGACCGCGCCGCGTGGTGCCGGACCTTGCGCGTCGCGCGCGCGCCGGTCGTGGGCCCTGCCGTGGGCACCGTCATCGGCCGAGCAGCTCGAGCGGGAGACGGCGGACCGTGGCCGCGCCGACCTCGGAGAGCGTGAGCGAGGTCGGCGCGCCGTCGGCCCCGTGCTCGCCGCCCCGGACGGTGTACACGCCGTCAGGGGTCGCGTAGACGCTCACCTGCTCCAGGACGTCGGATCCCGCGTGCACCGCGCCGAGCGTCGTCACGGCCAGCGCCCCGGCGAGCTCGGGCAGGCTCGGCGCCTGCGCAGCGAAGTCGTCGGGCGTGAACGTCTGGGAGCGACCGTCGAGCAGGGCCTGGGAGCCCGGGTCGACGAAGACCGCGAGCCGGCCCGCGAGCTCGGACAGCGGGTAGACGCTGAACGCGTGGTGGCCGCTCGGGGCCACCTCCTCCTCGAGCACGCGGTCGTCCTCGTGGAGGTAGACGTACACCCAGTGCCGGCCGAGCGACGTCGTGCGCTCGACGGACAGGATCGCGGTCGCCGTGCGGCGCAGGACGAGCGGACCCGTGATCTCCGGGACGGCCTCGATGCCGACGGCCGGCCGGCCGTCCACGGGCTCGGCCGCGGCCGCGTCCTCGCTCGGCACGACCATGCCGCGCGCGAGGAGGGAGCGGAGCGCGACGCGGCCCACGAGCGTGCGGTCCGCGCCCTCCTGCGCGTCGAGCCACGGGACCGCCACGAGCTGGGGGTTCTGCAGCCCGTCGAGGATGACGATCTCCTCGTCGGTGAGCGTCACGACGTGCGTGACCTCGCCCGGGGTCGCTCGTCCCAGCGCGCGCTCGGCCGCGGCGACGTCCGACGTGGACCACCGCATGGTCTGCTGGGTCACGAGAAGAGCCCTCCGACGAAGTCACCGGCGGCGGAGAGACCGTCGCCGATCGCGTCCCCGACGTCGGACGCGACGTCCCCGATCGTATCGACCGCGTCGCCCGCGAAGTCGGTCACGTTGTTCCAGCCGTCCGCGAGGTACGGGCCGGGGTTGGTCGCGAACCCGGAGATCGCGTCCCAGTTGTCGACGACGAGGTTCCCCAGCGCCCAGGCACCTGCGACGACTCCCGCGCCCACCACGATCCCGATGCCCACGGGGTTGGTGAGCATGCCCGCCATCATGAGCATCGTCCCCGCGCCGCCCACGACCGACAGACCGCCCATGACACGGTCGACGCCGCCCCGGACGCCGTCGTACTCGGTGTTGAACATCTGGTTGAAGCCGCCGATGACGCCGAACAGGCCGCCGACGCCGCCCGCGAGCCGGCCCGCCGTCCCGAGCCCGCCCAGGAGCCCCATCGCGTCGTCGAGGACCATGCCGCGCGCGAAGACCGACGCGCTCGCGGCGGCGTCGGACAGGTCGGCGAGGCGGCTGGCCTGCAGGAACGCGGTGAGGGACTGACCGACCTTCCAGGCCTTGAGCCCGTCGAGGACGAACATCGCCGACTCCCCGAGGGTCTCGCCGACGTCCCAGATCGACCCGGCCAGCGTGGTCCCGCCGCCGAGCGGCCCGCCGCCGGGGCCCGTGGGCACGCCCGGGCCGGGCACGCCGGGGGACGGGATCGCGCCGCCCTCGGTGCTCGTCAGGTACTGCTCGTCGGCGTTGCGCAGCACCGCCTGCGACGCCTCCGCGAGCGTCTGGCTCACGCCGCGCAGGAGCGCGACCGAGGACCCGGTCCACTCGCCCCGGAACTGGTCGGCGTCGCCGCCCTGCCACCGGCCGGCGGCCTCCACGAGGCCGCTGACCTCGGACGTCGTGCTCACGAGCTGGTCGGAGGCGGAGCGCAGCGACTGCGCCAGCCTCCTCAGCTCGGTGACGTCGGCGCCCCACATCCCGCTCACGTCGTCCTCGTCCCCTCGCTGGTCGATCGGTGTTCCTGCCGCGCCCCGTCCGTCACGGAACGCACGAAACGGGCATCCGGGAGGCTACCGTGCGCACCCGCCCCGCGGCGATGGGGACGACTCCCCGTCGGTGCGCGACGGGCCCGGCGCGCATGTTCGGCGACGGCGCCCGCACGGGTGACAATCGAGGCATGCCTGCCGCGGTCCCCGACACCCCCGCCACCTCCGACCGGGCGGCCGACGTGCCCGTCCCCGCCCGGGACGCGTCGTTCGAGGAGCACGTCGCCTGGGCCCGTGCGGTGCACGTGGTCGGGTTCGACCTCTCGCCCGTGGCGGAGCGCGTGGTCGAGGACCCGCTGCCGTGGGACTACGCCGCGCTCGCGCGCGAGCTGGTCGGCAGCGGGCGCGGGGCGGTGCTCGACCTGGGGACCGGCGGCGGCGAGCTGCTGTCGACGCTCGGTCCCCTGCCCGCCGGGTCGGCGGCGACGGAGGGCTGGGCGCCCAACCTGCCGGTGGCCCGACGCCGGCTCGAGCCCCTGGGCGTCGACGTCCGGCCCGTCGAGGGCGACGACGAGCAGCTCCTGCCGTTCTTCGACGGCCAGTTCGCGGTCGTGCTCGACCGGCACGAGGAGTTCGACCCCGACGAGGTGCTGCGCGTGCTCGAGCCGGGCGGGGTGTTCCTCACCCAGCAGGTCGACACCCGCGACGGCCTGCGCCTCAACACCGCGCTCGGCACGGAGCTCCCGTGGGACCCGGACTCCGTGACGCTCGAGGCCGCGGTCGAGGTGCTGCGCGACGCGGGGTTCGTCGTCGACGTCGCGCGCGAGCACGAGGGGCTGCGTCGCTTCCGCGACCTGTCCTCGGTGCTCTGGTACCTCAAGCTCATGGCGTGGCAGGTGCCGGACCTGGCGTCGCTGTCCCCCGAGGCGGTCGCCCGGTACGAGGCGCCGCTGCGCGCCCTGCACCTGCACCTCGCCGCGGGCCACGAGTTCGTGGACGAGGCCCCGCGCTTCCTCGTCGTGGCCCGCAAGCCCTTCTGAGACGCCCCCGCCCCATCGCTGTGGGCATGAAATGGGCCCGGTTCTCGCCGCAGAACCGGGCCCATTTCATGCCCACAGCGGGCCGGGGCGGGGTGGGGCCGTCGAGTCGCGGACCACGAGCTCGTGGTCGGTGCGCTTGCGGCGCGGCCGGCCCGACGGCGGCCGGAGCGCGAGCTCGAACGCCGTCGCTCCCATCTCGCTCATCGGGAGGCGCACCGTGGTCAGCGCGGGCGCGAGGTCCTGGGCGACCTGGATGTCGTCGAACCCCGTGACGGACATGTCGCGCGGCACGACGACGCCGCGCTCGCGCAGCAGGGACAGCACGCCCGTGGCCATGGCGTCGTTCAGCGCGAGGATCGCGGTGGTGTCGGGGCGCTGGGCGAGGATGCGCTGCGTGGCGTCCCGCCCGCCCTCGCGCGTGAACGGCGCGTGCACCACGAACAGGTCGTCCGGGTCGAGGCCCTGGGCCGCGACCGCGCTCCGGATGCCGGCCATGCGGTCGGCGACGGTCGTGAGCCGCTCGGGCCCGGCCGCGACGGCGAGGCGGCGGTGGCCCAGGCCGAGGACGTGGTCGGTGAGGCTCGCGGCCGCTGCTTCGCTGTCCGGCAGCACGGCGTCGCTGTGCAGGTGGTGGCGCCCGATCACGACGACCCGGCCACCGGCCTCCTGGAACGCCTCGAGCTCGCGCGCGGCGTCGGCCTCCATCGCGGGCTCGACGTACCCGGACCCGGCGACGAGGATCGCGCCGACGCGGTGCGCGCGCATGAGGCGGATCTGCGTGACCTCGGCGCTGGGCTCGCGCTCGGTGTGGCTGATCTGGACGCTCCAGCCGTGCTCGGTCGCGACGCGCACGACGCCGCTCGCGATCTCGGAGAAGTACGGGTCGCCGATCTCGTAGACGAGCAGGCCGGCGACCGACGTGGTGCCGCCGGCGAGCGTGCGCGCGTGCGGGTTGGCGATGTAGCCCATCTCCGTCGCGACCTCGCGGACGTGCTCCGCGAGCACCTCCGAGACGCCGTCGCTGCCCGACAGCGCTCGCGACGCGGTCGCGAGGGACACGCCCGCGCGCTCGGCGACGTCGACCAGCCGCAGCGCGCTGCGACCCTTCGTGGTCCGACCTTCTCGACGCACCCCTGCTCCGCTCGTCCGTGCGTCGCCCGGTCGGCGGCCCGAGGGCCCTCCCCGACGTGACGCTTGCCACATCCGCTGTCCGCACCGTACTCTAGCGGAAGCGCTTACGAAAGCGCTTTCGCAATGACGCAGTCTCGTACGCAGCAGTACGGCCTCAGGTCTTCACTACGACGAAGTAGGGAGAGTCACGTCCATGCATTCTCGGTCGACTCCACGGATGTCCACCCGCCCCCGCTCGCAGCGCGCGCTCGCCCTCGCGGCCGGCGTGTCCGCGACGGCGCTCGTCCTCACGGCGTGCTCCGGCGGGTCCGACGGCGAGGGCGGAGGCGGCGGGTCCGACGACCCGATCGTCATCGGTATCTCCCTCCCGCTCACCGGCGACTTCTCCGAGCCCGGCAAGGGCGTCCAGCGCGGCTACGAGGCCTGGGCGCAGTTCGTCAACGAGGACGGGGGCCTCCTCGGGCGACAGGTCGAGCTCAAGATCCTCGACGACCAGTCCAACGCGGACCGCGTCGTGCAGGACTACGAGGCGCTCATCGCCCAGGACGAGGTCGACCTCGTGTTCGGGCCGTTCTCCACGCGCCTGGTCGTGCCGAGCGCCCGCGTCGCCGAGGAGTACGGGATGCTCTTCGTCGAGCCGGCCGGTGCGGCGGCCGAGGTGTTCGAGCAGGGCTTCGAGAACCTGTTCTACGCCGCGCCCGCCGTCGCGGACGACCACTACAACTACCTCGCGGACCACATCCTCGACATGCCCGAGGGCGAGCGTCCGCAGACGGTCGCCGTGGCGTCGATGGACGACCCGTTCGCCCAGGGCACCGCCTACGGCCTGCGCGACAAGCTCGCCGACGCGGGGCTCGACATCGTCGTCGACGAGGTCTACCCGCCCAACACGACCGACTTCTCCTCGATCGCCGCGAAGATCAGCGACTCCGGCGCGGACATGGTCATCGGCGGCACGCAGTACCAGGACGCGGTGAACCTCATCGTCGCCCTCCAGCAGCTCAACTACCAGCCCACGCTCGCGGCGTTCTCCACCGCGCCGACCAACCCCGAGTTCGCCGCGGCGATCGGCTCGAAGACCGAGGGCATCCTCTCCCCCACCGGCTACACCGAGACCGCGAGCTGGCCGTCCAACGTCGACTTCGTCGAGCGGTACACGGAGCTGCACGGCAACCCGCCCGGCGAGGACGAGGCCAACGCGTACACGACCGGCCAGGTCGTCGCCGCCGCGGTCGAGGCCGTCGGGTGCGCCGAGCAGGGCGAGTGCCAGCAGGAGCTCATCTCGTGGCTGCGCAGCAACGAGGTCGAGACCGTCGTCGGGCCGCTGACCTGGGACGAGACAGGCAAGCCGCAGGGCGCCCACCTCATCCAGCAGTACGTGGACGGCGAGATCCAGATCGTCCTGCCGCAGGACGCCAAGGAAGCCGACTTCGTCTTCCCCAAGCCGGCCTGGTGATCCGCACGTGACGGGAACGCTCCTCTTCCAGAGCCTCGTGCTCGGCGTGCTGCTGGGAGGGCTCTACGCCCTCCTGGCAGCGGGCCTCACCCTGTACTTCGGCGTCATGCGCGTCGTGATGATCGCCCACTCGGCGTTCCTCATCCTCGCCGCGTACCTCGCCTGGTTCTTCAACCAGCAGACCGGCATGGACCCGCTGCTGTCGCTCGTCATCACGGTGCCGCTGTTCTTCCTCGTCGGCGTGGGCATGCAGCGCCTGCTCATCACGCGCCTGCGGCCCGCGACGCTGACGATGATGTCCGTCCTCCTGACGTTCGCCGTCGCGCTCTTCATCGAGGGCATGATCGGCTTCGTCTGGAGCGGCACGCAGCGACGCATCCAGCTCCCCTACTCGGGCGCGAGCATCGAGTTCTTCGGGGCGCGGATCGCCGTCGTGAAGCTCGTGGCGTTCGGCCTCGCCGCGCTCTCGCTCGCGCTGCTGTACCTGCTCATGAAGCACAGCCGGTTCGGCCAGGCGCTGCGCGCGACGATCCAGCACCGCGAGGCCGCGCAGCTCGTCGGCATCAAGACCGACCGCGTCGCGGGCTACGGCTTCGGCCTCGGCCTCGCGACCGCCGCGATCGGCGGGACCGCGCTGTCGCTCGACGCGACGATCTACCCGTCGCTGCACTGGCACTGGATCGGCCCGCTCATGGCGATCATCGTCGTCGGCGGCCTGGGGTCCATCCCCGGCGCCGCGATCGCCGCCATGGTGCTCGGCGTCGGCCAGAGCCTGCTCCAGGTGCCGCTCGGCACCACGTGGGCGCAGACCATCTTCTACGTCGCGCTGTTCGCGACGCTGATGCTGCGGCCCCAGGGATTCTTCGGAGGTCGCCTTGCCCAACGCTTCTGACACCCGTCCCGCGAGCCGCCGCGCGGCCGCCCGCGCGGTGCCCGACGGCGCAGGCACGGCCTCGGCCGTCGTCGCACCCACCGCACGCCGCCCCTGGGGTCGCGTCGTCCGCCTCGCCGCGCTCGTCGTCCTCGCCGTGCTCGTCCTGGCCTTCCCGACGATGGCGCCCAACGCCTACATCCTGTCGGCCGGCATCGTCGTCCTCAGCTACGCGTGCACCGCGACCGCCTGGAACTTCATGGGCGGCTTCACGGGGTACGTCTCGCTCGGGCACGCCGCGTTCTTCGGGCTCGGCGCCTACGGCACGGGCCTGCTGATCCGCGACCTCGGGCTCCCGAGCTTCGTCGCGTGGCTCGTCGCGGGCCTGATCGTCCTGCTCATCACGATCCCCGTCGGCATCGCGGCGCTCCGCGTGCGCGGCGCGTCGTTCGTCATCGTGTCGATCTCGTTCGTCCTCATCCTGCTGCTCGTCTTCCAGGCGTGGGGATCCTTCACGGGCGGGTCGGACGGCCTCGTCGTCCCGCGACCGTTCCCGGACCTGCTGCGCCCCGAGCACCACCGCACCTTCTTCTACCTGTTCGCGGCGCTGCTCGTCGTCATGCTCGTCGCCTGGTGGGTCATCGACCGCTCGCGCTTCGGCACCGGGCTCAAGGCGATCCGCGAGGACGAGGACAAGGCGCAGGCGCTCGGCGTCCCGACGCGCAACTACAAGCTCGTCGCCTACGTCGTCTCGGCGACCTTCACCGGCCTCGCGGGCGGCATGTACGCCCTGTGGTTCGGCGACCTCGACCCGATCTTCCAGTTCTCCATCATGCTCGGCTCCTACATGGTCCTCATGGCCCTGTTCGGGGGCGTCCGGCACCTCTTCGGACCGCTCCTCGGCGCCGTCGTCGTCGGTACCGGTCTGGAGTACTTCAAGCTCGAGTTCGGCGACACCCAGTTCCACCTCGTCGCCACGGCCCTGCTGCTCGGCGTCGTCGTGCTCTTCATGCCGGACGGGATCATCCCCGCGGCGCAGTCGCTCGTGAAGCGGTTCGGCCCGCAGGACTCCTCGATCCGCGAGATGACCGCGGCCGAGCTCCTCGAGCGCAACCGCGCCGCGGCGGGCGAGCCGACCGGCGAGCCGACGGCCGCCGTCGTGCAGGGACGACCCGACGGCGAGCCGACCGCAGAGGGCACGGGAGAGGAGAAGGACCGATGACGACGACCGCACCCCCGACGACCCGCAACCTCGAGACCGTCGGCCTCACCAAGTCGTTCGGCGGCGTCCACGCCGTCCGCGACGCGACGGTCACGTTCCAGCACGGCAAGATCAACGCGCTCATCGGCCCGAACGGGTCGGGCAAGACGACGTTCTTCAACTGTGTGACGGGCATGATCAAGCCCGACTCCGGCACGGTCACGTTCCGCGGCGAGGACATCACGCGGCGCGCGCCGCACAAGATCGCGCGCGCCGGGATCGGGCGCAGCTTCCAGCTCTGCCGCGTGTTCCCGCGCATGACGGTGCTGGAGAACATGCTCGTCGCCGTCCGACGCACGACGGTGCGCGAGCTGCTCGGCGGGGCGCGCAACCCCGAGGAGATCGACAAGGCGCGCGCGCTGCTCGTGCGCGTCGGCATCGACCACCTGGAGAACGCCGAGGCGCGCAACCTCTCCTACGGGCAGCAGAAGCTGCTCGAGCTCGCGGGCGTCCTCATGGGCGACCCCGACACGATCATGCTCGACGAGCCGGCGGGCGGCGTGAACCCGGCGCTCATCGGGCGCATCGGGACGCTCGTGCAGGAGCTCAACGCCGAGGGCAAGACGTTCCTCGTCGTCGAGCACAACATGGACATGGTCATGAGCCTGTCCCACCACGTCATCGTGTTCGACCGGGGCCGGCCGATCGCCGAGGGCACCCCCGCCGTCGTGCAAGCCGACCCGCGAGTGCTGGAGGCCTACCTTGGTGTCTGACCCGACCCCCGGGACGGGGGCGAAGCAGGAGTACCTCCTCGAGCTGGACGACATCCAGGCCGGGTACGGCCGCGCGGCGATGGTGCTGCGCGGGCTGACGATCAAGGTCCCGGCGGCCACGGTCGTGTGCCTCGTCGGGCCGAACGGCGCGGGCAAGTCGACCGTGCTCAAGGTCGCGAGCGGGCTGCTCAAGCCGCGCTCGGGCCGCATCCTCGTCGGCGGGCGCGACGTCACGGGCCAGGGTCCGCAGGAGATGCTCACGTCCGGCCTGGCGCACGTGCTCCAGGGGCACAGCGTGTTCCGCGAGATGACGGTCGCGGAGAACGTGCTGCTCGGCGCGTACACCCTGCGCGACAAGCAGAAGATCGCGGAGCGGGTCGCGTTCGTGCAGAACCTCTTCCCCATCGTGGGCGAGCGGTGGAAGCAGCTCGCGGGCCTGCTGTCCGGCGGTCAGCAGAAGCAGGTCGAGTTCGCGCGCTCGCTCATGGTGAGCCCGGAGGTCGTGCTGCTCGACGAGCCGTCCATGGGCCTCGACCCCAAGACGACGTCGACGGTGTTCGAGCAGGTCGTGCGCATGCGCGACGCCGGCGTCGCGGTGCTGCTCGTCGAGCAGAACGCGCGCCGCGCGCTCGAGACCGCAGACATCGGGTGCGTGCTCGACCTCGGCCGCGTCCACATCACCGGACCCGCGCCCGAGCTCCTCGCCGACCCCCAGCTCTCCGAGCTCTACCTCGGCGGCCGGCCCGCCGAGCGCTCGCTCTCGCAGAACGGATGACCGCCCGCATGACCAGCCAGACCACGGACGCCGCAGGGGGCGACCGACCGACCACCCGTACCGTGCGCATCGTCATGAACGGCGTGACCGGGCGCATGGGTTACCGCCAGCACCTCGTGCGCTCGATCCTCGCGATCCGGGACGACGGCGGCGTCGAGCTCGACGACGGCACGCGCCTCCAGGTGGAGCCCGTCCTCGTGGGGCGCAACCGCGCCAAGCTCGCGGAGCTCGCCGCGCGCCACGGCGTCGCGGAGTACACGACCGACCTCGACGCGGCGCTCGCGGACGACACCGCCACGATCTACTTCGACGCGCAGGTCACGTCGGAGCGGACCAAGGCGATCCTCAAGGCGCTCGCGGCCGGCAAGCACGTGTACACGGAGAAGCCGATCGCGGAGTCGGTCGCCGAGGGCGAGGAGCTCGCCGAGGCGGCGCGAGCGGCCGGGGTGATCCACGGCGTCGTGCACGACAAGCTGTACCTGCCGGGCCTGCTCAAGCTCAAGCGACTGATCGACGGTGGCTTCTTCGGCCGCATCCTGTCCGTCCGCGGCGAGTTCGGGTACTGGGTGTTCGAGGGCGACTGGCAGCCGGCGCAGCGCCCGAGCTGGAACTACCGCGCCGAGGACGGCGGCGGGATGGTCCTCGACATGTTCTGCCACTGGAACTACGTGCTGGAGAACCTGTTCGGGCCGGTCGAGGCGGTCATGGCGAAGGCCGTGACCCACATCCCCGAGCGCTGGGACGAGCACGGCGAGCCCTACGCCGCGACGGCGGACGACGCGGCGTACGGGATCTTCGAGCTCGCCGGTGCGGACGGCCCGATCCTCGCGCAGGTGAACTCGTCGTGGGCGGTGCGCGTGGACCGGGGCGAGCTCGTCGAGTTCCAGGTCGACGGGACGCACGGGTCCGCGGTCGCGGGCCTGTTCGGGTGTCGCATCCAGTCGCGCGCCCGCACGCCCAAGCCCGTGTGGAACCCGGACCTGCCCACCGACCAGGACTTCCGCGCCCAGTGGGAGCAGATCCCGGACAACCAGGAGTTCGTCAACGGGTTCCGCGCGCAGTGGGAGGAGTTCCTGCGCGACGTCCACGCGGGGCGGCCGCACCCGTACGACTTCGACGCCGGTGTGCGCGGCCTGCGCCTCGTGGACGCGGGGTACACGTCGTCGCGCGAGGGACGTCGGGTGGAGCTCGGTACGGCGTCCGAGGCCCTGGGCTCGGCGTCCGGGGCGGGGGCGTGAGCGGCACGGGCGGGGTGGGGATCCCGCTGCCCGACGGCGGCACGCGGCTCGTCGAGCTGCGCGCGCCCCGGGAGTGGGCGGACCACCCCGGCCCGTACGCGTCGCGCGTCGCGTTCGCCGCGGCGCACGTCGTCGCGGACCCGCGGGGCGAGAACGTCCCCGGCGCGCCCGCCGTCGTCGACTGGGACTCGACCCTCGCGTTCCGCCGGCACCTGTTCCGGTACGGGATGGGCGTCGCCGAGGCGATGGACACCGCGCAGCGGAACATGGGTCTCGACTGGCCGGCGGTCCAGGAGCTCGTGTCGCGCAGCGCCGCCCAGGCCCGTGAGCTGGGCGCGCGCATCGCGTCCGGCGCGGGGACGGACCACCGGTCGCCCGACGAGCTGCGGACCGTGGACGACGTGATCGGCGCGTACGCCGAGCAGGTCGAGCTCGTCGAGGGCACGGGGTCGCAGGTCATCCTCATGGCGTCGCGCCACCTCGCGCGGGTCGCGACGTCGGCCGACGACTACGTGCGCGTGTACGACGCGATCCTGTCCCAGGTGCGCGAGCCCGTGATCCTGCACTGGCTCGGTGAGGCGTTCGACCCGAACCTGCGCGGGTACTGGGGCTCCGGCGACGTCGACACCGCGACCGCGACGTTCGTCGACCTCGTGCGCGCGCACGCCGCGAAGGTCGACGGGGTCAAGGTGTCCCTGCTCTCGGCGTCGCACGAGGTCGGTCTGCGCGCCGTACTTCCCGACGGCGTCCGGTTGTACACCGGCGACGACTTCCACTACCCCGAGCTGATCCGCGGTGACGGCGAGCGGCACTCCGACGCGCTGCTCGGCGCGTTCGCGGCGGTCGCCCCCGCCGCCTCCGCCGCGCTCACGGCGCTCGACGACGGCGACCTCGACCGCTACGACGCCGAGATGGCCCCGACGCTCGCGCTCTCGCGGCACGTGTTCGAGACGCCGACGTACTACTACAAGACCGGGATCGCCTTCCTCGCGTGGCTCGCGGGTCACCAGCCCGGGTTCACGATGGTGGGCGGGCTGCAGTCGGCCCGGAGCGTCGTGCACCTCGCGCGCGCCTTCGAGCTCGCGAACGAGGCTCAGCTCCTGCCGGAACCGGACCTCGCCGCGCACCGCCTCGGCCTCGTCCTCGCCGCGGCCGGGATCGAGGCGGGCGCCGCCCGTGGCAGTGCCGACGCCGGCGTCGCGGCGGTGGTCGCGTGAGTACCGAGATCTCGGAGTTCCCGTCGGGTCCCGCGCGGGACTCCTCACCGGCCGAGCGCGCGGTGGTGCCCACCGAGCTTGCGGCTGCTGCCCGTCAGAGCCCCGGGACGGGCGACCACCGCATGCTCGGCGGGGACGTGGCGGGGATCGATGTGCCGAGCGGGGTGGCAGCGCGGGTGGCGACGCCGGGGGCCGGCGATCCTCGGCTCGCGCGGCTCTCCTTGAACCAGCGCACGACGGCGCACTGGTCGCTGCGCGAGGCGATCGACGGCTGTGTCGCCGCGGGGCTGCCGGCGATCGGGGTGTGGCGCGAGCCGGTCGCCGACGTCGGGCTCGACACCGCCGTGCGCTGGGTGCGCGACGCCGGGCTGCGGGTGTCGTCCGTGTGCCGCGGCGGCTTCTTCACCGCGAGCGACCCGGACGCGCGTGCCGCCGCGCACGCGAGCAACCTCGCCGCGATCGCCGAGACGGCAGCCCTCGGCGCGCCGACGCTCGTCCTCGTCCCGGGCGGGCTGCCCGACGGCGACCGGGACCTGATCGGTGCTCGGGCGCGCGCGGCGGACGCGATCGCCGCGCTCGTCCCGGCGGCGCGCGAGGCGGGCGTGACGCTCGGGATCGAGCCCATGAACCCGATCTTCGCGGCGGACCGCGGCGTCGTCTCGACGCTCGAGCAGGCCCTCGACCTCGCCGAGCCGTTCGCGCCCGAGGAGGTGGGCGTCGTCGTCGACACCTACCACCTGTGGTGGGAGCCGAAGGTCCACGAGCAGATCGCGCGGGCCGGTGCCGCGGGACGGATCGTCAGCTACCAGGTGTGCGACTGGATCACCCCGCTGCCCGCGGACACGCTGCTCGGCCGCGGCATGATGGGCGACGGCCACGTCGACTTCGCCGCGTTCACGCGCTCGGTGGCGGCGGCGGGCTACGCCGGTGACGTCGAGGTCGAGATCTTCCACGCCGACGTCTGGGCCGCGCCCGGCGCCGACGTCGTGGCGACGCTCGCCCGCCGGTACGTCGAGCTCGTCGAGCCCCACCTCGTGCGCTGACGGACGCCGGCCGACGGGGCGGGCGAGACCGCCTCGGCCGGTCGGCCGGCGCCGGGTAGGGTGCCCGGAGGCCCGAGCACGGAGGTGGACGGATGGACGGGGCGCCGGGGACGCGGTTCGTGGGCGACACGAAGCAGGCGCGCACGTACGCGTGGTTCCTGACCTTCGCCGCCGTCGTCCCTCCCGCCGTCGTCGCGGTCTTCGTGCTGGGCTGGTACCGCGCCCAGGTGTACGGCTGGACGGAGGGCTTCCGCAGCTACCACGCGGGCGACCCGTTCCCCTGGGGCTGGGTGGCCGTCGGCGTGCTGGCCTGCGTGTTCCTCGGCCGGTTCGCCGTCCGGCAGTGGCGCCGGTACCGCGCGCTCGTGGCCGACGACCGCCGCCGCGGCGTGCGTCCGTCCTGACGGGCATGGGGACCGGTCACCATCGACCTCTCCCGCTCCGCCTCCGTACCCTGTCGGCGGCGCCGGCACGGCGTGGCCGACCCGGGAGCGTGCGGGGGGTGCGGGTGAGAGCGCAGAGGGGCGAGGAATGAGCAGCGGGATGTACGGGGCCGACGTCGAGGCCCTGCGCTCGCTCGCGGGCCGCGTGGCGGACGGCGCGCAGGCCCTGGAGCTGGCCGCGGCAGCGATCGAGACGGCCGTGGGCCGAGCGGGCTGGGAGGGCTCCGACGCCGCCGAGTTCCGCACCGCGTGGACGTCGACCCTGCGGCCGAGCCTGACGGGCACCGCCGCGCTGCTCACGGACGCCGCCGACCTCCTGCGCGGCAACGCCGAGCAGCAGGACGCGACGAGCCGCGACGGTGGCGCGGGCGGGCCGGGCGGCCCGGGCGGCCCTGGTGGGCCCGGCGGGCCCGGCGGACCGGGTTCTCCCGGTGGGCCAGGCGATCCGGTGACCCAGGGTGGCGACGGTGGTCCGCCGGACTGGCTGGTCCCGCCGTCGTGGCTCACGACGGACATGACCCAGGGCGGCGTGCTCAACTGGGTCGCGTCCCAGGGAGTCGACGCCTGGGCCGCGATGAACAAGCTCGACGACCCGCTCGACGTGGCGGGGCTCGCGGACAACCTCGCGTCCGCCGGCAAGGTGCTCAAGGGCGCCGGGTTCGTGTTCGACGGCTACTCGGTGTACAGCGGCTCGGTGCAGGCGTGGGAGGGCTTCGCGGAGGGCGACGGGTTCAAGGGGACGGACGGCGTCATCACCGCGGGGCTCGGCGCGGCCGGCATCGGCGCGGCGATCTTCCTCGCGAGCAACCCGGTCGGTTGGGCGATCGCGGGTGCGGGAGCCGTGTGGGGCGTCGCGACCCTGCTCTCCGGCGACGTCCCCGTGACGAAGCGCATCGCCGACGGCGCGGGCTGGCTGTGGGATCGTGGGGGCGACCTCGCGGACGGTGCCGCCGACCTCGCCGGCGACGTGTGGGACGCGGGCGGGGACTTCGTCGACGGGGCGACCGAGACGCTGAAGAAGGTATGGCCGTGGTGACCGCGGCCCGTGCGCCGGACCGCGGCCGCGGTCCGCACGAGGAGAGGGACGACCGATGACCACGCAGACCGAGGCGGCGAGCCGTCCGGACGACGGGCTCATCGAGCTCACGGGGCCGGAGCTGCTCGTGCTCCTGTCGCTCAACGAGGGACCCGCCGCCACGAGGACGCGCGAGAACCTGCGCCTTCCCGACGTGCCCGCCGACTCGCCCCTCCTCGCGGCGGGGCTCAGCTCGCTCGTCGTGCGGCGGCTCGCGCGTGTCGAGGGCGAGGTGCTCGCACCCGTCGGCAACGTCGTCCCGCTCACGCGCGTCCTCACGACCGCGACCGAGTGGGTGGAGGCGGCGGCGATCGCGGACGAGCGCACCAACGCCGCGCTGCTCGTCGGCGCGCAGGGCGGAGCGGTCGTGCTCGAGCCGCGCCCGTTCGGCATCTGGCACGTGCGCCCGCTCCAGATGGGCGACCCTCTGCCCGACGCCGCGTCGAGGTTCGTCCGGGCCGCGTTCGCGCAGCTCCCGGGGCGGCCGTTCGGGGGGAGCGTCAAGGTCGTCGACGCGTCCGGGGCCCGCACCGCCGCCGTCCGCGTCGAGAGCGACGGGACGTGGGAGATGACGAGCGGTCCGGCGGGCGACGAGCCCGCACCGTCCCCCATCTCGCCCGACCCGACGTTCGGCGTGCTCGCGACCGCGGTCGCGTGACCTGGAGCCCTCAGAGGTCCTGGAGCGACGCCTCGCGCTCGTCGTAGGCGCTGCGCGCGGCGGCGATGCGCTCCTGGTGCGCCTCGGTCCACACGACGAGCGCCTTCGTCGTCGCGTGGAGCGACCGGCCCATCTCGGTGAGGGCGTAGTCGACGCGCGGCGGGACGGTCGGGTAGACCGTGCGCTCGACGATGCCGTCCCGCTCGAGCTGGCGCAGCGTGCGCGACAGCATGCGCTGGCTGATCCCGTCGATCTCGCGCTTGAGCTCGGTGAAGCGCATGACCCGGCGGTCGAGCAGCGCGATGGCGAGCAGCGACCACTTGTCCGCGATGCGGTCGAGGATCTGCCGCACCTCGCAGTCCTCGCGTGCGTCCCACTGCCAGACCTCGACGTCGCTCTCCCACTTCGACGGCGGCCGCGGGTCGCAGCCTGCGTCCCCGACGACGTCGTGCGCGCCGCCGTGAGCGACGTCGTGCACCTCCGCGTTCCGTCCGCGCGCCGCCACGGTATCCACCGTGATACCAGGTGTGTCGAATGTGCCGTCTTCCATGCCTCCTGATCCTGTCCCACGATGGGCTCGGTATCAAGAGGTAACCGAGTACCGAGAGGTGCTCAGGAGGAAGGGGACGGTCATGACCGACGGGACGACGAGCCGCAGCCGCGAGAGCGTGCGGGCGGCCGCACGCTTCACCCTCCGGGACTGGGGGCTGCTCCTCGTGCTGTGCGGGGCGATCTTCCTGGAGGGGAGCGACATCGCGATGCTCTCTGTCGCGCTCCCGGGCATCCGGGCCGACCTGGGGCTCGCGACGGGCGAGCTGGGCGGCGTCGTGACGGCGTACGTCGTCGGGTACGGCGGGTTCATGCTGCTCGGCGGGCGCGCGGCCGACCTCTACGGCCGCCGCCGGATGTTCGTCCTCTGGCTGCTCGTCTTCCTCGTCTTCTCGGGGCTCGGCGGGTTCGCGACCGACGCCTGGATGCTCCTGCTGTCACGCTTCGTCACGGGCGTCGCGGCCGGGTTCCTCACGCCGGCCGGGATGTCGCTCATCACGACGTCGTTCGCCGAGGGGCCGCGCCGCAACCGCGCGCTCGTCGTCTACGGCGCCGCGGGCGCGGCGGGCTTCTCGCTCGGGCTCGTCGTGGGCGGGCTCCTGGCCGCGATCCACTGGCGGTGGGTCTTCTTCGCCCCGGTGCTGCTCGCCGTCGTGCTCCTCGCGCTGGCCCTGGTCACGGTCCCGCGCGACGCGACGGGCCGCGTCCGCGGCGCGCTCGACGTCCTCGGCGCCGTGCTGGCGACGAGCGCCATGGTCCTGCTCGCCGTCGGCATCGTGCGCCTCGAGCACCCGGGCGAGGGGCTGGCGTGGACGGTCGCCGCGCTCGGGGGCGGTGCCGTGCTCCTCGGGGCGTTCGTCGCACGGCAGCGCCGCGCCCCGCACCCGCTCCTCCCGCTGCGGCTCTTCCGCTCGACCGAGCTCGTGCGGGCGAACGTCACGGCGGTGCTCTTCGCGGGCGGGTTCTACGGGTTCCAGGTGCTCCTCACGCTCTACCTGCAGGAGCTGCGGGGCTGGACGCCGCTGCAGACCGGGCTCGCGATGCTCCTCATGGCGATCGACGTCGTCCTCGCGCCCGTGCTCACGCCGCGCCTCGTGGAGCGGTTCGGGGTGCCACGCGTGATCGTCGGGGGGCTCGTCGCCGGGACGCTCGCCGCGGCGTGGTTCCTCGCGTCGGGGCTCGACTGGACGTACGCCGTGATGGTCCCGTCGATGGCGCTCGTCGGGGTCGCGTTCGCCCTGGTCTACGGGCCGATCGCCATCGCGGCGACCACGGGCGTGACCGACGCGGAGCAGGGCGTGGCCGGCGGCGTGCTCAACACGGCGTTCCAGCTCGGTGCGGCGATCGGCATCTCCGCGGCGACGGCCGTCAGCGTCCTCGCCCTCGGGGACGCGACAGGGCCGGACGCAGGCCTCGCCGCGTTCCACACCGCGCTGTGGGTCCCGGTCGCGGCGTTCGCCCTCGCGGCGGTCGCGATGGGAGCGCCGCGCCGTCGTCGGGCCACCACCGCGCCCGCGGCGCCTGAGCGGACGACCGCGCCCGACGACGCAGGTCACGTCCCGGAGCCGGCCCCCGCCACCCGCTGAGTGCTGGGCATGTGTCGTCGTCAGGGGATCCGGACGACACATACACCGCACTCAGCGAGTGGGCGGGCAGCGAGAAGCCCGCGGGCTGGAGGGTTCCTCCTGTCGTGCTGGACGAGGGCACGACGCCCGCGGGCTCCGGTGGTTGCGTGGTACTCGCTCGCCGTCGGGCGCCTCCCCTCGGGAGACCCCGCCCGGTTCACGGGCTCACCGCATCCGGTCCGTTGCTGGATCGGTTGCGCGACGACTAGCGCGCAACCACCTCACGAGTCCGAAGAATCTTCACTTCCAGGACCACCTCCTTTCGCGTGTACGACGACGGTACGTCCGCCCCCGCGGACCGCGCCAGGGGTTTTCGCGCACGGCGTGGAGACGCGGAGATGCACCAGCCGGTCGATCTCGCGGTGGCGCGCCGAGCGGCCGGCGCCGGGAGTCAGGCGGGACGCAGGTGCGCCCACTCCTCGGGGTAGTCGTCGAGCCACGCGGCGAACGACTGCGCGGGGCGCTCGACGAGCCGGGGGACGACGTCGCTCACGTGCGCGAGCTCGCCCGCGGCGATCGCCGTGTACGACGACACCCACCCGTCGACCTCGAACTGCGGCACCCCGTAGCTCTCGCGCGACGCGTACGCCTCCTCGACGGTCTCGGCGTGGTAGGTGATCTCGCGACCCGTGGCGGCGGCCAGGGACTCCGCGACCTCGTCGAGCGTGAGGGCCTCGGGTCCCGTGACGTCGTAGGTGGCGCCGTCGTGGCGGTGCGCGTCGGCGTCGAGCAGGACGACGGTCGCGACGTCCGCGATGTCGTCGTGCGACACGGACGCGACCCGGCCGTCGCCCGCGGGTCCGCGGATCACGCCGTCGTCGCCGACCATGAGCGCGAGCCCGCGGTGGTACAGGTTGTCGCGCAGGAACGTGTGGCGCACGCCCGTCGCGCGGATGTACTCCTCGGTGCGCCAGTGGTCGCGGGCGAACGTGAAGACGGCGTCCGGCGCCGCGCCGACGAACGACACGTAGACGATGTGCCCCACCCCGGCGGCGATGGCGGCGTCGACCGCCGCGCGGTGCTGCGCGACGCGGTCGAGGTCCTCGCGGGCGGACACGAGGAACACGGTGTCGACGTCCGTGAACGCCGCGACCATCCCGCGCGTGTCCGTGTACCCGCCGACGACGGCGACGTCCGACTCCGGGAGAGGGTCGTCGCCGAGGCTGGGCGCCCGCGCGGCGTCGCGCACGACGAGGCGCTGGGTCGCGCCCTCGGCGGCGAGGCGGAACGCGAGCTTCGACCCCAGGAGCCCGCTCGCGCCCGTCACGGCGATCCGCCCCGACCCCGCCCCGATCATCATGTCCTCACGGTAGACGCGGCGGTCGCGGGGCGCCCGACGACGGCGCGCCCCGTGAGGAGCGCGCGCGCCTCCCGCAGAATGGGCCCATGACTAGTGCCGAGGCCCCCGCGCCCTACCGCGTCATGACCGTCTGCACCGGCAACATCTGCCGGTCCCCCATGGCCGAGGTGGTGCTGCGCGACCGGTTCGAGGCCGCCGGGCTCGGCGACCGCGTCGTCGTCGACTCGACGGGGATCAGCGACGAGGAGCGGGGGAACCCGATCGACCGCCGTGCGCGCAGCGTCCTCGCCGAGCACGGGTACGTCGTCGACGGGACGCACCGCGCCCGCCAGGTGCGCGCGGGCGACCTCGCCGCGCGGGACCTCGTGCTCGCGATGACGTCCCAGCACGCGCGCGCCCTGCGGCGCCTCGACGACGACGCCCCGGTGCGGATGTACCGCTCGTTCGACCCGGCCGCTCCCCGGGTCGCACCGGGGGATCCCGAGCACGTGCTCGACATCGCCGACCCCTGGTACGGCGGTCAGCAGGACTTCGAGGACTGCCTCGCCGAGGTGGAGGCCGCCGCGGACGGGATCGTCGACTTCGTCCGCACGCAGCTCGACGGCTGAGCGTCGGTCGGGCGGTCGCGCTCCGCCGCCGCGACACGCCGCGGACCCGGGCGACCGTCAGTGCGGATGCACGCGACGCAGGTCCGCTTCGCACAGGCGCGCTCGCGGTCCTGCGGACCAGCGGAGACGTTCGAGGAACGCGTCGAGCACGGGGACGCGGCACAGGAGGACGAACAGCGCGTAGCCGAGCACGCCGCCCACGACGTTGAAGAGCAGGTCGTTCACGTCGGCGATGTGGCCGCCCCCGAGCAGGTGCGAGGTGACGTACTGGACGACCTCGATCGCCAGGCTGAAGGCCGCCGCCGCCGCCACGGCGCGCCACCACGACGTCCGCGCCAGGAGGAGCGGCAGGAGCATGCCCAGCGGCACGAACACGAGGACGTTCATCACCGCGTCGGCGACCTCGTAGTCCGCCAGCGGCACGAGGGCCAGGTGGGCGTTCCACGGGGCGCTGCTCACCGGCTTGTCGAGGAAGATCGGGAACACCGTGTTGGCCACGACCCCGGCCGCGTAGACGGCGAGCGCGAGCGCGACGGCGGCCCGCGGCACGGTGAGCCGCCCGGCCCGGCGCAGACGCCACAGCAGCACCGCCAGGACCACCGCCCCCAGCGGGACCACGACGGGGAGGACGGGGACCTCGCGAAACACTCGAACCGCTCCTTCAACTGGCGACGCCACGCACGACGTCGCCGACGGTAGTGCCGCCCTGCCGCCGGGGTATCCACCGACGGTGCGAACCCTGACCCGGCGCCCTCCCCCTGCGGGGGTAGACGACGCCTGCCCGATGCCTGGGCGCGACAGCCCTCAGTTGATGATCTCGCCCCGCTCGTCGGACAGCAGTGCCGCCAGTCGCGCGCGCCAGGACGCCAGCGCCTCCTCGCTCAGGCGCGGCCAGTGGGTGACCTCGCCGACGACCCGCAGCGGTGCGCTGCTCCGGTACGACCGCGTCGGGTTGCCCGGGAACTTCTTGTCGGTGACGTTGGGGTCGTCCTCGAACGGACCCGTCGGCTCAACCTGGTAGACCCGAGGGGCCGCGTCGCCGGCCGCGAGCTCGGCGGCGAGGCCCGCGCCGTCGACGAGGGCGGTGAAGTACACGTGGTTCATGGTGACCTCGGGCCGGTAGTTCGACCGGAAGCCCGCGGTCAGCAGGTCGCCCGTCCGGAGATCGGCCTTCGTGCCGTGGAAGAACGGCCCCTCGTCCAGTGCCTGGCTCACGTGCCCACCGTAGGCCCGCGACCCCGCTCGGTGCGGCGGGACGCCCAGGGCGGGCGTGCGGCGTCGTGGGCCGGCCTCCTGCGGACTCCGTTCACCGGCGGCCGGCCCTCGTGCCGCGCAGCGTCCCGACGGCGGAGCCGACCGCGCGCGCGACGGCGCGCCCGGCGCGGTGGGCACCCGCGCCGAGGCGGGAGAGCAGCGGGCCCAGCCGGCGCGACGCGGGCGGTGCGGCGCCGGGAGCGGGGGCGGCGTCGTCGGGCGCGACCGGCACGACGGGCGCGGGTCGCGGGAGGTACGCGCCGACCCACTGCGCGATGCGCCCGTACGCGAGCGCGCGCACGGGCCTGGCCGAGAGCACGACGTCGTGCAGGGCGCCGTCGAGGCGCGCGACCGTGACGAGGTCGCCGAGCTGGACGGAGCGCTGCGCGACCCCGTCCACGTCGATCGCCGTGTCCGTGTGCATCATCTCGGGCGTCCAGCGCGGGAGCAGCGTGCTGCGGGCGGAGAGCAGCACGAGCACCGGCGCACCGATGGCCAGGCCGCGCGCGACCGTCTGCTGCCCGCGGAAGACGGCGGACAGCCACGCGGGCGTGGTGCGGAACCCGTGCTGGGGGCGCCACGCGAGGTCGTACGTCCACTCGCCGTCGAAGTCCTTGCTCACCGAGCGCGTGTAGAAGCCGAGGTCGACGTTGGGCAGCGGGCGCGTCGGCGTGAGGCGGGCGCGGGCCCCGATCACGGGCTCGAGCAGGAGGCGACCCACCTCGCGCGTCTGGAACTCCAGCCACGGGCTGTTGAGGACGAGCGCCGCCGCGCGGCCGGGGTTCCGGGCGAGCCAGAGGCTGAGGGTCAGGCCCCCCGTGGAGTGGCCCATGAGCACGAGCTCGCGCGGCGAGCGCCCGTCGCCGTGGTGGCCGATCGCCGCGAGCGCGGCCTCGATGTCCTCGTCGTACGCCCCGAGGTCCGTGACGTATCCCGGGGTCTGGCCGGGGCGCAGGCTGCGCCCGTACTTGCGCAGGTCGAGCGCGTGGAAGCGCGCGCCGTGCGCCTCCCAGAAGTCGGCGAGCTCGGTCTGGAAGAAGTAGTCCGACCAGCCGTGGACGTACAGGACGTCCAGGTAGGCGCCGGGTCCGTCGTCGCCCCCCGCCGGGGTGCCGGCGCCCCCGGCCCGGCGGCGGCGCACGAGCGTGGCGACGACGTCGCCCTCGTCGTCCGGGGCGAGCGGCAGCGTGAGCTGCTCGTAGTCGTCCCCGAGGAC
This sequence comes from Cellulosimicrobium sp. SH8, assembly GCF_025818875.1. Lineage (NCBI taxonomy): Bacteria > Bacillati > Actinomycetota > Actinomycetes > Micrococcales > Promicromonosporaceae > Cellulosimicrobium > Cellulosimicrobium sp. SH8. The sequence goes on along the minus strand of NZ_JAMXMH010000001.1, from coordinate 40,129 downwards.
GTCGGGCTGCCAGTCGGCCATGCCGCCGACCCTAGGCGCGCGGGCGGGAGGCCGCTCGCGCGCGCTCGGTACGGGACACGTCGCCCGGCCGGCCGGCCACGGCCGGGAGGTCCGGGACCACCCGTACCCCGCGCGCCTCTGCGCCCCGGCGAGGGGCGCGGATCGTGTGGTTCTCCCTCATGCGCGACGCGGTCGTGCGCTTGCAGACTGGCGGCATCATCGGCCGACGGCGCCCGCCTCGGCCGCCGTGCGACCGAACCCGAGGTGCCCCCGTGAGATCTCGTCCGACCCCGCTCCTCGCCGGAGCGGCCACCGTCGCTCTGGCGGCGGCCCTCGTGGGCGGCGCCGCCGTCGTCCCGGGTGCGCTCGCCCCGGCGGCCGCGGCCCAGTGCTCGACCATCGTCTGGGCGGAGGGCTCCACGTACGCTGCCGGCGCCCAGGTCACGTACGGCGGGCGCACGTACACCGCGCGCGTCACGCACACGGCCTACGTCGGCACCGGCTGGAACCCCGCCTCGACCCCGACGCTGTGGACCGACGGCGGGACGTGCGATCCGACGGACCCCACCGATCCGACGGACCCCACCGATCCGACCGATCCGACCGACCCGACGGACCCCACCGATCCGACCGACCCCACCGATCCGACCGACTGCGCGGTCCAGGGCAAGCCGGCGGGCAAGGTGCTCCAGGGGTACTGGGAGAGCTGGGACGGCGCGTCCAACGGCGTGCACCCGGGCCTGGGGCACATCCCGATCGACGACGCCCGGATCTCCGCGCACGGCTACAACGTCGTCACCCTCGCGTTCCCCGTGATCCTCTCCGACGGCACCGTTCTGTGGCAGGACGGCATGGACACCGGGGTCGACGTGCCGACGCCCGCCGAGATGTGCGCGGCGAAGGCGAACGGCACGCGCCTGCTCCTGTCGATCGGCGGCGCGACCGCCGGGATCGACCTGTCCAGCCCGGCCGTCGCGGACCGCTTCGTGGAGACGGTCGTGCCGATCCTGCGCGACAACCACTTCGACGGCATCGACATCGACATCGAGACGGGGCTGTCCGGCAGCGGGAGCATCAGCACGCTGTCGACGTCGCAGTCGAACCTGATCCGCATCATCGACGGCGTCCTCGCGGAGATGCCGAGCGGGTTCGGTCTCACGATGGCGCCCGAGACGGCGTACGTCACCGGCGGCAGCGTCGTGTACGGCTCGATCTGGGGCTCGTACCTGCCGATCATCAAGAAGTACGTCGACAACGGCCGCCTGTGGTGGCTCAACATGCAGTACTACAACGGCTCGATGTACGGGTGCAGCGGCGACTCCTACGGCGCCGGGACCGTCCAGGGCTTCCAGAAGCAGACCGACTGCCTGAACGCCGGCCTGACGATCCAGGGCGTCACGGTGAAGGTGCCCTACGACAAGCAGGTCCCGGGGCTCCCCGCCCAGGCGGGCGCGGGCGGCGGCTACATGGCGCCGTCGCTGGTGACGCAGGCGTACCAGCCGTACGCGTCACGTCTCAAGGGCCTCATGACGTGGTCGATCAACTGGGACGGCTCCAAGGGCTGGACGTTCGGCGACAACGTCCGCGCGCTCCAGGGCCGCTAGCGGGGCCGAGGCTCTCCTGCGCCCGCTCCACCGCCGAACACGACCTGGGGGTCGTCATCAGCCCGATGACGACCCCCGTGTCGTGTGTCCGGCGGATGGTTCCCGCCTGCTCCGTGCGATGGGCAGCGGTCTGCGGGGTAGGCCGTGGGGCTAGGCGGTCCGCCCGCGCCGTGCGCGCCAGCGGGCGACCTCGCGGTCGACGTCGCGCGTCGGCGTGACCACGGGCGGCCCGCCCAGGAGCTGGCGGCGGGCGTCGACGACGCGCGCGTTGAAGTCCGCGAGGATCTCGCGGACGGTCGACTCGTCGAGCTCGCGGTCGAGCCGGTCGTCGAGCTCCCGGTCCTCCTGCTTGAGCAGCATCGCTGGAGGGCCCAGACCCGTGAGCTGCTCGCGCTCGATGACGGACTTGAGCCACCAGTCCGGGTCGTGCGTCCCCGTGAGGCCGGGGATCGGCTTGCCCGCGAGCGGGAGGTCGTCGAACTCCCCTCGTCGGATGGCCTGATCGATCACCGCGTCGACGTACATCGCGCGGTCCTCGGGTCGTACACGCCGCGGGCCGCGGGGCCCAGCGTCATCGTCAGACACCGGGGACTCGGCGGGTGCGGCGTCCCCGGCGGGACCAGGCACGTCCGTGTGTCCCGGGTCCCCGCGCTCCGACTCCTCGCGCGCGGTCTCGCGGTCGACCCGGTACTGCGCGGCGCGCCGGACCGGGTCGTCGTCGGGGGTGCTGCGGGACCGTCGTCGGAACACCAGAACCTCCTCTGTCGGCGTTCGTCCACCTTAAGCACGCGGGGCGGTGCGGGACGAGACGGCGGTCAGCCGTCCAGGAGCGGGTGGTAGCGGCGGCGCAGCCCGCGGTCGACGGCGGCGACCACTCCGGCCACGGACAGCACCGTGTTCACGGAGGCGGGCAGGTCGGGCACGAACGGCGGCGTCCAGCCGGTGAACCCGGAGACGAGGTCGAGGAGCTGCGGCACCTGCGTCACGAGCGCGACCACGAGCACGACCCACGCCGTGACGCCGACGGCGCGGCTCGCCGTCGGGCGCTCGCGATCCATGCGGTCGCGCCACGCCTCGGCGGTCCCGGGCATCGGCGCGACGTCCTGGCGGTTACCGACGGCGTCGACGACGCGCACGTACCGCATCCCGTAGAGGCTCATCCGGGCCTCGAGGGCCGCGCCGCCGAGGTCGAACCGGGCGCGGGACCGCTGCTCGTCGACGAGGCGACGGTCGCGGTAGAGCCGGATGCGCTCGTCCCAGTCGAGGAAGTCGACGTCCACGACGTACTCGTGCCCGCCGTGCCACAGCACGAACGCGCTGCGCCACAGCACGCCCCACCCCCGCACGGGCCGGAACGTCTCGTCGCGGCGGTCGCGCCCGTGACCGTCCCGGGCGCGATCGTCCCCCGCCCGGTCGTCGGAGCCGTCGTCCCACACGTCCTCGGTCATGCCAGCCATCCGACCCCGCCGCCCGACGACGGCGCGTCGCCCGGACGACCGACCCGGCTCTGTCGGGCCTCTCGGCGTCCCTCGAACGGATGACCCGGCCCGCGTCGAACCCGGGTTTCCTCCCCGCGATGCCCGGCGCGTGAGGAACAAGCCCGGGTTCGGCAGCGGCCGGGTCCGGTGGACCCGGCATGATGGCCCCATGTCCGGGTCGATGAAGGTCTCACGCCGCTCGCACGTGCCGCCGTTCGCGGTGATGGAGGTGCTCGCGGAGGCGAACAGGCTGCGCGACGCGGGGGCGTCGGTCCTCAACCTGTGCGCGGGCGAGCCGTCGACGGGGGCGTCGGACGTCGTCCGGCGCCGCGCGATCGAGCTGCTGGAGCACGGCGACCTCGGGTACACCGAGTCGCTCGGCGTGCCGGCCCTGCGCCGGGCGATCGCGGAGCACTATGACCGCTGGTACGGCGTCGAGGTCGACCCGGCGCGCGTCGCGGTGACGACCGGATCCTCCGGCGGGTTCCTCCTCGCGTTCCTCGCGGCGTTCGACGTCGGCGACCGCGTCGCGCTGGCCCGCCCCGGGTACCCCGCGTACAAGAACATCCTGCGCGCGCTGGGCTGCGAGGTCGTCGAGCTCGACTGCGGCCCGGAGACGCGCTACCAGCCCACGGTGTCGCAGCTCATGGAGGCGTACTACGACGGCGGTCTCGACGGCCTGGTCGTCGCGAGCCCGGCGAACCCGACGGGGACGATGATCCTGCCCGCCGAGCTCGACGCCGTCGCGGCGTGGTGCGCCGACCACGACGTCCGTCTCGTGAGCGACGAGATCTACCACGGCATCACGTACGGCGACCCCACGGGCGCGTCGCCTGCGACACTGCCGACGGCGGCGCGGCACGTCGGCGAGGGGGCCGTCGTCGTCAACTCGTTCTCCAAGTACTGGGCGATGACGGGTTGGCGCCTGGGGTGGCTCGTGCTCCCCGACGAGCTCGTCGGACCGGTCGACGCGCTCGCCGGGAACGTCGCGCTGTCGCCGCCCGCGCTCGCGCAGCACGCGGGCGTCGCGGCGTTCTCCCCCGAGGGGTACGCGGCCGCCGCGGAGAACGTGGCGCGCTACGCGGCGTCGCGCGAGCTCGTGCTGTCGCGGCTCGACGACCTCGGGTGGTCGCGCGTCGCACCGGCCGACGGCGCGTTCTACGTCTACGCGGACGTCTCCGGGGACGGGCTCGACTCCGTGACGTGGTGCGAGCGGCTGCTCGCCGAGGCGGGCGTCGCGCTCACCCCGGGCACGGACTTCGACGGCGTCCGCGGCGGCGACTGGGTGCGCCTGTCCTTCGCGGCGGCCCCGGAGACCGTCGCGGAAGCGGTGGAGCGCATCGTCGCCTGGCGTCGCACCCTCTGACGCGTCTGGTCGCGACCGTCGCGGGCTCGCGCGAGGATCGTGCGGTGCCGACCGAACCCACCTCGTCAGGACTGCCTCCTCGACCCGACGGCGCGCTGCGCCTCGCGACGTTCAACGCCCTGCACGGCGCCGCGCTCGACGGGACGGTGGACGTCGAGCGGTTCGCGCGCGCGGTCGCGTACCTCGACGCGGACGTGCTCGCGCTGCAGGAGGTGGAGCGCGACTCCCCGCGCTCGCAGCGCGTCGACCTCGTCGCGGTCGCCGCGGAGGCGCTCCGCGCCGACCACCGGCACTTCTCCCCGACCTTGCGCGGCGCTGGCGGCGCGTGGGTCCGGGCCGCGCGGCCGGGTGCGGGCGTGCGGCGCGTGCCCGGCGTCGCGTCCTACGGGATCGGGCTGGTCAGCCGGTTCCCGGTCGCGCGGTGGTCGCGGCTCGAGCTCGACCGGATGCCGTGGCGCTCGCGCGTCCGCCGCCGGACGCCAGGTTCGGTGAGCGGTGCCGCGCGCCTCGTCCCCTTCCGCGTCGTCCCGGACGAGCCCCGTGCGGCGCTCGCGGCCGCCGTCGTGACGCCGTGGGGACCGCTCACGGTGGTCACGACCCACACGACGTCCCGCCCCGAGTTCACGGCGGCCCAGCTCCGGTCGCTCGTCCGGGCGTGCGCGCCGCTCCCCCGGCCCCTCGCGCTGCTCGGGGACCTCAACCTGCGCGCGCCGGAGCCCGCCGAGCTCAGCGGCTTCACGTCGCTCGCCGACGTGCTCACGCACCCCACGGACCGGCCCGTGCGCCAGATCGACCATGTCCTCGTCGACACCACGCCCGGGCAGGCGACGGTCCGGGCGCTCGGCCCCGCGACCGCCGTCGACACCGGCCTGTCCGACCATCGCGCGGTCGTGGTCGACGTCGTCGTCGAACCGCAGGCGGACGCCAGCGCCTGAGCGCTACGCTCCGAAGCGAGGCGTCGACGCGAGGGAGCGGTCCGATGGTTCCGGAGATCAACTACTGGGCGGTGCTGGCCGCGACGGTGTCGAGCATGGTCGTGGGCTCGGTCTGGTACACCCCGAAGGTGTTCGGCACCTACTGGATGCGCGTCGCGAAGGTCGAGCCGTCCGGGGAGGGCCGGGACGCCGTCGTGCCGATCGTCGTCACGGTCGTGGTCAGCTTCGTCACGGCGTGGGTCCTCGCGGGCGCGACGTACCTCTCGTGGTCGTTCTACGGCGGCGGCTACCTCGGCAACGCGTTGCTGACCGCCGTCGTGCTGTGGGCGGGGTTCACCGCCGCGCGGTTCGTCACGCACGACGCGTTCGAGGGCCGGCCGGCGGGGCTCACGGTCCTCAACGCCGCGCACGAGCTGGTCACCGTGCTCGTGATGGGCCTGCTGATCGGGCTCATCACGCCCGCAGGGGTGTAGGGACGTGTCGGGCGACCAGCAGTTCAGGAGTCGGCCGCCGACGTCGCAGCCGCCGCCGCGGCGGCCTCGTCGTCGTCGAGGTCCCGGCGACGCAGGTCCTTCGACTCGCGCCACAGCAGGTGCGCCCCGGTCCACACGAGCATCGCTGCGACGATGCAGATGCACGGGAAGAGGACGATGAAGTCGAGCGCGGTCCCGATCGGCGGCGCTCCCGGCATGGCGGACCGCAGTGCCGGGAAGGAGAGCATCGTCGCGGACAGCCAGATGACGTTCGCGAACTCGAGCTTCTTCTTGAGGATCGCACTGCCGATCGTCACGACGGCCATGAGTGTCGTGAGCAGGATGGCGAGCAGGTAGAAGACGACGAGCGTGACGCTGAGCGCGTCGCGGCTGCCGTCGAGCGTCACCGGGAGCACGGACACGCCGTCGACCGTCTCGGGCTCGCCCACTGTGGCGGTGAGCACCCATGGGCGTGCCGAGTTCTCGATCGTCAGCTCGAACGGGACGTCCTCCCCGGTCTCGTCGTCGCTCACGCTGACGCGGAAGTCGGAGAACGGGCGATCCCACGGGTAGAAGGTGTCGCCACGGTCGAGCGCGAGGACCACGGTCGTCGGGTCGACGATCGACTCGCCCGGGTAGGTCACGACCGACGTCGTCTGGCCGCCGGAGACGATCTCGATCCGGAGGTTCTTCGACATCTCGCCGGCACGCTCGCCCACGAACTCTCCGTGCGGGATGGGGAGCACTGTCGCTTGGAGGACGCGGTTGGTGAGGTCCACGTCGGACGTCTTCATCTGGAGCGTGAGGTAGTCCTCGCCGTCCACGCTCTGCTGGCCCTCGATCGTGACCGTCGTGGAGGCGTTGAGCGTCCCCGTCAGGGCGATGACGACGTAGTAGGCGACGAGGACGATCGCCACGGCAGCGAGGATCCGTGGCGCGGGGTTACGCCGCCGACGACGTCCCGACCGAGGTGCGGGCCGCGTGTCGTCGTCCGCCAGCATCTCCTCCACCTGACTGGTCATGGTCGCTCCGTGGGTCGTGTGGTCGGTCCGTCGGTCCTGCGCTGCGCGACGGTCGCCGCGAGCGCGTAGAGCAGCAGCGTGAGAATGACGAGGAAAGCGCCGGGCTGGTCCGTGATCGCCGCCGCGAGCTGCTGCGTGTCGGTCAGGGTGCCGTCCTCGACGGACGTCGTCACGGTCGTGGTGTTCGCGAGGTCGGCCGCGCCGCCCGACCCGCCGCCGGAGCCCCCGTCCCCGACCCCGGCGGCCGCGACCGAGAGCTGCTGGCGCGCCGTCGACGGCGCGGTCAGCGCGTCCGCGAGGAGGCGGATGGTCACCTGCGCCGACGTGCCCGGATCGAGCACGACGTCGCACGAGAACGTCACGCGTGCGACGTCGCACGCGGCCTCGGGGTCGACCTGCACGGACCGGTAGAGGAACCCCCGGTTGACCTGGCCCGTGAGCGTGAGCGTCACTGCCTCGTCGGTGGGGTTGGGCCCGAGGGTCGTGTCGAACCGACCGACCTCACCGCGCCGGATGGCGCCGGCCCGCATCGCGACGTTCATGGTCAGCGGGCGTGCTGCCGCGACCACCTCCGGGGCCGGCTCCGGCTCCTCGACGACGGGCGCCTCCGCGGGCTCGTCGGCCGGGGCAGGCGTGCTCGGGGCGGGAGCGCGAGCCGGGGCGGGCCGCGCGGGCGGGGGCGCCGGCGCGACGACCGGAGGCGGAGGCGTCGTGACGACGGGCGTCGGCGCGGGGGTCGTGACGGGCGGCGGGGGCGGCACGGGCGCGGGGACGACCGTGACGACGTACGCCGGCCCGGTCGCGGCGTTCCCCAGGGCGTCGGCCGCCGAGGGGACCAGGGTGTTCGCGCCGAGCACGAGCGTGGGTGACGGCGTGCAGGACCACGCACCCGACGCGGGGACGGTGAGCGGGCCGCACACCGCGCCGCCCGCGCCCGTGCGGACGGTCACGGCGCTCCCGGCCTCGCCGGTACCGGTGATCGTCGCTGCCGTGTCGGCCGTCCGGGACGGACCGGTGACGGCAGGGGTGGCTGGCGGCGTCGTGTCCACGGTGTACGTCACGACGACACTCTCCGGGTAGACGTCTCCGAAGGTGTTCGTCTGGGTCGCGACGAGGGTGTGCGCACCGTCGGCGAGAGAGCTCGCGGTGCACGACCACGTCCCGTCCGCGGCGGCGGTCGCCGTGCAGACGGTCGGGCCGCCCGGGCCGTCGGTCACCGTCACGGTGTTCCCGGCCCCGGCCGTCCCGGTGACGACGGGCGCGGCGACGGCCGACAGCGTCCCGTCGGCCGGGGCGGTGATCGTGGGGGCCGGCATGACCCACTGCAGCACGAGCATGCCGGCGCCGCCCGCCTGGCCCTCGCCCAGCGTCATGCCTCCGATCCCCACGCTCCCGGCGAAGGTGTAGGCGGGGTCGCCCGTGCCCCCCGGCTGCGCGTTGGTCCCCGCGGCGGCGCCCGGTTGCCCCGCAGCGGTTCGTTGCGCGGTGACTTGGGGGGCGATGTACGACGACCCGCCCGCGCCCGAGCCGTTCTGGCCGGTCGCCGCCGTGGGCTGGCACTGCCCGCCGCCGCCGCCGAACCAGCCGCCGCCTCCCCCGCCCCCGCCCTCGGCGCCCGAGCCTCCCGCGCCGCCCGCGTACTGCGACCCGGCCGTCGCCTGGCTGGAGCAGCCCGCGACGACACCGGGCTGTCCGCCCCCGCCCGGTGACCCACCCGTCGGGTTGGAGGCGTGACCGCCTTCTCCCGGCTGCGCGGTCTCCCCGGCGGCACCGCCACCGCCGCCGCGGCCGGACGACCCCGCCGCGGAGCCACCCCCGGCGCCGGCGACGAGGAGCGGCGAAGACGCGAACGCCGCGCCGGTCCAGAGCGCCGTCGTGCCTCCTCCGGCGGAGCCGTGCGGCGTGCCGCCGAGCGCGCCGCCGCCCGGTCCGCCCTGCCCGAACGGCTGGAGGGTGCTGGCGGCGTAGCCGCCCCAGCCGATCGTGACGTCCCAGACCTCGCCCCCCGCCGTCGGGATCATGCCCGCGACGAACGCGCCGCCTCCGCCACCCGGAGCAGTGGAGAGGGGCGTCGCTGCGGCCCCTCCGCCCCCGGCTCCCCACATCCGCGCGTCGACCTGGGTGACTCCCGGGGGGATGCGGACGGTCTGGTTGCCGGCAGGGCTGGGAAACGTGACGACCGTGCAGCGCGTGAACCCGGCCAGAGGCGTGCAGTTGGCGACGGCCGCGGTGGTCGGGCGCAGGCCGCCGTCCACGACGGCGCCGACCAGCGCGACCGCGAACGCCGCGAGGCCGATGACCGCGCGCCGTGCGAACGTTCTGGTGGTGCCCACCCCACGCCCCCGAAGATAAGACAGGTGCCCTGGTTCGTCGGGGGCAGGGTAAGCAGGCCGAGGAGGGATGCGCGCGGCGAGCGAACCGTCGCGGGTTCGCTTCACCCGCTCCTGCCGGTGCGCTTAGGGCAGGTGTCTCATACCGTGGGGGTCGTGCGACCTCAGCGACGTGCCACCGATCTCGCGACCCGCCTCGCCGGCGGCGCCGCGACGCTCCTGCTGCTCCTCGTCACCGCGGTGGTCGTCCCGGCGCCCGCCGCGACGGCCGTCACGACCGCCGGCTGGGGCGCGTGGGACCCGCTCGCCGGGTCCGCCGGTGCGTTCACGACGACGGTCCGGCTGCCCGCCAGAGGGTTCCCCGCCGCGACCGTGACCTCCGACTCGCGCGGCGGCCAGGTCGGCGTCCAGACTGGCTCGACCACGTGGCTGAGCCCCGCGACGCCGCCCGGTGCGGTGTTCGGGTCGAGCCAGGGCCAGGGATACCTCAACCTCCGGCCGCGCGCCGACAACCAGACGTCGCCCTCGACCACGACGTACACGTTCGAGCGCCCGACACCCGCCGGTGGCTGGGCGTTCGTGCTCGGCGACATCGACGCCGACCGTGCGGTCGTCGTCGCGCGCGGCGCCGACGGACAGCTCGTGACCGGAGCGCAGCTCGGGTGGCAGGGCGGCTTCAACTACTGCGCGGTCTCGCCGCGGCCGTCGTGCACGGGGACCGCGGACGACGTCGCGACGTGGGACCCGGTCACGGGCGAGGTTCTGGGGAACGCGGCCGGGCTCGACACGTCCGGGGCCGCGGGCTGGTTTCGCCCGACCGTTCCGCTCACGAGCCTCACCGTGTACTTCTTCCAGCGCTCGGGATTCCCCGTCTACCAGACGTGGTTCGCCTCGCTCGCTCGCGATGTCACGGGCACGGCCCGGCTCCAGGACCCCGACGACCCGGCGGTCACCGGACCGGTCGCGGGTGCGACCCTCACGCTCTTCGGCCCCGACGGGACGGTCTTGGCCACGACGACGTCCGGCGCCGACGGCGCGTACGCGTTCCCGGGCTATGCGGCTGCGGCGGGCTACACGGTCGAGGTCATCGCCCCGCCGGCCCCGACCACCGACCACCCGGGGTACGTCGTCGAGGGCCCGGCGCGCCTGCCGGCCGACCTGTCGACGTCCGACGCGACCCTCGTCGACTTCCTCGTACGGGAGATCGTCCCGGTACCGGTGAGTGGGTTCGTCCGCACCGCCGACGGCGCGCCCGTACCCGGCGCGGTCGTGACCCTCGACGGACCCGGCGGACCGCGGACCGCGACCACGGACTCGACGGGTGCGTACCTGCTCGACGACGTCCCGGTCGGGACGCACACGTTCTCGGTCGTGCCGCCACCGGGGTACACCGTGTCGACGTCGCCGGAGGCGGTCGAGGTCCCGGCGGGCAGCGAGGTGCCGATCACCGACCAGGACTTCGTCGTCCAGGCGCCGGCAGCGGTGTCCGGGACGGTGACGGCAGGCGGCGCGGGCGTGCCCGGCGCCGTCGTGACGGTCTCTGGTCCGGGGGGTACCTTCACCGTCCCGACGGCCGCCGACGGGACGTACACGGTCGAGGGCATCGCCCCCGGCGGCGAGTGGACCGTGAGCGTCGAGGTCCCGTTCGGATACACGGCCGACGGACCGACGACGCAGACGGTCACCGTGACCGCGGACGACGTGACCGGGGTCGACTTCCAGGTCCAGCGACCAGGGTCGGTCGGGGGCACCGTGCTCGACGCCGCCGGGACCCCGGTCGCCGGCGTGACCGTCATCGTGTCCGGGCCCGGGGGCGACGTCACGCTCACGACGAGCACCGACGGGGTCTACGCCACCGGGGCGCTCCCTGCGGGGGCCTACACGGTGACGCTCACCGTGCCCGACGGGTACACCGCGGGCGTGACCGAGCGCTCCACGACGATCACCGCGGCGGGTGAGAACCGCCTCGACCAGGACTTCGTCATCACGCCGGTCCCGTCGGCGCAGCCCGTCGGCGGCACGGTCTCGGACGACGCGGACGACCCGGTCCCGGGCGCCACGGTGACGGTCCGGGACGCGGCGGGCGACGTCGTCGGGACGGCGACGAGCGGGGACGACGGCGCATGGAGCGTCGACCTCCCGCCGGGGACCGGGTACACGGCCGAGGTCGCCCCGCCGGACGGCTACGCGCTCGACGGCGAGTCGAACGTGACGTTCGACGTGACGGACGGGCCCGTCACCGACCTCGACTTCACCCTCGTCGCGACCGGGACGGCGACCCCCGGCCCGTCGCCGTCGCCGGACCCGACCGGCCTGTCGTCCGCACCCGGCACCGCAGGGGGGCGCGGTCTCGCCGCGACCGGCGTGGACGCCGGGGCGGCCCTCGTCGCGGCAGGACTTCTGGTCATCGCGGGTACGGGTGCGATCGGCGCACGACGGCGTCGCTCCCGGGCGTGACGGGGCACGCCGGGCGGGTGCCGGCGCGCGGTCGCGCGCTCAGGCGCCGAGCACGAGCGTGCCGAGCCGGATCGCCTCGTCCGCGAGCGTCGCCAGCGGCACCTGGTCGAGCCGGTCCTCCTCGACGTCCTGCTCCCACGCCGCCATGGTGGCGTTGATCGACCGCACGAGGACGGCGACCCGGAGCCCGGCGTCGGGTTCGCGGCCGTCGCACGCCACCTCCCGCATCCATCCCAGGAGCTCCAGCGTGACGTTGAGCGGGACCTCCGTACCCTCGTAGCGCTTGACGTCCCGGGTCACGTCGCCCATGAAGACCACGGGCCACTGCGCGAGCGACGCAACGGTGTACCGCGCCCACGAGCTGGGACGCCAGCGCTCGAGCGCCTCGACGTAGGGGGTCACGAACGCCCGGACGAGCGCCTCCGGGTCTCGCTGGGTGCCCGCCGCGACCATCTCGTCCATGAGTGCCCGACGGTGGTCGTTGATCGGCTTGCTGCGCCACCGGTAGACGGAGTCGAGCAGGCCCTGGCGCGACGCGAAGTAGTACGTGATCGCGGAGTTGTTGCGGTGACCGGACTCGCGGATGATGGCGCGCGAGCTCGCGCCGTCGAGCCCGTGCCGTGCCACCAGGCGCTCGGCGGCCGCCATGAGCCGGAGCTGGGACGGCGACGGGTCGAGCACCGGGACCTCAACCTCACGCATCCCAGGATGCTAGTGCCGGACGGCCCGCTCGCGACCGGGCCGAAGGTCCCGACCTGGGAGCCGGTCGGGTCAGGCGGCGAGCCCGACCTCGCGGGGCGAGGGCTCGACGTCGGGCAGCGCGAGATCCGGGACGGCGCCAGGTGCTCCCGGGACGACCGCAGCCACCGGGGTCGCCGCGTCGTCGACGGCCGCGCGGCGGCGCGCCCGCGCGCGGACGATCACGACGATCGCCTGCACGCCGATGAGGATCCACACGATGTTGGCGGCCACCGACGGCCACACCCCGTTCGCGGCGGCGACCATGCCCATGAGGCCCGCGGCGGTGAGGTTGGTGAGCTGGAACGGGGCGGAGGACGCGGCCCAGCGGCCGCGGCTGACCATCGCGTAGGCGACGACGCCTGCGGCGGCGCCGATCCAGCCGAGGAACATGACGAACGCGTCGAGGGTGACGGGCACAGCGGTACTCCGGTGACGAAGAGGGGTGGAGGGGGTACCGCGACGCTGCGGTGGCTGTGCGCTCCGGGCCGGTGGCTGGTGGCGCGGGTGGTGCGGAAGCTCGGGCGCCGACCCGTAAGGAGGAGGAGGTAACCGACCGGCGCCACGACAAGTGTGAGGCCTCCGGGGCTTCAGCACAATCGAAGTATTCTGCACCGGCCGTTTAGCATCTCTACATGGCGACGGACCCACGCAGACTTGGTTTTCTCCTTGCCGTGCACCGCGGTGGGGGCATTCTCGCGGCAGCAGATCTCCTGCACGTCACCCCGTCGGCGGTCTCGCAGCAGATCCAGCGGCTCGAGGCGGAGGAGGGCGTCGCGGTCCTCGACCGCGGACCGCGCGGCGTGACCCTCACGCCGGCCGGGCGCGTGCTCGCGGAGACGGCCGAGCGCATCGAGACGGAGCTCGTCGAGGCGCGCAAGGCGCTCGCCGCGCTCGGCGACGAGGTCAGCGGCCGGGTCGCGGTCGGGTCGTTCCAGACGGCGATCCGCGCCGTCGTCGCGCCCGTCGCCGGGCGCCTGGCGGAGACGGCGCCGGGCATCGAGCTCGACGTGCAGGAGCGCGAGCCCACCGAGGCGCTGCGCCTCCTGCGCGCGGGTGAGCTCGACGTCGTGCTCCTGGAGCGCGACTACGAGGCCGACTCCCCCGCGCCGCGCGGGACGCGCGAGATCGTGCTGCTCGACGAGCCGTGGCGGCTCGTGGTCCCGGCGAGCATGCCCACCCCGACCCGCCTCGACGACGTGCGCGACGTCGTCTGGCTCGGACCCGAGCCCGGCACCGCCGCGGCGCGCGCCCTGCGCCGCCTGTCCCGCGGGCTCGGCGGGACCGTGCGCACGCGGCACAACTACTACGACTTCGACGTCGCGCTGTCCCTCGTCGCGGCCGGGCTCGGCGTCGCGATGCTCCCGGCGCTCGCTGTCGAGGGCGGCGCGTCGGACGAGGTGCCCGACGGCGTCACGGTCGTCGGCCTGCCCGGCCTCGGCTCCCGGCGCCTCGTCGCGCGCCACCGCGCGACCCGCCACGAGCCCCGGCCCGTCGTCTCCGCGGTCCTCGACGAGATGGTCGCCGCCGCGGCGGACATCGCCTTCGCCTGACCCGTCGGGGTAGAGCCAGGTCACGACCAGGCCTCCACCTCGCGCGACCTGGGCTCTACCGCGGCGCGAGGTCGAAGCGGGTGGCGCCGTACGGCTCGGCCGTGCCGAACGCGAACACTCGCTCCGGGACCAGGCGGTAGACGGCCCATGGCGGCGGGCCGGCCGACGGCGCGCTGAACTCCGCGGTGAGCGCGTCGCCGTCGACGGTCGCGGGCCACCCGTCGGCGCGGAAGCCCGCGGCCGCGCGTTCCAGGGCATCCGGGTCCGTGACGCGCTCGGCCCGGCCCTCGACGGTGAGGTCGAACGGCTCCGTCGCGACCGTGAGCGTGCAGCGCGGGTCGCGGTGCAGGTTCCGGTTCTTGCGCGTGCCCTCGCCGGAGCACAGGAAGATCTCCTCGTCGAGCACGAGCGCGCCGAACGGCACGACGTGCGGCTTCCCGTCGGGGTCGGTCGTCGCGAGCCACGTGGTGTGCCGGTTCGGCCCGCCGGCCCCGGGCTCCTGCGGGAGCCGGCCGAACAGCGTGTCGTGCACGCGCGCCCACTCGATCGGCGGCGTCCCGTAGCCGTCGAGGTTCTTCACCGTCGGGTCGGCGGTCGTCATCGTCCTGCTCCTCTCGTCCCGGTGCGTCCTCACCGGTCATGACGCGCCGAGGCGACCGGACTCATCGGTCGGCGACGTAGCCTGCCGGGGTGGACGTAGCGGTGGTGGGGGCGACGGGGGACGTCGGCCGGCAGGTGTGCACGCAGATCGTCGAGCGACGGGTGCTCCCGCCGACGGCGCGGCTCCAGCTCGTCGGTCGCGCGGGCGGAGCGTCGGGCCGGGCCGTGCACGGGCTGCGCGCGGACCTGGTCGACGCGTACGACGAGCACGCGCCGCTCCTCGACGTCGCGCACTCCCCCGACGACGTCACGGCCGACGTGATCGTGGTCGCCGCGGGCCTCACTCCCCCGGCCCGGACGGGAGCCGACCCCGACCGTCGGGTCCTGGCGGCGACGAACGGCGCCGTGCTCGCCGAGTACGCCGACGCGATCGCGCGGCACGGCTCGGGGCACGAGGTCGTCATCGTCGTGACGAACCCCGTGGAGCTCGGCGTCGCGGTCATGGCGGAACGGCTCGGGCGGCACCGCGTGCTCGGGATGGGCGCGTGGCTCGACACGCTGCGGTTCCGGCGCGAGCTCGCGGTGGAGCTGGGCGTGCGTCGGCACCGCGTCGGTGGGTTCGTCGGTGGCCAGCACGGCGAGGACGCCGTGCCGCTGTGGTCGACGGTCCGCGTGAGCGGGCTCGACGCCGACGAGCGCGCCCGCGCCGTCGCGGCGCTGCGCCGGGGCCGCACGCTCGACGCGCTGCCCGCCGAGATCGCCGCGGCGAAGACCGAGCTGGCGCGCGTCGCGGCCGAGGGCATGGGGGCCGCGTTCGACCTCATCGACACGTGGCCGGCCGACCTGCGGCTCGTCACGCGGCCCTGGATGACGCACCAGTCCGGCGCCAAGACGCCCGCGGGGACGGCCAGCGCGACCGTCGACCTGCTCGAGGTGATCCTCGACGGCCGCGAGATCGTCGTCGCCGGGCAGGTGGCCCTCGACGGGGAGCTCGACGGGCGCCTCGACGGGATGCCCTCGGGGCCCGACGGCGCCCCGTACCGGGGCGTGCTCGGCGTCCCCGTCGTCCTCGGGCCGGGCGGGTGGACGCGCGTGCTCCTCGACGACCTGCCCGACGACGAGGCGCGCCGCCTCGCGCACGCGGCGGACGGCGTCGGGCGCATGGTCGCCGCGAGCGCGACGCCCGGCCGGGACGACCGGTCGGGACGGCCCGAGCGGACCGGGACCGCCGCAGGTGCCCCGGCCGCGCCGTCGCGCGCTCACGATCTCGGCGAGCCGGCCCGCGCGGGCGACCGGGCGTCGTCGGGCCAGGCGGAGACCGCGTGGGTCGCGACCGTGCACGGCCTCGACCAGCCGGGCACGCTCACGGCGCTGACCGGGGTGTTCTCGACGCGCGGGGTCAGCTTCGACTCGCTCGCGACGGAGCCGGTGGACGACGACGGCCGGGCCGGGCGGATCGTCGTGACGTTCCGCGCGACGCCGCGCCGCGCGCGGGCGCTCGAGCGCGCGGTCCGGCGCCTCGCGACGGTCCGGTCCGTCGTGGTCGAGCCCGCGCCGGGTACCGAGTTCTCACAGGGCGGCCCCGCACGCTGAGCGACCCCGGTAACGAGGCCGCTCCCCGGCGGGAACGCGGTCGAAACCGCGGGTTCCTAGCGTGGGACGCGCCGTCGGGCACTCCCCTGCCGCGACGTCGCCTCAGAGACCGGAGCCCGCCCATGTCCTACGTCAAGCCCGCCGAGCTCGTCCCGACGATCATCGACGCCGGCGCCAGCAAGGTCCTGCTGTCCACGCGCGACACGCTCGTGCGCTCCACGATGGGCGGCGCGATCCTCGCGATCGCCGCCGCGTTCGCCGTGACGGTGACGGTCACGACGGGCCAGGCGATCCTCGGCGCCGTCCTCTTCCCGGTCGGGTTCATCCTGCTCTACCTGCTCGGGTACGACCTGCTCACCGGCATGTTCGTCCTCGGCCCGCTCGCCTGGCTCGACAAGCGGCCCGGCGTCACCGTGCGCGGCGTGCTGCGCAACTGGGGCCTCGTGTTCGCGGGGAACTTCCTCGGCGCGTTCGCCGTCGCCGTGATGATGGCGATCGTCGTGACGTACGGGTTCGACACCCCGCCCAACGAGGTCGGTCAGGCGATCGGGCACATCGGCGAGGGCCGCACGGTCGGGTACGCGGAGCACGGGGCGTCGGGCATGCTCACGCTGTTCGTGCGCGGGATGCTGTGCAACTGGATGGTCTCCATGGGCGTCATCGGCGCGATGATCGCGAAGGACGTGCCCGGCAAGGCCATCGCGATGTGGATGCCCGTGATGCTGTTCTTCTTCATGTCGTTCGAGCACTCGATCGTCAACATGTTCCTGTTCCCGTCCGGGCTGCTGCTCGGCGGCGAGTTCACGATCATGGACTACCTCGTCTGGAACGAGATCCCCACCGTGCTCGGCAACCTCGTCGGCGGCCTGCTCCTCACCGGCCTCCCCCTCTACCTCACCTACGGCCGCCCGGCGTCGCGCCGCGCGGCCCAGGTGCCCCAGCCCGGCCCGACGGCGGAGCGTGAGCTGGTCTCCGAGCCCGCCTGACGCGGGGTCCGCCCGACGGGATCCCGCCCGCCCGAGCGCGCGTCAGCGGCTGTGGTCGGCCTCGCGCCGCACGGCGCGGGTCCCGACGACGAGCCCGCCGACCGTGAGGGCGAGCGTCAGTCCCGCCGCGACGCTGACGACGAGGAGACCCGCGTCGTCGCCGACGAGGAACAGCACCGGGGCGGCGGCGACGAGCACCCAGCCCGCGGCCTCGCTCAGCGGCCGCGCCGCACGGTGGGCGGTCTGCCACGCCTCGTCGCTCGCGAGCGTCGTCACGGTGCGGATCCCGGCGACCTGGTTGCGACCGACGCGACCGGACGCCGTCGCCCGGGCGCACCAGACGAGCAGGACCCCGGCTCCGGCGAGCACGAGCAGGAGGACCACGTCGGCGATCGTGTCGGCGGTCATGGCTCCACCCTGTCAGACGGCCGTCACTGGTAGGCGCGGGCCTGGAGCGCGTACATCTCGGCGTACGACCCGCCCGCGGCGGCGAGCTCGTCGTGGGTGCCGAGCTCGGCGACGCGGCCGCCGTCGAGCACGACGATGAGGTCGGCGTCGCGCACGGTCGAGAAGCGGTGCGAGACGAACAGCGTGACGCCGCCGGAGGTCGTGCCGGTCCGCCGTGCCGTCTCGGTGAACCGCTCGAACAGGGCGTGCTCCGCGGTCGCGTCGAGCGCGGACGCGGGCTCGTCGAGCGCGAGCAGGAGCGGGTCGGGGCGCAGGAGCGTGCGGGCCAGCCCGAGCGTCTGCCACTGCCCGCCCGAGAGCTGGGCGCCGTCGGCGTAGCCCGTGCCGAGGACCTGGTCCAGGCCGTCCGCCGAGCGCTCGACGATCGGTCGGGCGCGGGCCTCGTCGAGCGCGGCCCACAGGACGTCGTCGTCTCCGAGCGCGTCCACACGTCCGATCCCGACGTCCTCGCGCAGCGAGAGCTCGAGGCGCGGGAAGTCCTGGAACAGCGTCGCGACGCGCGACTGCCACGCGCCGGGCGCCACCTCGGCGATGTCGACGTCGTCGGCGAGGACGCGGCCCGACGTCGGCCGGTACAGCCCGCACAGGAGCTTGACCAGGGTGGACTTGCCGGCGCCGTTCTCCCCCACGAGCGCGACGGTCGCCCCGGCGGGCAGGTCGAGCGTGACGCCGTCGAGGACGGGTCGGTCCGCGCCGGGGTAGGTGAACGTCAGGTCCTGGACGCGCACGCCGTGCTCGAGGCGAGCCGGGAGCCGCCCGACGGCGGGCGCGACCTGGGCGGGCGTCGGGCCCGCGGCGCCGACCCGGCCGGGGGCAGTCGTGGTCCCGCGCAGCTCGAGGAGCTTCTCGACCGTCCGTCCGGCGTCCTGCAGGTTCCCGAACAGCGACAGCGCGCCCGCGACCTGGGTGCTGACCTGGATGGCGAGCGTGACGACGAGCACGACCTGGCCGATCGCCGCCGTGCCCGACGCGGCGCTGCGGAGCACGAGGAGGACCGCGGCCCCGTAGGCGAGCGCGAACCACACCTGGCCCGCCGCGCGCAGCAGCGCCGAGCGCCGGTGCGCGCTCCACAGGACCGCCGTCGTGCGGTCCCACGCCGCGCGCTGCCGGTCCGCGACGAGGCGGCGCGCGCCGAAGAGCCGGATCTCCTTGGCCGACGAACCCGTCGTCCCGGCGCTGACGAGGTGCCGGGAGAGGCGCACGTCGTCCGCGGTGACGTCGCGCGCCGCGTCGAGCACCCGCTGCGCACGGTCGGCGAGCCAGACGGGCGGCAGGGCCGCGAGGGGCAGCAGGAGCAGCCACGGCTCGACGAGACCGAGGATGACCGTGGTGACCAGGACCTGGAGCACCATGCCGCCGAGCTGGAGCGTGCCCTCGAGCGCCAGCCGGACCCGTTGCAGGCCTTCCGTCACCGACGTGAGGAGACGGACGCGGTCCGGGTCCTCGAGCTCGGCGAGGTCCGTCGAGCCGTGCGTGAGCTCGGCGACCTCGTCCAGGAGGCGGAGCTGCTGGAGGTCCGCGACCTCGAAGTACGACAGGTGGGCGAAGTGGCCCAGCATGAGCTCGGCGATGACGAGGGCCGCGACCGCGCACGCGAGCCCGACGGCGCGCGCGACGTCGGTGTCGACCAGCGCGTCGGTGAAGAGCCCCAGCCCGACACCGACCAGGGGACCGGCGAGGAACCCGATCGTCAGGAGCACGACCGCCACGAGCAGGCGGCGCCGGTCCGTCCGCCAGGCCAGGGAGATCATGAACCGGGCGGCGAGCGCGACGCGCTTCATCGGGCACCTCCGGAGGTCAGGGCCGTCGCGGGGCGGGGCGCGTCGGGTTCGGGGTCGTCGGGCGAGTCGCTGTCGTCGGGCGAGTCGCTGCGGAACCGGCGGGCCTGCAGCACGAAGAGCTCGGCGTAGCGGCCGTCGGCGGCGAGCAGCTCGTCGTGGGTGCCCTGCTCGACGACGCGGCCCTCCGCGATGACGACGATCTGGTCGGCCGGCCGGACGGTCGAGAAGCGGTGCGAGATGACGACGGACGTCACCGCGCGCTCGCGCGCCACCGAGGCGACCGCGCCGTGGGCGAGGAAGCGCTCGAAGAACTCGGCCTCGGCGCGCACGTCGAGCTGCGCCGTCGGCTCGTCCAGGACGAGGACGTCCGCGCCGCCCGAGACGGCGAGCAGGGCGCGTGCGAGGGCGACCCGCTGCCACTGGCCGCCCGACAGGTCGCGGCCCCCCGCGTACCCGCCCGAGAGCACGGTGTCGAGGCCGTCGGCGAGGCCGGCCACGACGCCGTCCGCGCCCGCGGCGGAGATCGCCTCGCGCAGCCGGTCGGCGTCGTCGTGCAGCTCGGGTGCGCCGAGCCCGACGTTGTCGCTGACGGAGAGCTCGAGGCGGACGTAGTCCTGGAAGATCAGGGCGAGGCGGCGCCGCCACGCCTCGAGCGGGAGGTCGCGCACGTCGACCCCGTCGACGGTGATGCGCCCCCGCGTCGGCTCGTACAGGCGCGCGAGGAGCTTGGTGGTCGTCGTCTTGCCGGCGCCGTTGAGCCCGACGATCGCCGTCGACGTGCCCGGGACGAGCGTGAGGTCGAGGCCGCGCAGGACCCACGCGCCGTCGTCGGAGTACCGGAACCACACGTCCTCGAACCGGATCACCCCGCGCGGGACGGGGGTGCCGTCGTCCGCCCGGGTGACCTCCGGCGTGGCGGACCGCAGCCGCTGCTCGAACCGTTCCAGCGCGTCGAACGACAGCAGGCCGAACTGCGTCCGCACGTCGCACTCGGGGAAGTACACGCCGAACCGCAGGGGGATGAGCACCGCCTGGATCGCGACGCCGAGCGCGAAGAGGTCGAGCACGTCGTCGATCGCGACCAGGACCAGGACGATCGTGCCGCCGACCAGGCCGATCGCCGAGAACCCCACGAACGGCCAGAGCTGGAGCCGACGGTTGACCGTCCACTGCGGCTCGAGGTACGCCATCGTCTCCCGGCGCAGGCGCTCGCGCAGCCACCCGAGCACGCCGAGGAGGCGGACCTCCTTGGTGATCCCGGGCGTGGTCGCGAGCTCGCGCAGGTAGTACATCCGGCGCCGCTGCGGATGCAGGGTCTTCCAGATCGGGGTGAGCTTGCTGAACGTGCCCCGCACCCCCGCACGCATGACGAGGGCCGTCGCGAGGATCACGGCGCCCGCGAGCGGTGAGACGACGACAGCGACGAGCACGGCCGCGCCGACGAGCTGCACGTAGCGGCCGACGAGCGGGACGAGCGCCCCGGCCGCGTCACCGGGGCTCATGCTCTGGCGCGCGAACGCCGCGCGGGCGTCGGCGACGACGTCCAGCACCTCGGAGTCGTCCAGCAGCGCGAGCGGGGCGTCGGACAGCGCGGCACCGAGAAGACGGTCGATGCAGCGCTGGTCGACCCGACGCCCGATCGTCTCGACGATCCCCGTCTGGAACGGCGCGAGGAGCTGCTGCACGACCAGTGCCCCGACCGCGACGCCGAGCACCGCGAGCAGGTCGTCCCACCCGGCGCTCGCCGCGCCGTCGGTCATGCTCGGCAGGAGGAAGAGCACGCGGCCCAGGGCGACGATGGACACGAGCGGCAGGAGCGCGAGCAGGACGCTCAGCGCGAGGCCCACCGCCACGAGGGGGACCCCCGCGTGCCGCAGCAGCCCCCACATGGTCGTCCAGCGTCGGACCCGCTCCCCCAGCGGCGGCTGCGAGGCCGCACCTTCGGTCGTCATGACTCCCCCACCCACGTGCGTCGTCGCTTCGTCCGCGGTGACGCTAGCGCGGATCGTTCGGGGTCCGTAGTTATTAGTTGCCAGGTGAGACCTCGACGGAGCGGACGCCTCGGCGCGTGCCGCGGCCCGACCGGTATGATCGAGCCCACAACTGCAGTACAGCCGCCCGAACCACGACGGGAGAGCTCGGCGTCACGGTCCTACCGACCGGCGCCGGCGCCGAAGGAGCAAGCCCTCCCCGGGAATCTCTCAGGCCCCCGTACCGTCGAGGTGAGGCAACTCTGGAAAGCGGCCGTGCGCTCGTCGGAACTCCGGCGGCCTCGGCCCACCGACGGTGCAAGTCGGCGCGCCCCGGCCCTCGTGGCACGGCGGACCGGCAAAACTCTCAGGTCGACGCGTGCGTCCGATGACAGAGCGGGGAGGGACCCGCCGTCGTCCCCTCCACCGGGAGTCCCTCGTGACCCAGCCGTCCTTCGACCCCAGCTCACGGCACAACGCCGCGACCGGCGCGTTCGCGCCGCGCCACCTCGGCCCGCGCGGGCGCGAGGTCGGCGTGATGCTCGACCAGCTCGGCTACGCCTCGCTCGACGCGCTCGTCGACGCGGCGGTCCCGGCGTCGATCCGCACCGAGCGTCCGCTCGACCTGCCCGCGGCGCGCACCGAGACCGAGGTGCTGGACCACCTGCGCGCGCTGGCCGGCAAGAACGTCGTCAAGACGCAGATGATCGGGCTCGGGTACTACGGCACCGTCACTCCCCCGGTGATCCGCCGCAACGTCCTCGAGTCCCCCGCCTGGTACACCGCGTACACGCCCTACCAGCCGGAGATCTCGCAGGGCCGACTCGAGGCGCTCCTCAACTTCCAGCAGGTCGTCGAGGACCTCACCGGCCTCGACGTCGCGAACGCGTCCCTCCTGGACGAGGCCACCGCGGTCGCCGAGGCCGTCGCGCTCATGTGGCGTGCGTCGCGCGCGAAGAGCGGCTACGTGGCCCTCGACGCCGACCTCTTCCCGCAGACGCTCGCGGTGACGCTGGGCCGCGCGCACGCCGTCGGCCTGCCCGTGGTGGTCGTGGACCTGTCGGGCGGCCTGGACGCCGGCCTCGCGGCGGCCCGCGCGGCGGGGGCCTTCCCCGCCGGGGTGGACGACGACGCGCAGCTCGTGGGCGTCGTCGTCCAGCAGTCCGGGGCGTCGGGACGCGTCGTGGACTGGCGCCCCGTGGTCGCGGAGGCCAAGGCCGCGGGTGCGCTGGTCACGGTCGCGAGCGACCTGCTGGCCCTGACGCTGCTGGTCTCCCCCGGCGAGCTCGGAGCCGACGTCGCGGTCGGCTCGGCCCAGCGGTTTGGCGTCCCGCTGTTCTACGGCGGCCCGCACGCCGCGTTCATGGCGGTGCGCAAGGGTCTGGAGCGCTCGCTCCCCGGCCGCCTCGTGGGCGTCTCGATCGACGCCGACGGCGACACCGCCTATCGGCTCGCGCTCCAGACGCGTGAGCAGCACATCCGCCGCGAGAAGGCGACGAGCAACATCTGCACCGCGCAGGCGCTCCTCGCCATCGTGGCGTCGATGTACGCCGTCTACCACGGCCCTGACGGCCTCCGCGCGATCGCCGAACGGACCCGCACCCACGCCACGACCCTCGCGGACGCCCTGCGTGCGGGCGGCGTCACCGTGGAGCACGACACCTTCTTCGACACCGTCCGCACTCTCGTCCCCGGCCGCGCTGACGCGGTCGTCGCTGCCGCAGCGGCCGCGGGAGTGAACCTGTACAACCCCGACTCCGACCATGTACAGATCGCCTGCGACGAGACCACCACGTCCGCGACTCTCGCCACGGTGCTCCAGGCCTTCGGTGTCCCCGCCGACGGTGCTGCCCTGACCGCCCCGACCACGAGCGCGCTCCCGGGCTGGGCGACCCGTGCGACCCCGTACCTCCGGCACCCGATCTTCCACCTGCACCGCTCCGAGACCTCGATGCTGCGCTACCTGCGCCGGCTCTCGGACAAGGACCTCGCGCTGGACCGCACGATGATCCCGCTGGGTTCGTGCACCATGAAGCTCAACGCGACGGCGGAGATGGAGGCGATCTCCTGGCCGGAGTTCGCGGACCTCCACCCGTTCGTGCCGGCTGACCAGGCGCGGGGCTACGAGGAGCTCATCGGCGGCCTGGAGTCCGCGCTCGCGGAGATCACGGGCTACGCGGGGGTCTCGGTGCAGCCGAACGCGGGGTCGCAGGGCGAGTTCGCGGGGCTGCTGGCGATCCGCGACTACCACGTGTCGCGCGGTGACACGGCGCGCGACGTGTGCCTCATCCCGGCCTCGGCGCACGGGACGAACGCGGCGTCGGCGGCCCTGGCGGGTCTGAAGGTCGACGTGGTGCGGACGGCCGAGAGCGGCGAGGTGGACCTCGACGACCTGCGCGCCAAGCTGGCCGACCACGGCCCGCGCGTGGCGGCGATCATGATCACCTACCCGTCGACGCACGGTGTCTACGAAGAGCACGTGCGCGAGGTCTGCGACCTGGTACATGCGGCCGGTGGGCAGGTGTACATCGATGGAGCGAACCTCAACGCGCTCGTCGGTCTCGCGCGGCCGGGCGAGTTCGGGGGAGACGTCTCGCACCTGAACCTGCACAAGACGTTCTGCATCCCGCACGGCGGGGGAGGGCCCGGGGTCGGCCCGGTCGCCGTCGCCGAGCACCTCGTCCCCTTCCTCCCCGGCGACCCGCTCGTGCCCGGCTCGTCCACCGCGACCCCTGTCTCGGCGACGCGGTACGGGTCGGCCGGGATCCTGCCGATCTCGTACGCGTACGTCGCGCTCATGGGTCCCGACGGGCTCACCGAGGCCACGAAGACCGCTGTCCTCACGGCGAACTACGTCGCGAGCCGCCTCGCCGACCACTACCCGGTGCTCTACACCGGGCCGAACGGCCTGGTCGCGCACGAGTGCATCCTCGACCTGCGCCCGATCACCGCGGAGACCGGCGTGACGGCGGAGGACGTCGCGAAGCGGCTCATGGACTACGGGTTCCACGCGCCGACGCTGTCGTTCCCGGTCGCGGGCACGCTCATGGTCGAGCCGACCGAGAGCGAGGACCTGGCCGAGCTCGACCGGTTCGTCGACGCCCTGGTCGCGATCCGCGGCGAGATCGACGCCGTCTCCTCGGGTCGCTGGAGCGTGGAGGAGTCGCCGCTGCGCGGCGCCCCGCACACGGCGGCGGCGCTCGTCGCCGAGGCGTGGGACAAGCCGTACTCGCGCGAGCTCGCGGCGTACCCGGTCGCGAGCCTTCGCGCGGGGAAGTACTGGCCGCCGGTGCGCCGCATCGACGGTGCGCGGGGCGACCGCAACCTGGTGTGCTCGTGCCCGCCTGTGGAGTCCTACGTGACGGGAGACCTCGCATGACCGACCAGCCGATCGATCCGATCGACCAGCCGGCCGTCAGGCCGACGGACAGGCGCAGCCCGCTGCACGACGAGCACGTCGCGCTGGGCGCGAACCTCACGAGCTTCGGCGGCTGGCTGATGCCGCTGCGCTACACGTCCGACCTCGCGGAGCACCGCGCGGTCCGGGAGGCGGCGGGGCTGTTCGACCTCTCGCACATGGGGGAGATCGAGGTCGCCGGCCCGCAGGCCGCGGCGGCGCTGGACCACGCGCTCGTCGGCAACCTCACGGCGGTCGCGCCGGGGCGGGCGCGCTACACGATGATCTGCCAGGAGGACGGTGCGGTCCTGGACGACCTGGTCGTGTACCGGCTGGGTGCGGAGCGGTTCCTCGTCGTCGCGAACGCGGGGAACGCGGACCTCGTCGCGCGCGAGCTCGTGGCCCGCGCCGCCGGCTTCGACGCCACCGTGCTGGACCAGGGTGCGGACACGGCCCTCGTCGCGGTGCAGGGTCCCCGCGCGGAGGAGATCGTCGCGGGCCTGGCCGACCCGGGTGACGCCGCCGCTGCGCAGGCGGTGCGCGACCTCAAGTACTACGCCGCCGTGCCCCTGGCGCTGCGGACCGACGCAGGGCACGTCGACGCGCTCGTCGCGCGGACCGGGTACACGGGGGAGGACGGCTTCGAGCTGTTCGTGCCCGCGGAGCGTGCCGCGGACCTGTGGCGCACGGTGCTCGCGGCCGGTGCGCCGCTGGGCCTCGTGCCGGCCGGCCTGTCCGCGCGCGACTCGTTGCGCCTGGAGGCGGGCATGCCGCTGTACGGGCACGAGCTCGACACCACGACCACGCCGTACGAGGCCGGGCTCGGTCGCGTCGTGAAGCTCGACAAGGTCGCCGACGACGGCACGCCGCTCGAGTTCGTCGGGCGGGCCGCGCTCGCGGCGCGCCGGGCGTCCGCGCCCGCGCGCGTGCTCGTCGGCCTGAAGGGCCTGGGGCGCCGTCCCGCCCGTGCGGGCTACGCGGTCGTGCTCACCGACGCCGAGCCCGGGGGAGCGGTGGGGGAGTCTGCGCGCCGGGTCGGCACCGTGACCTCCGGGTCGCCCTCGCCGACGCTGGGCTACCCGATCGCGCTCGCGTACGTGACGCCGGAGCTCTCGGCGGAGGGCACCGAGCTCGCGGTCGACGTGCGCGGCCGCGCGGAGCCCGTGGTGGTCGTGCCGCTCCCGTTCTACCGTCGTCCCCAGCAGTCCTGACCCGCCCAGCCGTCCCAGAGAGCTCGAAGGAGAACCCCATGACCGAGGCCCAGTTCCCGGCCCACCTGCAGTACACGGCGGAGCACGAGTGGATCGACGGCTCGAACCCGGCGGTCGTCGGCATCACGGCGACCGCCGCCGAGGCGCTCGGTGACATCGTCTACCTGGAGCTGCCGGAGGTGGGCTCCGAGGTGACCGCGGGCAGCGTCATCGGCGAGGTGGAGTCCACCAAGTCGGTGTCGGAGCTCTTCTCGCCCGTCACGGGCACCGTCGTCGAGGTGAACCAGGCCGCGATCGACGACCCGGCGGTCGTCAACTCCGACCCGTACACCGACGGCTGGCTGTTCAAGGTCGACGTCACGGAGACGGGCGACCTGCTCACCCCGGACCAGTACGCGGCGCACGTCGGGAACTGATCTGATCGACCAAGTGTGATGTAGATCACACTGAGGAACCGGCGTCAGGCGGCGCGTGGAGGCCTTCCTTCGCGCTGTCCGGCGCCGGTTCTGTCGTCCGGAAAAGAACCCCTGACCTGCCAAGACACGATCGTGTCGGCGTCCAGCGCTCGGCTTCTGACGTTCGGTCAGATCTCGGGGTGAAAAGCCGCGTCATGAACGGGACCTTCGTCCGTCTCTTCTTGTAGCAACACACCGGAACTCGCCACGTGGGGATGACGTGACCGGAGAGCCACTGGAGGAGAACATGAGCACCATCGAGCTGGTCCGCCCCTTGGCGGCCCCGTCGGAGCTGATCGGCACGCCGATCGCCCCGCTGACCCGCCGCGAGCGGGTCGTCCTGTCCAACCTGTCTGAGGACGTCACGCTCGAGCAGATCGCCACCAAGCTCTTCGTCACGCGCAACACGGTCAAGTCGCAGGTCCGCAGCCTCTACCGCAAGCTCGGTGTCTCGACCCGCGCCGAGGCCGTGGCCTGGGCACGGGCGGCCGGCCTGCGCTGACCGCCGGCCCGTCCACCATGGCGGGCCGGAGGCGTGACCGCGTCACCCGCACGACACGACGCCGTGCGACACTCCGCGTATGACTCTGCGCAGACTGGTGGTGGCCGCGGCGATCGTCGACGATCTCGTCGCTCCGCGGCTCCTGCTCAGCGCGCGCCGGTCCCGTCCGTCGCACCTCGCAGGTCGGTGGGAGTTCCCCGGGGGCAAGGTCGACCCCGGGGAGACCCCGACGCAGGCGCTGCACCGCGAGCTGCGCGAGGAGCTGGGCGTCGCCGTCGAGCTCGGTGACGAGCTCGTGGGGCCCGACCACGGGACGTGGATCATCACCGACCGCCACGTCATGCGCCTGTGGTTCGCCCGGATCACCGCCGGGGAGCCGCAGCCGCTCGTGGAGCACGACGAGCTGACCTGGCTCGACGCCGGGAGCTGGCTGACCGTGCCGTGGCTCGACGCCGACGTCCGCATCGTCGAGGCGATCGCGCGCCAGGTGGCGGCCGAGGCGGTCTGACAGCGGTCAGACCGGTACCCCGTGCCGGCGTCGCGAGGTGTGTCAGGCGCCGTCGACGACCGGGATCGCGGCGAGCCAGCGCTCGACCTCGCGCCGCGAACGCAGCCGGACGACGAGCACGTCCGGAGCGTCCCGCGCGACCTCTGCCGGCAGGTCGCGGTACTTGTGGCGCGTCGTCCAGGCCCACCGGACGATGTTCTCCTCGGGTGCCCGGTACCAGGTGCGCCACAGGGGTGGCTCGACGTTCCCGTTCCACAGCACCTCGCGCCGGACGGACCGGCGCAGCGTCCGTACGACCACCTGCCGCATCGTCACGCGCGTCGGCAGGTCGAGCCAGACGACGACCTCCGCCCGAGCGAGGACGAGCGGTCGCGCGGTCGTGTACTGCCACTCGGTGACGAACGCGTCCTGCGCGACCAGCGCGCGGACGTCGTCGAGGAACGCGGGCCGGGGCGTCCACGCGGGCCCGTGGTGCAGCGCGTCGAGCTCGGTGTGCGGGACTCCCAGCCGCGCGCCGAGCCGGCGAGCGAGCGTCGTCTTCCCGGCGCCCGACACCCCAGCCACGGCGATCCGCCGCGGCACGCGCCCGAGGCGCGCGACGACGTCGTCGTCCGGTCCGAGGAGAAGCACCGAAGGACCTTACCCGCCGCCCCGCCCGTGAGTGCATGAGACAGTCGCGGCCGAGTCGATCCGACCGCGACTGTCTCATGCACCCAGCGGGGGTGGGGTCAGCCGATCGGCTGGACCCAGGGGGAGGGCGCCGGGGGAGCGACGACCGGCGGGCGGTCGTTGCAGCTCGGCGCGTTGGGCACGAACCGGCCGAGCCAGTTCACGGTGCCCGGTTCCCACGGGCTGAGCGACGTGCCGTCGTTGCCGCCGAGGTCGGTGAGCGTGAACTCGGTGCCCCCGTCGGGGAAGTTGAACGCGCCGCAGTTGTTGACGCCCGCCCAGCCGACGTTCCGCGCGTCCACGTTCTCGAACGACGCGCCGCCGCGCACGCGCGCGCTCACCACGGAGGTGCCGGTGCCGTCGACCCGGACGTCCTTGAACGCGACGCCCTCGATCGCGACCTGGTCCTTCACCCCCCAGTCGGAGACCAGCATGATCGCGTTGTAGGTGCTGTCGAGGTAGTGGTCGCCGGTGACCCGGACGTCCGCGTCGATGTCGCGGTCGAGCGCGTAGAACCAGATCGCGCCGAGCCCGATGTTCCAGTTGAGCTCGAGCGTGCCCGCGCGCACGGCGGTGTTGTCGGTGAGGTCGAGGCGACCCGCGAACGGCTCGGCGCCGAACCGCGACCCGACGTGGAGCCCGCTGCCCTCGCGCACGGGGTCCGCGACGAGGTTCGCGCGCACCGTGTTGTCCGTGCCGCCGTAGATCGCGATGCCGTTGGCCAGGGTGTTCGACTGGATCGTGTTGTTCTCGAAGACGTTGCCCGCGTTGGCGACCTTCTCCGACCACATCGCGAGGCCGTCGTCGCCGGTGTTCCGGACGAAGACGTTCCGCACGACCGAGTTCGTCACGCCCCCGTGGAAGTTCAGCGCGTCGGCGATCTGGTCGACGATCACGGTGTTCTCCACGCGCAGGTCGTCCATCGGCCCGTCGAACCACAGGCCGACCTTGGTGTGCTGGAGGTACAGGCCGGAGATCGACGAGTCGCTGAGCGCGCCGCCGATGCCGTTGACCTGGTCGGTGTCGACGCGCTCGCGCACGTCCCCGACGATCGCGAAGTCGCGCAGGTGCACGTTCGTGCTGCCGCCCTCGTCCGCGTACTTCCCGTAGAAGCCGACGCCGGTGTGCACGGACCCGTCGGGCGCGGGCGCGTCGAGCGCGACCTCCTTGCCCGTGAAGATCGTGTACCAGCTCCCGGCGCCCTGGATCGTCACGCCGTCGACGACGATGTGCCGGTTCACCTGGTAGACGCCCGGCGGGACGTAGACCTCGAGCCGGTGCTTCTTGGCGAACGCGATCGCCTTGTCGAGTGCGTCGGCGGAGTCGCGCCTGCCCGTGGGGTCCGCCCCGAAGAGCAGCGCGTTCGCCGCGAGCAGGCGCACCTTCGGGGGCGCGACCTTCTCCGAGTCGAGCAGGTCGACCACGGTCCACTCCGCGGCGCCGCGCGTGGGCACGGTGAGGCGGACGACGTCGCCCTTCTTGTACGTCTGGCCCAGCAGCAGGCGCTGCTCGTCGTAGAACTTCATGGGCCGGAAGGGCGTGTCGAACGTCGGGGTCGGTGTCGTCTCCGCGGGGACGCACGCGCACTCGGCGACCCACCAGCCGGGCTGGAGGAGGCCCGCCGTCGGGTCGTTCGTGAACGGGTACTGGTTGTACAGGTAGGAGTAGGCGGACGTGAGCGTCATGCGCCGGTCGAGCCCGACCTTCTTGCCCTGGCGCAGGACCGACACGTCGAGCGGCGAGGTGATCCCGCCCCCGGTGGGGGCGTCGGGGATCGAGTACCGGACCGTGATCGCGTTGGCGTCGGCGGGGAGCGTGAACTCCACGTTCTGGCCCGCCGTGAGGCGGACCGCCGAGCGCCCCGACGCCTCGGCCTCGATCGTGTACGCGTCACGACCGGGGCCGATGACG
Organism: Cellulosimicrobium sp. SH8; assembly: GCF_025818875.1. NCBI lineage: Bacteria > Bacillati > Actinomycetota > Actinomycetes > Micrococcales > Promicromonosporaceae > Cellulosimicrobium > Cellulosimicrobium sp. SH8. The sequence continues at coordinate 10,122 of NZ_JAMXMH010000001.1, read as the reverse complement.
GTCCCGGTCGTCACGGCGTTCTCGGCCTCCTGCTCGAGGAACGGGACGGCGGCCCCACGACCCTCGACGAGCGCCGGGTCGACGGCGGCGCGCGTCACGACCGCGGGGGCCGGGGGCTGGGGCTTGCCGTGGGCGAGGGCCGACGACGCGGTGCCCGCCACGAGCGTGAGGGCGACGGCGGTGGCGGCCGCGACCCGGGCGCGTCGCCGTGCCGCGGGGTGGTTCGTGCTGCGAATCATCGTTGACCCGTCTTCTCTCGGGAGGCGTCCGCCTCCGTGCTCACCGGAGGGCGTGCTGACCCTCCGGCCCGCTGCGCGGTCGCACCTCCGCGCAGGGTCGTTCGTGCCGAACACTAGAGCGCCGTCGGGGTGAGCACAAGACTCTGTAGCGATATTGCGATCTACCGTTGATTTCTTGCGCAGCGTCCTCCGCCGACCGGGCGGGTTGGCGGGAGCCGTGGACGTTCGTGACAGACCCGTCTACCCTGGGTAGACGATCGGTCCGACACGGGTAGAAAGGTGCCCATGAGCCTGAACATCAAGAACGAGCGCACGCACGCGCTGGTGCGCCGGCTCGCGGAGACCACGGGCCAGTCGCAGACGAGCGCGATCGAGGACGCGGTCCAGCGTCGTCTCGACGAGGTGCTCGAGTCCCGGTCGAGGGGCGACGAGGCCGTCGCCGCCCGACGCGCCGAGATCGCCCGGCTCCTCGACGAGATCCGCGTCGACCTCGACGTCGAGGGCGTGCGCGCCGCCGAGGCGTCGCTCTACGACGAGAGCGGTCTCCCTCGGTGATCGTCGACACCTCGGCGATCGTCACGGTCGTCCTGGGCGAGCCGGGTGCCGACACGCTCTCCGAGATCCTGCTCGCAGCCAGCCGCCCGCGCATGGCCGCACCCACTCTCGTCGAGCTCTACGCCGTCCTGGACAACCGGTCGTCCCCGGCGCAACGCCGCCGGCTCGACGCGCTCCTCGAGCTGTACGGGATCGAGGTCGAGCCCTTCACGGCCGAGCACGCCGAGATCGCCCGCGAGGCGTACCGCGAGTTCGGCCGGGGGAGCGGGCACCCCGCGCGGCTGAACCTCGGGGACTGCTTCGCGTACGCGCTGGCCGCGGCGACTCGTGACCGGCTCCTCTTCGTGGGCGACGACTTCTCGCGCACCGACCTGCGCCCCGCGCACGAGGCCGCACCGCCGGCCTGAGCCGCCTCCGCACGTCGGGCGTCCACGACGGGCCGGCGCGCGGACCGCCACCACGCCCGGTACGTTCGCGGCGTGAGCCGCCTCGGAGCCAGGATGCGTGCGTCCGCCGCCGCCGCGGGGGAGAGGGTCCCGCCGTGGGTCTCCGTCACGCTCGGCGTCGTGTGCACCGTCGTCGGCGCGGTCCTCCTCCTGCGCCCGTTCGCGTCGCTCGCGCTGCTGGTGGTCGCGGTCGTCGTCGGCGCCGTCGTGGTCGGCATCACGGAGCTCGTCGGAGGCCGGTCGCCCGACCGGGGCGAGGACCCCGGCGCACCGCAGGGCCCACGCTGGCCGCACGTCGCGCGCGGCCTGGTGTTCCTCGCGCTCGCGGTGGCGGTCGTCGTGTGGCCGGCACCGTCGATCGTGGTCGTCGCGGTCCTCGTCGGCGTCGGGCTCGTCGTCGCGGGAGTCCTGGACGGGGTCGAGGGGATCCGGTCGGCAGGGGTCGACCGCTGGACGCGCCTGGCGCTCGGTGCGGCCTCGGTGGTGCTGGGCGTGCTGGCCCTCGTGTGGCCGGACGTCACGGTGCTCGTCGTCGCGGTGGTCTTCGGCGTCCGCGTCGTCGTCCTCGGCGTCCGCCTCGCCGTCGCCGGGATCCGCCGCGCCCGTGCGCAGGCGGGACCACCCGGCGCCTCGTACACCGCCGTGCCCGACGGTGCGGGAGGCGCGCCCGCGGCGCCCGGCCCGCCCGGGCCTCGCCGCCACGGCCGGGTCGCGCTCGTCGGCGCGGTCCTCGCCGTCGTCGCGGCAGGGGGGCTCGCGACCGTCAGCGTCGGGCTGCACCGCGCGGCGCCGCAGGTCGACGCGTTCTACGACCCGCCCGCGTCGGCCCCGGGCGAGCCCGGCCGGCTCCTGCGCGCCGAACCGTTCACCCGCGAGATCCCCGACGGCGCGACGGCGTGGCGCATCCTCTACACGACGACCCGCGACGAGGGCGAGCCCGCCGTGGCGAGCGGGATCGTCGTCGTGCCGGACGCCGTCGACGCTGACGCCGATGCACCGCCCGTGATCGCGTGGGCCCACGGCACGACGGGCTACGCGCGCGGCTGCGCGCCGTCGGTCCTCGCCGAGCCGTTCGAGTCCGGCGCTTTCTTCCTGCTCGACGACGTCCTCGCGCACGGCTGGGCGCTCGTCGCCACGGACTACGTGGGCCTGGGGACCGACGGCCCGCACCCCTACCTCGTCGGCCAGGGCGAGGCGCGGTCCGTCCTCGACGCCGTCCGCGCCGCACGCGAGCTGGACGGCGCGGCGCTCGGCGAGCAGACCGTCGTCTGGGGTCACTCGCAGGGTGGCCACGCCGCGCTGTGGACCGGGGCCGTCGCCCCCGAGTACGCGCCCGACGTCCCCCTCGCGGGCGTCGCCGCGCTCGCACCCGCGAGCGACCTCACCGGCCTGGTCTCCCACCTGGAGAACGTCGCGGGCGGCAGCGTCTTCGCGTCGTTCGTCGTGGAGGCGTACGACGCGATCTACCCGGACAGCGGCGCGGCCGGGTACGTGCGCCCGGGAGCGCGGTTCATCGTGCGGGAGATGGCGTCGCGCTGCCTGTCGGAGCCGGGCGCGCTCGTCTCCGTCGCCGAGGCGCTGTCGATGGACCAGCCGCTGTGGACGACCGACCCGACGGCCGGCCCGCTGGGCGAGCGCCTGGCCGAGAACGTGCCGACCGGTCCGGTCGCCGCGCCGCTGCTCGTCGCCCAGGGGGCGTCCGACACGCTGATCCTCCCCACGGCGCAGGAGGCGTACGTCGGCGCGCGGTGCGCCGCCGGGCAGCCGGTCGACTATCGCACGTACCAGGGGCGGGACCACGTCGGGCTCGTGCAGGCCGACTCCCCGCTCGCCCCGGACCTCGTGCGGTGGACCGAGGCGCGCCTCGCGGGCGAGCCCCCGACCCCGACGTGCGCCGCGGGGTGACTCGCCCTCAGGGGGCGACCAGGCCGCCGTCGGGCGCGCGGACCCCCGCGGCCCACGCGTCGTGGCCCGCGAGGTCCGCCGGGTAGCGCGCCGCGGCGCGCTCGTCGAGGTCGACGCCGAAGCCCGGCGCGTCGTGCGGGCGCAGCCACCCGTCGACGATCCGCAGCGTCCCGGGGAAGACCTCGTGCACGGCGTCGGAGTACACGTGGCCCTCCTGGATGCCGAACGCGGTGGACGTGACGTCGAGCGCGACGTTCGCCGCCGCGCCGACCGGCGACGTGTCGCCCGGCGCGTGCCAGGCCGTGCGCACCCCGACCATCTCGGCGGCCGTCGCGAGCGCCCGGCCCGCGCTGAGCCCGCCGATCGCGCTGATGTGGCAGCGGATGAGGTCGACGCCGCCGCCCAGCACGAGGCGCGCGGCGTCGGGGAACGACGTCGCGAGCTCGCCGACCGCGATGGGTACGGGCGAGGCGGCGCGCACCTCGGGCAGTCGGTCCCAGTGCTCCGGCGCGAGGACGTCCTCGAGGAAGAACGGGCGGTAGGGCTCCAGCGCCCGGGCGAGCATGACGGCCTGCTTGGGCGTGAGGCGCGAGTGGACGTCGTGCAGCAGCTCGACCTGCTCGCCGAGCGCCTCGCGCGCGGCGGCGAAGAGCCGCGGCGTGCGGCGCAGGTACTCCTCGACGCTCCACCCGTGGGGGTTGGGCGCGGCGGGGTACCCGGGCTCGGGGTCCTGGGCCGTGCCGTAGTGGCCGATGCCCGGCTGGCCGGTCTGGATGCGCACGTGCCGCCACCCGGCGTCGACGATCCGGCGCGCGTCGTCGATCGTCTCCTCGACGGTGCGGCCGCTCGCATGGAGGTAGGTGTCGGCGGCGTCGCGCACCTTGCCGCCGAGCAGCTCGTGCACCGGCATGCCCGCGCGCTTGCCGGCGATGTCCCACAGCGCCATGTCGAGGCCGGAGATCGCGTTGTTCCCCACCGGGCCCTCGCGCCAGTACGGCGCGAGCCGCGCGAGGCGCACGAGGTCGCCGATGTCACCGGGATAGCGACCGACGACGATCCGCTCCAGGTGCTGCTCGACGTACGCGGCCACGGCGTGCCACCGCTGCGTGTACGTCGCGCACCCGAGCCCGTAGAGGCCGGGCACGTTCGTGTCGACGCGCACCACGACGAGCGGGATGCCGTCCGGCGCGGTGACGATCGCGCGCACGCCGGTGATGCGCGTGCCGTCGCGCGCGGGCCAGGGGTTCGCGAACGCCGGGTCGACGGGGTGGACGGTGCTGAGCGGGGCGTCGGTCACGGGGTCTCCGGGGTGGGTCGGGCGTCGGGGCGGTGGAGGGAGTGTCGAGGGCGGAAGCCGAGCAGGTCGCGCGCGCGGCGCGTGTCGACGAGGCCGTCGTGCGGTCCGATCGCGCAGGTGAGGGGAACGCCGGGCGCGTACCGGGCGAGGAGCTCGGGGGTCGGGGTGTCCAGGAGCGTGTCGTCCGCGGCGAGCCCGACGACGTGCGCGCCCGTGAGGTCGGCCGTCAGCCCGGCCTCGATCGCCCCGGCTGCGTCGCGCAGGTCCAGGTAGGCCCAGCCCTCGCGCGCCATGACGCGCGGATCGCGGGCGACCGCGTCGGCGGTCTCCCGGAGGCCGGCCGCGTCGCGCACGTGCGGGAAGCGCAGCGCGACGACGTCGATGCCCCACCGCCGCCACGCGGCCCGGGCCGCGGCCTCGTCCGCCTGCTTCGAGAGCGAGTACGCGTCGGCGACGTCGGCGGGCACGTCCTCGTCGAGGGGGTAGTACGCGGGGTGCACGTCGTGCGGGTTCATCGGGACCCCGAACGCGTTGATGCTGCTCGCGACCACCGCGCGCCGCACGCCCCGCTCACCCGCGAGCGAGAGCACGGCCCAGGTCGCGGTCGTGTTGGTCGCGTACACCTCGAGCGGGGTGCCCAGGTTCGGGTGCGGGATCGCCGCGAGGTGCACGACGGCGTCCGCGTCCTCGAGCCCGCGGCCCACGCCCTCCGCGGAACGGGCGTCGCCGACGACGAGCCGGTCGGCGGGGCACGGGTGCTCGAACGCGGTGGACAGCGCCGTGACCTCGTACCCGCGGTCCAGGAGATGGCGCACCGTCGCGCGGCCGATGCCGCCGTCGGCACCGGTGACGAGGACGCGCGTCATGACCTCACCCTACGTCCCGGTCAGACCTGCTCGTCGCGTTCTTGCGGCTCTTCTGTCGGGGTCTTGCTCTCCGGGGTGGCCGCGATCGCTCGCGCGCGCAGCATGCTCGCGACGTCAGCGAGCGTGCTGCCCACCGCGCGCGGCGCGCGCTCGGGGCGGAGGTAGCGGGCGTCGTCGTCCGGGTCGTCGGCCTCGCCGGTCGACGCCGCGGCGTCGGTCACGGCTCGCGGGGCGTCGGTGGGGAACGGGGCGGGCGCCGCCGTCGTGCTCGGCGTCACGCGGCCGCCCCCGGCGCGCCACGCGAGCGTCGCGTCGACGAGGCGCCGGTAGACCCCGGCGTCGAGCGGGTCGCGGAGCCAGGCGTCCGCCGCCTCGGCGACGTGCCGCGCGAGCCGCGCGTCCTGGTCGGTCACGTCGCCTCCTGCGGGATGGTCGTCGGCCTTCGCACCGGCCCATCCTCCCGCGCCCGGCGTCGACCTGCTTGCGAGCGCCCCCGTGCCGCGCGACGGTGGCGAGCGGAGGTGGTCGCCGTGGCCGACGTGTTCCCCCGGATCGCCCAGGTCGTGCTCGACACGACCGACGCCCGCGCGCTCGCGGAGTTCTACCGCGCGCTGTTCGGGCTCGAGTACCGCGCGGGCGACGCGCCGCCACCGGCGGGCGAGCCCGACCCGGCGGGTGCGGACTGGCTCGTGCTGCGCGCCGCGCCGAGCGGGGTCCAGCTCGCGTTCCAGCAGGTCGGCGCGCTCCCGCCGTCGACGTGGCCGGACGACGGCGTGCCGCAGCAGCTCCACCTCGACTGCACCGTGCCGGACGTCGCGGAGCTCGACCGGCAGCACGAGCGTGCCCTCGCGCTCGGGGCGCGGCTGCTCCACGACCGGTCGGACGACCCGGACGAGCCGCTGCGCGTCTACGCCGACCCGGCCGGGCACCCGTTCTGCGTGTTCGTGGGCTGACCCCCCGGAACGCGACCCTTGCATACCCCCCACCCGTATAGTACTTTCACCGCCAGATACCCCCATGGGGTATCTGGCGACGGGACCCCGTCGTCACACGAGCCGCCGTCCGCGGCGGCGAGGCGGGGCCGACGGGGCCCGGAGGAGGACGCTCGATGTCGGACGCATCGAGGCGGGGGTGGGCCCTCGGGCTCATCGCCACCGCACAGTTCATGGTCATCATGGACACCTCGATCATCGGGGTGGCCCTCCCACGCATCCAGGAGGACCTCGGCTTCTCGCCGGGCAACCTGTCGTGGGTCTTCAACGCCTACGTCGTCGCGTTCGCCGGCCTCCTGCTTCTCGGCGGCCGGCTCGCCGACCTCTTCGGCGCACGCCGCGTCTTCACGATCGGCTGGGCGGTGCTCCTCGTCGGGTCGGTCGTCGCCGGGGCGGCCGACAGCGTCGCCGTCGAGCTCGTCGGCCGCATCGTCCAGGGCGCGGGCGCGGCACTGGTCGCCCCCGCAGCGCTCACCCTGCTCATGTCGATCTTCGGATCCAGCCCGCGCGAGCTCACCCGGGCGCTCGCGGTCTACGGTGCCGCGGCACCCGCGGGCGGCACCGCCGGCGTCTTCCTCGGCGGACTCATCACCGAGTACGCGAGCTGGCCCGGGGTGTTCTGGATCAACGTGCCGATCGCGGTCCTCGTGCTCGCCGTCACGCGGGTCCTGCTCCCTGCCGGGTCGCGGACGCGCGGGTCCGTCGACGTCGTCGGCGCTCTCACCGTCACGGTGGGCCTCGGCGCCCTCGTCTTCGCGGTCGTGCGAGCCCCCGAGGTCGGGTGGGGAGCGGCGCAGACCTGGCTCGTGCTCGGCGCGGCGCTCCTGCTGCTCGCCGGGTTCGTCGTCAGCCAGGCGCGGCGCAGCCAGCCGCTCGTGCCGCTGCGAATCTTCCGGACGCCCAACCTCGGCGCGGCGAACCTCGCCCAGGCGCTGCTCGGCGCCGCCTGGGTCGCGATGTGGTTCTACCTCAACCTGTACCTCCAGCAGGTCCTCGGGCTCGGGGCGTTCGCGTCGGGCGCCGCGCTCGTGCCGATGACCGCGCTCGTCATGGTCGGGATGGTCGCGCTCGCCCCGCGCCTCATCGCCCGCTGGGGCAGCAAGGCGCTCGTCGTCTCCGGCCTGCTCGTCCTCGCGGTCGGTCTCGGGTGGCTCTCGTTCGTCCGGCCCGACGGCGCGTACGCCGTCGACGTGCTGCCCGCGACGCTCGTCGCGGCGCTCGGCATGTCGCTCGCCTTCATCCCGTCGCTCGGCACCGCGATCTCCAGCGCCCCGCCGCAGGACGGCGGCCTCGCGTCCGGGATCGTCAACACGAGCTACCAGGTGGGCTCCGCGCTCGGGCTCGCCGCGATGACGGCCGTCGGAGCGGCGTTCGGGGCGACCGCGAGCGACGACCTCGTCGCGCTCACCGACGGGTACTCGGCAGTCTTCCTCGGAGCTGGGGTCATCGCGCTCGTCGCGGCGCTCCTCAGCGCGGTGCTGCTCCGCACGCCGCCCGCTGCCGGGGGCGGGGCCGGCGAACCGGCGCGGGAGAGCGAGCCCGTCGGCGCGTGACCGCGCACGGCACGGCGCGGGCGGACGCGAGCCAGGCTCGTGACCGCCCGCGATGTGTGCGGCGACGAGGGCGCCCGGGTTCGCCTCCCGCGGCCCGGCGCGCGATCATGCGTGCATGACCGCGACGCCGCTCACCACCGCCGAGCTCACCGACGTCTACACCGACCTCCACCGGCACCCCGAGCTCGCGTTCGCCGAGCACCGCACCGCCGGCATCGTCGCGGAGCGGCTGCGCGGGTGGGGCTACGAGGTTCACGAGGGCCTGGGCGGGACGGGCGTCGCGGGCGTCCTCGCGAACGGCGCCGGTCCGCGCGTCCTGCTCCGCGCGGACATGGACGGGCTCCCCGTCACCGAGCGCACCGGGCTGCCGTACGCGTCCACGGACACCGCGACCACGCCCGACGGGCACGAGTCCGGGACGATGCACGCGTGCGGGCACGACGTGCACGTCACGTGCCTGCTCGGGGCCGCCGCCGAGCTCGCCGCCCGCCGCGACACCTGGACCGGCACCCTCGTCGTCGTGTTCCAGCCCGCCGAGGAGGTGGGCGGGGGAGCCCGCGCGATGGTCGCCGACGGCCTGTTCGACCGTACGGGCGGGCGGCCCGACGTCGTCCTGGGCCAGCACGTCATGCCGCTCCCGGTCGGCGTCGTCAACCTCACGGCCGGGCCCGCGATGGCCGCCACCGACTCGTTCCGCGTCACCCTGCACGGCAAGGGCGGGCACGGGTCCAGCCCGGAGTCGACGGTCGACCCCGTCGTCATGGCGGCCGCGACCGTCATGCGGCTGCAGGGCGTCGTGTCGCGCGAGGTCGGGGCGGGGGAGTCCGCCGTCGTCACCGTCGGTGCCCTGCGCGCCGGCACCCAGGCGAACATCATCCCCGGCTCGGCCGAGCTGCTGGTCAACGTGCGGTCGTTCACGCCCGACGTCCGCCGCCGCGTGCTCGCCGCGATCCACCGCATCGTCGACGCCGAGGCGGCAGCCTCCGGTGCGCCCGCGGCGCCCGAGTACGAGGAGGTCTCGACGTTCGACCTCATGGTGAACGACCCCGTCGCCGCCGAGCGGACCCGCGTCGTCCTCGCGCGCACCCTCGACGAGCAGCGAGGGCGCATCGAGGACGCCGGTGGCCGACCCGTCGTCGTCGCACTGCCCCCGCTGCCGGGCTCCGAGGACGTGGGCGACCTCGCCACCGCGGCGGACGTCCCGCTCGTCTACTGGAACCTCGGCGGGTTCGACCCGGCGCTGTTCGCCGCGTTCGACCTCGCGACCGCGACGGGGATGGGCAACCTGCCCGACGGCGTCGCGCCGAACCACTCCCCGTTCTTCGCCCCGGTCCCCGAGCCGACGCTCGACCTGGGCGTCGCCCTGCTCGTCGCCGCGGCGCGCGAGTGGCTCGCCGGCGACGACCGCGACGTCCGGCCGTGAGCGCGCCGCCCGCCCGTCCCGACGGTCCGCCCGAGCCGGGGACCTGGACGCCCGACGGCGACCACCCGCTGGTCCTGCGCCTCGCCGAGCGGCGGCCGTTCTTCCTCGTCCTCGGGCTCGCGCTGATCGCCGCGGCCGTGCTCGTCCTGCGCCAGGTCGTGCTCTACCCGGAGTCGGTGCAGGTGCCCGTCCCGGTCGCGGTGGTGCTCCTGACGCTCGTCGTCGCGTTCCTCGGCGGGCTGGGCGCCGCGACCGTCTGGGCCTTCGTGCGGGCGCCGCGACAGACCATGACCGTCGGCCGCGACGGCCTGGCGCTCGGCGCCGGAACCCTGCGGCTCGACTGGGCCGACCTGGAGGCCGTCGCGGTCCACGTCACCGCCGTCCGGCCGGCGAGCACCCACCTCGTGCCGAAGGGCCCGGCCAGCTCGGTCACCGTCTCGCTGCTGTGGTGCCCGTACGCCGGCAGCGACGTCGCCGACCACCCCGCGCCCCTCGCTCGCCTCGTGCTCCCCGAGCCGTTCACGCACGAGCGCCTGCTGTCGACCGTCCCGTTCACGGCCGACCTCGACGTCCCCGTCGCGCGCGACCTCGACGCCGCCCTGCGCCACTTCGCCGGCCGGGCCTACCACCCCTCGGTGCTGCCGACGTAGAACGCTGGTCGCCCCCACCGGGGACCCGACCGCGCCGGCCCGAGACCCGATCCACGGTGCTACCTCGGGCGACCAGGTCTCTCCCTCGGCGGACCGGGCCTCCACCTCGGCGGGTGGCGGGTCAGGCGGACTTCTCCCGCGGGGCACGGCTGCGCGCGGTAGAGGTGCGCGGCACGATCGTGGGGTTCACGTTGTC
>NZ_JAMXMH010000018.1:0-41845 GCF_025818875.1 Cellulosimicrobium sp. SH8 | reverse complement strand
CCAGCTGCTCGTCCAGCGTGTCCTGCGCGTCGAACGCCGCGATGACCACGCTCAGCTCCGGCACCACGCTCCCGGCCATCACCCACCCCCCGGCGGCGAGCCCTCGGCGTCGTGCGTCGTGGGACGCGGACGCCGCAGGCGCCGGAGGGCGGACGAGACCCGGGGCGCCGTCCTGACACCGGTGCGTGCGACGGGTCCGCGGACGGCGACCAGGAGCCCGACGAGGTCCCGGCGGCCCGGGTAGAGGGTGGACGGGACCGTGAACTTGGGATGGATGCACGGGTCGAAGAGGGAGACGTCGCCGCGCGCGGCGACGTGCTCCTGCGTCAGGACCCGGCCGACCACCCCCGGCCCCAGGTCCGCGTGGGCCTCGTCGTAGGTGTCGAGGTAGCCGAAGAGCCCGGCGCCGGAGCGGATCACCGCGCTCGCGTAGACGGTGGTCCCGCCGCCGACGAGCTCGAAGACGTGCAGCCGCCCGCGCCGCCGCATCTCGTCCGTCGCCTCCTGGAACCAGCCGAGCTGGTGCGGCTTGTTGCGCTGCGCGGCGCCCTTGCGCGACCGGTCGCCCTTCCACCCGGACGCCTCGAGGTCCAGCAGGCGTTCGGTCGCGGCCGGGTCGGCGCCGTTGTCGACGACCGTGAGCTCTCCGCCGAGGCGCTCTGCCAGCGCGGCCGCGTCCTGCCGGACGTGCCGGCGCCGCCGCCTGCTCAGGTGCGCGACGGGGTCCTCTCCGGGGACCCGGAGGCACGCACGCTCCAGGCGGTAGCGCTCGAGGACGGGGAGCCGCCGGTCCGCGGCGACGTCGAGCAGCGTGGTCAGGAGCGGGCCGTCGGGGAACAGCGTCAGCTCCAGCAGACCGGGCAGCCCGCCGCGGCGGCGACCCACCGCGTCGAGCACGGCCTCGAACGTCCCGCGGGCGTCGTCACGGTCCACGAGCGGGGCGCACACGGCGGCGTTCCTGGCCAGGTAGGGGGTCCCGGTCGTCGCGTACGAGATCGGGAGGCCGTGGATACCCCGCTCGACGCCGACGGGCAGGACCATGCGGACCTTCTCGCCGTCGTCGGCGAGCAGGACGCGCAGCTCGCGCGCCGCGGGGAACCAGCGGGTCGCGGGCAGGAGCCATGCCGGGTCGAGGAAGGCGTTGGGCTCGACCGCGCGCTCGGCGAGGTCGGACCACCCCTCGATCTCGGCGGGCGAGAGGTCGTCGAGGGCGACGACCCGCACGGTGACCGTCATCGGTATGCCTCCAGCACCTCGTCGAGCCGGGTTGCGGACACCGCCCAGGTGCGTGTCCGCGCGGTCGCCCGCGCCCTCGCCTGAGCCTGCCCGAGGGTCTGCGCGTCGCGCAGGCCGTCCAGCGCGTCGGCGAGCCGGGCGACGTCGCCCGGCGGGACCAGGAGGCCGCCGTCGCCGACGGCCTCGGGCAGCCCGCCGACGTCGGACGCGACGACGGCGGCGCCGACCGCCATGCCTTCCAGCGCGGTCAGCCCGAACGGCTCCGGCCAGGTCGACGGGACCACGACGACCGAGGCGGTCGCGAGGACGGCGGGCAGCGCGTCACGTGCGAGGAACGACGCGAACCGGACCGGGGACCGCAGGTCGTCCGCCGTCCGACGGAGCTCCTGCTCGTAGGGCGTCAGCGGGTCCCGGGCGTCGAACCCGGCACGCCCGACGACCGTCACGCGGACGTCGGCGCGGTCCAGCGCGCCCACCGCGGCCAGGAGCACGTGGACGCCCTTGTCGGGGATGACCCGGCCGACGTACACGACGTGCAGACCGTCGTCGGCAGGGTCCGCGCGCTCGACGTCGAGGAGCGCCGGGTCCACGCCGTTGCGGACGGTCCGGACCCGGTCGGCGAGCTCCCGGGGGAGCCGCGCCCGGACCTGCTCCGCGAGGAAGTCGCTCACGCACACCACCACCGGGGCGTGCGCGAGCGTCCGGCCCGCGTCGCGGGTCGTGTACGTCCGCAGCACCTGGTTGTGCGCGTAGAGCACGGGGACGTGCCGCGGCCCGACCAGGGGCACCAGGGCCGGGGCGTTGTGGGCGAGCACGAACGACGGCGCCCACTCGTCCTGGCTGACGACGACGGCGGCGAACGCGCGGCGCGCCGCCACCCGGGGAGCGCCGACGCGGGCGAGCGCCGAGTCGAGGTAGCGGTCGGTCCGGCGCGAGCGTCGCTGCGCGTACTCGACGACGTCCGCGCTCGGGTAGCGGTCCGGGTACGTCCCGCGCGCGACGAGGACCGTCGGCCGCGGGCTGCCCTGGGACCGGTGCCGGGCGAGCCCGTCGACCACGGTCGGGACGGCGCTGCCCGTCCGCGGGGAGAAGTGGTCGCCCGGCGTGATCGCGTGGACGAGCGGCCTGCCCGCCCCCGGCGTCATGGCGTCGCGAGCCCGTCCGCGCGGTCCTGCCGCGTCGTGCGCACGGCGGCGGGGACGCCGGCGGCCAGTCCGACCAGCTCCGCCACCGCCCGCGTGAGGACGACCGGGGCCGTGACCCGCTTGCGCAGGGGGCGGCGCGTCCCGTCCGACTTGGTCGGCCCGAGGCGCCGCGCGGTCGTGCGCAGGTAGTCGCGCTGGTCGCGGACGGTCGTGCGGGCGTACCGGCGCACGATCGGGTCCCGCCACCCGAAGTTCCGCACGAGCATGACGAGGTGGTTGCGGCGGGCGTAGTACAGGTAGCGCCGGTCGAACCGCTTGCCACCGATCCCGTACGGCGCGGCCATGTGCCGTACGACCGCGCGCGGCGTGTAGAGCAGGCGCCCGCCCGTCGCGCGCAGGCGCAGCGAGATGTCGGACTCCTCGCACAGGCACGTGCCCGGGTAGTTGCCGCGGATGCCGCCGATCGCCTCCAGCGCGCTGCGGCGGAACGACATGTTCGCCCCGAGCAGGTGGTCGACCTCGACGACGCGGCCGGGGTCGGCGGCGAAGCTGCCGGTGAGGCGGCCGTCGGGGAGCAGCCGGCCGATGCGGTCCAGCCCCTCGTGCTCCTCGCCGGGGATGCCGTTGTCCGCACGCCCGCCGACGGCGACGACGTCCGGGTCGGCGTAGGGCGCGACGAGCTCGTCGAGCCAGTCCGGCGCGGCGTAGGCGTCGTCGTCGACGAACGCCACGACGTCGCCCCGGGTGACGGCGAAGCCCATCTGCCGCGACTCCGGCGTCGTGCCGCGCCCGAGCGTGCTGTGCAGGAGGCGCACGTCGGGGAACTCCTCGCGCACGAGCCGCCGCGTCGTGTCCGCGGGGGTCGAGTCGACGACCACCACCTCGAGCGGCGGGGTGTCGAGCCGCTGGAGGTGCTCCAGGCACTCGCGCACGCTCTCGGGGCGGCCGTACGTCACGACGACGACGCTGACGGTCGGGCTCACGGCGCGCCTCCCGGCGGCTCGGGGACGGTCACGAGGCGGAACCAGTCCTCGCGGCGGAGCGGTGTGGTGAGCGTGGTGCGGCGCGGGTGCCGGGTGCGCCCGACCCACGCCTCGTAGACGCCCGGGCGCGAGTAGTGGGCCGTGTGTCCCGACCACCCGAACTTCTGCCGCATGGCCGCCGGGCGGCGGACCCAGGAGAAGTGCAGCACGGCCTGGTCGGGGCGCACGACCTCGTGGACGACGGTGTCGTGCGGGTGGCTCGGGTCGGTGTTCCAGGGCCGCAGGTCGACGCGGTAGAGCGGCACGTCGGCCTGGCGGGCGTGCGCGAGGGTCGTGCCGGCGCGCACCGCCAGCGGCCCGGGGTACGACGCCGCGGGCCTGCCGAGGCGCGTGCTCGACTCCAGGTAGCGCCCCGGCGCGACGCGCGAGTAGAGCCAGCGTGCGGGGTAGTGGAGCCCGCCCGCGCCCGCCCGCTCGGCGGCGTCGAGGGAAGCCCGGAACGCCGCGGGGTCGAGCATGACCTCGTCCGTGTCGAGCTGCAGCACCCAGTCGGCCCCCTCCGACGCCGCGTCGAGGGCGGTCTGGCGCTGGTACGTGTCGTTGTCGAGGGGGTGCTCGTCGAGCCGGGCGAAGCGCCCGGGGGCGCGCACGCACTTCCCGTCGGTGTCGACCTCCTCGACGATCGCGAGGCACTCCTCGACCGGCAGCGGCGTGCCCGTCCAGGAGGTGCTCGTCTCGTCGTAGGACAGCACGACCCGGTCGACGAGGTGGTAGTACGCGAGCAGGCTCGCGCGCAGGAAGCTCGGGTCGGCGAGGAGGACGTACGCGGAGACGCGCATCAGATGAAGTCCGCGAACTCGCGCTCGTTCTTCTGGAACACGAGCGTCCCGCCGAGGAAGATCAGGGGAGCGGCGACCACGAGCGCCACGACCTGCCACGTCGGCGGGAAGTCGGTGCCGAGCAGGGACCAGCGGAAGCCCTCGAGGAACCACGTCACCGGGTTGATGTCGAAGAGCCAGCGCAGGTTCGCCGGGACGGACGACAATGCGTAGGCGACGGGGCTCGCGTAGAGGAGGATCTGGACGAGCCAGGGCAGCACGTACCCGACGTCGCGGTACTTGACCATGTACGCCGCGGCAGCGAGGCCCAGCCCCGTCCCGATCAGCAGGATGAGCAGCACCCAGACGGGCAGGAGCAGGACCGCCCAGCCGGGGTTGATGCCGTAGACGAAGAGCAGCACGACCGCGAGCGCGAGCGCGACGAGGAAGTCGAGCACGACCGAGGCGAGGCTCGAGATCGGGACCAGGAGCCGCGGGAAGAAGACCTTCTGCACGAGGGACTGGTTGCCGACCATCGAGCCGGAGGCTCGACCGAGCGCGCCGTTGAACAGGTTCCAGGCGAGCATGCCCGCGAGCGTGAAGAGGAAGGTCGGGACGTTCCCCGTCGACAGTCCCGCGATCTCGCCGAAGACGATGGTGAAGATGCCGGCGCTGACCAGCGGCTGGGCGATGACCCACGTGATGCCGAAGATCGTCTGGCGGTAGCGCACGATGACGTCGCGCAGCGCGAGCCGGACGGCGACCTCGCGCGCGTTCCACAGCTCGCGCCAGGACGGCAGGTTGAGGCGCCCCGGCGGCGTGATGACGGTGCGCTGCACGGTCTGCTCCACGTCAGGCCCCCTCGTACTCGAAGTTCACGAAGACCATGCCCTTCTCGGTGCTGGACGCCTCCGTGAACTCCGGGTACGGAAGGTCGGGCAGCACCTCGAAGCGCCACGCACCCTCCCACGCGTCGAGCACGCCGGCCTGGCACGCGTACACGTCGACCGTGTACTGGCCGGGCTTGAGCCACAGGTCGCGGACCACGAGGCGGCCCTTCTGGGGCTGCTCCGGGTCGAACCACTTCCCGACGAGGCGCGAGTCGCACTGCGCGATGACGGTCCCCTGGTCGTTGTTGATGTGCATCGAGACGAAGTAGGTGCCGACGAGCTTCTTGCTCGCGGGCGCCTCGAAGTCGACGACGATGTCCTGGGACGACTTGACGAACTCGTCCTCCATGCGGACCGAGGAGAGCCGGACCTTGCCGTTGCCGGGGCGCTTCTTGGGGTCGGACTGCGCCGCGGCGAAGCTCTCGAAGCTGTCGCGGTACGCCTGGAGCGTGCCCTCGACCGTGCCCGAGTACTTCAGGGTCCCGCGGTCGAGCAGCACCGCCGAGGTGCACAGGGCCTGGACCGTCTGGAGCTGGTGGCTCACGTAGAGCACCGTCCGGCCGCCCTGGGCGGCCTCGCGCATCTTCTGGATCGAGCGGCGCTGGAACTCGGCGTCGCCGACGGCGAGCACCTCGTCGATCGCGAGGATCTCGGTGTCGAGGTGGGCCGCGACGGAGAACGCGAGCCGGACGTACATGCCGGACGAGTAGCGCTTGACCGGGGTCGCGAGGAACTTCTCGATGCCGGAGAACGCGACGATCTCGTCGTAGCGCTTGGTGATCTCCTTGCGGGTCATGCCGAGGATCGCGCCGTTGAGGAAGATGTTCTCCTTGCCGGTGAGCTCGGGGTGGAACCCCGTGCCGACCTCCAGGAGCGACCCGACGCGCCCGGTGAGCTCGATCCGCCCGCGCGTGGGCGCGGTGACGCGCGTGAGGATCTTGAGCAGCGTCGACTTGCCCGCGCCGTTGCGACCGACGATCCCGAGCGCCTCGCCCTGCGGGACCTCGAAGGAGACGTCGTCCAGCGCGTCGAACAGCGTGTACTTCTGCTTGCCGGTCGACCGCACCCACTGGATCGCGGCGGCCGCGGCCGTGGACGGTCGCTCGCCGAACGCGCCGAGCCGGTAGGTCTTGCCCAGCCCGGCGACGCGGATCGCGGGTTCCGTGGTCGCCTGCACAGATGAAAGATAGTCGTCCTGCTCGCGCCCGCGGCCGGGTCGAACGGGTGAATCGGGCCCGGAACCGGACGAACGCGGGTGAAAGTGCCCGCCGACCCTCGGCGCCGACCCTCCGCGGACCTACGCTCGCGGGAGCGGCACCCGAGCAGGGCCCGACGACGACAGGGCGGCGAGATGGCTTCGGACGAGGACGGCGAGAGGCCCGAGGGCGGTGCGGACCCCACGGTCGTGGGCGGCGTCGTCGCCGCGGTCCTCGCGCTGGTCGCGGCCGTCGCGATCGGCGGCGCAGGGTCGGGGACGACCTCGGGCGCGCAGCCGTTCGTCCCCTCCCCGGTCCCCGCGACGTCGCCCGTCACGCAGACGGGCGCGCTGCCCCTGTGCGGGTTCCCCCGCCTCGAGCAGGTGACCGACGACGGCGTCGATACCGAGGCGCTGGACGGGATCCGCACGGTCGTCGACGACGTCGTGACGCTCGACGACGGGGAGCTCGTCACGTTCCGCGTGCTCGACGGCGCGGCGTACGTGCTGGAGTGGGACCGCGAGGCGACGTACACCGTGACGCGCTACGACCTCGCGACCGGGGACGCGGAGGCGACGACGCCGGTCGAGCTCGACTGGGACGGCGCGAGCGAGACGTTCCGCACGGACTCCTTCGAGGTCGACCCGGACGGGAGCGCGTACCTCCTCGACACGCTCATGCACCGCCGCGACCTGCTCAAGGTCGCGCCCGACGGGACTACGACCTGGTCGGTGACGATCCCCGAGGGCGAGCACACGGCGGGCGACCTGCTCGACCTGTACGGGACGGTGCGCTGGACGGCCGACGGCGGCACCGTCGTCGGCGTCCAGGAGGCGGGCGAGGTCCTGCACGAGGTGTCGGGCGACGGAGAGCTCCTCACGGACACCCCGTTCGAGGGCGCCGTCCTCGCGCAGCTCCCGGACGGCACGGCCCTGGTCCAGACCGACGTGCGCGACGACGAGCGCCGCACGCTCGACCTGCGCGCCGTCGGGCCGGGCGGCGACGACCCGGCCTTCCACCTGGGCGCCTCGTGGGAGCGCGGGCGACCGTTCGGCGTGCCGCGCGTGCCGTGGCTCGACGACACGACGGGCGTGACCACCGGGCCCTCGTCCGGGCCCGAGGGCGACGGCCTCGTCGTTGCCGACGAGAACCTCGGGTTCCGGTGGTGGGGGAGCGACGGCGTGTTCCGCGGCGTGTGGCCGGACACGCACAAGGACCTCGAGCAGCCGTTCGCGCTGTGGGAGAGCACGCCGGTGCTGCGCGACGGCACCGCCGGGGACGCGCCGTACTACGTGCTCACGCACGGCGACGAGGGCGGGTTCGCGATCACGGAGATCTCGGCCGACCGCATGGCCTACCAGCTCGGCGCGCCGGTGAAGTACAACGCGGCGAACGAGGAGCTGTTCGGCGGGCTCGGGCTCGGCGCCGGGCTGCTCGTGGACGCGCCCTACGGCGTCTTCCCCGACGGGACCGCGCCGCGCGTGGTAGCCGCGTTCGACGACGCCTGGGGCGCCGCCGCCGGGACGTACCGCCTGCGCTACCAGGTGCGCGGCGACCCGCGCGTGTGGGACCCGGTGGTCGGCGAGGAGACCGTCGTCGATCTCCCCGCCGAGGGCGGCGACCTCCCGCTCGACCTGCCGCCGACCCGGCCGGGGGTGTACGAGGTCGACGCCACGCTGGTCGACACCGCGACGGGCGAACCCGTCTCGGGGACGTGCCTGCGCTACACCGTGGCCGCGCCGGGCAGCGGCCTCGACCCGGCGGCGCTCGCGGACGGCGCGGACTGGGGCGGCGCGGGGCCGCTGCGCGGCGTGCAGCTCGCGGACCAGCTCGGCGTGGGCAGCCACCGTACGCAGCTCGACTTCGGGGCGATCGTGCCGGACCCGACGGCCGAGCCGGACGCCGACGCGCTCGTCTGGGACTCGTTGCCGAACGCGGCGTTCGCGCCCGACGCGGAGGAGGGCGAGGAGCCCGCCGACGTCGACCCGTTCGCCGAGCTCGCCGCCGCCGCGGAGCTCGCGGACGAGTCGGGCGTGATCCTCACGCTGCAGCTCGGCTCGGGCGGGGAGGCGGAGCGGGCGGCGGCGGAGGCCGGGACGTGGGAGGGCTGGGCGCGCGAGATCGTCGCGGCGGTGCACGAGCACGCGCCGCAGATCCGCTACTGGCAGCCGTGGAACGAGCCCAACAACACCGGGTACGAGGACGCGGCCGCCTACGAGGAGGAGGTGGGTGCCCCGTTCGCCGCGGGCGCGCGCGCCGCGTCCGCGGACGTCGTGGTGGTCGGTGGGAACACGCTCGGGATCGAGCCCGCGTGGTGGGCCGACCTGGTCGCCGCGGGCGGGTGCGCCTCGCTCGACGTCGTCGGCATCCACCCCTACACGGGGTTCAACCGGTCGTGGGAGGAGGAGGGGTTCTCCGCGGACGGCGCCGAGCTGGACCGGCTGCGTGACGCGATCGCCGCGTGCGGCGACGTCCCCGTGTGGGACACCGAGACCGGCTGGTGGTCCGACGGCGTCGCGAACTTCTGGGCGGGCGGGTCCGACGTCGTGCGCAAGCTCCTCTGGTACGGGCTGGAGGACGTCGACGAGTGGACGTACTTCTTCTCCGAGGGCGGGTTCGGCGAAGAGGAGAACTCCTGGTCGCTGCTCCAGTACGGCCAGTACGTGAAGCCCGCCGGGGCGGCGTTCGCCGCGAGCGCGGTGTTCCTCGACGGGTTCGGGCCGCCCGAGGCGGTCGAGACCGGGACGCCCGGGGTGCACGCCGTGCGCGCGCCCGGGACGGGCCAGGTCGAGGGCGCCGAGCTGTTCGCCCTGTGGAGCGAGGACCTGTCCACCGCCGTGCGGCTCACGGCGCCGGGCGGCGCGATCACGGTGACCGCGCGGGACGTCTACGGCGCCGAGCGCGGCCTGGAGGTCCCCTCCGGGGGCGTCGAGGTCCCGGTGAACGGCGCGCCCGTCCTGCTCGTCGCGCCCGCGGGCACGGCGCTCGAGGTCGCCCCCGTCGAGGCGTTCGGCGACGACGTGCTCGAGGGTCGGCCCGTGACCGCGACGTCGACGCACGAGGACGCGAGCGACCCCGACGTCGTCACGTCCGGCACCTTCGCCGTGCGCGAGCCCTGGCGGTCGGGACGCCTGGCCGACGGGTCCGTCGACGAGGCGCCGGGCGTCGAGGTCACGACCGACGGCCCGCGCACGATCGACCGCGTCGCCGTCGCGACGGCCGGCATCAGGTGCTGCACGTCGGGCCTGCGCGACTACACCGTCTCGGTCCGCACGCCCGACGGCGCGTGGCGGGACGTGGCGCAGCAGACCGACCAGTTCCTCGACCGCGTCGCGCTCTTCACGTTCGAGCCCGTCGAGGTCACGGCGGTGCGCGTGACGCTCCCGATGACGACCGAGCGCGACGTGCCCGTGCTCGCGGCGAACTACACCGGGATCGTCGGCGGGCTGCACCCCGACTTCATCCCGCTCGTGACGGAGAGCGAGTGGATCGCGACGATCAGTGCGGTCCAGGCGTGGGAGCCGGCAGGGTGAGCGCCGTCACCGGGGCGCGGGCGCCGTCAGCCGCGTGCGGCGACCCTGCGCCAGATCGCGGCGTGCTGCGCGGCGCTGCGCTCCCACGTGAACGTGGCGGCGCGCTCGCGCCCGCGCCCCACGAGCGCCTCGACCTCGGCGTCACGCGTCGTCACCCAAAGCAGGGCCTCCGCGAGGCTCGCGCCGTCCGGCTCGGCGAGCACGCCGCCGTCGCCCACGACCTCGGGCAGCGAGCTCGTGCGGGCCGCGACCACGGGGACGCCCGCGGCCATCGCCTCCAGGGCGGGGAGCCCGAAGCCCTCGTAGCGCGACGGCACGACGACGGCCGCGGCGCCCGCGACGAGCCCCGGCATGAGCTCGCCCGGCAGGCGACCGACGAGCCGCGTGCCGGGCAGCTCCGCGAACAGCGCGGTGCGGCGCGGGTGCGGCGGCCCGCTCATGACGAGCGTGAGGTCGGGGCGCGCGGAGCGGACCCTGCCCCACGCGACGGCGAGCTCCTCGAGGTTCTTGCGCCGCGACGCGCCGCCCGCGTGCAGCACGTACGGACCGTCCACGCCGAGCGCGGCGAGGCGCTCGCGGGGGAGCGGCGCGGCGGAGAAGTAGACCGGGTCCACGCCGTTGTAGGCCACGGACGGTCGCTCGGCGAGCCCGAGGACCTCCGCGGCCTCGTCCGCGCTGAACTCCGACACGCACACGACGGCGGCCGCGCGCCGGACCTCCTCGGCCGCCGCGCGGACCGGTGCGGACTCGTCGTGGTAGCGCCACGACACGACGTCCTGCACGGCGACGACGTCGCGCGTCGGGTGCGGCGGCAGGTCGAGCCCTACGCGGTGCACGACGGCGCCGTGCGGGTAGACCGCGCGGCCGACGGCCCGGCGCACCGCGGGGCTCGCGGAGCCGAGCCGACCGAGCGGGAGCCGGTGGGTCCCGGCGAGCGGGGAGCGAAGCGAGCGGAAGACGGCGCGGTCGACGGACCAGGCGCTCGTTCCGGCACGCCCGTCCGCGAGCGCCTCCGCCGCGCGCGCCGCGACCTCCTCCTGGTACACCTGGGCCCCCATCGGGACCTCGACCGCGACGGTCGCGACGACGAGCTGCGGCATCGGGCAGGTCCCCCTCGGGGCGTGGTGCGTGGCGGGTGCGGCACGGTCGGGACGACCGGAGCGGTCGGTAGAGTGGCCCACTCTAGTGGCGCGGACGCCCCGCCGGACCTGCGGGAGCGGGTGATGAGCGGGTGATCGTGGACCGGGCGCGGGACGTCCCGCGAGAGGGTGAGGCACGCATGGCAGGGCGTCGCCGGGTGGCGCTGGTCGCGAGCTCGTTCGACCCGCACACCGGGGGTGTCGAGTCGCACGTGCGCCACGTCGCGCGCGTGCTGGCGGCGCGCGGGAGCGCGGTGGAGGTCTGGACCGTCGACCGCGGCGAGCGCCTCGGCACGCGCCGCGTCGACGGCGTCCTCGTGCGCTACCTGCCGACCCCGCAGCCGTCGAGCAGGCCCGGCGACGTCGCCCGGTTCGCTCTCGCCGCGCCCGGGGCCGCGCTCGCGTGGGGCCGGGCGTTCCGGGCGTTCCGGCCGGACGTGCTGCACGTGCAGTGCTTCGGCCCCAACGGCGCGTACGCGCTCGGCCTGCGCACGCTCACCCGCACGCCGCTCGTGGTCAGCTCGCACGGGGAGACCTTCGCGGACGACCACGCGGTGTTCGAGCACTCGCGGCTGCTGCGCGCGGCGCTCGAGCGCTCGATCGGCGTCGCGGGCGCGGTGACGGGGTGCTCGCGCGTCGTCGCGGACGACCTGGTCCGCTTCGGCGCGCCGGACGCCGTCGTCGTCCCGAACGGCGTCGACCTGGCCGGGCACGACGTCGCCGGGCACGATGTCGCCGGGCACGACCTGGCCGACCACCGTCCGGGGGACGACGCCGCGGCGGGGGAGCCCGCGCGGTCGCCGGTGCGGGAGCCCGTGGTCGTCGCGGTGGGGCGGATCGAGCACGTCAAGGGGTTCGACCTGCTCGTGGACGCCTTCGCGTCGTCGGCGCTGCGCGACCGGGCGCGGCTCGTCGTCGTCGGCGACGGGAGCGAGGCGGCCGCGCTGCGCCGCCGGGTCGCGTCGGCGGGGCTGACCGACCGGGTCGAGCTCCCCGGACGGCTGGACCCGGCGGAGGTGGCGGCCCGCCTCGCGGCTGCGGACGTGGTCGTCGTGCCGAGCCGCGCGGACGCCGCCCCGCTCGTCGTCCTCGAGGCGTGGCGGTCCGGGCGGCCGCTCGTGGCGACCGTGCGCGGCGGGCCCCCGGAGATCGTCTCCGACGGCGTCGACGGCGTGCTCGTGGACCCCCAGGACACGCAGGCGCTCGCCGCCGCCGTGCTCGGCCTGCTCGACGACCCGGAGCGCGCGGAGCGGATCGGCGCCGCCGGCCGCCGGCGGGTCGAGGACTTCACCTGGGAGCGCGTCGTCGACCGGTACGAGGAGCTCTACGCCGGACTGGCCGAGGTCAGGCCGAGGGGTCGCTGACCCGGGGTGGCTCGGGCGTCCCGTCGGCGACGGCGGGAGGAGCCGCCGGGCTCGCGCTCGCGGCGCGGGGTCCCCCAGGGACGTCGAGCAGCCACACGACGGCGACCGTGACGGCCGCCGCGACGAGCAGCGAGCCGACGACGTCGCTCGGCCGGTGTGCGTACGTCACGACGGAGGCGAGGGCGGCGGCTGCCGTCACGCCGAGCCCGGCCCAGCCCGCGGCCGCGCGCGACCCCGACCACGGCCACAGCAGCCAGATCGCGACGCACAGGCCGCCGACCACCGCGACGTGACCGCTCGGGAAGGTCTGGTAGGCGTAGCCGTGCTCCCCGAGGTCGGGCCGCACGAGGACCTCGCGGAGCCCGACCGCGATCCCGACCGTCCCGAGCACCACGAGGACGGCGGCGACGAGGTCGCGCCACGCGCGGCGCACCAGCGCGACCACGCCCAGGACGGCGACGGCGGCCGCGCAGGCCACGGGGAGTCCCCGGCGCAGCGCCCCGGCGACGTCGCGCCCGGCGTCGTGCAGGGGAGCGAGGGTCCGGAACGCCCCGGCGTCGGCCTGCTGCCCGGCCACGGTGAGGTGGGAGGCGGCCCAGAGCGCGACGAAGACCGCGACGAGCAGCGCGAGCAGCACGAGCGGTACGGACGAGCGAGACCGGGCCGGCACACGGTCCGGCGCCGCGGAGGTGGGCACGCCCCGAGCATGACGGAGCGGTGGGGACCGTGTCACCGGTCGCGGGAGGGTGACGCCGGGTGAAAACGTCGCCTCCCCGGTCGACCGCCGCCGGTCGCCGTGTGGGCGCCGAGGCGTACGCTGGGAGCCGTCGTCCTGCACGACCCCAGCCCGGACCCGCTCGCCGCCCTCGGAGAGCCTCGGTCCGGGCCGTTCGTGCTGCCCCGTCGTGTCCTCAGCCGTCCGGAACCGTCCTCGACCCGGGCCCGCCCCGCGCGTGGCCGCCGACGCCACCGACCACCGTCCTCGGAGGGACCCCACCGCATGAACCTCACCGGCATCCTGCCCGCGCTGCTCGCCGACCCCGCCGCGACGGCGGCGGTCGAGCACGTGCGCGCCCGTGGCGAGGCGGACGTGGTCGGCCCGGCCGGCGCGCGCCCGCCGCTGCTCGCCGCGATGGCCGGGGCGCGGGCGACGGGGCCGGTCGACGGGGCAGGCGACCGGGCGTCGTCCGGCACGGTGTGGGCGCCCGGGTCGCGCCCGCTCGTCGTGGTGACGGCGACCGGGCGCGACGCCGACGAGCTCGCCGCGAGCGTGCGTGCCTACCTGCCGGACGAGCTGGCGGACCTGGTCGCGGTGCTGCCGAGCTGGGAGACGCTGCCGCACGAGCGCCTGAGCCCGCGCGCGGACACCGTCGCCAAGCGCATCGCCGTGTTCCGCCGCCTGGCGCACCCGGACCCGGAGGTCGGGCCGTCGGGCCCCGTCCGCGTGCTCGTCATGCCGGTGCGCGCGCTCCTGCAGCCCGTCGTCGACGGGTTGGGCGAGCTCGAGCCGGTCGAGCTGCACGCCGGGTCGACGGCGGACCTGACCGACGTCGCGGAGCGGCTCGTCGCGGCAGCGTACACGCGCGTGGACATGGTCGAGCGCCGCGGCGAGTTCGCCGTGCGCGGGGGCATCCTCGACGTCTTCCCGCCCACCGAGGACCACCCGCTGCGCGTGGAGTTCTGGGGCGACGAGGTGTCGGAGATCCGCTGGTTCGCGGTCGCGGACCAGCGCAGCCTCGAGATCGCGGAGCACGGGCTGTGGGCGCCGCCGTGCCGCGAGATCCTGCTCACCGAGTCCGTGCGGGCGCGCGCGGCGGCGCTCGTCGAGCAGCTGCCGGGCGCGGTCGAGATGCTCGACAAGCTCGCCGCGGGCGTCGCGGTCGAGGGCATGGAGTCGCTGGCGCCGGTGCTCGTCGACCGGATGGTCCCGGTGCTCGAGCTCGTGCCCGACGACGCCCTGCTCGTCCTCGACGACGCCGAGCGCGTGCGCCGGCGCGCGCACGACCTCGTCGCGACCACGGAGGAGTTCCTCGCCGCCGCCTGGACGGGAGCGGTCGCGGGCGGGACGTCGCCGCTCGACCTGTCGGCGGCGTCGTTCGAGACGTTCGCGGAGGTCCGCGCGGTCGCCCAGCGCCGCGGCCTCGGCTGGTGGACGCTCTCGTCGTTCGCGCTCGACAACCCGGACCTCGACCTGCCGACGGACGCGGCCACCGACGCCGGTGCGCGGGCCGCGGACGGCGCGGGCGCGTCGTCGGGCACCACCGCCGCGCACGTGGGCGAGAGCGCGGACGGCGTCCCGACCTTCACGCTCGGCGCGCGCGACGTCGAGTCGTACCGCGGCGACGTCTCGCGCGCGCTGGACGACGTGCGCGGGCTGCAGCACGCGGGCTGGCGCCTGGTGCTCACGACCGAGGGCCACGGGCCCGCCAAGCGCATGGTCGAGCAGCTCGGGGCGGTCGACACGCCCGCGCGCCTCGTGCCGCGCCTCGACGACGAGCCCGAGGGCGGCATCGTCCTCGTCACCCCGGCCATGGTCGGCAAGGGCTTCGTCGCGCCGGAGCTGCGCCTCGCCGTCTTCTCCGAGGCCGACCTCACGGGCCGCGCCGGGACCAGCACGCGCGACATGCGCAAGATGCCGAGCCGGCGCCGCAACGTCGTCGACCCGCTGCAGCTCAAGGCGGGCGACTTCGTCGTGCACGAGCAGCACGGCGTGGGGCGGTTCGTCGAGCTCGTGCAGCGCACGCTCGGCACGGGCGGCAACGCGGCGACGCGCGAGTACCTCGTCATCGAGTACGCGTCGTCGAAGCGGGGCCAGCCCGGGGACCGGCTGTTCGTCCCGATGGACCAGCTCGACCAGGTCACCAAGTACACGGGCGGCGAGTCCCCGAGCCTCAACAAGATGGGCGGCGCGGACTGGGCGAAGACGAAGACCCGGGCGCGCAAGCACGTCAAGGAGATCGCGGGCGAGCTCATCCGTCTGTACTCGGCGCGCATGGCGACGCAGGGGCACGCGTTCGGCGCCGACACGCCGTGGCAGCGCGAGCTCGAGGACGCGTTCGCGTACGTCGAGACGCCGGACCAGCTCGCGACGATCGACGAGGTCAAGGCGGACATGGAGAAGACGGTCCCCATGGACCGGCTCGTGTGCGGCGACGTCGGCTACGGCAAGACGGAGATCGCGATCCGCGCGGCGTTCAAGGCGGTCCAGGACGGCAAGCAGGTCGCGGTGCTCGTGCCGACGACGCTCCTGGTCCAGCAGCACCTCGAGACGTTCTCCGAGCGGTACGCGGGCTTCCCCGTCACGGTGAAGGCGCTCTCGCGCTTCCAGACGGCCAAGGAGTCCGAGGAGACGATCGAGGGCCTGCGGCTGGGGAAGGTCGACGTCGTCATCGGCACGCACCGGCTCATCACGGGCAGCATCCGGTTCAAGGACCTCGGGCTCGTCATCATCGACGAGGAGCAGCGGTTCGGCGTCGAGCACAAGGAGACGCTCAAGCAGCTGCGCACCAACGTGGACGTGCTCGCCATGTCCGCGACCCCGATCCCGCGCACGCTCGAGATGGCGGTCACGGGCATCCGCGAGATGTCGACGCTCGCGACGCCGCCCGAGGAGCGCCACCCCGTCCTCACCTACGTGGGTGCGTACGAGGAGAAGCAGATCGCGGCGGCGCTGCGCCGCGAGCTGTTGCGCGAGGGCCAGGTGTTCTACGTGCACAACAAGGTCGAGACGATCGACCGGACGGCCTCGCGGCTGCGCGAGCTCGTGCCGGAGGCCCGCGTGGGCGTGGCCCACGGCAAGATGAACGAGCACCAGCTCGACCAGGTGATCCGGGCGTTCTGGGAGAAGGAGCTCGACGTCCTCGTCTGCACGACGATCATCGAGACGGGTCTCGACATCTCCAACGCGAACACGCTCATCCTCGAGCGCGCCGACATGCTCGGCCTGTCTCAGCTCCACCAGCTCCGGGGGCGCGTGGGCCGTGGTCGGGAGCGTGCGTACGCGTACTTCCTCTACCCGCCGGAGCGGCCGCTCACCGAGACGGCGCACGACCGCCTCGCGACCATCGCCGCGCACACCGACCTCGGCGCCGGCATGCAGGTCGCGATGAAGGACCTCGAGATCCGCGGAGCCGGAAACCTGCTCGGGGGCGAGCAGTCCGGGCACATCGCGGGCGTCGGGTTCGACCTGTACGTGCGCATGGTGGGGGAGGCCGTCGCGAACTACCGGGGCGACGGCCCCGAGGAGCAGCCGGAGATCTCCATCGAGCTCCCGGTCGACGCGCACCTGCCCGAGTCGTACATCGCGACCGAGCGGCTGCGGCTCGAGGCGTACAAGAAGATCGCCGCCGCGACCGACGCGCCCGAGCTCGCCGAGGTGCGGGCCGAGCTCGTCGACCGGTACGGCGCGCTGCCCGACGTCGCGTCGGCGCTGTTCGACGTCGCGGACTTCCGCAACCACGCGCGCCGCGCGGGGCTCACGGACGTCACGGCGCAGGGCAAGTTCATCCGGTTCGCGCCGGTGGACCTCGCGGAGTCGGCGCAGCTCCGGCTCAAGCGCCTGTACCCGGGCACGCTGCTCAAGCCCGCGATCCGCGCGTTCCTCGTCCCGTACCCCACGACGGCGCGCATCGGCGGTCGGCCGCTGCGCGGTGCCGAGGTGCTCACGTGGGCGCGCCAGCTCATCGACGCGGTGGTCCTCGGCGAGGTGAGCGCGGCGGCAACGGTAGGAACATCCTCCCGCTGAGAACCCCCGGCCCCGCCGAGCATGCTCGGGGTCGGCCCGGTGTCAGGGCTTGCGGCCGTCGAGGAAGTAGGCGATGGGCCCGACCCAGTTGACGAGCAGCGCGAGCCCCCACGCGAGCTTGGTGCCGTTGACCTGCTCCGCCGGGCGGCGCAGCAGGTCGCGGTACGCCGCGGCGGTGAGCGTGACCTGTGCTGCGCCCACGACCCCCACGGCGATCTTCTGACCCCTGGTCAGGTCCTTCCAGCGGCGCTTGGTCCCCATGTCGTCGTCTCCTCCCGTGGTGCGTACCGCTCGACGCTATGCCGTCCGGGCGCACGGTGCACGACCCGCCGGGCGCACACGAGGGTCGTGACAGCGTGTCCGTGGATCTGTAAGGTTGCAGCAACATCCGGAAACTCTCTGCAACGCTGCCAAGTCCCGGACGCGCCCGACACCCCGGGGCGCAGTCAGCACCGCGTGGCCCGCACGCGCTCGATGCCGAGCGCGCCGTCGGCCGCAGCACCTCGAAGGAGCAGCAATGACGCGCACCACCGACCCTGCCGGTCCGCCGGCACCCACCCCCGCAGCGGCGCCCGGCGCCCGTCGCGCCCTCGGGCGCGCGGGCCGGCGCGACGGTCGCCTGCGGCGCCTCGTCGCAGCGGCGGCGTCGGCCGCCCTCGCGCTCGGGGCGGCGCTCGCCGCGACGGTCCCGGTCGCCGCGCCCGCCGCGGCGGCACCGCCCGTCCCGACGCCCGTCGTCGACTCCCCGAACGGCCGGGGCGACGTGATCCTCAACCTCTTCCAGTGGACGTGGGACTCCGTGGCGGCCGAGTGCACCAGCACCATCGGCCCGGCCGGGTTCGGCTACGTCCAGGTCTCGCCGCCCCAGGAGCACATCCAGGGCACGGCCTGGTGGACCTCCTACCAGCCGGTGAGCTACAAGATCGAGTCCAAGCTCGGCAACCGTGCCGAGTTCCAGAACATGGTGAGCACCTGCAAGTCCGCGGGCGTGGGAGTCGTCGTCGACGCGGTCGTCAACCACACCGCCGGCGCCGACACCGGGTCCGGCACCGGGACCGGCGGGACGAGCTACTCGGTCGACAGCTTCCCTGGCGTCCCGTACGGCCCGAACGACTTCAACGACTGCCGGTCCAACATCACCAACTACGGCGACCGGTACAACGTCCAGAACTGCCGCCTCGTCTCGCTCCAGGACCTGCGCACCAGCTCTGACTACGTGCGGGGCAAGATCGCCGGGTACATGAACGACCTCATCGGCATGGGTGTCTCCGGCTTCCGCATCGACGCCGCCAAGCACATCCCCGCATCCGACCTCGCCGCCATCAAGGCAAAGCTGTCCAACCCGAACATCTTCTGGGTGCACGAGGTCATCGGCGCGGGCGGTGAGCCGATCCAGCCCTCGGAGTACCTCGGCTCCGGGGACTCGCACGAGTTCTTCTACGCGCGCGACCTCAAGTCCCGGTTCGACGGCCAGATCAAGGACCTGCGCACCATCGGCGACAACAAGCTCCCCTCGGACCGCGCGGGCGTGTTCGTCGACAACCACGACACCGAGCGCAACGGCGAGACCATGAACTACAAGTGGGGCGCCAAGTACAAGCTCGCCAACACGTTCATGCTCTCGTGGCCCTACGGCGCGCCCAGCGTCTACTCCGGCTACACCTGGGACAACAAGGACGCCGGTGCCCCCGGCGCGTCCGCGACGTCCGTGCCGGACGCGAGCTGCTCTAACAGCGCGTGGGTCTGCACGCAGCGCTGGACCGAGATCGTGGGCATGGTCGGCTTCCACAACGCCGTCGCCGGGACCGCGGTGACGAACTGGTGGGACGACGGGAGCAACCACGTCGCGTACGGCCGTGGCAGCAAGGGGTACGTGACGATCAACAACGCCGCGAGCGCCGTCACCCGCACCTACCAGACGTCCCTCCCGGCCGGGACGTACTGCGACGTCGTCGCGTCGAAGGACTGCGCCAAGAAGTACACCGTGAGCTCCTCCGGCACCTTCACCGCGACGGTCCCCGCCTACGGGGCGCTCGCCCTGCACGTCGGCGCGGTGGACGGCGGCGGCACCGGCGGCCCCGGTCCCGTCGACCCGAGCGGCACGACGACCGTCTACTACGCGACCGACAAGGGCTGGAACGCGTACAACGTCCACTACCGCGTCGGCACGGGTGCCTGGACCGCCGTGCCCGGCGTCGCGATGACCGCGGCCTGCACCGGCTGGGTCGCGAAGGAGGTCGCCCTGCCGGACGGCGCGACCGGCTCCGCCGCGACGGTCACGGCGGCGTTCACCAACGGCTCCGGCTCCTGGGACAACAACGGCGGCAAGGACTACTCCCTGGCGGGCGGGGCCGTCGCGGTCTCGGGTGGGACCGTCACGGCGGGCGATCCGTGCGAGGACGGCGGCGAGGTCCCCGGTCCCGTCGAGGGTCAGGGCGACGCGTCGTTCTCCGTGACGGCGACGACGACGTGGGGGCAGAGCGTGCTCGTCGTCGGGAGCATCTCGGCGCTCGGCTCCTGGGCGCCCGCGAACGGCGTCGCTCTCTCCGCCGCGGGCTACCCCGTCTGGACCGCGACCCTCGACCTGCCGGCCGGGACGACGTTCTCGTACAAGTACGTCAAGCGCGACGGCGGCGGGAACGTCGTCTGGGAGAGCGGCGGCAACCGCACGGCGACGGTCGGCCAGGACGGCTCCGTGACGCTGTCGGACACCTGGAGGTCGTGACCTCGCGTCTCGGCCCCGCCCCGGTCTCACCCAGACCGGGGCGGGGCCGTCCGCTGCGACGGTCGGTTGCGATGCCTCACCGCTCGGCCGCCCTCGCGCCCGCGGCCGAGGCAGAACCGTGGTTCGCCAGAGCGCACCTCAGGTGACGGTCGGCGTGGTCGGAGGGGTGGGCGGGAATAGTTCAACCATTGTCTGAACCTGGTGGGTGCCCCTAGGGTGTGGCCCGGGCGCGCCGGTGCGCCCGGGGGCGACGTGCCCCGCGCAGCCGATCGCAAGGGAGCGACGACGATGAGACGCACGTGGAGGACCGCCGTGGCGGGGGTGCTCGCCACCCTGGTGGCGGGCGGGGGAGCGAGCGCGGCGACGGGGGTCGATGCGATGGCGGCGCCGACGTCTGCCCAACTCGATAACGATATCGACATCGTTGTGGAGAACGATTTCGAATCGGGGGCGAGCGCACCGTGGGTGGCGCGGGGGCCGGTCACCGTCGCGCTGACCGACGCCGAGTCGCACGGCGGGACGTCGAGCCTCGCGGTGACGGGCCGGACGGCGGACTGGCACGGCGTCGCGACCGACGCGCTCGCGCTGCTCGAGCCCGGCGTCGCGTACGACGTCGAGGCCTGGGTCAAGCTCCCCGCGGGCACGACCGAGACGTCGGGGGTCCACTTCACCGTGCAGGAGACGGGTGCGGCGGGCGACGCCTACACCTGGGTCGGCGGGGCCGTCGCGACGACGGCCGACGGGTGGGTGGAGATCGGCGGGACGTACACCCTGCCCGCGGGCCTCACCGCGGCGACGCTCTACGTCGAGGCCGCGCCGGTCTCCGGGTCGCACCCGTCGTTCCTGCTCGACGACGTCCGCGTGACGACCGTCGCGACCGACCCCGGCGACGGCGTCGTGCCCGGGGGAGCGGTGAACCCCGTCCCGACGCCGGTGCGCCTCGCCGAGGGGACCGGCGACGTCGCGGCCCTGACGTTCGACGACGGCCCCAACCCCGGCACGACGCCCGCGCTGCTGGACTTCCTCGCCGAGCACGACCTGCACGCGGTGTTCTGCGTCATCGGCCAGAACGTCGAGGCGCCGGGCGGCGCCGAGCTCCTGCGTCGGATCGTCGACGGGGGGCACGTGCTGTGCAACCACTCGACCAGCTACGCCGACATGGGCGCGTGGTCGCCCGACCAGGTGCGCGCCGATCTCGTCGAGAACCTCGGCGTCCTGCGCGACGCGCTCGGCGACCCGGAGTACCCGGTCCCGTTCTTCCGCGCGCCGAACGGCTCGTGGGGCGCGACCCCCGAGGTCGCCGTCGCGCTCGGCATGCAGCCGCTCGCCGTCGTCAACACGATCTCCGACTGGGAGACCCAGGACGTCGAGACGCTCACCGCGAACCTGCGCGCCGCGATGAGGCCCGGCGAGGTCGTGCTCGCGCACGACGGCGGCGGCGACCGCGCGGGCACGCTCGCGGCGGTCGAGACGGTCGTCGCCGAGCGGCTCGCGGCCGGCTGGCAGTTCACGTTCCCCGTCGGCACGCCGCCGCGCGGCGGCGAGGTCCTCCTGGAGACCGGCTTCGAGGACGGCCTCGGCGGCTGGGTGCCGCGCGCGGGCGACGCGACGACGCCGTCGCTCGACCTCACGGACGTGGCGCACGGCGGCACGCAGGCCGCGGTCGTCTCCGGTCGCGACGGTCAGGGCGACGGCATCGGGCACGACGTGACCGGGCTGCTCGCCGCCGGCACGACGTACGAGCTCAGCGCGTGGGTGCGCTTCGCCGAGGGCCAGCCCGCGGACGACGTGTGGCTCAGCATCGCGCGCACGGTCGACGGGGCGACGTCGTACTCGACCCTCGCGCAGCTCTCGGGGATCACGAGCACCGGCTGGACGCAGATCACCGCGACGTTCCCGGGTGC
This sequence comes from Cellulosimicrobium sp. SH8, assembly GCF_025818875.1. NCBI lineage: Bacteria > Bacillati > Actinomycetota > Actinomycetes > Micrococcales > Promicromonosporaceae > Cellulosimicrobium > Cellulosimicrobium sp. SH8. The sequence goes on along the minus strand of NZ_JAMXMH010000018.1, from coordinate 20,168 downwards.
CGCCGCGGACGAGGCGCTGCTCTACCTGGAGACGGACTACAACGGCGACAACACGAGCGACCTGCTCGTCGACGACGTCGTGCTGCGCGTGCCGCCGCCGCCCGCGGTCGAGGACCTCACGGGCATCAAGGAGACCGTCGACGTCCCGGTCGGGGTCGCGATCGACAGCCGGGAGACCTCGGGCGCGGCCTCCGAGCTGCTGCTGCGGCACTTCGACCAGGTCACGGCCGAGAACCACATGAAGCCCGAGGCCTGGTACGACGACGACCGCACGTTCCGGACGCACCCCGAGGCCACCGCGCTCATGGACTACGCGGCCGCGCACGACCTGCGCGTCTACGGCCACGTGCTCGTGTGGCACTCGCAGACGCCGGCCTGGTTCTTCGAGGGCGCCGACGGCGCGCCACTGACGACGTCGGACGCGGACCGGCAGGTGCTGCGCGACCGCCTGCGGACGCACGTCTTCTCCGTCGCGCAGGCGCTCGCGGACGCCTACGGCCCGTTCGGCGGCGACAACCCGCTCACGGCGTTCGACGTGGTGAACGAGGTCGTGTCGGACGGCGGGGAGAACCCCGACGGCCTGCGCCGCTCGGAGTGGTTCCGGATCCTCGGCGAGGAGTACCTGGACCTCGCGTTCGCGTACGCCGACGAGGCGTTCAACGACGTCTACGCGGACCCGGCGGCGAAGGAGCGCGGGGAGCGGCCGGTCGCGCTGTTCATCAACGACTACAACACCGAGCAGGGCGGCAAGCAGGACCGCTACCACGCGCTCGTCGAGCGGCTCCTCGCGCGCGGGGTGCCCGTCGACGGCGTGGGGCACCAGTTCCACGTGAGCCTCGCGATGCCGGTCTCCGCGCTCGAGGGCGCGATCGAGCGGTTCGCCGACCTGCCCGTGACGCAGGCCGTCACCGAGCTCGACGTCACGACCGGGACCCCGGTCACCCAGGCGTCGCTCGTCGAGCAGGGGTACTACTACCGCGACGCGTTCCGCGTGTTCCGCGCGCACGCCGACGACCTGTACTCCGTCACCGTGTGGGGCCTCACCGACGGCCGGAGCTGGCGCGTCGACAGCGGCGCTCCCCTCGTCTTCGACGACGCGCTGAAGGCCAAGCCCGCCTACCACGGCGTGGTCGACGCCGAGCTGCCGGCGCTCCTGCGCACGGCCGACGTGTTCGCCGGGGACGTCCCGCTCGACGGCGACGCCGCGGCGGCCCCGGACTGGCAGCGGCTCCCGCTGCACACGTTCGCCGCGCCGGGCGGGGCCGCCGGGGGAGAGGCCGGGTTCCAGCTCCGCTGGTCGCCCCACCACCTCACGGCGTTCGCGAGCGTCGACGACGCGACCGCCGACGCCGCCGACGCCGTGACGTTCGCGCTCGACGGCGCGGAGCACGTCGTCGGCCGCGACGGGACGACGAGCGCGGGGGTCTCCGCGGAGGTGACCGAGCGCGCGGGCGGGTACGACGTCGTCGCGCACCTCCCGCTCGACGCCGCCGGCGCGGGCGACACGCTCGCGCTCGACGTGCGCGCTACGGACGGGGGGACCGACGCGACGTCAGCGTGGAACACGCCCGGCGCGACGGGCACGCTGCGCCTGCTCGAGGAGCTGTCCTACCTCGAGGTCGCGCCCGCGTCGGCCGCTCCCGCGGTCGACGGCGAGGTCGACGCCGTGTGGGCGGAGGCGAACGCGCCCGTGACGACCGCGAAGGAGGTCCAGGGGAGCGGCGGCGCGGTCGCGACCGTCCGCACCCTGTGGCGCGACCGGACGCTCTACGTGCTCGCCGAGGTCGCCGACCCGGTGGTGGACGTGAGCGGTTCCGACCCGTGGGTGCAGGACTCCGTCGAGGTCTACGTCGACGCGGGCAACGCCAAGAACGGCGCCTACCGGGACCTGGACACCCAGATCCGCGTGAGCGCCGAGAACGCCGTGTCGTTCGGCACGGGCGACGAGGCGGCACAACGGGCGCGCGTCACGAGCGCGACCACGCGCACGGCCGACGGGTACGTCGTGGAGCTCGCCGTCGACCTCGCCGACCAGGGCGGCGAGGGCACGTTCCACGGGCTCGACCTCCAGGTCAACGACGCGTCGGGGGGCACCCGCACGGCGATCCGCAACTGGGCGGACCCGTCCGGGGCGGGCTACCAGTCGACGGCCCGCTGGGGCGTCGCACGGCTCGTCGGCGCGGGCGCCGCGCCCGAGGTCGCGCTCGACGTCGAGGCGTCGGCGCGCTGCCTCGCGGGCAAGGCGTACGTCGCGGTCCGGGCCACGAACCGCGAGGACGTGCCCGTCGACGTCACGCTCACGACCCCGTACGGGACGCGGACGTTCACGGCGGTGGCTCCGGGCGCGAACGCGTACCAGTCGTTCGCGGCCCGCGCGACGTCGGTCCCGGCCACCACGGCCACGGTCACGGCCGCGCTCGACGACGGCCGCTCGACGACCCGCGACATCACGGCGGAGCCGCGCACCTGCTGACCTGCCGACCCACCGACCCGCCGAGCACGCGGTCGTGGCCCGTCCGGACGCCCGGACGGGCCACGACCGCATGCTCGACCGGCGCGAACCGCATGCTCGGCGAACCTACGATGAACCGGTGATCGCCCCCGAGGCCTCGGCCGCCCCGCAGCCCGAGCAGGAGCCCGCGCACGCCCCGGGTTCCGTGCACGACCCGGCGACCGACGCGCTGCGCGACGTCGTCGCCGTCATGGACCGGCTCTACTCCCCGGGCGGGTGCCCGTGGGACCGCGAGCAGACGCACGAGTCGCTCGTGCGGTACCTGCTGGAGGAGGCGCACGAGCTGGCCGACGCCATCGAGACCGGCGACCGCGCGGGGATGCGCGAGGAGCTCGGCGACCTGCTGCTCCAAGTCCTCTTCCACGCGCGCATCGCGAGCGAGGAGCCGGACCCGTTCACGGTCGACGACGTCGCGGCCGACCTCGCCGCGAAGCTCGTGCGACGCCATCCTCACGTGTTCGCCGACGCCGAGGTCACCGACCTGCACCAGCAGTGGGACGCGATCAAGAAGGCCGAGAAGCAGCGCTCGTCCGTGCTCGAGGGCATCTCGCACACCCAGGGCGCGCTCGCCCGCGCGCAGAAGGTCCTCTCCCGGGCCGGGCGCGGCGGCCTCGGCGACGCGGTCGGCGCGGCGCTCGCGGCGCCGTCGGGCGGTGCGACCACCGCGGACGGTGCCGCGGGCACGACGGCGGACGAGCGGCTGGGGCGCGAGCTGCTCGCCCTCGTGGCGCGCGCCGAGGCGGACGGGCTGGACGCCGAGGCCGCGCTGCGCGGCGAGCTGCGGCGCGTCGAGGGCGAGATCATCGCGGCCGAGACGGGGCGCGAGGAGCGACCGGTCTGACCGGGACGTTCGTCCCGATCGTCGTCGCGCAGGTCCCCGACCCGTGGCCCACGGACCGGACGCAGCGGCGCAGGTCACATCTGGGCACTAGGCTGTGGTCGTAAACCCACCACCGTCGCGGGCGCGCACGCGGCGTCCCGGGTTTCCCTGCCCGGGTCGGCCATCCCATTCGAAGCGCCCGCAGCCCTGCCCCGAAGGAGCACCTGTGGCCAGCATCGAAGCCGTTGGAGCGCGCGAGATCCTCGACTCCCGCGGAAACCCGACCGTCGAGGTCGAGGTCGTCCTGGACGACGGGACGTTCGCCCGCGCCGGAGTGCCGTCGGGCGCGTCGACCGGTGCGTTCGAGGCCGTCGAGCGTCGTGACGGCGACAAGTCCCGCTACCTGGGCAAGGGCGTCGAGGGCGCGGTCAACTCCGTGATCGACGACATCGCCCCGGAGCTCATCGGCTTCGAGGCCGAGGACCAGCGCCTCATCGACGCCGCCCTCATCGACCTGGACGGCACCCCGAACAAGGGCAAGCTCGGCGCGAACGCGATCCTCGGCGTCTCGCTCGCCGTCGCGAAGGCCGCCGCGAAGAGCGCCGGCCTCGACCTGTACCGCTACGTCGGCGGCCCGAACGCGCACGTCCTGCCCGTGCCGATGATGAACATCCTCAACGGCGGGTCGCACGCGGACTCGAACGTCGACATCCAGGAGTTCATGGTCGCCCCGATCGGCGCGTCCTCGTTCCGCGAGGCGCTGCGCACCGGCGCCGAGGTCTACCACTCCCTCAAGTCCGTGCTCAAGGGCAAGGGCCTCGCGACGGGCCTCGGCGACGAGGGCGGCTTCGCCCCGAACCTGCCGAGCAACCGCGACGCGCTCGACCTGATCCTCGTCGCGATCGAGCAGGCCGGGTTCGTCCCCGGCAAGGACGTGGGCCTGGCGCTCGACGTCGCCGCGACCGAGTTCTTCAAGGACGGCGCCTACCAGTTCGAGGGCAAGGCGACGAGCTCGGAGGACATCATCGCGTACTACGAGCAGCTCGTGCGCGACTACCCGCTGGTCTCCATCGAGGACCCGCTGTCCGAGGACGAGTGGGGCGCCTGGTCCCAGCTCGTGGCCGAGGTCGGCGACAAGGTGCAGATCGTCGGCGACGACCTGTTCGTCACCAACCCGGAGCGCCTCGCCAAGGGCATCGAGCTCAAGGCGGCGAACTCGCTCCTGGTCAAGCTCAACCAGATCGGCACGCTCACCGAGACGCTCGACGCCGTCGAGCTCGCGCAGCGCAACGGCTTCACCGCGATGGTGTCGCACCGCTCCGGCGAGACCGAGGACACGACGATCGCCGACCTGTCCGTCGCGACGAACGCCGGCCAGATCAAGACCGGTGCCCCCGCCCGTGGCGAGCGCATCAACAAGTACAACCAGCTCCTGCGCATCGAGGAGGCGCTGGACGACGCCGCGCGCTACGCCGGTCGCGGCGCGTTCCCGCGCTGGACGGTGCAGGGCTGACCTGCGGCTGACCGTCCGGTCACGCAGCAAACCCCGCCGGGGCGACCCGGCACCCGGAGCCCGGTGCGCCGCTCGTCGGCCCGCCGGGCTCCGGCGCGTCCGGGACCGGAGCGTGCGGCGAGCACCAGGGTGGCGCCGCAGGTCACGGTCGCGGGTGAAGATGTCGTGTCGATCGGCTCACGTTCGCGGGCGCACCGCGCGTGCTCCCGGGGCCGGAGCCGTCGCGGCAGCACAATCGGGGCATGCCGTCCTCGCGCCGCCCTCCGCGTCCCGGTGCCCCCGCGCGACCGGGGACCGGGCCCGCGCGCGGGTCGTCCGGGTCGAAGCCGAAGCCGGCGCCCCGGTCCGGGTCGACGGCGGCCGGTGCGTCCCGCCCCTCGGCGGCCAAGCCTGCTGCGACCCCGCCCGCGCCGAAGGTCGCGTCGGCTCCGCGGCCGACGACCGGGACGAGCTCCTCGACGGGTCGCGGGACGGGGGCGAAGGCGACGTCGTCGGGTGCCCGCCGCCCTGCCACGCGGGCGCAGCGCCCCGCACCGTCGCGCCGCGCCGCAGGCCCCGCGCCGGAGGACCGGCGCCGGAGCCGGTACGGCTTCCTGCTGCCCGAGGTGGTGACGGTCCGCACCCTGGTGCTGTCCGTCGTCGTGCTGCTCGCCGTCGTGCTGCTGCTGCCCACCCTGCGGGCGTACGTCAACCAGACGGGCGAGCTGCGCGAGCTGCGCAACGACCTCGCGCAGGCGCAGACCCAGCACGACGACCTCCAGTCCGAGCTGGACCGCTGGGACGACCAGGCGTACGTCGAGCGCGAGGCGCGGGACCGCCTGAACTACGTCATGCCGGGCGAGCGGCCGTGGCGCGTGCTCGACCCGGACACCGTCGTCGACGACATCGACCCGCAGACCGGGCGGACGATCACCGACGGCCCGGTGCAGGGCTACGAGGACGGCACGCCCTGGTACGAGGCGATCTGGGCGTCGGTGCAGGTCGCGGGCGAGCAGCCGGTGTCGTCGGGCGCGGGCGAGGGCAGCGGACCGGCCGACGACGGGGCCGGTGAGGAGGCCCCGCCCGCGGGCGAGGAACCGGACGGCGACGGCTCGGCGCCGTCGAGCGGGGAGAATGGGTGACGCGTCGCCCCGACGCGCCCGACCGACCCGAAGGAAGACCCGTGCCCGACGCCCGCCTGGCCATCCCCGCCGACGACTCGGACGCCGTCGTCACCGAGCGCGACCTCGAGACCCTCGCGGAGCAGCTCGGGCGCACCCCGCGCGGGGTCGTCGGCATCGCCGCGCGGTGCGCGTGCGGCCGGCCGCTCGTGGTCCGCACCGCGCCGCGGCTCGAGAACGGCACGCCGTTCCCCACGACCTTCTACCTCACGCACCCCGGTGCCGTGGCGGCCGCCTCGACGCTCGAGGCGAACGGCGTCATGAAGGAGATGTCCGAGCGCCTCACCGAGGACGACGAGCTCGCCGCGGCGTACCGGCGCGCGCACGAGCACTACCTCGCGCAGCGCGAGGCGCTCGGTCACGTCGAGGAGATCGCCGGGATCTCGGCCGGCGGGATGCCGACGCGCGTGAAGTGCCTGCACGTCCTCGTCGGGCACGCCCTGGCCGCCGGGCCGGGCGTGAACCCGCTGGGCGACGAGGCGCTCGAGCGCGTGCGCGACGTCTGGCGCCCCGACCGCTGCGCCTGCTGACGCCGTGGCACGCTTGGTCGCATGACCTCAGGCTCCACCTCTCCCCTCACCCGTGACCCGGGCGCGCGCGCCGCGCCGGTGCTCCCGCCCGGCGCCTCGCGCGTGGCCGCGATCGACTGCGGCACCAACTCGATCCGCCTGCTCGTCGCGGACGTCGACCCCGTGGCGGGCACGCTCGTCGACGTCGACCGACGCATGGAGGTCGTCCGGCTCGGCCAGGGGGTCGACCGCACCGGTCGCCTCGCGCCCGAGGCGCTGGCGCGCACGCTCGACGCGGCGGGCCGCTACGCCGACGTGGTCGCGGAGCTCGGTGCGACGCGCACGCGGTTCGTCGCGACGTCGGCGACGCGGGACGCCGAGAACCGCGACGAGTTCGTCGCGGGGGTCCTGGCCGCGCTGGGCGTGGAGCCCGAGGTCGTCTCGGGCGAGGAGGAGGCGGCGCTGTCGTTCCGCGGCGCGACGTCGACCGTCGCGGCCGTCCGGCCCGGTCCCTACGCGGTCGTGGACCTCGGCGGCGGCTCGACCGAGCTCGTGCTCGGCACGGCGACCCCCGACGCCGCGTTCTCGATGGACGTCGGCTGCGTGCGCCTCACCGAGCGGCACCTGCGGTCCGACCCCCCGACCGCCGACGAGGAGGCCGCGGCCCGCGCGGACGTGCGCGCCGCGCTCGACGAGGCGGCCGCCGTCGTCCCGCTGGGGAAGGCGGCGACGCTCGTGGGCCTCGCGGGATCGGTCACGACGGTGACGGCGCACGCGCTGGGCCTCGCGCGGTACGACCGGGACCGCATCAACGGTGCCGTGCTGTCCGTCGACGCGGTCCTCGCGGCGTGCGACGACCTGCTCCACCGCTCGCGCGCCGAGCGCACCGCGCTCAGCTTCATGCACCCGGGCCGCGTGGACGTCATCGGCGCGGGCGCGCTCGTGTGGTCGGAGGTCGTGCGTCGCGTGCGCGACGACGTCGCCGCTGCGGGCGGTTCGCTCACCGAGGTCGTCACGAGCGAGCACGACATCCTCGACGGGATCGCCTGGTCCATCGCCTGACCCGACCGCCGAGCCCGGGATCGCTCCCCACCCGAAGCCCGGGGTGGGGAGAGACCCCGGGTTCGGCGGGCCGGACCAGGGCCACGCCCGACGGAGGGTCGGATGGACACCACGCAGCTGCTCAAGGGGGTGCTCGACGCCGCGGTCCTCGCGGCGGTCGAGGCCGAGGACGGGTACGGGTACGACGTCGTGCGACGCCTGCGCGCCGCGGGGCTCGACGACGTCGGGGACGCGTCGGTGTACGGGACGCTGCGGCGCCTGTACGCGAGCGGGGCGCTGACCACGTACGTCGTGCCGTCCGACGCCGGGCCGCACCGCAAGTACTACGGGATCAACGCGCAGGGGCGGGCGATGCTCGACCTGCACCGCAAGGAGTGGCAGACGTTCGCGGGCACCGTGTCCGCGCTGCTGCGGACCGGAGAGGTGGCCGCCTGATGAGCACGACGACGCCCGCGCAGCAGCCCGCCGGGGCACCCGTGGGCCTGGCCTTCTACGGGCACGTCCACGCGTACGCGCAGCAGGTGCGCGCGCACCTCGCCGACCTGCGGCCGGAGCAGGTCGAGGAGCTCACCGACGGGCTCGAGGCCGACCTCGCCGAGGCGGTCGTCGACGCGCCGGGCGCGCTGCCGCGCAGCGGCGGCGCCTCTCGTCCGCTTCCCGACGGCGGTCCCGCGAGCAGGGCCGGAGAGCTCGCCGACGTGCCGGGCGCCCTCGCCGGCGGGAGCGCCGAGGCCTCCGGCCTCGACCTCGTCGCGCTCTTCGGCCCGCCCGCGGAGTACGCCGCCGAGCTGCGCGCCGCCGCGGGACTCCCGCCCGCCGTCGCGCCGGGCGGTGCGCGCCGCCCTCGCATCGGGCTGCGCGGGCGGCTGCTCGTGCTCGGCGGGATCCTCTCGTCCGGGTGGCGCTCCCTGTGGCGACCCGTCACCTCGACGCCCCAGTGGGCCTCCGTCATGGAGTTCCTCCGCACGCTGACACCCGCGTGGTGGATCCTGCGCGGCTGGGTCGTGGCGACGCTCCTGCTCGCGCTGCTCGGCGGCTACCAGGTCGCGGTCATGCCACGGGACCTCTCCGCACGGGTCGTGGTGCTCGCCGCGGTGGTGGTGAGCGTCCAGTGGGGTCGGGGTCGCTGGCTGCCGACGACGTTCCTGCCCAAGGTCGTGCGCCCGTTGTCCGTCGCGGCGGCCGTCGCGGCGGTCCCGACCGTGCTCTACGTCACCGCGGCGAGCGCATCGGTCTCCGTGTCCGGGTGGGACAGCGGCTACCAGCAGGGTTGGTCGGACGCGAGCGGGGGCGGGACGCCGGTCGTGCAGAACGTCGACCTCGCGGGTCCCGGCGGCACGGACGGCGTGTGGGTCGACGGGATGCAGGTCTCGAACCTGTTCGTCTACGACGCCGCGGGCGACCCGGTGCGCGACGTCCAGGTCTTCGACGACCGCGGGCGCCAGGTGCGCACGGTGACCGAGGAGGGCGCGTACGGCCCGTGGTCGGTGCCCGACGTGGACGGCGCGTGGTACTTCCAGCCCGCTCTCTCGACGGACGGCCGCGAGCGCTGGAACGTCTACCCGCTGCGCGCGGTCGCGGAGGAGGACGTCGAGTACGCGGACGGCGACGGACGTCCCGTTCCGGCGACGGGCACGCGCACGCACGAGATGCCGTGGCCGTTCCTCAAGGCGCCCACCGCCGTGCCGTCGAGCGTCGGCGCGGACGACGCGACGTCGGGCACGGACGAGCCGGGCACCGGCGACGCAGGCGACCAGGGTGACCCCGCACCGTCGGACGACGCGCCGGACCCCGCCGACGGCACGGCTCCCGCGCCGACCCCGCCCGCGGGCGGCCCGCAGCCGACCGGCCCGACCCCCGTGGTCGGCGCGATCGGTTGACCGAGAGGTGCCGAACCCGGGGTCGCTCCTCAGCGGGTGGTCGTCGTGAGGAACGCCCCCGGGTTCGGCGGCCACGGCGCCGCGCGGAATGTCGGGTCTGCCCTCTCCGCGGGGCGAGCGTGGGGCGCGTCACGCCCGTCTGGCGGACGCTCCGGCTCGCCTGTGCCGCAACCGGTAATACTCTGGAACCATGCCTCAGAATGACCTGACCTCGGTCAGCCGTGCCCAGACCGCTTCGCCGCGGCCCCGCAAGGTGCCCCGCGTCGTCGTCCTCGGCGGCGGCTCCGTGGGTCTGTACGCCGCGCGCCGACTGCGCAAGAAGCTCGGTCGCCGCGAGGCGGCGATCGTCGTCGTCGACCCGCGCCCGTACATGACGTACGCGCCCTTCCTCCCCGAGGCGGCCGCGGGCTCGATCGACGGTCGCGACGTCGTCGCGCCGCACCGCCGCGCCCTCAAGGGCGTCGACGTGCTCCAGGGCAAGGTCGTCGCGATCGACCACGGCGCGCGCCGCGTGACGATCCACCCGGAGGAGGGCGACGACTACTCGGTCACGTACGACCACCTCATCGTCGGCCTCGGCTCGGTGTCGCGCACGCTGCCCATCCCCGGGCTCGCGGAGAACGCGATCGGCTTCAAGAACGTGGAGGAGGCCATCGCGGTCCGCAACCACGTGCTCAACCGCATGGACGTCGCGTCGTCCACGTGGGACGAGCAGCTGCGTCGCCGCATGCTGACGTTCACGTTCGTCGGCGGCGGGTTCGCGGGCGTCGAGGCGATCGCCGAGATCGAGGACATGGCGCGCTACGCGACCCGCAACTACGCGACGATCGAGGAGAAGGACCTCCGCTTCGTCATGATCGAGGGGGCGGGGCGCATCCTGCCCGAGCTCAGCGAGCCCATGGCGGGCTACGCGCTCGAGGAGCTGAAGAAGCGCGGCATCGAGTTCCACCTCAACACGTTCCTGTCGTCGTGCGTGGACGGTCACGTCGTCACGTCGACGGGCGTGGAGTTCGACTCCGACACGATCGTGTGGACCGCGGGCGTCAAGGCGAACCCGGTCATCAAGGAGGCGTCGGACCTCCCCGTGGACAAGATGGGGCGCGTCACGGTGCTGCCGACGCTCCAGGTCGCCGACGCCGACGGCACCGTCGTGCCGAACGCCTGGGCCGCGGGCGACTGCGCCGCCGTCCCCGACGTGCTCAACCCGGGCAAGTTCTGCCCGCCGAACGCGCAGCACGCGATCCGCGAGGCGACGCGTCTGGCGGACAACCTCGCGCTCGAGCTGCACAGCGAGAAGCCGGTCGAGTACCGCCACAAGAGTGTCGGCACCGTCGCGTCCCTCGGCCTGTACAAGGGCGTCGCGGAGCTTTTCGGCGTGTTCAAGCTGCGCGGCGTGCTCGCGTGGCTCATGCACCGCAGCTACCACGTCATGGCGATGCCGACGGGCAACCGCAAGATCCGCATCTTCATCGGCTGGATCGGGCAGTTCCTCCTGGGCCGCGAGCTCGTGTCGCTGGGCTCCCTGCACGACCCGCGCGCGGAGTTCCGCGCCGCGTCGGTGCCGCCCAAGAAGGACGGCGAGCCGGTCAAGCAGACCGCACAGGGCTCGGCGGCCGCGGCCGAGGCGGGCGTCTCCGCCGACGCCGAGGAGAAGGTCCCCGCCAAGGCGTCCTGACCGCCGTCCGGGGGCGACCCCGGGACCGTGCCTGACGGCACGAGGGGCGAGCCGCACGCGCGGCTCGCCCCTCGTCGCGTCCGGGTACGTCCCGCCTCGGCCTCGGCACCCGCCGCGTACGGTGCGCGCGGTAGATTCGGGCCCGCGCCCCCATGGCCCAACTGGCAGAGGCGGCCGGCTTAAACCCGGCGTGTTCCGGGTTCGAGTCCCGGTGGGGGCACCCAGGTCATGAGAGCCCGGTCGGGCCCTCGGGCTCGGGCGGCGGCGCGGCTTCCTGGCCGAGGATCACGACGGTGCCGTCCGGGTCCTGCACGCGCGCGACGCGCTCGCCCCACGGCTGGTCCGTCGGCGGCTGGAGCACCGGCACGCCCGCCGCGGCGAGGTGCTCGACGGCCCGGTCGCAGTCGTCGACGTACACCCACAGCGCGGTGCGCGCGACGCCTGCGGGCATCGTGCCGTCGTCGAGACCGATCCCGAGCGGCGACCCGCCGACGTGCACGCTCACGTACACGGGCGGGCCGTCGGCGGGGAACGCGTACTCGACGGTCCCACGCAGCAGGTCGCGGTAGAAGACGAGCGACTTCTCCACGTCGGCCACGGAGAGGATCGGGAAGAGGCTGCGGAACATCGGCCTGGCTCCTCGGTGCGCACGGCTGGGTGTGCTCCCATCGTGCGCCCCTGACGCCGGGCGCGCGTCCCGGCGGGGGCCGCGCCCGGTGTCTCCGGGGGCGGCCCGCCCGTGCCCGCGTCAGGCCGCCGCGTTCCCCACGGCGTCGTCGAGGAAGGCTCGGACGTCGGCGAGCTCGCGCGCGTCGATGCCGTGCGCGAGGCCGGGGTAGACGCGCTCGACGAGCGTCGAGCGGCCGGGCAGCCACGCGGCCGTGCGGTCGATCGCGTGCGGGGCGATGACGCGGTCCTCGGCGCCACGGCCCCAGAACACGGGCGGCCGGGACGCGGCGAGCGCGGCGTCGGCGGGCTGCTCCGCGCCCTGGACGAACCCGCCGAGGACGACGGTCGCCGCCACGCGCTCGGGGCGCGTGCGCAGGAGCTGCGTGGCCATGAGCCCGCCCTGGGAGAACCCGACGGGCACGACCTGCCGCTCGGGCACGAGCTCGGCGTCGACCCAGGCCCAGACTGCCTCGGTCGCGCGGGCCACGGGCTCCGGGTCGGGGTCGCCGGGTGTGACGATCGGGAACCACGCGAAGCCGCCGTGGGGGAGGGCGAGCGGGGCGCGGAGCGACACCCACGGGGCGCCGAGGTGCGGGCCGAGGCCCGCCAGGTCGTGCTCGTGCGAGCCGAACCCGTGCAGCAGCACGACGACGGGCCCCGCGGCGGGCGGACCCGCTGGGTCGGCGTCGGAGCGGACGGCGACGAGGGCGGCGGGAGCGCTCATCGCGCGAGCAGCTCGTCGGTCGTCGTGCCGGGCACGGCCAGCGTGACGCGCGTGCCCCACGGGTCGTGCACGACGACGGAGCGACCGTCGTCGGCGTGCTGCAGGCCGCGGGCCTTCAGCCGGGCGACGAGCGCGTCGAGGTCGTCGCGGCCCGGGACGGTGACCGCGACGTCGCCGAGCCCGAGGCTCGCGGCGCGCGGGCCGGCGCCGGCGCTGTTCCAGACGTTCATCGCGACGTGGTGGTGGTACCCGCCGGCGGACGCGAACAGGGCGCCGCTGTACTCGGTGACGGTGGCCTCGAACCCGACGGCGTCGACGTAGAAGTCGCGCGCGGTCGCGATGTCGCCGACCTGCAGGTGGACGTGGCCCACCCGCCCGGCGAGGGCGGGCCCGGCGTCGACCGCGTCCTGGGACAGGTTCGCGCGCAGGTACGCGTTGGGGTCCAGGTACTCGGTCGCCATGAGGATCTGCCCCCGCTCGCGCACCCACGTCTCCCGCGGGCGGTCGGTGTACAGCTCGACGCCGTTGCCCTCGGGGTCGGTGAAGTAGAACGCCTCGCTGACGAGGTGGTCGCTCGACCCGACGAACGCGCCGCGGCGGTCCTGCGCGGCACGGTAGACGGTCGCGGCGAGGCTCGCCGCGTCGTCGAAGAGGAACGCGGTGTGGAACAGCCCGGCCTGGCGTCGGTCGACGGCGGGCAGGCCGGGCGTGTGCACGAGCCGCAGCATGGGCGTCGTGCCGCGGCCGAGGACGCGGTGCACCTCGGTGCCGCGCGAGCGCTCCTCGAGCGGGGCCAGCGCGAATGCGCCCGTGTAGTAGGACGTCATCTGCTCGAGGTCGCCGACGCGCAGCGTGACGGCGTCCATGCTCGTGGACGGGGACAGGAGGCGGTCGGTCGGCGCGCCCGGGGTGCTCGTGGTCATGTCTGCTCCAACTTGTTGTCGCTACAACTATATTCCCACACGCCGCCGGATGCTCCCGACGCGGGCCGTGCTTCCTTGCTAGGGTCGCGGCGAACCACGCGGGGCGTCCCGCCCGGGCAGCCGGGCCGAGGGACTGAGACGAGCGGTACGGCCGCCCGGACCCGTCGAACCTGATCTCGCTAGCACGAGCGGAGGAACGTGGGCATGACGACGCCTGCTGCCATCACCCTGAACCCTGTCCTCGCGGACGACCCGACCGCGCTCGTTCGGCCGGGGGAGACCGGCTTCACGGTCGACCTCGCGCGCCGGTACGCGCACCTCTTCGACGAGTTCTACGACCACCCGTTCCTCGCCGGCCTGCGCGACGGGTCCGTCGAGCCGGCCGCGGTGCGGCACTACGTCGGCCAGGACCACCAGTACCTCACGGCCTACCTGCGCTGCTACGGGCTCGGCATGGCGCTCGCTCCCGACCGCGAGTGGGCCGCGTACTTCCACGAGAAGGCCGGGTTCCTGCTCGACGACGAGTCGCACGCGCACCACGCGATGTGCGACTTCCTCGGCGTGACGTACGAGGAGGCGCAGACGAACCGCCTCGCCCCGGGCGCCCAGGCGTACGTCGACCACATGCTCGCCGCGGGCCGCGACTCCCTCGGCGTGCTGCTCGCCGCGCTCCTGCCGTGCCCGTGGACCTACATCTGGTCGGCGCGGCGGTTCTGGCTCGGCGAGCGGGAGACGACGCCCGGCGCGATCGCGGACGACCACCCGCTCGCGGGCTGGTGGGAGTTCTACGCCGCCGAGCGGACCGAGGGCGTCCTGGCCGACCTCCGGTCGCGCCTCGACGCGCTCGCCGCCGACGCGGGCGAGGCGGAGCGCGCCCGCATGGAGCGCGCGTTCGAGCTGAGCTGTCGGCACGAGATCCGGTTCTGGCAGATGGCGTGGACGCTCGAGCGGTGGTGACGCCCCTCCCGGACCGGTGAGCCGCCCGACGTCGGGCCTTACGCCAGCAGCAGATCCTCGCCCGGGTGCCTCGGCACCCGGGCGAGGGCGCGGGTAGCGTGACCGCATGGACGCGACGAGCGCGGTGCCGAGCATGGCGGCGAGCCCCCGGCCCCGAGAGGGTGGGCGGCCGGAGCCGCTCCTGCGGCACGTCATCGGCGGGATCCTCCGGCGGGCCCGGCTCGCGCAGGGGCGCACCCTGGTCGACGTCGCGGCCTCCGCGCGCGTCTCGACCGCCTACCTGTCCGAGGTGGAGCGCGGTCGCAAGGAGGCGTCCTCCGAGGTGCTGGCCGCCGTCTGCGGCGCGCTCGGCCTGCGCCTCGTGGACCTCGTGGCCCGCACGGGGGAGGAGCTGCGCCCCGTCGCCCCCGTGCGCGTGCTCTCCTCCGTCCGCGAGCGCGGCGCGCTCTCCGCGCCGCGGCACCCCGCCCCCGCCGGCGAGCCCGTGCGCGACCTCCCGGTCGCGCGCACCACGCTCGCGACTCCCACGCTCGCGGCGCGCCCGCCCGCGCGCGCCGCCGACGTCCTGCTCCTCGCGGCCTGAGCCCCGCGGGTCGTCACGCACCTGGCGCTCCCGCCGGCACCGCGTGTCGCGCCCCGGTGCGGCGAGGTGGACGCCGTTACCGTCGAGGCATGACGGAGCCGCAGACCGCGCACGGCACGGCAGAGCAGACCGCCCCGGTCCTCCAGGAGCTCGTCGACGACGCCGCGTTCCTCTCGCACGAGCACCAGCTCCACCTCGTCGACCACCACGGCGACGACGCGTGGGGCGCCGAGATGACGACGGGCACGTTCACCTTCACCGCTGACACCGGCGAGACGACGACGTGCCGGCTCCAGTTCCTCGGCACGGCCGCGCCCGGCCCCGGGAGCTGGATGTGGGCGTGGAACAACGTCAACGACTTCCCCGACGACGTGCTGCGCGCCGCCGAGAAGACCCGCGAGACGGGCCTGCGCGAGGCGGCGGAGGCCGAGCTGCCGCTCACCGACGACCTCCCGTACCGCCTCGCGCTCGCGGCCAAGGCCGTCACCGGGTCCTGGACCCACTACAGCGCCCCCGTCGGCGGGGGGACGCGCGCGTGGTTCCTCCTCGACGCCGACGGTCTCGCGCTGCCCGCGCCGAGCGTGCCGCGCGTCGTGCGGGTGCTGAGCGAGGGCCTGCTGTCCGTCACGGTCGTCGACCACCGCCGCGCGGTCGCGTCCTACGCGGCCGCGCGCGGGCTCGAGACGTCGGACGACGACGGCGCGCTCGTGCTCGTGCTTCCTGACGGGAGCGTGGCCGTCCGGTTCGACGAGCGTGGCCGGATCGCCGGCATCGCGGCGACGGCGCGCCCGGTGTCCGCGCCGGCGCGCGATCCCGAGCCGGGAGCAGCGGGTCCGGACGCCCACGCGCCAGACGCGGACACCGCCGTCGACCCGGACGCGGACTCCGCGGACGTGCCCGACGCGGACACCGCCGACGTCCCCGATGCGGACACCGGAGACGTGCCCGACGCGGACACTGCCGAGGTGCCGGAACCCGGAGAGCCCGCGGCGACGGAGGAACCGGACCCGGCGGCCGAGCCCGCGCAGGAGCCACGTCGACGTTCCTGGTTCCGGCGACGCGGGTAGGCCCCGCGCGGCGGCGCACCGCGAGTGCTGCGTCTGCAGCCGAGAGCTGCGTCCCGGGACGCATCCGTCGACCACGGACGCAGCGTTCGACCCGGGTTCAGGCGGCCGCGGCGAGCTTGCGCGAGGTGACGACGGCGTCCGCGACGCCGTACTCGACCGCCTGGCGCGCGGTGAGCACGAGGTCGCGGTCGGTGTCCGCGCGCAGGCGCTCGACGGTCTGCCCCGTGTGGCGGGACAGGACCTCTTCCGTCTCGGACCGGATCCGCAGGATCTCCTCGGCCTGGATCGACAGGTCGGAGATGGTGCCCTCGCCGCCGCCCGACGGCTGGTGCAGCAGCACGCGCGAGTGCTCGAGCACGAACCGCTTGCCCGGCGTCCCCGCCGCGAGCAGGACGGCCGCGGCCGACGCCGCCTGGCCCATGCAGATCGTCGACACGTCGCAGCGGACGAACTGCATCGTGTCGTAGATCGCCATGAGTGCGGTCGCGGAGCCACCGGGGGAGTTGATGTACAGGCCGATCTCCTGGTCCGGGGCGTCGGACTCCAGGTGCAGGAGCTGGGCCATGACGACGTTCGCGACGCCGTCGTCGATCTCCGTGCCGAGGAACACGATGCGCTCCGACAGCAGGCGGGAGAAGACGTCGAACGCGCGCTCCCCGAGCGGGGTCTTCTCGACGACGGTCGGGATCGTGTAGCTCGCCATCACAGTCCCACCTTCCGGGCCGCGCGGGCGGGACGGACGTCGTCGACGGACTCGACGATCCGGTCGATCATCCCGTAGTCGAGCGCCTGCGCGGCCGTGAACCAGCGGTCGCGGTCGGAGTCGTCGGCGATGGTCTCGACGGCCTGCCCCGTGCTCTCGGCGGTCAGCCGGTGCATGAGGCCCTTGGTGTAGACGAGGTTCTCGGCCTGGATCGCGATGTCGACCGCGGTGCCGCCGATGCCCGCCGACGGCTGGTGCATCATGATCCGCGCGTGCGGCAGGGCGTACCGCTTGCCCGGCGTCCCCGCGCACAGCAGGAACTGCCCCATGCTCGCGGCGAAGCCCATCGCGACGGTCGAGACGTCGTTGGGGATGAGCCGCATCGTGTCGTAGATCGCGAGCCCGGCGCTCACCGAGCCGCCGGGAGAGTTGATGTACAGCGCGACGTCCGCGCGCGGGTCCTCCGCCGAGAGCAGGAGGAGCTGCGCGCACAGCCGGTTCGCGACGGCGTCGTCCACGGCCGTGCCGAGGACGACGATGCGCTGGTGGAGCAGGCGCGTCGTGAGCTGGTCGTCGAAGGACGCCGCCGCCGGGGCGACGGCCTCCGCGTGCGGTGGGCGTGACGTATGCGTGGTCATGGGACCACCGTGACCCGCGGAGGGTCCGGACAGGCGGGTGATCTGCCGTCGGCACATTCGCCGACGGCAGATCAGGCATCGTCAGAACCGCGCAGCACCGGTCAGAGATTTGGCCAAGACGTCCGGTCGACAGTGACCCCGTTGGCCGGGCTGAGGGTGACCCACACGGTATGGGTACCGCCGCCGCGGTTGCCGAGGATGCATCCAAGGTCGACGTAGCTGCCGGCGTTGAGCCGCACCGGCCACGCGTAGCTGCCGACTTGACCGTCCTGCGTATAGCACTTGATCTCGTAGTTGCCAGAGGGGAAGGTCGCGTTTGCGTTGACGCGGAATACGGTGCACATGTGGCCAACGCAGTTGCCTTGACCGGGCTGGGTGTCCCGCTGCGGTCCGCGCGTCACCCAGACCCTCGGCGGGTCCGGGGGCGAGTCCGTGCTGTGCGTTGCGTAATCGCTCCACGAGCCGCAGCCCGCGGCGTTGCACGCCTGGGCACGCAGCCGGAACGACTGCCCGTAGTCGGTACCGACGTTGACGGTCTGACCCGCCCCGCTCGACCCGCCCTGGATCTGCCAGTTGTACCTCGACACTGCGTCGCCGCCGTTCGACGACGGAGCAGAGATGGTGAAGCGGCCCGACGTCGCGTTCACGCGCGAGGCGGAGACACCCGGTGTGCCTGGTTTGCCGTACGCGCGTGCCTGACTGGATGCAGGGCTGGACGTCGAGGTCCCGCCCGCGTTCGTCGCGGTCACGGTGAACGTGTAGGTCCCCGCGGGCAGGTCCGTGAAGTCCACCGAGGTCCCGGCCACCCGCTTGGTGGCGTTGCCCGGTGATGCCGTCACGGTGTAGCCCGTGATCGGGCTGCCGTTGGCGTCGGCCGCACCCCACGACACGCGCGGGATGCCGCTGTCCTGCGACGACGACCCGACGTTCTGCACGGTGGGGCTCGGCGGCGCTTCGGGCCGGCCGAACGGCACGACCGCGGCGGACTGGGGGCTCTCCGCCGTCACGCCCGCCTTGTTCTCGGCCGTCACGGTGAACGTGTACGACGACTCGTTGTCGAGCCCGGTGGCCTTGTAGCTCGTCCCGGTGAGGGAGAGCGGCGCGCCGTCGCGCGCACCGTTCTTGTAACGCTGCAGGCTGTAGGCCTTGATCGCGTCGCCGTTCTCGAACGGCTGCTTCCACGACACGTCGATCGACCCGCCGTTGAGCGGCGAGTCGGAGGCACGGCTCGCGCCCGGCGTCTCCGGGACGTCCGGCAGGCCGGCCGGGATCTCCTCGGTGGAGTACTCGCCCCACTCCGACGGGTCGGGCGCGAGGTTCACGGCCTGCACACGCACCCGGTACGCGACGCCGTTCTTGAGCCCGGTCCACACGACCTGGTTTCCCGAGAGGGACGGCATCTGGATCGCCCCGCTCGGCGGTGCCGGGGAGATCTCCAGATTGACTGTCTCGATGGGCGAGCGGTCGGTGTAGGCCTTGTTGGTCCAGGTGACGGTGAGGGACTGGTCGCCGAACTCGAGGGTGGGTGCGGCGGGCGGGTCGGGCTTCTCGTCGGGGCGGGCCTCGGCCGAGGGCGGGGAGGCGGGTCCGTCGCCGACGGCGTTGGTCGCGAACACGGTGAAGGTGTACTTCACGTTGTTGGTGAGGCCGTCGAGGGTGCAGGTGGTGGTGCCGCAGGCCTTCTCGTAGCCGTTCTGGGACCGCACGGTGTAGCCGGTGATCTCGGCGCCGTTGTTGTTCGGCGGGTCCCAGGACAGCACGACCGTCTTGGAGCGGACCTCGTCGACCTGCGGGGTCGCGGGAGCCTCGGGCTTGCCGAGCACCTTGACCTGGACGCGGCCCTCGACCATCCGGTCGGCGTCCTTCGTCGCGTCCTGGATGCGGTAGGTGACGACCATGACGCCGACGTAGTTCTCGGCCGGGGTGATCGTCACGTCGTTCCCGGCGTAGGTGACGTCGCCCTGGCCCGTCTCGACACCC
Organism: Cellulosimicrobium sp. SH8; assembly: GCF_025818875.1. Taxonomy (NCBI): domain Bacteria; kingdom Bacillati; phylum Actinomycetota; class Actinomycetes; order Micrococcales; family Promicromonosporaceae; genus Cellulosimicrobium; species Cellulosimicrobium sp. SH8. The sequence goes on along the minus strand of NZ_JAMXMH010000018.1, from coordinate 793 downwards.
GCACCCACGATCTCCAGGGGCGTGTCGGGGAACGGGTTGGCGTCGTTGGCGAGGACGTTCACCGTGGTGGCCTTGCCCTGGTGGGCGTCGTCGACGGTGTCCTGGTTGGCGCGCGCGAGGGGCCGGGTGGAGGCCACGACGGTGAGGGTCGCGGTGCCCTCGACCGGCGGGTGCTCGCCGTCGGTGACGGTGATCGGGACCTGCACGACCGAACCCTTAGGCACGTCCGGGGACGCCTGGGCGTGCAGGGTGCTGCCCTCGACGGTCACGGTGACGCCCTGGGCCTGGCCGGTGGCCTTGAAGGTCAGGGAGTCGCCGTCGGGGTCGGTCGCGAAGCGGGCGAGGTCGATCGATGCCTCCTCGCCGGCCGCGACGTCGAGCGTCGGGGTGGAGAGCTCGGGCGGCAGGTTCTCCGGCGGGACCACGCTGATCGGCAGCGTGAGCAGCGCCGTGTGCCCGTCGGGGTCGTCGGGGCCGGAGCCGTCGGTCACCTCGAAGGTGACGGCGGCCGGCCCGACGTAGTCGGCGTTCGACGTGTAGACGATCTCGGTGGTCGAGGGCACCTCACGGGTCCCCTCGAGCGCGGTGACCTTCTCCTCGGTCGTCAGTCGCGGGGTCTTGCCCTCGACGACGAGCACGTAGTCCGTGATGTCGATGGGCAGCGGCTCACCGCTGACGACCTCCAGCGGGGTGATGCCCGGTCGCAGGGTCGGGGCCTGGTCGGTGAGGCCGGGGACCTTGACGAAGGCCTTGGCGGTGAGGCCGTCGATGTCGGTGACGGTGTAGGTCACGA
>NZ_JAMXMH010000017.1:0-45365 GCF_025818875.1 Cellulosimicrobium sp. SH8 | reverse complement strand
CTTCTTAGGCACAACGACATCCTTCCAGCAGGACCTCGTCCCGCAGATGGAGTGTCAACCGTTCCTGCAGCAGTCCCGCAGCCGCGATCTCGGACGCGGCCTGGGGCGAGCTCGCCCGCCAGCTGGCCTACAAGCAGGCATGGCACGGCGGGCACGTCCTGGTCGCGGACCGGTGGTTCGCGTCCTCGAAGACCTGCTCAGCCTGCGGCGACGTCAAGCAGGCCCTCACCCTCGGGATGCGGGTCTTCCACTGCGACGCGTGCGGGCACACCCTCGACCGCGACCTGAACGCCGCAGTCAACCTCGCCACCTGGGGCACCAAGCACCACTCCCAGGTCCTGGACCCCGAAGCACGAGGCCAGGTCACCAACGCCCACCGACGGGACGGCTCTGGCCGACGCACACGCGCCGACGAAACCAGCCCGGATGACGTGGGAACCCTCACCGCGACCGCGGCATAGGGACGTCCGAGAAGGACGCTGCCGAACCTCCTCCGGGGGTTGTTCGACAGGCTTTAGCGACCAGGGCAGAGCGGGAGCAGACCGTGAGCAGACCGCGAGCACCGCACCCGGCGTGCGAGCCACGACGCCTCGTGCCACGGTGAGTGCAGGCATACGGGGCAGTTGCGCCGTATGGCTCTTTCGTCCTCCAGAGAACGGAGACAGGGATGAGCTTCATCGGGTGGATCCTCATCGGCCTCATCATGGGCGCGATCGCACGCGCCATCCTGCCGGGCAAGGCAGCGGGGGGCTGGATCGTCACGCTGGTCGTCGGTGTGCTGGGAGCCCTCCTCGGCGGGTGGATCGGCGGCGCGCTGTTCGGCGCCGACGCGAACGACGCGTTCTTCTCGCTCACCACGTGGTTCTGGGCCTTCGTCGGCTCGCTGCTCGTGCTGCTCATCTGGGGCGCGATCGCGGGACGTTCGACGCGCAAGTAGCGCGCCGGAGGACCGCGCACGACGACATCGACGACCGCCGCGACCGGCGGCGCACCCGGCCCGGGCTCCTGCGGGAGCCCGGGCCGTCGTCGTGCCGGCCGCTGTCGGACGGGTCGTCTCGCGGCTCGGCGGTGGGTTCGACGACGCGTTCGACGACGGGTTCGACGACGGACGCCGCGCGACGCGTCGCGCGGGACTCGCCCAAAAGGCGTGGACACCCCAGAGGTGCGCGGTCACGCTGGACGGCATGAGCAGCGTCGCCCGCACCGCCCTCGAGGTGCCCCTCCCGCCGGGGTTCGCGCTCGTCGAGGCCCCGCACCCCGCGTCGCTCGACGACGCCGACGCGTGGGCGTACCGAGCCGTGGCGGACATCGGGCGCGAGCTCGAGCTGGAGGTCCACGGCTACGACGACCTCGCGCTGCGACCGCGCGACGTGCTCTCGGGGATGGACCACCAGGAGTACGCGGCCAAGCGCCGCTTCGTCGTCGTGCGTTCCGCGGCCGCCCGGGCCCTGGTCGCCGACGGCGTCCCGCCCGCGGTGCCCGACGTCGTCGCGCACCTCTTCGTGTCACGCCCGACCACGAGCAACGAGCACCTGGGCGAGGCGTACCCGTTCGTCCGCCCGGGCGAGCGCGGACGCGGCATCGGGACGGCGCTGCTCTCGCTGGGCGAGCACCTCAACCTCGACGCGGGGCGCACCGTGCTCTTCTCCGACACGGCTCACGGCGAGGAGCCCCCGCCGGGTGCGGGCGCGATCGAGGCCACGACGGGCGCGGGCCGCGTCCCGGCCGCCGCGCCCGGTCCGCGCTTCCTGCGTGCCCGCGGGTACGTCCTGGAGCAGGTCGAGCGGCACTCGGTGCTCGACCTGCCGGTGGCCTCGGAGGCCCTCGACGCGCTCCGCAGCGCGGCGCGGGAGCACGCCGGTCCCGACTACCGGGTGCACACCTGGACGGACGAGGTCCCGGACGCCTGGCTCGACCAGGTGGCCGTGCTGTTCACCCGCATGAGCACCGACGCGCCGACAGGAGGCGTCGAGTACGGCGAGGACCCGTGGGACGCCCGTCGTGTGCGCACGTGGGTCGGTGAGCAGGCCGAGAAGCGGAACGGGTTCCTCGTGAGCGCCGCCGAGCACGCGCCGACCGGGGCGCTCGCCGCGTTCACCGTCTTCGCGTACCCGCGCGACCGCGACGACTTCGCGTTCCAGGAGGACACGCTCGTGCTCCGCGAGCACCGCGGGCGCCGCCTCGGGATGCTCGTCAAGGTCGCCAACCTCGACGCGCTCGCCCGCGAGCGCCCCACGACCCGGCGTGTCCACACCTGGAACGCGCAGGAGAACGACCACATGCTCGCGATCAACGTCGCCCTCGGGTTCCGGCCCGCGGGCGTGTGGGCCGCATGGCAGCGCAGGACGACCCCGAAGGACGGCGAGTGACCGCACCGCAGGCAGGACCGACGACCCACCCCACCCTCCTGACGTCGGCCGGCGCGCGCGTGCGCGTCGAGCCCGTCGCCGTCCCGGCCCGCCTCGACGCACTGGACGCGTGGGGCGTGCACGGCACGGTCCGGGTGGGCGACGCGATCGACCGCGCGATCTACGGCCACACCGACCTGGCGCTGGACGCGGCGACCGTGGCGGGCACGATGGCGAGCGGCGGGTACCGCCGCGTGCTGCGCTGGGTCGCGGTGCTCGACGACGCCCCGCACGGCACGACGCCGCGGCCCGAGGACGTCGTCGGGCGGTCGATGGTGGCCCTCCCGCGGCAGGGCAACACGCACGTGGCGGTCGTGTACGTGGGCGTGGACCCCGACCACCGGCGTCGTGGCGTGGGCTCGGCGCTGTGGGACGCGGCGCTGGAGGTCGCGCGGGCGGAGGGACGGCGGGTCGTCATGTCCGACTCGTCGTTCGCGCCCGAGCCGCCGCCCGGCCCGGACGCGCTCGAGGCGCCGACGGGCAGCGGCCGGGTCCCGGCGCGCGACGACGCGACCGTCTTCGCGCTGCGGCGCGGGTTCACGCTCGAGCAGGTCCTGCGCCACTCCGTGCTCGACCTCCCGGTCGCGCCCGACGTGCTCGACCCGCTGCGGGCGACGGCGACGGAGCGTGCCGACGGCTACCGCGTGCACGTGTGGACGGACGAGGTCCCCGAGGAGTGGATCGACCAGTTCGCCGAGCTCGAGACGCGCATGAGCACCGACGCGCCGAGCGGCGGCCTCGACCTCGCCGAGGACCCGTGGGACGCCGAGCGCGTCCGGACGACGTCCCGGGAGATCCACGACCGCGGCCAGGGCTACGTCGTCGCGGCCGCCGAGCATGCGGCGTCGGGCACGCTCGCGGCGTTCTCGATGGTCGCGTACCCGCACGACCGCCCGGAGGTCGTGTTCCAGGAGGACACGCTCGTGCTGCGCGAGCACCGCGGCCGCAGCCTCGGGATGCTGGTCAAGGTCGCCGTGCTCGACGAGCTCGCTCGCGCACGCCCGTCCTCGCGCCGGGTGCACACGTGGAACGCGCAGGAGAACGCGCACATGCTCGCGATCAACGTCGCGCTCGGGTTCGCGCCCGCGAGCGTCGACGCCGAGTGGCAGCTCGTGCTCGACGCGGCACCCGGCACAGAGCCCGGGCAGCAGCCCGGCGCGACCTGCTGACCCCGGAGGCCGCCGCGACGTCGACCGCTCAGCGGATGCCGTCGAGGAAGCGGATCACCCGCTCGGTGACGAGCGCGGCGGCCTCCGGCTCGTACGACGGCAGGCTCGGGTCGGTGAACAGGTGCCGGTCGCCGGGGTAGACGAACAGCTCGGCGTCGGGCGTGGAGTCCACGAGCTCGCGCGCGGCGTCGAGGTCGCCCTCGCCCGCGAACGACGGGTCGCCGTCCATGCCGTGCACCTGCACGGGCACGGCGTCGGGCCACGCCGCGCCGAACTCCGACACCGGCACGCACGCCTCGAGCAGCACGGCGCCCTTCGCACCGGCGCGCGTCTGCGCGAGCATCTGCGCGGGGAGCACCCCGAGCGAGATCCCCGCGTAGACGACGCCCGCGTCGTAGCCGTCGGCGACGGCCCGCCCGCGCTCCAGGACGGTGCCGAACCCGAGCTCCTGGACGTGCGCCATGCCCTCGTCGAGGGTCGCGAACGTGCGCCCCTCGAACAGGTCCGGCGTGTGCACGACGTTCCCCGCCCCGCGCAGCGACTCCGCGATCGTCCGTACGCCCTCGGTCAGCCCCTGCACGTGGTGGAACAGCACGACCTCGGCCATGGTCCCCTCCTCCGGTGTCCGTCGGTGGCCCGGCGGCGCCGTCGCCGCACGGTGCGCGCCCCACGGCGCACGCCCACCATCGTCGCGCGGACCACCCACGCCCGCCCGCGCCGGGTCCAGGGACCGACGGCGGCCGTTCGTGAGGCCACCGGACCATGGACCGCGGGACGGTCGGGGTGGGCGCTCGCCGACGTCGGTCAGTAGTTTGGTGGCATGACCTCGCAGCCCGTGCCGCCGCCGATCGACCCCACCACCACGCCGTCCTGGACCGCGCTCACCGTCCACCGCGACACCGTCGAGCCGGACCTGCGGACCTGGTTCGCGGCCGACCCGGACCGCGCCCGCCGCCTCACGCACCAGGCCGCCGACCTCACGGTCGACCTGTCGAAGAACCTCGTCACGGACGAGACGCTCGAGCTGCTCGTGCGTCTCGCCGAGGAGGTCCGCCTCGACGACCGCCTCGAGGCCATGTTCACGGGCGAGCACATCAACGTCACCGAGGACCGCGCCGTCCTGCACACCGCCCTGCGCCGCCCGACCCCGCTGGGCTCCGACGAGCACCTCGTCGTCGACGGGCAGGACGTCGACGCGGACGTGCACGGCGAGCTCGCGAAGGTCTACGCGTTCGCCGACAAGGTCCGCTCGGGCGAGTGGACGGGCGTCACGGGCGAGCGCGTGCGCACGGTCGTGAACATCGGCATCGGCGGCTCCGACCTCGGGCCGGTCATGGCCTACGAGGCGCTGCTGCCGTACAAGCACGAGGAGATCGAGGTCCGGTTCGTCTCGAACATCGACCCGACGGACGTCGCGGAGAAGACCGCGGGCCTCGACCCGCGCACGACGCTGTTCATCGTCGCGTCGAAGACGTTCGGCACGCTCGAGACGCTGACGAACGCGCGCCTCGCGCGGGACTGGCTGTGGACGGAGCTCGCCGCGGTGGGCGCGCTCGACGACACCGACGAGTCCCGGCAGGCCGCCGTCGCGCAGCACTTCGTCGCGGTCTCGACCGCGCTCGACAAGGTCGCGGCGTTCGGCATCGACCCGGCGAACGCGTTCGGGTTCTGGGACTGGGTCGGCGGGCGCTACTCCGTCGACTCCGCGATCGGCACGTCGCTCGCGATCGCGATCGGGCCGGACCGCTTCGCCGAGCTGCTCGCGGGCTTCCACGCGATCGACGAGCACGTGCGCCGCACGCCGTTCGAGCGCAACGTCCCGGTCCTCATGGGGCTGCTCAACGTCTGGTACGTGAACTTCCTCGACGCCCACACGCACGCCGTGCTCCCGTACGCGCAGTACCTGCACCGCTTCCCGGCCTACCTCCAGCAGCTCACCATGGAGTCCAACGGCAAGCGCGTGCGCTGGGACGGCTCCCCCGTGACGACCGAGACGGGCGAGATCTTCTGGGGCGAGCCCGGTACCAACGGCCAGCACGCGTTCTACCAGCTCATCCACCAGGGCACGCGCCTCATCCCGGCGGACTTCATCGCCGTCGCGAACCCGGCGCACCCGCTCACGGACGACATCGGCGACGGCGGCGCGGTCCAGCCGGGCGCGGACGTCCACGGGCTGTTCCTCGCGAACTTCTTCGCCCAGACCAAGGCGCTCGCGTTCGGCAAGACGGCGGACGAGGTCCGTGCCGAGGGGACGGCGGAGGAGCTCGTGTCCGCGCGGACGTTCCCGGGCAACCGCCCGACGACGTCGATCCTCGCCCCCGCGCTCACGCCGTCGGTGCTGGGCCAGCTCATCGCGCTCTACGAGCACATCACGTTCGTGCAGGGCGTCGTGTGGGGCATCGACAGCTTCGACCAGTGGGGCGTCGAGCTCGGCAAGAAGCTCGCGCTCGAGATCGCGCCGGCCGTCGCGGGCGACGAGGACGCCCTCGCCGCCCAGGACCCGTCGACGGCGGCCCTCATCGACCGCTACCTCGACCTGCGCAACTGACCCACCCTTCCGCGCCGAACACGACCTTGGTGTCGTTATCCGTCGGATAACGACACCAAGGTCGTTCTCGCGGGCGCGCAGGGTCGTTCTCGGGCGGCCGCCTCGTAGGTCGCGCCCTCCACCTCATGCCCTGGTCGTGTCGCGACCTCTCGGCACCTTGCACCTCGGCCCCGTTCGCCTTCCCCGGTGCCGGGCTGCGTGCGCGCGCGCCCTGCGTACACTGACGGCGCGACAGCCGCGAGCCCGTTCGGCGTCGTTCAACCCCGGAAGGACACCGATGGCCGACGCCGCCACACCCGACACCCTTGCCCACCTCCTGACGGAGCACGCCGACGACGTGCGCAGCGCCTGGCTCGAGGCCGCCGCGCACGAGCTGCACGGCCGCACCTCGCGCGGCGAGCTCGAGCGGGAGCAGGGCGAGATCCTCGACACGCTCCTCGACGGGCTGCGCTCGGGCGGCGTCTCCCTGTCCGACCCCGCGTTCGACCAGCTCCGCGGCATCCTGGCCGACGTCTCCTCCGCGCGCGCCCGCCTCGGGTTCACCCCGCGCGAGACGGCGATCGGCGTGTTCGCGCTCAAGGAGGGCCTGTACCGGCTCTCCGCGGTGACGGACGCCGACACCGACGTCACCCCGCTCCTGCGCCTGGTCGACCAGCTCGGTCTCTTCACGTTCGAGACCTTCGCCGCGGCGCGCGAGGCGATCATCGCCGAGCAGGCCGAGCAGCTCCTCGAGCTCTCGACCCCCGTCGTGAAGCTCTGGGAGGGCATCGTCGCGGTGCCGCTGGTCGGCACGCTCGACTCGGCGCGCACCCAGGTCGTCATGGAGAAGCTGCTCAACACGCTCGTCGACACGGGCAGCGAGCACGCGATCATCGACATCACGGGCGTCCCCGCGGTCGACACCCAGGTCGCGCAGCACCTGCTCAAGACGGTCGTCGCGGCGCGCCTCATGGGCGCCGAGTGCACGATCAGCGGCATCCGTCCGCAGATCGCCCAGACGATCGTCGCGCTCGGCATCGAGTTCGGCGACATCCGCACGCGCGCGACCCTCGCGGACGCGCTCGTCGACGCGCTGCGCGCGGGCCGCGACACCCGGCGGACCGGGCTCCCGGCATGACCGACGCCGTCCCCATCCTCAAGATCGGCTCCACGCTCCTCGTCTCGATCCAGGTCGACCTCCAGGACGACACCGCCCTGCGGCTCCAGGAGGACCTCGCCCAGCGGATCACGGACACCGGGGCGCGCGGCGTGATCATCGACATCTCCGGACTGGAGATCGTCGACTCCTTCATCGGCCGCATGCTCGCGTCGGTCGCGGGGATCTCCCACGTGCTCGACGCGACGACCGTCGTCGTCGGGATGCGCCCCGCCGTCGCGATCACGATGGTCGAGCTCGGGCTGTCGCTCGGCGACGTCCGCACGGCACTCGACGTCGAGCGCGGCCTCGCGCTCCTCGCGCCCGAGGAGCGGTCCGCCGAGGACGTGCTCCTCGCGGCCGCCGAGCGCGAGGAGAGATGACGACGACGACCCCGCCGACGTCGACGGCCGAGCGCGCGCCCGTGCGCACGGACTCCGACGTCGTCCGGGTCCGCCAGCTCGTCCGGACGCTCGCGCAGCAGGCGCGTCTGTCGCTCGTCGACCAGACCAAGCTCGTCACCGCGGCCAGCGAGCTCGCTCGCAACACGCTCGTCTACGGCGGGGGCGGCGAGGCCGAGGTCCAGCTCGTCACCGAGGGTCCGCGGACCGGCGTGCGCGCCGTCTTCTCGGACGAGGGGCCGGGCATCCCGGACCTCGACCTCGCGCTCACGGACGGCTGGACCAGCGGGAGCGGGCTCGGCCTGGGTCTGTCGGGCTCGCGTCGGCTCGTCCAGCACTTCGCGATCGACACGGCACCGGGTGCGGGCACCCGCGTCGAGATCGCCACCTGGTCCCGATGAGCCCGACCCCCGCCCGTCCCGACGAACGCCGCAGCATCGTCGAGGACGGCACCTGGTACACCGTGGACCACCCGTCGGCGGTCGGGAGCGTGCGCCGCGGCGCGAGCACCGTGGCCCGGAGCCTGGGCCTCGACGACGACCGCGCGGCCGAGATCGGGCTCGTGGTCTCGGAGCTCGCGACCAACCAGTGCCGGCACGCCGGGTCCGGCTCGATGCTGGTCCGCGTGCGACGCACCGGCGACGACACCGCGCTCGAGGTGCTCGCGGTGGACTCCGGCCCGGGCATGCGGGACATCGGCGCGGCCATGCGCGACGGCGTCTCGAGCCGCGGCACGCTCGGCATCGGCCTGGGCACGCTCCCGCGGCTCGCGTCGTCGTGGGACGCGTGGACGTCGCCGGGCAGCGGGACGGTCATCGCGGCGACGTTCGCCGCGCACGGGGCGGTGGTCGGGCTCGCCGAGCCCACGGGCATCACGCGGCCGATGACGGGCCAGTCGGTGTGCGGGGACGCGCTCGCGGTACGCCACGACGACGGCGTCCCGAGCCTCCTCGTCGCCGACGGCCTGGGGCACGGGCCGCTCGCCGCCGCGGCGTCGGGCGCCGCCGTGCGCGCGTTCCTCGACGCGCCGGCCGGGTCGGCCGTCGCCCTCCTCGAGCGCGTGCACGCGGCGCTCGGCGGCACGCGCGGCGCCGCGGTCTCGGTCGCCCAGCTCGCAGGGGGCGGCGTGCTGCGGTACGCGGGCCTGGGCAACATCGCCGGGACCGTCCACGGCACCCGGACGCGCGGGCTCGTCAGCTATCCCGGCATCGCCGGCACCCGGGGGCGCCCGCTGCGCGAGACCACCTACCCGGTCGAGGCCGGGGACGTCGTCGTGCTGCACAGCGACGGGCTGACCGACCGGTGGTCCCTCGCCGACTACCCGGGTCTCGCGACCCGCTCGCCGCTCGTCGTCGCCGGCGTCGTCCTGCGCGACCACGCGGTGCGCCGGGACGACTCGTGCGTGGCGGTGCTCCCGATCGGCCGGGAGGCGGCATGAGCACGACGCTGCTCGTCACCCAGCTCCGCTCCGACTCCGACGTCATCGCGCTGCGCCGGGCAGGCCGCGAGATCTGCCACCGGCTCGGGCTCGACACCCAGGACCAGGTGCGCGTTGCCACCGCGCTGTCGGAGATCGGCCGGTCCGCCGTCGCCTCCGGCACCGCCGACGTCGTCGTCGGGGTACTGCCCGGGCTCCCCCAGGCGACCCTGCGCGCCGAGATCGTCGCGGGCACGCCGTTCCTCGTCGAGGGCGACTCGAGCGACGGCGGCATCCCCGCGGCGCGCCGGCTGGTCCGCGGCCTCGAGGTCGACCCGACCGGGACCCGCGTCCTGCTCACCAAGGCGCTCCCCGCGACCGCGCGCACCGACGAGGTGACGCTCGCGGCCGTGCGGCGGTCCACCGCGGCCGCGCACGTGGCCGACGCGGTCGACGAGCTGCGCGTCCAGAACGCGGAGCTGGTCAGGACCCTCGACGAGCTCACCCGCCAGCAGGAGGAGCAGCGGCGCCTCAACGTGGAGCTGGAGGAGACGAACCGGGGCGTCCTCGCGATGTACGACCAGCTCTCCTCGGAGCTCGAGGAGACCAACACCGGCGTCGTCGCGCTCTACGCCGAGCTCGACGAGCGGGGTCGCGAGCTCGCTGCCGCGAACGAGGCGAAGACGCGCTTCCTGCGCAACGTGAGCCACGAGCTCCGCTCGCCCGTGAACTCGATCCTCGGGCTGACCTCGCTGCTCGTCGACTCCCACCTCGACGGCGAGCAGACCCAGCAGGTGGGGTTCCTCCGGGAGAGCGCCGCGACGCTCCTCACCCTCGTCGACGAGCTGCTCGACCTCGCGCGCGCCGAGGCCGGGCACGAGGACGTCGCGCCCGGTCCGGTGGACGTGGCGGAGCTGCTCGACGAGCTGCGCGGGACGACCCTCCCCGTGGTGCGCCCCGGCGTCGCGCTGCGGACGGTCGTGGAACCCGGGCTCGTGCTCGTCACCGACCGCCGGCTCCTGTCCCGCGTGCTGCGCAACCTCCTCACGAACGCGGTGAAGTTCACGGACCACGGCGAGGTCGTGCTCCGGGCGGAGGCCGACGGGGCGGTCGTGCGGTTCGACGTCCACGACACCGGACTCGGCATCCCGGCGGACCAGCTCGACGCCGTGTTCGAGGAGTTCGTCCAGGTCCCCAACCGTCTCCAGCCGACCGTGCGGGGCACGGGCCTCGGGCTGCCCTACGCGCGCCGGACCTCCGAGGCGCTCGGGGGGACGCTCGTCGCGACGTCGCGCCCCGGGGAGGGGAGCGTGTTCACGCTCCGGCTCCCGTCGCTGCCCGTCGGCGAGCCGGACGGCGAGGCGGTCCCGACGGACCCGCGGCCCGAGCCCGACGACGCGGGCGGCGGCAGCCTCGGTCACGTGCTCGTCGTCGACGACGACCGGGCCTACGCCTCGGTCGTCTCCTCGATGCTCCGCGACGACGCGGCGCGGGTCAGCGTCGCGCACGACGCGTCCCACGCCCTGGCCCTCCTGCACGACGGCGCGGCCGACGTCGCGCTCCTGGACGTGTGCCTCCCGGGGACGGACGGGCTGGCCCTCCGGTCGACGATCCAGGGCCTCTACCCCGCGACGGCGACGGTGCTCATGTCGAGCGCGCCGGCCCCGGCGGGGATCGGCGACGCGCCGTTCCTCGCGAAGTCGGGCATCGACCGCGACCGCCTCGTCGCGACCCTGCGCCGGGAGGTGAGCGCCCGATGAGCGCCGAACGCACCGTGCTCGTGGTCGACGACACGCCCGCGCACCGCTACGTCATGGCGAGCTGGCTCCGCCGCGCCGGGTTCGACGTCGTCGAGGCCGGGACCGGGAGCGAGGCGCTGGCCCGGGCGTCGGCGCACGTCGACGCCGTCGTCCTCGACGTCAACCTCCCGGACATCCCGGGACGCGAGGTGTGCAGCCGGCTCAAGGCCGACCCGGCGACGGCCCACGTTCCCGTCCTGCACGTGTCCGCGACCGACGTCGACGCCGCGGCGCGCACCGCCGGCCTCGAGGGCGGGGCGGACGCCTACCTGCCGGAGCCGCTCGACCGCGACGAGTTCCTGGCGACCATCAGCGCCCTGTGTCGGCGCGTGGACGCACAGCGCGGCGCGGGCCGCACGGCGCGGCGGCTCGAGGCGCTCACGGACGCGCTCGTCCCGCTCCACGAGGCCCGGTCGCCGGAGGCCGTCGCCGACCACGCGGCGCGCGGCGCGTGCGCGGTCCTCGGGCGCGCGGTCGTCTCGATGGTCGTCGCCGAGGCCGGTGTCGTGCTGCGCTCCGTGTGCTCGACGGAGGGCGCCGCGCTCGTCCGTGGCCGGGGGCCGACGGCGGTCCTGCCGCCGACGGGCGCGACGTCCGCCGTGTTCGGCCCCGACGACGTACCCGCGCCGTGGCGTCCGCTCCTCGCCGAGGCCGGGGTGGGGCCGTCGGCGTGGTTCACCTTCTGGCTCGTCGACGGTACGGGCGCGCTCGTCGGCGGGCTCGGCATCGAGGTCGGTGACGAGCCGCTGTCCGACGAGGAGCACGAGGCCGCCGGTCGCTTCGCGGAGGCGGCGACGGTCGCGCTCGCGAACCTGCGGACGTTCACCGAGGAGCACCGCATCGCCCTCGCGCTCCAGAGCGCGTTCCTGCCGGCGAGCCTCCGCGTGCGGGGCGGCGTGGAGGTGGCGGCACGGTACGAGGCGTCGGACGCGCGCCTCGACGTCGGCGGCGACTTCTACGACGCCTTCGACCTCCCGGACGGGCGCGTCGCGGTGGTCATCGGCGACGTGCAGGGTCACTCCCTGCGCGCCGCGACCGTGATGGCCGAGGTGCGCATGACGCTCCGCGCCTACCTGCGCGAGGGGCACGGGGCCGCGGCGGCGCTCGACCTGCTCAACGCGGCGCTGCGCGACGACCACCCCGAGTTCGCCACGGTGTGCGTGTGCGTGCTCGACCCGGTCTCCGGCACGCTGGAGCTCACCGACGCCGGACACCTGCCCGCGTTCCTCGTCCGTACCGACGGCACCGTCGACCGGGCGAAGTCCGGCTCGCGGCTCCTCGGGGTGGCCAGCCCCGACGACCGCCCGGCCCACCACGACGTCCTGCGGCCGGGCGATCTCCTGGTGCTCGTGACCGACGGGCTCGTCGAGCGGCGCGGCGGGTCGCTCGTCGACGCCCTCGACCGGTTGGCGCGGGTCGCCTCCGAGAACGCGGGCGTCGGCCCCGCCGTCCTGTGCGACCGCCTCGTCGCCGCGTTCGACGACCCCGGCCGCGAGGACGACGTCGCCGTGGTGGCGGTCGCGCGTCAGGCGTCGCCGGACGGCACCTTGTCCGCGACGTCGTCGTAGGTGACCTCCGCCGGAGGCTCGGCGGGCGCGTAGACCAGGCGCACGACGCCCGTCGGGAACGTCTCGGACCGCAGGAGCGTGAGCGGGTAGTACGGCTCGCCCTCGTCGAAGAGCCGCTCGCCCCTGCGCGCCGCGACGGGGTGGACGAGCAGCCGCAGCTCGTCGAGCAGGCCGGCGGCGAGGAGCTGGCGCACCACCGAGATCGAGCCGGCGACGAGCACCTTGCCCAGCCCGGGATCCTCCTTGAGCGCACGGACGGCGTCGACGAGGTCGCCGTCGAGCCGCTCGACGCGCCGCCACCCGAGGTCCTGGTCGCCGCGCGTCGCGACGATCTTGCGCATGTCGCCGAGCCGCGCGGCGAACGACGCGTCCTCGCCCCCGGCGGTCTCCCGCTCGGGCCACGCGCCCGCGAAGCTGTCGTAGGTGACCCGCCCGAGGAGCAGCGCGTCGACGTCCTGGTAGTCCTCGTCGACGGCGGCCGCCATGTTGTCGTCGAAGTACGGGAAGTGCCACGCCGGGTCGACCTCGGCGACGCCGTCGAGCGAGAGGAACAGGGTGGACACGAGCGTCGCGGTCATGGGGTGGCCTTCCGGTCGAGGACGAGACGACGGGGCAGACCCTCGCGCCCGCGCGAACTCATCGTCCCGCCGAGCACGACCTCGCGCGCGGTCGAGCACGACGTTGCTGCCGTGATCCGGCGGATACCGACAGCAACGTCGTGCTCGACTGATCCCGGGGGCCGGGGGGTCAGCGGCGGAGGGCCAGCGTGAGGGTCAGGCCGACCGCGAGGTGCTCGACGGCGAGGAGCGCCACCGCGGCAGGCGTCACCGCGCCGAGCGGGCCGAGCAGCGAGACGAGCAGCACGACGGCGCACGTCACGAGCCACGCGAGCTCGCCCCGGCGGGGCCGACGGGACGCCAGCCGGCCGAGCAGGGCGCGCACGCCCCAGGCCGCGTACCCGACGACGAGCGCCGTGACGACCGCGGCCTCGACCCCGACGGTCTGGGTGCCGGTCGCGGTGCGCACCTCCGGGTCGACGCCGAGCGCCGTCCCGACGAGCAGCACCGCCGCGGCCACGACCGCGGCGACGAGCGGGACGGACCAGCGGGGGACGCGGCGCCGGGCCGGTGCGGCTCCCGCGACCTGCCGTCCGACGGCCGCGGCGGCCGGGCCGGGGTGGCGCGGGACGTTCGAGGTGCCGTTCGAGGTGGTCGGCGTCGTGGACATGACACTCCTCCTTCGTCACGCGACGGTGCCGCGTGGCTCTCGCGACCGGGGCCGCGGCCGGCGGGGTGCCGACGTCCCTACGCTCGCCGGGGCACGGCGTCGGCCGCACCGGCCGGACGTCGACGGCCGTCCCGACCCCCGTCGGTCCCCGACCCTCCCGCCGGACCGCGACCCCCGACCTTGGTCGGTGGTCGCCCGCCGCGCCGCCCCCTAGCGTCCGGAGCATGACCACACCGACCGACTGCCCCCCGCTCGCCCGGCGCCCCGTCCTCGCGACGGCCGCCGCCCGCCGGGACGGGAACCGCCCGCTCGTCCCCTGGTGGACGTTCGCCGTCGCGTGGCTCGCCGTCGCCGCGCTCACCGTGCTCGCGACCGCCGGGATCGTCGGTCAGGACGCGCCCGGCGCGGGCACCTGGCTCGACGTCCTCGTCGCGGTCCTCGCCCTCGCGGCGCTGCCGCTCCTGTGGTCGCGGGCTCCGCGCAACGCCCCCGTGCTCGGCGCCCTGATCCTCGCGTCGCTCGCCGCGTACTCGGGTGCGGCGACCCCCGCCTCGACGGTCGCGACCCTGCAGGTCGCGCGCTGGTACCCGGCGCGCACGGCGGTCCCGGTCGCCGTCGCCGGGTTCCTGGGCCACGCCGTGCAGGCGCTGTGGCGGCCGCAGGCGCTGCCGCTCGGCTGGTGGCTCCTGTGCGACCTCGCGGTGCACGCCGCCCTGCTCGGCTGGGGCCTGTACTGGCAGGCGCGGGCCCAGCTGATGTGGTCGCTGCGCGACCGGGCCCGGCGCGCCGAGCGCGAGCAGGAGCGTCGCGTCGCGGAGGCGCGGGTCGCGGAGCGCACGCGGATCGCCCGCGAGATGCACGACACCCTCGCCCACCGGCTCTCGCTCCTCGCCGCGACCGCGGGGGCGCTCGAGTACCGCCCCGACGCCGACCCGGCGCAGCTCGCCCGCGCCGCGGGCCTCGTCCGGGCCGGGGTGAGCTCCGCGCTCGGCGACCTGCGCGACGTCGTGCGGGTGCTGCGCGCCGACCCCGACGACGTCGACGGGGGCGCCCCCGCACCCCAGCCCACGCTCGACGACGTCGACCGCCTCGTCGCCGAGGCGCGCGAGGCGGGCGGCGACGTCACCTACGAGCGATCGGGGTCCGTGGACGTGCCGCGGACCGTCGAGGTCGCGGCCTACCGCGTCGCGCAGGAGGGGCTGACGAACGCCCGCCGGCACGCGCCGGGCAGCCCCGTCGCCCTGCGGGTCGCGGCCCGGGCGGGCGAGGTGCGCGTCACCGTGTCCGACGGCGGCCCGCGCCTCGTCGCGGTCGGCGGCGCCGTGGGAGGGGCCGTGGGAGGGTCCGTCGAAGATGGCACCGGCACCGGGCTCGTCGGGCTGCGCGAGCGCGTCGACCTGCTCGGCGGGACCCTCGACGCCGGGGCGCGGGACGACGGGTTCGTCCTCGATGTCCGGCTACCGTGGGACGCGTGAGCGACCAGGGTGGACGCGCCGCCGATGCGCGCGGGAACGGGCGGCACGACGACGGAGGGGACGCGCGCGGCGTGCCACGGACCCGGCTCGTGATCGTCGACGACGACGCGCTCGTCCGCGCCGGCCTGCGGCTCATGCTCGACGGCGCGCACGGCATCGAGGTGGTCGGCGAGGCCGCGGACGGGGCCGAGGTCACGGCCGTGCTCGACGCGCACCCGACCGACGTCGTGCTCATGGACCTGCGCATGCCCCGGGTCGACGGGATCGAGGCCACGCGGCGGGTGCGGGCGCGGGCGGCCGCACCCGCCGTCGTCGTGCTCACGACGTTCGACAGCGACGAGGAGGTGGTCGGCGCCCTGCACGCCGGGGCGTCGGGCTACCTGCTCAAGGACATGCCGCCCGAGCGGATCGTGTCGGCGGTCCGCGCGGCGGCGGCGGGCGAGCCGGTGCTCTCGCCGGAGATCGCGCGGCGCCTCATGACGTCGGTCGCGGACGCGGGCGGCGAGCGCGACCGTGCCCGCGCGGCGCTCGACGCGCTCACCGGCCGGGAGCGCGACGTCGCGGTCGAGCTGGGCCGCGGCGCGGCGAACGCCGAGATCGCGGCGGCCCTGTTCCTCAGCGTCCCGACGGTCAAGGCCCACGTGTCGAACGTGCTGCTCAAGCTCGGACTGGAGAACCGGACGCAGGTCGCGCTGCTCGTCCACGCCGCCGGCCTCGACTGACGGTCAGTCGCCCGGCCACTCCCCCGTCCAGCGCTCGAACGCCCGGGCGCCGCCGCGGTCGATGAGCGCCTTCACCGCGGCGAAGATCGCGCCCTGGATCAGCGCCGCGACGAGGATCTCGCGGAGCCGGTACTCGGACTCGAGCGGCTTGGGCGCGTCGCTCCGGTGCCCCGGGGTCACGCGCTTGTAGACCTGCTTGAACACCTGCCCCGCCACGAGCCCGCCCACGATCGAGCTGGCGAGCCCCACGGGGCGGTAGAGGATCTTCGCGGCCTTGCCGCCGGTCTTCTCCGGGGGATGCGTCCCCGCCGTCACGTCGTCGCTCATCACTCGACGCTAGGACGGCTGCCGCTCTCTCGCCCGTCGCACGACGGCGAGCGCCGTCCGCGAGGGCGTCAGCCCGGGACGACGGCGCAGCCCGCCGGGTCGGGCGCGACGTGCACCCGGGCACCGGGCTCGGGCCCCTCGTCGACGCCGCCCGATCCGCCGGTGCCGGCGAGCGCCACGAGGCGGGCCGGTGCGCCGGGGTCGGTGCCGGGGAGGACGACGTCGACCGTGATCTCGACCGCACCCCGCCGGAACACGCTGCCCACGACCGTCGCGACCCACGTGCCAGGGCCCGACGACGCCGAGCCGCCCTGGGCGTCGGACGCACCCGACATGCCGACCACGCGCAGCCCGCGCGGCCCGATCGCGAGCAGCTCGTCCGAGCCGTCGTACGCAGAGTTGTCGGCGCCTCGTCGGTCCAGGGAGCGACCTGCTGCTGACAGCTCGGCGGGGACGAACGCCTGGTAGCCGAGGAACTCCGCGACGCGGCGTGAGGCGGGGGCGCGCCACAGGCCCTCGGGCGGCGCGACCTGGAGGGGCCGGCCGGCGTCCATGACGGCCACGCGGTCGGCGACGGTGAACGCCTCGTCGTGGTCGTGGGTGACGAAGACCGCCGTCGTGCCGGTGGCCCGCAGCGCCTCGCGCAGGTCGAGCGCGAGGCGCTCGCGCAGCCCGCGGTCGAGCGCGGACAGCGGCTCGTCGAGCAGGAGCAGCCGGGGCCGCGGAGCGAGCGACCGCGCGAGCGCGACCCGCTGGCGCTCTCCCCCGCTGAGCGTCGCGACGGCGCGCCGCTCGTACCCGGCCAGCCCGACGACGTCGAGCAGCTCGGTCACGCGTGCGTCGCGCGCGGCGCGGGTCAGGCCCGCGATCCCGTAGGCGACGTTCCCCGCGACGTCGCGGTGCGGGAAGAGCTGGCCCTCCTGGAACATGAGGCCGAACCCGCGGCGGTGCACGGGGACGCCCGTGAGGTCGCGGCCGTCCCACGCCACGGACCCCGACGCGACCGGCTCGAGCCCCGCGACCGCGCGCAGCAGGCTCGACTTGCCGCACCCGCTCGGCCCGAGCAGGGCGAGCACTTCGCCAGGCGCGACGTCGAGCGTGACGCCCGCGACCGCCGTCGTGCCGGGGTCCGTGCGTGCGCCCCCGTCGTAGCGCACGACGACGTCGCGCACCGCGAGCCCGGCACCCTCCGCGGGCACTTGGTCGGGCACCGAGGCGGGCACCGCGGCGGGCACCGAGGCGGGCACGGCGTCGGGCGCCGCGTCGGTGCGCGAGGGCTCCGGCGCGCCCGCGCGCGCCGGGGCGGGGTCGGTCTGCACCATCAGAACTCTCCTCCGGGTCGGTCGCCGCGCAACCGCTCGGCGAGCAGCATCACGGTCGCGGTGAGCAGCGCGAGCACGACGCTCGCCGCGAGCGCCATGCCGTAGTTCTCGGCCCCGGGACGCCCGATGAGCCGGAAGATCACGACGGGCAGCGTGGCGCTGTCCGGGCGGGCGAGGAACGACGTCGCGCCGAACTCCCCGAGCGAGACGGCGAACGCGAACCCGACCGCGAGGCCGAGCGACCGTGCGGCGATCGGCCCGTCGACCGTGCGGAACACGCGCCCGGGGGCGGCGCCGAGCGTCGCCGCAGCCTCGCGCAGGCGCGGGTCGATCGCGCGCAGCGTCGGCAGGACCGTCCGCACGACGAGCGGGATCGCGACGACCGCCTGTGCGATCGGCACCAGGAGTCCCGACGTGCGCAGGTCGACGTCGAGGCCGAGCGGCCGGTCGAGCGTGAGGAGGAACCCGAAGCCGACGGTCACCGCAGACACCCCCAGCGGGAGCATGAACACCGAGTCCAGCACGGAGATCGCGCGACGGCCCCCGCGCGAGCGCGGGCGCCGCGACACGACGAGCGCCACGAGACCGCCGATCACCACCGCCAGCACGGTCGCGAGCGCCGCCGTGCGCAGCGAGTTGCCCGCCGCCTCCCACACGGTGACGGACAGCGCGTTGCGCCCGCCCGTCGTGCCGAGGTTCGCGTAGTTGTCGAACCCCCAGCCGCCGCCCGGGACGCGGAACGAGCGCACGACGAGCGTGCCGAGCGGCAGTCCGACCAGCACGACGACCACGGCCGCGGTGAGCGCCGCGGGCGCGAGGTCGCCCGTCGGGCGGCCGTCGCGCCACAGCCGCAGCGGGTGCGCCGACGATGCCGACGAGGACAGGTTCAGAGCTCGCTCGCGCCGCGCCCGCGTGCGGTTCGCGACGGTGAGCGCCGCAGCGACGACCACGAGCTGCACGACCGAGAGCACCGCCGCGGTGCGCAGGTCGAGGAACTGGGTGGTCTGGATCCAGATCTCCGTCTCGATGGTCCCGTAGCGGATCCCGCCGAGCACGAGGACGACGCCGAACGCCGTCGCGCAGAAGAGGAAGACGATCGACGCGGCGCTCGCGATGGCGGGAGTCAGCGCCGGGAGGGTCACGGTGCGGAACGCGCGCCACGGCGTCGCGCCGAGCGCCCGCGCCGCCTGCTCGGCGCGCGGGTCGAGGTGCTCCCACAGCCCGCCGACCGTGCGGACGACGACCGAGTAGTTGAAGAACACGAGCGCGACGACGATCGCCGCGAACGTCTCGTCGAGCCGCAGGAACCCGAGCGGGCCGCCCTGCACGAGCAGCGACCGGAACGCGACGCCGACGACGACGGTCGGGAGCACGAACGGCACGGTGACGAGCGCGCGCAGGACCCTCCGCCCGGGGAACCGGCACCGGTACAGCACGTACGCCCCGGGCACGCCGAGCAGCACCGAGAACGCCGTGCCGAGCACCGCCTGCCAGAGCGTCAGCCCGAGGATGCGCCACGTCCGGGGCTCGGAGAACACCTCCGCGAACCCCGACAGGTCGAGACCGCCGTCGTCCCCGACGAACCCGCGCGCCACGAGCGTGACCACCGGCCACGCGAAGAACACCCCGAGGAACACCAACGGCACCGCCGCCGCCAGACCCCACAGGGCCGCGCGCCCGACGCCGCCCCGCCGGACCGCCCGGTCCCTCACCACGGCTCTACCTCGGCCGACCAGGGCTCTACCTCGCGGAGGAGAACCCTGGTCGTTCGCGACACGGGGGTCAGTCGACGACCGTCGCCGTCCATGCCTTGATCCACTCGTCACGGTGCGCCGAGATGTCGGCGGGGGCGACCTCGAAGGGCTCGTCGGCGAGCGGGGCGAACTCGGCCCAGCCGTCGGGGAGCGCGACGGAGTCGTCGGCGGGGTACATGTACATCTGACCGGGCACGTCGGCCTGGAACGCCTCGCTCACGAGGAAGTCGACGAGCTGCTGCGCGCCCTCGGGGTTCTTCGCGTTCGCGAGCACGCCCGCGTACTCCACCTGGCGGAAGCACGTGTCGAGCAGGGCACCGGTCGTGGACGCGGAGCCGTCCTCGGTGAGCGTGAACGCGGGCGACGTCGAGTACGACAGCACGAGCGGGCGCGGCCCGGCGCCCTCGGAGCCGGAGAAGTCGACGTAGTAGGCGTCGGACCAGCCGTCGACGACCTTGACGCCGTTGGCGCGCAGGTCGGTCCAGTAGTCCTCCCATCCGTCCTCGCCGAACGCGCCGACGGTCGCGAGGAGGAACGCGAGACCGGGCGACGACGTCGCGGGGTTGGTCACGACGAGGAGGTCCTCGTACTCCGGCTTCGCGAGGTCCTCGAGCGAGACGGGCTCCGGGATCCCGGCGTCGGCGAACCATGTGTGGTCGACGTTGACGCAGACGTCGCCGAGGTCGACGGGCGTCAGCTCTCCCCCGTCCCCCACCGTGTACTGCGCGGCGGAGTCCGCGAGGTCGGCCGGCGTGTACGGGTCGAGCACGCCCTCGTCGATCGCGCGCGACGCGAACGTGTTGTCGATCCCGAACACGACGTCGCCCAGCGGGGAGTCCTTCGTGAGGATCAGCTGGTTGACGAGCGCGCCGCCGTCGCCGGGAGCGACCTGCTCGACGGTGAGCCCGCTCTGCTCCTCGAACGCGGCGAGGACCTCGTCGCTCACGGCGAAGGAGTCGTGGGTGACCAGGGTGACCGTGCCCCCGGTGCCCGACGACGCGTCGTCGCCTCCCGAGCCTGACGTGGCGTCGTCGCCGCTGCCGCACGCGGCGAGCGCGAGGAGGGCGAGGGTCGTCCCCGCGCCGGTGACGAGGGACCAGGCCCGGCGGGTGCGGGCGGTCGTGCGCTGCATGTGTCCTCCCAGGACGTTCAGGAGGGGTCCACCGGCTCGCACGGCCCGTGCTCGGGCGAGCGCGGGAGACCGCACGAGCAGGTGATCGAGATTCCCGACTTCCTCCACCGGTGCTAACCGGATCAGGTTCGAGGGTCTGCGGTGGTCCGCACTCTCAGCTCCTCCAGGAGCTCCCCTGTCGTTCACCTCGAGCCTACACCGGGCCGCCCCTCGGGAATCCCCCTGAGAGAACCCTGAGAGCGGCCCTGCGGCGACCGGGGAAGGGTCCGGGCCGGTCCCCGATGCCCGGGGGTGCACCCCCGCGGGAGGGTCGAGACGACCGGTCCGGGATCCCCGGCCGACGACGCAGGAGGAGAAGGACCGATGAGCAGCAGACCTGGGACGACGGGTGCGACGACGACCGTCGTCACGTCCGCGGAGCACGCCACGGGAACCGCAGGAGCCTCCGGGACCACGCCGGAGCGTCCCGTGATCGCCACCGCGCGGGGCCTCGTGAAGACCTACGGGCGCGGCGAGGCGACGGTGCGCGCACTGGACGGCGTCGACGTCGACCTCGAGCGGGGGCGCCTGACCGCGATCATGGGCCCGTCCGGGTCGGGCAAGTCGACCCTCATGCACTGCCTCGCCGGGCTGGACTCCCCCACGGCGGGGACCGTCGTCGTGGACGGCGAGACGGTCTCGGCGATGAGCGAGCGGCGCCTGACGCGGCTGCGGCGCACGCGCATCGGGTTCGTCTTCCAGTCGTTCAACCTCGTGCCGACGCTCACGGCGGAGGAGAACATCGTGCTCCCGCTCGCCGTCGCGCGCCGGCCCGTGGACCGGGAGTGGTTCGACCGCGTGGTCGACGCCGTCGGCCTGCGCCCGCGGCTCGGGCACCGCCCGGCGGAGCTCTCGGGCGGGCAGCAGCAGCGCGTCGCGTGCGCGCGGGCGCTCGTGTCCCGGCCGGCGGTCGTGTTCGCGGACGAGCCGACGGGCAACCTCGACTCGCGCGCCGCCGCCGAGGTGCTGGGCTTCCTGCGCGCCTCGGTGGACGACCTCGGCCAGTCCGTCGCCATGGTCACGCACGACCCGACGGCGGCGTCGTACGCGCACCGCGTGCTGTTCCTCGCGGACGGGCGGCTCGTGACCGAGCTGCGCGACCCCACGCCGCAGGCCGTCCTCGACACGCTCGGCGCCCTCACGCCGGCGGCGCCGACGGGCGCGCACGCCGCCCCGGCCGCGTCCGAACCGGCGGCCGTCCGATGATGGGCCGGATCGCGCTGCGCGGCGTGCGCGCGCACGGCGCACAGCTCGTGCTGTCCGTGCTCGCGGTGACGATCGGCGTCGCGTTCGTCACGGGCACGTTCGCGCTGCGCGCGATGCTCGCGTCGACGTTCGACGGCATCGTCGCGTCGTCGATCCAGGCCGACGCGTACGTGCGCGGCGCGTCCGCCGCCGGGTCCGCGCTCGAGGACCCGGCGCAGCTCGGCGGCTCCCGGAGCCTGGTCCCGGCCGACCTGGCCGGCACGCTCGACGAGCGGGACGACGTCGACCTCGCGCTCGCGGAGGTGAGCGGCCCCGCCGTCCTCGTGGGCGCCGACGGCACCGCCGTGCTCAGCACGCAGGCGCCGAGCATGGCGATCGGGTACGACCCGCGCGACCCCGGGCCGCGCGTGGTCGACGGCCGGGCGCCGGAGAACGGCAGCGAGGTCGCGCTCGAGTCCGCGACGCTCGAGGCGTCCGGGCTCGCCGTGGGCGACACGACCGACGTCGTGCTCGGCGACGCGGTGCACCCCGTGCGCGTGGTCGGCGAGCTCTCGCTGTCCGCGCCGATGGCGGGTGCGACGATCGTCCTGCTCGACACGACGACCGCCGCGATGACGTACGCGCCGGATGGCATGGTGCCGTCGATCGCCCTGTACGCCGCCGACGGCGTCTCGCCCGAGACGCTGCGCGACGCCGTCGCGGGGGCGCTCCCCGGCGACGCCGAGGCCGTGACGGGCGCGGAGCTGCGCGACGAGACGAGCAGCGCCATCGCCGACCAGCTCGGCTTCGTCTCGACGTTCCTGCTCGTGTTCGCCGCGCTCGCGCTGTTCGTCGGCACGTTCATCATCACCAACACGTTCGCGATGCACGTGCGCCGCCGCACGCGCGAGCTCGCGCTCCTGCGCGCCGTCGGGACGTCGCCCGCCCAGGTGTTCGCCTCGGTGCTGGGGCAGGCCGCGGTCGTCGGGGTCGTCGGGGCGGTGCTGGGCGTCGCGGCCGGGTTCGGGCTCGCCGAGCTCGCGCGGGCCGGGCTCGGCGCGGTGGGCATGGAGCTCGCCGGGTCGCTGCCCGTGACGACCGTCGGGATCGTGGTCCCGCTCGTCGTCGGGGTCGTGGTGTCCGTCGTGGCGGCGGCCCTGCCCGCGCGCCACGCGGCGCTCGTCCGGCCCGTGGAGGCGATGCGGGCCGACGTCGTGCGGCCCGCCGGTCCGGGCGTCGCCCGGGTGGTCGCGGGGACGCTGACCATGCTCGCAGGCACCGGGCTCGTGGTGGGCGCCGCGGCGGTCGGGAGCGGCGGGGCACCGCTCCTCGGCCTCGGCGCGGTCGGGGTGATCGCGGGCGTGCTGCTGCTCTCCCCGCTCGCGGTCGGCCCCGTGCTCGGGGTCCTCGCCGCGCCGTTCGTCGCGCTGGTCCGGCCGCTCGGCGGGCTCGCGCGCGGCAACGTGACGCGCCAGCCGCGCCGCACGGCCGCGACCGCCGGGGCGCTCGTCGTGGGGATGGCGCTCGTGTCGACGACGTCCGTCCTCGCGCTCTCGGCACGCGAGTCCGTGACCGGCATCGTCGACGA
This sequence comes from Cellulosimicrobium sp. SH8, assembly GCF_025818875.1. Lineage (NCBI taxonomy): Bacteria > Bacillati > Actinomycetota > Actinomycetes > Micrococcales > Promicromonosporaceae > Cellulosimicrobium > Cellulosimicrobium sp. SH8. The sequence goes on along the minus strand of NZ_JAMXMH010000017.1, from coordinate 22,149 downwards.
GGAGACGGCCGCCGACCTCGTCGTCCGGTCCGCGACCCCGTACCTGCCCGAAGGCGTCGCGGCCGACGTCCGCGCCGTGCCCGGCGTCGCGTCCGCGGACCTCACGACGTACGGCCAGGTGGTCGTCGACGATGAGCCGCAGCTCGTCGTCGGGTTCCCCGCCGAGGGCTTCGGCCGCTCGGTCCGCACGACGGCGGTCGAGGGCGACCTCGACGCGTACGCCCGCGGGGAGGCCGCCGTGATGGCGGACGCGCTCGACGAGCACGGCTGGGCCCTCGGCGACGTCGTGACGATCGCCGACCCCACCCGGCCGGACCTCCCGGCGCACGACGTCCGCATCGGCGCGGTGATCGACTCCCACGCGTTCTCCGTCGACATGCTCCTGCCGCCGGACGTCGCCGCCGCGGTGGGCGCGACGACCCCCGAGATGCTGTTCCTCGACGTCGAGCCGGGCGCCGACGTCGCGGCCGTCCGGGACGGGGTGACGGACGCCGTCGCACCGTACGTCGTGGCGAGCGTGCTCGACGCCGACGAGTTCGCGGGAGAGGTCGCGTCCCAGGTCGAGTCGATCCTCGCGATCGTCTACGCCCTGCTCGGCCTGTCCGTGCTCGTCGCGGTGCTCGGGATCGTCAACACACTGGCCCTGTCCGTCGTCGAGCGGACGCGCGAGATCGGGCTCCTGCGCGCCGTCGGGCTGGGGCGCGCCCAGCTCGCCACGACGATCGTCATCGAGTCCGTGCTGGTCGCGGTCTTCGGGACGGCCGTCGGGCTGGTCGTGGGGACGGGCCTCGCCGCCGCGCTGCCCTCGGTGCTCGCGGACGAGGGCTTCACGACCCTCGCCGTGCCGTGGGCACAGCTCGGGGCGATGCTCGCGCTCGCCGCCGTCGTCGGGGTCGTGGCGGCGGCCTGGCCCGCGACGCGCGCGGCCCGGCTGCCCGTGCTCGACGCGGTGAGCCAGGAGTAGCCCGGAGCGACGACGCGAAGGCGGTGACGAAAGGCGAGAAGTGGCCCTCCACGGGGGCGGCCAGAGGGCCACTTCTCGCGTCTCGCGACGTCGGGCCGCGAGTGCGGCGCGCGCCGGGCGGCGCGGGGGCCGACGGTTCGCACTACGGTGGGACCACGCCCGCGCCGACCGGCGCCCCGACTCACGGAGGACCCCTCGTGGCCGACACGACCGAGACCGAGCAGACCCTGGCCGTGAAGGTCGGGACCGTCGCCCTCACCTTCGCCGCGGGCTGGGCCGCGCAGAAGCTCGTCACGTTCATCTGGGCCAAGGTCACCGGTCACGACGCCCCGAAGGACCTCGACGACGACGAGGTCGGCATCGTCTCCGCGGTCACGTTCGCCGCCGTCGCCGCCGGCGTCGGCGTCCTCGCGCGCCGGTTCGCCGGCAAGGAGGCCAAGCGCGTCGTCGCCCGCCTCGCGTCGCGCGCGTCGTAGGCCCACCGCCCGAACCCGGGGTCGTTCCTCACGATCGTCACGACGTGGGGAACGACCCCGGGTTCGGTGACGCCCCGGTACCCTGGCGCGCGTGACGGCCCCACCGGCGACCCCTGAGAGCCCCGCGAGCAGGACGACGGTCCCCCAGGACCCGGTCCTGCGCTCCGGCGCGCGCGTCCTCGCCGACGCCGGCCGCCTGCTGACCCGGCACTGGCCCGCGCTCGTCGCGGTCGCGCTGCTCGCCGAGGTCGTGCACGAGCTCGCGCTGCGCGCCGCGCTCGCCGTCGCGCCGTCGTCGGGCGTGCTCGGCCTGCTCGTGCTGTGCTTCTCGCCGCTCGCGACGGTCGTCGGGATCGTCGTGATGCTGCACGTCCTGCGCCGCGAGCCGCGGACCGCGCGCGACCGGCTCGAGGTGCGGGCGCTCCTCGGCTCGATCGCGTCGGTCCTCGTCCCCTACCTCGTCATCTACGAGTTCTACGGCGGCCTGTCGTCCGACTGGCAGTCCTACATCGACTCCGCGGCGCTCGACCACGCGTTCGCGGCCGGGTCCGGGATCGAGACGGCGAGCCCCATCCCGGAGGGGTTCGGGCTCACCGTCGTGCTCGTCGTCGCGGGCGCCCTGCTCGCCCGCACGCTGCTCGAGCGCCTCGCCAAGCGCGTCGACCGCGGCATCTCCGCGGCGGGCGGCGACACGCAGCGCAGCGCGCGCTCCGCCGCGGTCCGCATCGCGGCGGGCTACTGCGAGGTCGTGTGGATCGTCGTCGGCGCGTTCACCGTCACCGCCGTCGTCGGTCGCGTGCGCGAGTGGTGGACGTCGCGCGTGGTCGTCGTCGAGACCACGACCTGGTGGGACGGCGTCGTCGCGCGCGTCGACGTGCTCAAGCCGATCGTCGACGCCCTGGGCCCGACGACGTCCCTCCTCCTCGCGGGCGTCGTGACGGGCCTCGTCGTGCCGCTCGCGTGGCTCACCCTCGGCACGATCGTCTACGGCGTCGAGGCGATCGACGTCGTCGACCCGGCGCACGCGGCGCAGGGTGGCGGCGAGCCGGCGGGCCGCGCGACGCGCGTCGTCGACCGGTTCAACCGGACGCTCGGAGAGAGCGGCGCGCGCAAGGCCTGGGAGCTCATGCTCGACCCCGGCCGACGGTTCGGCGGCCTCGTGGGCGCCGTCGGCATGCTGTGGCGCAGCAGGTGGAGCGCCGTGCTGCTCTTCTGCGTCGCGTTCGCACTCCTGACGCTCGGCGAGCAGGTCGTCTATACGGCCGCGCAGGCCGTCGTGGGCCAACCCGGGATCGTCGCCTGGCGCGCGCTCGTCGGCCCGCTCGAGATCGTCGCGACCGTCGTGGTGCAGGTGCTCACGACCGTGCTGCTCGCCGCCGCGGCGGACGCGCTGCTCGCGAGCCTCGGCCTGCCGTCGGCGCTGCGCACCCGACGCGTGGCCCGGTCGCGGACAGCGGTCGGCACAGCGGTCGGCACAGCGGTCGGCACAGCGGTCGGGGCCGAGGCCGGCGCGGAGGTCAGCACCGGGGCCGGCACGACGGCGGGCGGCGCGTCAGCCGGCTGAGACCGTCGCGGACCGGTCGTCGCCGGACCGGTCGTCGCCAGGCCGCCTGTCGACGAGCAGGGCCGCTGCGACGACGTCACGGATCTCGGTGTCCGTCAGCGCGTGGTCCCGGGCCAGGCGCACGAAGCGCGCCGCCGCGTCCGTCACCGCCGCGCGCGACAGCGTCGCGGCCGGCGCCGTCACGAGGGTCCCGACCCGGCGCCGGGTCGTCACGAGCCCCGCAGCCTCGAGGTCGCGGTAGGTGCGCGCGACCGTGCCCGGCGCGATCCCCAGGTCGTTCGCGAGGGCACGCACCGTGGGCAGGCGCTGCCCGTCGGCGAGGTCGCCCGCCGTGACGAGGGCTGCGAGCTGGGCGCGGAGCTGCTCGTAGTGCGGCGTCGGGGAGTCCAGGTCGATGCGGACGGCGAGGCTCACGCGACCGCCCCCTCGGGCTCGCGCACCGGCGCTGCCGTCGGCGCGGGGTCGCGCGCCGGCCAGACCACGACCACGACCGCCACGACCACGACGGCCAGCGCCACGAGCACCAGGGCGTTCCCGGCCTGGACGTAGCCCGGGCTGAGCCCGGGACCCATCCTGACCCCGTCGCCGCTCCCCAGCCCCAACCACCGCAGCGAGAGCCCCCCCAGCGCGACGAGCCCGCCGAGCGTCAGGCCCAGGACGACCTGGGTGGCGCGCTCGACGCGACGAGCGACCCGGCGGCGGAGCCACATGTCCCACTCCTCGTCCACGTCCTCGACCGCCGGTCGCGACACGACGAGGCGCAGCACCACCTCCGAGGCCACGACGGCGACGACGGTCGCGACCAGGAGCGGCACCGTCCACAGCCACCCGGGGAAGGGTGCGACGGTGTACGCCTCGTACCGGCCGACGACGCGGGAGATCGAGCGCGGGCCGTCGGACAGGAGGCCGAACGCCACGCTCGCGACGACTATGCCCCCGGCCCAGGTCCACGCGAGGCGGCGGGTGAGCGTCGGGACGACGTCGGCCGTCGAGCGCGCGACGAGCCGCGCCTCGCGCTGCCGGTGCGTCGGGCGCGGCCACGTGAGCTCGCCCACCGCGTGGACCGCCAGGGCGCCGACGAGCGCGACGAGCGGCAGCACCGCCGTCGTCCTCGCTCCGAGCGGGACGAGCCCGAGGTAGAGGTACGAGGGCGGCAGCAGGATCCCCGTGGCGACGAGCATCCCCGCGCCGGCGCTCGTCCCCGCCGCGTGCCGCACCGCGCGCCGCCCCGCCGAGCTCGGGACGACGGCACGCCGCCCGTCCCACCACAGCAGCGCCGCGACGACGACCGCAGCCAGCAGGGCGAGGTCGGCCGCGAGGGCGACCGGGAACGGCAACGGGTTCCCCAGCATCCACGACACCCAGCTCATGTCCACCTCCGTCAGAGAGCATTGATCATGAACTATGCTCATTCGTTGCAGCCGTGTCAACCGTCTCGTCGGGGCCACGGGCCGTCAGGCCGCGTCGGGGACGGGCAGCGACCAGTAGGCGGGGAGCAGCTCCGGCTCGACCAGGCGCACCTCGGCGGGCACGGCGTCGTCCGGCGTGAGGAAGTACTGCGTGCTGCGGCTCGAGACGGCGCCCGTGCAGAACGGCGCCTCGGGGAACGGCATGCCCGGGAGCGCGGACGCCCCCGCCGTGAACTCGCGCCCGGCGGCGTCGAGCAGCACGACCGCGCACGACGAGTACGTCTCCTCCTCGCTGGCCGGGGCGTCGGGCGCGTCCGACCGCAGCGACACGTCGGCGGCCCAGAGCGTGTAGCCCTCCGGCGCCTCGATGCGGTCCCCGTACCCGTCGTCGAGCCAGTCGACCTCCTCGAGCCCGGCGAGACGCGCCCGGACGTCGCCGACCTGCGCCCAGCCCTCGGCGTCGGCCGTGTGCGCGCGGTGCGGCTCCGACGCCCACCACCCCTGCACGGCGTCCGAACGCCAGGTGAGCGTGCCGAGGGCCGCGAGCGCTCCCGCCAGCACGACCAGCCACCACCGGTTCGCGCGCCACCACCCCACGCTCGGTCCCCCGCCAGACCTCCCGCTCATCCTTCCCACCCCCCGGGGACGAGCGCGGGCGACAGCACCTCGACGACCGCGTCCGCCGCCGGGACGTCGAGCCGACCGAGATCGATCTCGGCGACCGCCTGCGGGCGGTCGATGTCCGCGTCGTCGTGCTCCGTGAGCACGCGCAGCACGACGTCCCCGTCGAGCGCCCGCGCCGGCACCTCGACGACGACCGTCCCGGCCTCGGGGACGTCCGGGTCCACGAACGTGCTCATCATCGAGTTGCTCACGCGGTGCGACGCCTCGTGGTCGCGCCCCTCGGCGTCGCGCAGCTCGAGCGCCTCGATCCCCGCCTCCTTCGTGGTGCCGGACACCGCGAGGTCGACGGCGACCCAGACGCCGTCGGTCGTCAGGGTGTCGAACCCGTCCTCGAGCACCGTGCCGGTGCGCACGTCGTCGACGCGGACGCGCAACGGGCCGGCGGTGACGACCTCGCCCACGCCGCCACGCGTCGTCGTCGACGTGAGCGTGGGCCACCAGGTGTCGACACGCGCCACGGCGGCCCCGACGCCCACGGCGAGGACCAGCAGGACGACGGTCACGACGACGTCGGCACGGCGCGGACGCACGGCCGCGGCGGGGTCACCGGCAGTCGCGGCGGGGTCGCCGGCGGTCGCGGCATCGTCGGCAGACGCCGTGGCGGTCACCTCGGACGTCGTCGCCCCGGTCGGCTCGGTCACCACGCCTCCTCGTCCTCAGGCGGGTCCACGATCTCCGGCGGGACGTCGCCGGGCGGGACGTCCACGAGCACCACCGTGCCCGTCTCGGCCCACCGGCGTCCGCCGCCGACCGTCATGTCCCGGTAGCGGAACGTTGGGACGGTGACGGTGAGCGGCTCGTCCGGGGCGGCGGACGTGGCCCCGCCCTCCGGGACCGTCACCGGCCACAGCAGCGCGACGTCCTCCGGCAGGCCCGGCTGGAGGACGGGGTAGACCGAGGCGTCGCGCACGAGCAGCGTCGGGTCCGGGCGGTCGGGCTCCGCGTCGCCCGCGAGGGCCAGGCCGCCAGGAAGCTCGGCCGGGAGCGTCACGGCGGTGCGGTCCAGACGGCGGGACTCGCGGTCGGTGTCGAGCGCGCCCACGACCACGACCAGCCACGCGTCGGCGCCGGAGTCCTCGAGCGCGGAGACCTGCACGGCGTCCGTCACGGACCACGACCGCACCGTCAGGTCGAACGGTCCGGTCGGCACCGGCTCCCCCGCGGCGGCGTGGGCCGGCCCCGCCTCGGCGGCGACGTGCTGCGCGAACCCGCCGGCCGCCGCCGTCCCCGCCACGAGGCCGAGCACGACCGCCAGGGCGATGCGGCGCGGCCACGTCCCGACGACCGCGCGGAGCAGCGGGACGCTGCGGGCGGCCCTCGGCGCGGTCGACGTCACGGCGCGCATCTTACGGGGCGGACGACGCCGTCGTCAGGCCCCACGGACCAGGAGGGTCGTCACGGGACCCATGACGATCGCGTACATGAACGCGAAGAACAGCGTGTGCAGCAGCACGAACAGCAGGGCGTTGCGCACGGCGCCCCGCGCCCGGAAGTGCGTGACGAGCTTGCGCACGAACTCGACCGGGTGGGCCAGGTCCCAGCTGTTGAAGCGCACGTACCGGCCCAGGTAGATGCCCACCGACACCAGGGCGAGGACGACGAGCACGGCGATCCACGACGCCGGCCGGTGGAACGGGTCGTCGTCGTTCGGGTACAGCACGATGACGAACAGCGCCTGCGCGAGGAAGACGTTCACGACCGTGTTCATGACGCCCGACATCGCGAGCGTGAGCACGGCGACGATGTCGTACCAGAGCGGGACGTCCTCGCCCTCCTGCCGGTGGCTGTAGTTGAGCTCCGTGACGAGGTACCCGGCGTTCGGCAGGAGCAGCAGCCACACGAGGAAGCCGGCCACGGCGACCGTGAGGACCACCCACGGCGGGGCGCCGCCCGCGATGAGCACGGCGTCCACGAGGACGACCAGACCCAGCACCAGGACCGGCGCGATCGACAGCCCGATGTTGAGCAGCATCGGCCGGTAGAGGCGCGTGCGGTAGAGCGGGGCGCGCAGCACCACGAGGGCGAGCGCGTACACGTTGAGCAGGGCCACGCCCCCGAAGAGCCAGTCGAGCACGCCCCCACGGTACGGGTGGTTCGCCGCGCGGGGCGCGACGAGCGTCGTTAGCGTGGAGTCGCTCGACGCAACGACCTCCCCGTGCCCGCCGGCGGGCACCTCCCACCAGGAGTCGCCATGGCGCAGCAGGACGCGAGCGGGGCCGCCGGCCCCGCCCCGACGACGACGTCTCCGTCCCCCTCCCCGACCCTCATGCTCGTCCTCGCGACGATCGGGTTCGCCGTGAACTTCTGGGCGTGGGCGCTCATCAGCCCGCTGGGCGCGGCGTACGGGCAGCTCTACCACCTCACCGACGTCCAGGTGTCCGTCCTCGTCGCCGTGCCGGTCGTCGTCGGGTCCCTCGGGCGCATCCCCGTGGGCGCGCTCACCGACCGCTACGGCGCGCGCGTCATGTTCCCCCTGGTCAGCGCGCTGACCATCCTTCCGGTCCTCTTCGTCGGGCTCGTCGCGGACAGCTTCGTCGCGCTGCTCGTCGGCGGCTTCTTCCTCGGCCTCGGCGGCACCGCGTTCGCCGTCGGGGTGCCGTTCGTCAACGCCTGGTACCCGCCCGCCCGCCGCGGCACCGCCGTCGGGATCTTCGGCATGGGCATGGGCGGCACCGCGATCTCCGCGTTCACCACGGTACGCATCCGCGACGCGTGGGGCGACGCCGCGCCGTTCCTCCTCGTCGCCGCCGTCCTCGCCGTGTTCGCCGTCGTGTCGTGGCTCCTGCTGCGCGTCCCCCCGGGCCGCGCGGCGGCCCCCGCCGGCGGGTTCTGGTCCCGCACGTGGGCGACGTTCCGCCTCCCCGCCACCCTGCAGCTCTCCTGGCTGTACGCCGTCGGGTTCGGCGGGTTCGTCGCGTTCTCCGTCTACCTGCCCACGTTCCTCGTCAACGCCTACGACCTCACCGCCTCTGACGCCGCCGCCCGGACCGCCGGGTTCGTCGTCCTCGCGGTCCTCATGCGCCCCGTCGGCGGCGCCCTCTCCGACCGGTTCGGCGGGGTCCCCGTCTCGGTGGTGTGCTTCGCCGTCGTGACGGTGCTCGCCGCGGTCGTCGCGTTCCAGCCGTCGCTCGTCCCGGTGGGGACCGTCGCGTTCCTCGGCCTCGCCGCCGCGCTCGGCGCGTCGTCGGGCGCGACGTTCGCGCTCGTCTCGAAGGTCGCGCCGGTCGAGAAGGTCGGCGCCGTCACCGGCCTCGTCGGCGCGGCGGGCGGCCTCGGCGGCTTCATCCCGCCGCTGCTCATGGGTGTCGTCTACCAGCTCAACGGCACCTACGGCCTCGGCTTCGCGCTCCTCGCCCTGACCGCCCTCGTCACCCTGCTGTTCACACTGGGCCCCGTCCGCCGCGATGTCCAGGCCCGCGCCGCCGCGAGGTAGCGACCCCCGGGCCGAGATAGCGATCGGCGGTCGCTCTCTCGGTCGGGGGTCGCTATCTCGGCGGGGGGCTCACACCCGGAGCGCCTCGCTCGGCTGGATGCGGCGGGCGCGCAGCGAGGCCGCGACGCCACCGAGGACGCCTACGGCGACGCCACCCGCCACCGCGACCGGGACGTGCCCCACGTCGAGGACTGGCGTCCAGCGTCGGGCGATGGTGATCGCCAGCAGGGCGGCGACCCCTGTGGCCGCGCCAGCGACGCCGCCAACGACGCCGACGAGCGCGGCCTCCGTCATGACGAGCCGGCTCACGTGGCGCGCCTGGGCGCCGATCGCGCGCCGCATCCCAATCTCCCGGGAGCGTTCGAGCACGGACATCGTCATCGCGCTCGTCAGCGAGACGACCGAGGCGAGTATCGCGACCCCGGTGAGGACGAGGAGGATGGTCCGGACGTCGTTCTCGATCTCGCCGCGCAGGCCGCGCGGGTCGGGCGGCGCGACGACCTCGAACACCTCGGGGGTGCTGGGCCTCAGCACGAGCGGGGCCTGCGACGCGACCTGCTGGGCGGCGCCGGTGGCGGTGACGACGTAGACCTCGTGCTCCGACGCGGGTCGCAGCGCCGCTGCGACGTCGACGGGCGTGATGACCGCCTGGATGACGTTCGTGACGCGATAGCCCTCGTCGACGATGCCGCGCACCACGAACGACCGCCCGTCGAGCACGACCTGCGGGCGAGCGCTGAGCGGCCCGAGGCCGAGCCGGTCGGCGATCGCCCGCCCGAGCAGCACCTCGCCCTCGGAGAGCGGACCCGGCGTCCCGCCTGCCCAGTCGACGCCGAGCTCCGCGGCCTGGTCGATGCCGTCGCCGACGCCGAGCAGGAAGGCGTCCGGCACGCTGGCGGCCTCGCCCGGCAGGGCGACCGTCATCATCCCGTTCCGGGACACGAGCGCCGCGGCGTCCACACCGGGCAGGTCCGCGAGGCGGGCGACGGCCTCCCCGGACACGCCTGGCTCGGTCCCGTCGACGACGACGGGCAGCCCCGCCTCGGCAGCGGCGAGGGGCACCGTCAGGGTCACGGCCCGGTTGAGACGTGCGTCGAACCGCTCGGAGACCTGGGCCTGCGCCGACGCCGAGAGCCCGACCGTCGTCAGGGCCAGGGCCACCCCGACCGCGACGGAGGCCGCGAGCGTGGCGGTGCGCCCGCGGCGAGAGGCGACGGACGCCGCCGCGTCACGCACCACCGTGCGGAACCCGACCCGGGGTCGTGCCCGACGTCGGCCCATACCACCGCCCGATCCCGTCACCTCCGGCGGCGGGCCGGTGAGCAGGAGGTCGAGGCGCGCGGCGGACGTGCTCGTGGGGGCGGTACCCGCGCCCGCGCCCGCACCCGCGCCGCTGCCGGCGACGACGCCCGTGACGACGCTGTCGGGTTCGATGCCGCCGGTGCCGCCCGTGTCCGTGACGATGAGGCCGTCGCGCACGACGAGGCGCCGCTGCGCGCGAGCCGCGATCTCCGGTGAGTGGGTGACCAGCACGACCGTCGTGCCGGTGCGGTGCAGGTCGGTGAGGAGCTCCAGCACGGACTCCGACGTCGCGGTGTCGAGGTTGCCGGTCGGCTCGTCGGCCACGATCGTCCCGGACCCGACCGAGAGGGCACGCGCGATCGCGACGCGCTGCCGCTGCCCGCCCGACAGGTCGATGGCGCGGCGGTGCGCGGTCTCCGAGAGCCCGACGCGGTCGAGCGCTTCCAGCGCCCTGTGCCGACGCTCGTCCGCGGGCACGCCGGCGTAGAGCATGCCGAGCTCGACGTTGTCCACGACCGTCCGATGGTCCATGAGGTGGAACCCCTGGAATACGAACCCGAACGTCTCCCCGCGCAGGCGCGCTCGCTCACGCTCGCCCAGGGTCGCGACGTCCCGGCCGTCGAGCCGGTACGTCCCGGCCGTCGGCGCGTCGAGGAGGGCGAGGATGTTGAGGAGCGTCGACTTGCCGCTCCCGGACGGGCCCTCGACGGCGAGGAACTCCCCCGGACCGATCCGCAGGTCGACGCCACGCAGCGCCTCGACCGGCTGCGCGCCCGGGTACGTCTTGGTGATCCCCGCGAGGTCGAACGTCGTCACTCGACCTTCACCTCGTCGCCCGCCGACAGTGCGCCGGCGGCGACGGGTTCGACGGCGCTGGTCCCGCCCAGGCGCCCGAGCTCGCGGACCTCGACCTCGCGGAACGAGCCGTCGGACTCGCGCCGCTGGACGACGGCGGTGCCGTCGGAGTGCACGGCGACGGCACGGGCCGGGACGCGCAGGGCCTCGCCGGCCACGGCCGTCACCGTGATCGTCGTGAGCACGTTCGCCCCCAGCCACGCACCGTCGATCGGCTGTGCCGTCACCAACGGCACCCCGACCTCGACCGGAGCCGCCTCGTCCCCCGTCGCCGTCGGCGGAGCGGGGATCGCGCCGAGCGTCGCCTCGAGCACCGTGCCGTCGGGGCCGGTGAGCGTCGCCGTCATCCCCTCGCCGAGGACGGGAAGGACCGAGACCGCCACCTTCGCCTGCGCGACGATTGCGCCCTGCCCGAGGGTGATCGTCGCGTTCTCGGCCGTGAGCACGTCCCCCACGTTCGGCGTCGCGCCGACGACGGCGGGCAGCGAGCCCGTGACGACGAGCTCGCCGCGCGGCACGACGACGAGCTCGACGGGCGCGGAAGGTGTGGCCCCCGTCATGGTGGCCCCGGACGCGGGTGTTCCGGCGCCAGGGGTGTCGCCCTGGGGGGCCGCGCCATCCGAGACGGTGACGTCACCGGACGCGGGTTCGGGTGCCGGCTGCGCACCCTGGTCCGGGTTCTCCTCGGGGGGCGCCTCACGGGTCGTCGGCTCGTACCCGATGTCGCGGTACAGGCGGCGCACGGCCTGCGCGGTCTGCGGGCCGAACTCGCCCAGGCCGCCCACTCGGTAGCCGAGGTCCCGAAGGAAGCGCTGGAGCTGCTCGACGTCGGGGCCGGTCGCTCCTTCGACGAGGTCGCGGTAGTACGGGAACGCCCCGGTGGTGGCGATGACGGGACGGCCGCTGACCTCCAGCACGACTGCGCCCGCCCGCAGCTCGGAACCCGCCGAGACCCCGACGGCCGTCACCACGGACTGGTCACCGCTCCCGGCGGCGACCTGGACGCTCGCCGCCGACTCGCGCACGACGTCCGACCGCGCAGTGATCTGCTCCGACAGCGCACCGAAGGTCACCTCCGCCACGATGTCACCGGGCGGCGGGGGCGCGGCGTTCGCCGCGACCTGGACGGAGGACTGGAAGCTCGCCGCCGCGAACCACCCGCCCACGAGCCCCCCGACGAGCAAGACGGTCACGACAGCCCCGACGACGACGCGGCGGCGAGGGCTCACCCGACCCCCGCCCCGTCCAGGATCTCCCGGGCCTGCTTCTCGTAGGCGGCCTTGTCCTCGAGCAGCGTGGCCAGCGCGTCCTCGTTCTCGGCAACGACCGTCGCCTGACGCTCCCACTCCGCGTCGTACAGCGCCTGCGCGTACCCGGAGCTCTCCCGGCACTCGGCGTCGAACGTCGCGAGCCGGATCTCCTCCGCCTCCTGCTCCGGGGTCTGCTCGTTCGTCTTGCCGTCGTAGATCTCTCCGAACGACGCGGACATCGACATCGTCGGCATCCCCCCGTCCTCGCCGTGCGGGCTCGACGGGAGGTCGGTGAAACCGAGCGGCTGCATGCACGCCACCCACTTCTCTGCCGCCGCCACGACCGCAGGGTCGCGCGTGGCGTCGATCCCGGTCGACATCCCCATGCCGCTCAGCGTGTTGTCGATCCGCATGGCCTCCGTCGGCAGCTCCTTCCGCGCCTCGTCGAGGCACGACCAGTACTGCTCGTCCTGCTCCGCCGGCCAGGACATCGCCGCCTCGCTCGCCGCCCTGATGATGGCGGCGTTCGGGTCGGGCGCTCCGGAGTAACCCCACTGCGCGGCCGTCTCGACGTTGAACAGGTGCTGCTGACCGGCGAGCTTGGTCTCCGAGCGCACCGAGACATCGACCATGGGGCGGCGGTAGTCGAACCCGTTGTCCCGCATGCATTCCTCGACCAGCACGGCCTCGGCCGCGCTGCCGAGAGCCTGGTCGACCCAGTACGTGTCCAGGGGCAGCGCCCACCGCATCCGGTTCTTCTCACCCTCGACCGGTCCGGCCGCCTCGACCTGCCCTGCGGCCGTTCCCTGAGGCTCCACGGACCCGTCCGGTGCGCTCGGAGCACACCCCGCGACCAGCAGGCAGACGGCCGCCCCACCGACGAGCCCTGACAATCCCCGACGTACCATTCGACGCTCGACTCCTCTGCTCGACCGGGCAGTCGAACGTCGCCACCGTGGCTGGCCGCAAGGCCGCCGGTGCCGCGGCGCGCCAGCAGACCCGCGATGACCAGGCCCCTGATCTTCGCCTCATCGCGTTCCCCTGCCCTCGCCCCCTTCCTGAGGGCGGACGCGGCACATCCTGGCAGACCGCCACGACGTCTCACAAAACGGACCCATCGGGCTCGCTCCGTCTCGGAACGCCCGCCCTCCTCCGCGCAGGACCCGTGGCACACGCGTCCTCGGCTCGTGCCCGCGGCGTCTCAGGGGGCGGCCGTGGCGTCGCGGGCGACGAGGCGCGGGAGGACGAACCAGAGACCGACGAGCAGGACGAGCGCGCAGCCGCTCGACCACAGGGCCGCGGTGCGGTTCACGACGACGTCGACCACGAGCAGGACCGTTCCGGTGACGACGAACGCGAGGACGAGCACGCCGACGCGGGCGATGCGGTCGCTCAGGGTGACCAGCGCCGTCTTGCGGTGCTTGCGGAACAGCGCGCGGTGCAGGCTCACGGGCGTGACGAACAGGCCGGTGGACAGCACGGCGAGCGCCACCAGGGTGAGGTAGACGCCGGTCTGGAACGCGTCGAGGTCGCCGAAGCGCTGCTGGAACGGCAGCGTGAGCAGGAACCCCGTGAGGATCTGCACGCCCATCTGCATGACGCGCAGCTCCTGGAGCAGCTCGGCCCAGTTCCGGTCCGACCGTTCGTCGGCCGACTCGTCACGCCCGTCGCTGACCTGCGGGGTCATGAGTCCTCCCTGTCGTCGCCGCTGGGATAATCTTCCTCCTGCTGGGGTCAGGAATCGGCTCCGTCCTGATCGATCTCCGGGGACCCCCATCGATGGACGCTGCCCTGCCCTCCGACGTCGCGGAACCCGACGACGTCGTCCCTCCGGCTCTCGCCGACCTCCTCGCCGCGCTCGGCCCGGGTGACCCCCAGCCGGTCGGACGCTTCCGCGTCGACGTCGCCACGGACACGTGGTGGTGGTCGGACGAGGTGTACGAGATGCACGGCTTCGCGCCCGGCGAGGTCGTCCCGACGACGGCTCTCGTCCTCTCCCACAAGCACCCCGAAGACCGTGAGCGCGTCGCGAGCGAGCTCGCGCAGGCGGCGCGTACCGGTGAGCCGTTCGGGTCCATGCACCGCATCGTGGACGCGACGGGGCGGACTCGCACGCTCGCCGTCGCCGCGCAGGGTCGCCGCCTCGACGGCGGGGTCACGTGGTCGGCCGTGGTCGGGTACTTCGTCGACCTGACGACCGCGCACCAGGAGGCGGCGCGTCGGGAGGCGACGGCGTCGATCCGCGCGGCGGACGCGTCCCGCTCGGTGATCGAGCAGGCGAAGGGCGTCCTCATGACGACGCTCGCGATCGGGCCGGACGACGCGTTCGAGGTGCTGCGCCGCCGCTCGAACGACGCGAACGTGCCGGTGCGCGAGCTCGCCCGGCGGCTCGTCGCGGGTGTCGTCGACGGCGCGGCCGGCGGGCACGGAGCCGCGGACGAGGCGACCCGGCGCCGCGTCGACCGGCTCCTCGGCGAGGTGGACGACGCCCGGCCCCGGTCACCCCTCGGTTGACCGGGCCGGCCCGTCCGACGCCCGGCCGGGCTCGAACCGTCGGCGCCGGGACGCGAGCGACCCGCCTCAGTCCGTCCCGACCCCGGGGATGCGCCGCGTCTCGACGATCTGGCGCGCGATGTCGACGAGCCGGATGTTCGCGTCCTGGGACACCCGGCTCATCACCGCGAACGCGCGCCCTGCTGTGAGCGAGTAGCGCTCCATGATGATGCCCTGCGCCTGCCCGATGAGGGTGCGCGTCTGGACGGCGGACTGGAGCTGCTCCTCGGTCCGCGCGGCCGAGATCGCGGCCGCCGCGACGGCGGCGAACGTGGACGCGAGGTGGTGGTCGTCGGCTCCGAACGCGTCGGGCGACGTCGAGTACATGTTGAGCGCGCCGTGCGCGTTCTCCGACGTGTAGAGCTGCACGCACAGCATCGACCGGACCCCGAGCTCGCGCGCGACGGTCGGCGCCCACAGCGGCCACCGCGCGTCGGTCTCGATGTCGCCCGACTCGACGAGCGCGTGGTCGTGCACCGCGTCCAGGCAGGGTCCCTCGCGGAGCTCGTACTGGAGCGCGTCGCCGCGCGCGACGAGCGGGTCGGACACGGCGGGGCTTTCGATGCGCCCCCGGGTGACGAGCGAGATGCCCGCGGACTCGCACCCGTCCACCATCGAGACGGCGAGCTCGACGACGCGGTCGAGCGTCTGCTGGAGGGTCGGCTCGTCGGCCAGGGCCCGCGCGGCGTCCGCGACGAGCCCGGCGATGCTCTGCTCCTCGGCGCCGCCCAGGATCTCCGGCACCCCGGCGACGGTCTCCGCCTGCGGCGTGGGAACGGTGGCGCCGGGGCCCGCGGGCATCCCGACCGTGCCCTGCTCGACGCTCTGCTCGATGCTCGTCATCCCGGCCTCCCTCACGGCTCCGGGCCCCAGCGTAGTTCGCGCACGCGGCGCCCGGTACCCGGCGAGGCGGGCCGCGACGCAGTGCGCGGCCCGCCTCACCGGTCGTGCCGGAGGCCCCGCCCGGGCAGGGGGCCCGGGCGGGTCGGGGGCGGTGGCCGTCTCGCCCGCACAGGGCGTGGCGGCTGGTGTCCCACGGGCACCGTCGCTCTCGCGACGGACCCGCCCCCGGGCGGGCGCGAACGCCCGCCCTCCGACCCTCCCGGGCGGGTCGCGGCCCTCGGCCGATCCGTCCGTGGCCCGCGCGGGGAGGTCTCTTCCAGGCCTAGAACACGGGCTTGCCTCCCGTCACCCCGAGGACGGTGCCGGAGACGTAGCTCGCGTCCGTCGGCGAGGCGAGGAAGACGAACGCCGGCGCGACCTCCGCGGGCTGTCCGGCCCGCCCCAGCGGCGTGTCCTGACCGAACTTCTCGATCTTCTCCTCGGGCTGGGTCGCCGGCTGGAGCGGCGTCCAGATGGGTCCGGGAGCGACCGCGTTGACCCGGATGCCCCGCGGCCCGAGCTCGGCGGCGAGGTTCACCGTGAGGTTGTTGATCGCGGCCTTGGTCGACGCGTAGTCGAGCAGCGACGTGGAGGGCTGGTAGGCCTGGATCGACGAGTTGTTGACGATCGCCGACCCCTCCCCCAGGTGCTCGAGCGCCGACTGGGTGATCCAGAGCAGCGCGTAGAGGTTCGTCTTGAGGACGCGGTCGATCTCCTCGGTCGTGACGTCCTCGATGGACTCGCGTCGCGCCATCTGGAACCCGGCGTTGTTGACGAGGACGTCGAGCCCGCCGAGCTCCTCGACGGCGCGCCGGGGCAGCCCGCGGGCGGTCGCCTCGTCGGTCAGGTCGCCGGGCAGGAGCGCGCACGTGCGGCCCGCCTCGCGAACCCAGCGCGCGGTCTCCTCGGCGTCCTCCTGCTCCTCGGGCAGGTAACCGACGGCGACGTCGGCGCCCTCGCGCGCGTAGGCGATCGCGACGGCGCGGCCGATGCCCGAGTCGCCGCCGGTCACGAGCGCGCGCAGGCCCTCGAGCCTCCCGCTCCCCCGGTACGACTCCTCGCCGTGGTCCGGCGCCGGGTCCATCGGCCTCGTGAGGCCGGGCGGCTCCTGCTGCTGGGCCGGGAAGGCGGTCTCCTCCGTCATGTCGTGCCTCCGTTCCGTCGAGGTCCTGGCCTTCTGCTCACGAGCGTGCGGGCTCGCGACGTCGGGCGAGCTGGGCGTCGTGCGCGCGGGGCCGGGCGACCGGGCGCACGGCGGCGAGCGCCCCCGCGACCGTCGCCTCGGCCGTCGGGCCCACCCCGCCGGCCTTGCTCAGCGCGCGCATGACCTGCGCCGCCGTCTCCTGGACCGGGACGCCGGCCTCGCCCGCGGCCTCGGCGAGGAGCTGGCCGGCCGCGACGTCGCCGACGCCGTGCACGGCCATGAGCACGCCCTTGACCTGCTCGACGGCGGCCTGGCTGACGAACGCCCGCGTCACGGCGCGCTGCGACTCGCGCTCCAGCGCTTCCTTGTGGGTCGGGCTGACGTCGACGACGTAGCCCGCGATCTCGACGACGCGGCCGCGGGCGTCCCGGCGGCCCTGGCCCGTCACGACGACCGAGCGGGCCTTGCCGTGCCCGTCGACGATGCGGTGCGCGCACGAGAAGGGGCGGCCGGAGCGGATCGCGTCCGTCGCGGCGCGGACGACGCGGGCACGGTCGTCCGGGTGCTTGCGCGAGCGCAGCGCGTCCAGGCTCGGCTCGACGTCCCCCGGCGTCCAGCCGTGCATCGTGTACACCTCGTCCGACCACCACCACGTCCCCGTGCCGAGCTCGACGCGGTACTGCCCCACGAGCAGGTGCGTGCCCACGGCGAGCACCTCGGCGAGGGCTGCGGGGCGCACGGGCGCGGTCTGCTCAGGGCTGAGGGTGGTGGTCACGGAGATCGAGGCCATGGTGTCCTCCCAAGGTTCGGGGGGCTGCGGGCCGCTTCATGACTCCGGTCCCCAACCTAGCCCACCCATCGGCGGACGGCACCCGGGCTCGGCTACGGTGCGGGGCATGACCCGCGAGCCGCGCCGGACGATCGCCCAGCACGCCGACGACGCGCTCGCGCTCGTCCGCCCGACGCCCCCGACGGACGTGCGGCTCGAGGACGCGGTCGGGGCGGTCCTCGCCGCCGACGTCGTCTCGACGCTCGACGCGCCCGCGTTCGACGCGTCCGCGATGGACGGGTACGCGGTGCGGTCGGCCGACGTGGCCGGGGCCACGACCGGCTCGCCCGTCGCGCTGCGCGTGGTCGGCGACGTCGCGGCCGGGGCGCCGGGGCTCGACGCCCTCCTCGGGGTCGGCGAGGCGGTCCGGATCATGACCGGGGCACCGGTGCCGCGCGGCGCCGACGTCGTGGTCCCGGTCGAGCGCACGTCGACCGGGCGGTTCACGCCCGGGGCACCGGGGAGCGGCCCCGCGACGATCGAGGTCCACGACGCGTCGCGCAGCAACGTGCGGGCGCAGGGCGAGGACGTGCGCCGCGGCGACGTGGTCGTCGGGGCGGGGGCCGTGCTGACGGCGCGGCACGTCTCGGTGGCGGCGTCCGCGGGGCACGCGACCGTGCGGGTGCACCGCGCGCCGCGCGTCGCCGTGCTCTCCACGGGGAGCGAGCTCGTCGCGCCGGGAACCGCGCCGGGTCCGGGTCGGATCCCCGACTCCAACTCGGTCCTGCTCGCCGCGTCGGCGCGCGCGGCCGGGGCGCGCGTCGTGCGGCGGGGCGCGGTCGGCGACACGGCCACCGCGCTCGTCGCGGCCCTCGACGACCTGCTGGGCGCGTTCGACGGCGCCCCGCCCGACCTCCTCGTCAGCACGGGCGGCGTGAGCGCGGGCGCGTTCGACGTCGTGCGCGAGGTCCTGGACCCCGGGACCCGGCACGGCACGGCCTGGGCGGACGCGGTCGACGACGCGCGGCTCGTCGCCGTCGGGATGCAGCCCGGCAAGCCGCAGGGCCTCGCGCGGTGGCGCGGCGTCCCGTGGCTCGCGCTGCCCGGCAACCCGGTGAGCGCGTTCGTGTCGTTCGAGCTGTTCGTCCGGCCGGTCCTCGACCGCCTCCGGGGCGTCCCCGGCACGGGCCGCGCGCTCGTGGAGCGCGTCGCCGCGGAGGGCTGGTCGTCGCCGTCCGGGCGCGAGCAGCTCGTGCTCGTGCGGCACACCGTGCCCGACGGCGGTCAGGTCGTCCCCGCGGGCCGGCACCGCGACCGGGGGCCGGACCCGGCGGAGGCGCGGGGCTCCGGCTCGCACCGCGTGAGCGCGCTCGCGCACGCCGACGCGCTCGCCGTCGTCGGCGCGGACGTCACGTCGGTCGAGCCCGGCGACGCCGTCCGGGTCCTGCTCCTGGGCTGACCGCCGGGGTCACTTCTGCGCGGGCGGCGGGTGGCCCTCCGACGCCTGCACGACGACGATCCCCTGCCCCGCGAGCGCGAGCTGGTACGCCTCGCCCGACCCGCGGCCGATCGCGGCGGCGAGCTTCGCCGTCTTGCGGATCGACGACTGCAGTGACGTGGACCACAGGACGGCGGCCTGCATGTCGACGTACGTCGGCACGTCGACGTCGAGCACGACGGGCGTGCCGAACGCCGTCACGGCGAGCGCGCCGGTGCCGGTGAACGTCGTGTTGAACAGCCCGCCGCTGAGCATCGACGCGCCCTCGACGCGGTTGATGTCCCACGTCAGCGAGCTCTCGAACGCGAGCACGTTGGCGCCGTTGACGGTCACGCCCTCGTCCTCCAGGTGCAGCACGAAGACCTGGTCGGCCTCCTGCGCGAGGAAGACGTCGCCGCTGCCGGACACCTTCATGAGCGACATGCCCTCGCCGGTGAACGCCTTCTTGAACATCTTGCCGAGGCCGCCGCTGCCCTCGTACGCGAAGTCGACGTCGCCCTGGTAGGCGACCATCGAGCCCTGCCTGGCGAAGAAGAACCCGCCCGTGCCGCGGAGGTCCACCTTGAGCATGCGGTCGTTCTGGAGCTGGAAGGAGCCGGGCTCGACGGAGCGCTCGGCATGGTCGAGGAGTGAGCTGCGCATGCACCGATCCTCGCGGGTGCGGACGGCCGGCGCACGCGCGGGTCCTCCGGCCCGTCCGCGCGGCGGGTCGCGCGTGCGAGAGTGGCGCCATGAGCCCCACGCACGACTTCACGCACCTGGACGAGCGCGGGCACGCGCGCATGGTCGACGTCACCGCCAAGCAGCCCACCGTCCGTTCCGCGACGGCGACCGGCGTCGTGCGGTGCTCGCCGGAGATCGTCGCGGCGCTGCGCGACGGCACCGTCCCCAAGGGCGACGTGCTCGCCGTCGCACGCATCGCGGGCATCGCGGGCGCCAAGCGGACGGCCGAGCTGCTGCCGCTCGCGCACGTCATCGGCGTGCACGGCGCGGTCGTCGACCTCGTCGTGGGCGACCACGGCGTCGACGTCACCGCGACCGTGCGCACCGCCGACCGCACGGGCGTCGAGATGGAGGCGCTCACCGCCGTGGCGGTCGCGGGGCTCGCGGTCGTCGACATGGTCAAGGGGCTCGACAAGTCCGTCGAGCTCACGGACGTGCGCCTCGTCGCCAAGACCGGCGGAAAGTCCGGCGACTGGCACCGCGAGCCGTGACGGAGCCCCGCCCGGCGTTCGTCTTCGACGCCGTCGTGCTGGCCGGGGGCCGTGCGGAGCGGCTCGGGACGCCCAAGCCGGGCGTCGTCGTCGGGGGTCGTCCCCTGCTGGAGCACGCGCTCGCGGCGACCGCCGGCGCGGTGCGGACCGTCGTCGTCGGGCCGGACGAGCTCGCCGACCCCGCCCGCTACGCCCTGACGCGCGAGGACCCGCCGTTCGGGGGGCCTGTCGCCGGCATCGCGGCCGGGCTGGGCGCTCTGCCCGGGCCCGACGACGGCGGCGCGCCCTGGGTGCTCGTCCTCGCGTGCGACGTCCCCCGGGCCGCGGAGGCGGTGCCCGCGCTGCTCGCCGCGGCGCGCCACCGGACCCACGAGGTGGCCGTGCACGGCGTGCGCGACGGGCGCGACCAGTGGCTCGTGGGGCTCTACGAGCGCGCGGCGCTCCAGGGCGCGCTCGGCGCCCTGCCCGCGGTGCACGGCGCGTCGGTGCGCCGCCTGGTCGCCGGGCTGCCCGCGCTCGCCGTCCCCGACGAGGACGGCGCCACCGACGACGTCGACACGTGGGAAGATGCCCGCGAGCAGGACCGCCGCCTGGGCGCGGGTGCGGCACCGGAGCCCGACGACACCCCGGACGACAGCAGGAGGGCACGATGACGAACCTCGAGCGCTGGGTCGACGCGCTGGCGAGCGACCTCGACCTCGACCCCCAGGTGGTCGACATCGGCGCGATCCTCGACCTCGCGCGCGACGCCGCGCACGGCATCGAGCGTCCCGCCGCACCCCTCACGACGTTCGTCGCGGGCTACGTCGCCGGCCTCGCCGCGCACGACGGGTCGGGCCGCACCGTGCAGGACGTCCTCGACCGCGCCGCCGCGCTCGCGCTCGCGTGGACACCGGAGCCCGAGCTGCCCGGCACCGCGCCGCAGACCGAGACGCAGGGCTGAGCGATGGCGACCGTCCGCTACTTCGCCGGGGCGCGCGAGGCCGCCGGCACCGAGACGGAGAGCGTCGACGCGACGACGGTCGGCGAGCTGTACGCCGCGCTCGTCGCGCGGCACGCCGCCCTGGCGGACGTGCTCCCCCGCTGCTCGCTGCTGGTCGGCGGCGTGCGGGCGTCGAGCGACGACACCCCGCTCGTCCCGGACCAGCCGGTCGACGTGCTCCCACCCTTCGCGGGCGGCTGACGCCCGCTCGTCAGTGGTCGCCGCCGTCGAGCTGCGCGAGCACGTGCGGCAGGAGCGGCTCGAGCACCGCCCAGCCGTCGCGCACGCCGCCCGTCGAGCCGGGCAGGTTCACGACGAGCACCCGGCCCTGCGGGCCTGACGTGATCCCCGCGAGCCCGCGCGACAGCACGGCCGCCGGGACGTGCGCGGCGCCGCGCCGGCGCAGCTCCTCGGCGATCCCGGGAACCTCCTGCTCCACGATCTCGCGCGTCCCCTCGGGCGTGAGGTCGCGCGGGCCGACGCCGGTCCCGCCGGTCGTGAGCACGACGCGTGCTCCCCCGGCCACGGCGCGGGCGACGGCGTCGCGGACCGAGTCGACGCCGTCGGGCACGAGGTCCGTGACGACCGCCCAGCCCGCCGCCCCGAGGAGCCCCGCCAGGAGCGGGCCCGAGCGGTCCTCCGCCTCACCGCGCGAGCAGCGGTCGGACACGGTGACGACGACGACGGTCGCGTCCGCGGCCGGTCCGGTGGGTGCGCTCATGGCGCCACGGTAGCGACCCGCGTGGCCGGACCGGGCGTGGCGTCGGGCGGGATGTCGGACGGCGCGTCGGACGGGGGCGCGCTCGGCGCGCGCGATCCGCCCGTTCTGGGCATAGTGGCTGTGGACCGACCCCCGCCGTCCCTGCTCGCCCCAGGAGGCCCGCATGTCGTACGTGTCCGTGCCGTCAGCGTCGCCGGTGCGCGGACCCTCGCGGCCGCTGAGTTCCCGGCCCTCCGCGACGGTCGGCGGCGGGAGCGCGGCATGACGACGACGGCGGACGGCCCGGTCGAGGACGCGCTGCTGCGGCTCGGCAAGCACCTGCGGCGCGGGAAGGTGTCGGACGACCTGCGGCAGGTGTTCCTGACCGGCGGGCGCCAGGGCGACGTGTTCTACCGCGACCGCTGGTCCCACGACAAGGTCGTGCGCTCCACCCACGGCGTGAACTGCAC
>NZ_JAMXMH010000016.1:0-82476 GCF_025818875.1 Cellulosimicrobium sp. SH8 | reverse complement strand
GCGAACACGCCCTCGAGGTTGGTCGCGGTGGTGCGCCCGACGACCTGGATGTAGCCCTCGTCGTCCAGGTCGATCTGCCCCTTGACGAGCTCGGTGCGGGGCTCGTGACCGATCGCGACGAACAGGCCCGTGGCGGGGAGCTCGCGCTCCTCACCCGTGACGGTGTCGCGCAGCGTCACGCCCTCGACCTTCTTGTCGCCCTCGATCCCGGCGACCTCGCTGTTCCAGGCGAACTCGATCTTCGGGTCGTTGAGCGCGCGGTCGGCCATGATCTTCGACGCGCGCAGCTCGTCGCGACGGTGCACCAGCGTCACCTTCTCGGCGAAACGGGTGAGGAACGTGGCCTCCTCCATCGCCGAGTCGCCGCCGCCGACGACCGCGATGTGCTGGTCGCGGAAGAAGAAGCCGTCGCACGTCGCGCACCAGGACACGCCGCGGCCGGACAGGCGCTTCTCGTCGTCCAGGCCGAGCTCGCGGTACGCGGACCCGGTCGCGAGGATGACGGCGCGAGCGCGGTACGTCTCGCCGTTGCCCGTGACGACGGTCTTGACGGGGCCCTCGAGGTCGAGCAGCGTGGCATCGTCCCACTCGATGCGCGCGCCGAACCGCTCGGCCTGCTTGCGCATGTTCTCCATGAGGTCCGGGCCCATGATCCCGTCGGGGAACCCGGGGAAGTTCTCCACGTCGGTCGTGTTCATCAGCGCACCGCCGGCGGTCACGGAGCCCGCGAGCACGAGCGGGGCCAGGCCCGCGCGCGCCGCGTAGATCGCCGCGGTGTACCCCGCCGGCCCCGAACCCACGATCACCACGTCTTGTATCGACATGCGTCTATGTTGACACTCGTCGATATAGCCGCGCAAGGCCGAGCAGCCTCGACCACCGACAGCCTTGGCAGGGGAGACCGCCCAAGATCACCTCGCCGGGATCGGCGGTTCGTTGCGCGCGCGCAACACGGGTGCCTAAGATTGAGCCAGCTCACCGCAATAGCGGCGAGAAGTGAACCCGAGACCCTTCCGGACGGTTGTGGCGCTCGGGTTTCGCGCTGTCTAGAGCCGGACGACGTCCGCGACCAGCGGTTCGGCACGACGACGCGCGTCACCACCACGAGCCCACGCCCACGCGATCGCGTCCGGGATCGCCAGCAGCGGCTCTACGGCCGCGGTCGCGTGGTCATACGCCAACGAGTCGCGGCACCCACGCCGGCCCGTCTCGCGATACAGCAGCCGCCGGTCGCGCTCTTCCTCGCCCTGCTCACTCTCAAGCATCAACCGAGCGCAGCCCGCCGTCGCGATGTCCTCGACTAGCCGCTCAAGGCAGGCTCCGCGCCGCTCGATGTTCGTGCGGTACCCCACCCCAGCCTGGTAGATCGTGACCTGTGCGCCCAGCGTGCCGAGTGTCGAGAGGATCGTGTGCTGACGCGCCGGAGACTCCTTGACCATGTGCAGCCGGCGCTGGCCGGGCTTCTGCAGACCGCGCACCGTCTTGCGCGCGAGCGCGAGCTCGCCGGGGATGATCACGGCGGCGACGAGCAGGTAGTCCTGCTTCTTGCTCTCGTCGACGAACACGTGGCCGCCTCGTAGGGAGCGGTCCGACACGCTGGTAGGCACGCCGCAAGGGTACGGACGCCGAACGACACCCCGGCGGGCGAGGGCGGGGTCAGCGACTGAACTTCTTGCGGAGCTCGGCCTCGTTGACGTTCTCGACCCCGTACTTGCGCAGGACCCGCGCGAAGGCTCGAGCCTTGGCCTCAGGCGTCGACTCGCGTGCAGCCGCCCTGTTCGCCTCGACCTCAGCCTTCTTCAGCTGCTGCTCCATGTGCTTCTGCAGGTCGGCCAGGCCCTTGCTGTCGAACTTGAAGCTCGCCATGGCGCAGTTCCTCTCGTCGCAGTACGAACCGTTGGAACGAGAGCATCCCACCCGTCGCCCACATGTCGACCGCCCCGACCTGCCGAACGATGGCTCGAGCAACTCCCGCCAAGGGCGGCGCCGCAGAACCGATCACCCGAGCGCCATGACCCAGGACCGCATCGCCGCGGCGCGCGTAGCGCTGGCCGGCGGCCAGTCTCGCGGGCGTCGCGGGTGCGCGCGGTGGTATCTCCCGAGACACCCTGCACAGGCACCTTGCCTCGGTTGCGTAGACGTCGCCGAGCCTCGGCGGTCAGCTCTGGGCCCGCGGCCGAGATCAGCGGCCCTGTGGCCACCGCCAACCGTCGAACGTGCCGGCGCGCATGGCCGCTACCCGCGCCGTCAGGTCGCGGTGGTAGCGCCTCGTGGCTCCGATCACGCCTGACCCGCGGTACGGATCGTCGCCGTGCTCCCTGTGCTCGATCAGGGCCATTGGGACGTGGCTAAGAAAGCACGCGGAAAGGTAGAACGTGCCGGCGAGCACACGCAGCGAAGCCACGGTCGTCTCCACATCGGAACGTGAGCCCCATCGAGCGGCGGCGCTGCCGCGGATGGCGTCTGGCTGCCCGTCTGTTGGGACCGCCTCCCAAACGTCGTGCACCACGCGGTTCCGCAACGACACGAGCCAGGCGAGGTCGCCGAGGGAGGAGAGGATCATCTCGCGCGTGCCTTCGTGGACGTATGGGTGCCTGATCCACTCGTTCGTGCCCGCCTTGCTCACCCAAGTCTTGACCTGCTTGACCTGCGACCCGAGCGTCATGTCTTGAAGGGTGAAGTGCACCAGGCCCGTGCCGGTAACGGACTCGGCGACCTGCTGCAGCGCCATGGATGCCTGAGCGCTGTCCATGGCCACAGCGCCAATGCCGGCGAGCATCGCCGTTCGAGCGTCTTCGGTCACCGGTGCATCGTTCCACCATTCGCCGACTGACGGCCGCAGCCCTTGGCACCGAATCTGGCACCAGAGCACCTGACGATTACGTCGGGCGGACGGCGGGCGGGGGATCCCACGGAGTCGACGGTCACGCCGAGCCGCCCCGCCGACGCCCGCCCAGTGAGGACGCCCGATTTCCCCTGGGACCGAGGCACATCGCGCCGGTGCTCAACGCCGCTCGACGGCGTCGGCCCACAGCCATGCCCACCCCTCCCGCCCTTCGCTCGACAGGTAGCGCACGTGGACCTGGCGACCCGCCCACGCGACGGCCTCACCGTCGACGCGGGCCTCGCCGCTCTGACGCTGTGTGATCCACGCGCGCACCGGGATGCCCTCGGGCGGGCGCACGATCGTCACGCCACGGCGTGCGAGCTCGGGCGCTTCCTCAGCGTGGTCGCGCATCGGGACCGTCTCGATACCGGACAGCCAGCCGCCCGGAGGCGGACGTCGACGAGTACCCACTACGCAATCGTATTCGAACACCCGTTCGAACAGCGGCGTAACCTGAAAGGGTGCCGACGACCGCTCTCGACCCGCTCGAGGTGGCTCGCGCGACCCTGCGTCGCGCGGAGCTGCGCACGGGCGTGCGCTCGTCGACTCCAGGTGTCTTCGACCTTGACGACGCTCCGCGGCCGCTCGGCGCGATCCTCGACGGCGGGCGCCTGCCGCGCGGGGCGGCCAGCGTCGTGACGGGCTCGACGTCGCTCCTGCTCGCGCTGCTCGCGATGTCGCAAGGGTCGTCGGACTGGCTCGCCGTGGTGGGGGCGCCCGACCTCGGGATGCTCGCAGCCGCGGACGCCGGCGTGGCGCTCGATCGCGTCGCGCTCGTGCCGCGCGCCGGGGACGATCCCGCTGGCGTCGTCGCCGCCTTGCTCGATGGCATGACGTACGTCGTCATCGGCCCGGACGCCTGGCTCACGGCGCCCGAGCACCGGCGGCTGCTCGCCCGGGCGCGAGAGCGCGGTTCCGGGCTGGTCGCCGTCAGCCCGTGGGAGCACGCCGCAGTGCGCCTCGACGTCGTCACGCACCGCTGGGGAGGCACTGACGCCGGCGACGGTTACCTCCGGCGATGCGAGCTCGACGTCGCCCGCACGGCCCGGGGCACCACGGACCGATGGACGCTCACGCTTCCGACGCCTGGCAGCCTCCTCGTCGACCCCCTCGAGGGCCAGGCACGGCCCGCCGCGCAGGTGCGGCGGGCGCCGCTACGTCTAGTCGGGTGACGGGCACCGAACGACGTCGGCAGAAGCGGTAAACAGTCATACTGTGACATAAGGTATGTTATCGGCTTATTGTTTGCGCTGGTCAGGAGGGGTTTCGGCGCTCATCCCCGGTGGTCGAGCTCGTCCTCGATGACCGCCTCAAGCTCGGCCGCGCTCGGCAGCACGCCGCGGGCGTCCTCGGGCAGACCCTGGTAGTCCGCGACGGCGATCGGCACCCGGGTGCCGGCCAGCGCGTACCGCACCGTCGGGCCGGTCTTGCCCGTGCACAGCAGGATCCCGATCGTCGGGGCGTGGATCTCGGGCCGGCGGAACTGGTCATCGACGATGGCGACGTACGTGCCGAGCTGGCCCACGTGGGCCGGCTCGAACGGCCCGATCTTGAGCTCGACCACGACGTAACGCAGCTGCTCGACGTGGAAGAACAACAGGTCGACGTAGAACTCGTCCACCCGGTCGCTCGCGTCGTCCGGCACGGTCAGGCGCACCTGGCGCCCGACGAACGCCATCCCGCGCCCGAGCTCGAGCATCGTGTCCTGCAGGCGGTCCATCAGCGCCTGCTCGACGTCGCGCTCGGCCACCCGTTCGACCATCGCGAGGTGCTCGAACACGTAGGGGTCCTTGACCAGCTGCTGCGCCAGCTCAGAGTCCGGGGCGTCCAGCGCGTCGGTGAAGTTCGTTGGCGCCGCCCCGAGGGCTCGTCGCAGGTCGGCCTTGATCTGGTGCTCGAGCACCGGCCGCGACCAGCCGTACTCGGCGGCACTCGCGGCGTACCAGTCGCGCTCCTCCCGCGTCTTGAGCCGATCGAGCAGCGTCGCGACGTGCCCCCACGGCAATCGTCCAACGGGTCGTTGGACGAACTCGTCCTCCGTCGGCCACGCCTCAGCCGCCCGGCGCATGTACAGCAGGTTCGACCGTGACCAGCCGCGCTGGTCGGGAAACTCCCGCTGAAGGTCCGCGGCCAGCGACGTGACGACCTTGCTGCCCCAACCCGCCCGGCGCTGCCGGTCGAGGATGTCGCGCCCGACCGACCAGTACAGCCGCAGCACCTCGGTGTTCGCCGCCCGGGCCGCGCGAAACTGCGTCGCGCGCACCCGCGCCTTCAGCTCTGCCAGGAGTTCGGCGTACCCCGCGGGCTCGAGCTCGCTCTCCGACGCCATGGGCGACATCCTGCCCCACCTCACCCACAAGTCGATCGACGGATGCGTGGCGCCAGCTGGGTAGTAGGCCACGGCCGAAGCGTCGCTACTGCGACGAGGACCGAACCACCTCGCACGAACTGCGTGAGCGCACGCCGGCACCAGCCCTAGATCCTCGATGTGGCAGCAGCCGCGAGAAGGAACGCTCCGCCGACCAATCCAAGCCAGATGGACCACGCAACACGGCGGTGTTTCTTCCACGCGATGTCGGCCATGACAGTCACCTGACGGGCCAGTTGCTCGGTCAAGTCAGTTCGCCTCATCTCACGTGCCAGTTGCTCTGGCTTCCACAAGCGCACGTGCCCAAAATAAATGAAGTTCGACGCCGACTCGCTTGCAAGGCTCTTGCTTCGCAGTTGAGGAGCAACGACCAGAGCCGCGCACACTGCCCCAGCGGACACAAAAATGACGCTCACTCCGAGCAGAACGTACTCGACGCACGTGTTCATGTCTGGCAGCAGGACAACGGCCGCGCCAAGTAATGCAGCCTGCACGGTCAAAGCGAACGCAGCCTTGGCGTCGACCTTTCCCGTCCAATCCATCTGAGCCTCATGGATTCTCCACGCGTTCTCGAAGCCCTGAGATGGCTCTTCCTCTACGGTGCTCCGATGCCTGCGCCTCATGGCTTCCTCATCCACCCGCAACTATACGTGTCCACGCGGTGGGGACCCACCCAGGAGTCGCTCCGTTTTTTCCACATCGGCGTACCCTGATGCATTTTGTTGTGGTCGAAGAGATAGCCGTACACCCGACTCGTAATCGTCATGCTACCCGACTCTCCACGAATCCCACTCAACTTCGCGGCAATGTTCGGAGCGTCTCCAATGGACACGAGATCGCTGTTGTCTCGCGCTCCCCCACGCACGATGAAGGTCTGGCCGTCGTCGATCCCAGATCGATGACTCACTTGCCATTTTGGGTCAACCGAATTCCAAAGGAGAGTCCCGAGCTTCGGGTTGAGCTCCTTCTCCACAACCCAGCTGATGTTGAGCCCAGCACTTACAGCATCGTTGCGCCTGCGGTCGCCAATGAAGATACCCATGACCCTATCGCCGTCGAAGCTTCGGATGTGACCGCCCTTGGCGCGGATGCAGTCAACGGCGATCCGGAGGTAGGCACGGACAATGCGTGCGGCGATCTCGGGCGGGAACTTCTTCGCCAGCAGAGTCGAGTCGGCCATGTCCGCGTAGAGGTACGTCGCCTCGAGCCGCTTGGCTCCATCGCGCTGAACGACGTCGACCGTCTTGGGGACCACTCTCGCATCCTGGATGTTCCAGGACGCGTAGAGGATGCTCGTCAACTTGGAGTCAAAGTCGTCTGCCACGACGCTCTCCTTCAGGTAGGGCTCGTAGCCCTGACGGTACGGGTCCCATCCCCCGCCGTGGGACGACGGGCCGGGTGAAGTTCCGTCGCCGAAGGAGATGCCTACTGACAGCAGGGACCGAACCTGTCATTATCGTCCTTTCTCGGCAGAAGGAGGGTCATGGCGTTCAAGGATGACGTGCAAGAACGGGTCGAGACGATCCTTAACGAAGAGTGGAAAATCACCACTTCAAAAGATGTCCCGAGCACAAACGACGTCGCACACAAGAACGGTGCGGTGCGGATCGAGGCCGCATTCCTCTATGCAGATCTAGCCGCATCGACGGATCTTCAAAAGCGCTACGTCGACACATTCGCAGCTAAAGCCATCCGCATGTATCTCGGTGGTGCAAGTTCGATCATTAGGCATTTCGAAGGGACGATCAAGAGTTTTGACGGCGACCGAGTGATGGGGGTATTCACCGGAGGTTCTCGCCGAAACAACGCCGTTAAGGCCGGATTCATGATCAACTGGCTGGTGCTTGAAGTGATCGCACCACTCGTAAAGGAACGCCAGGAAGCAATGGAGAACACGGCTGTTTGGATCCCGTCTCACGGCGTAGGGATTGACGAGGGAGAGGCCTTTGTAACTCGCGCCGGTGTACGAAACAAATCAGGAGAGCACAATCATAACGACCTGATCTTCGTCGGCCGGGCGCCGAATGTTGCAGCCAAGTTGAGCGCCTTGCGGGGCGATGGTGCACGCCCCCTCATCATCACGCGCGATGTGTACCGCTTCCTAAATGACGGACAGAAAAAGTACCTCCAGAGTGAAGAAGCCGTCTGGTCGGACCCTACAGAAACGCAGATAGGTCCGTACAACCTCGCGCTTTACAGGACGGGATACTGGCGGTCGCGTTGAAGCGGATCGCGAGTTTCACCAGATCTTCTATTAGTGCGGCTCGACGCACTGCAACTAGCGCTCCATTCCTCGCGGCTTGAACCTGTCGGTAGGCCGCAATGGTGGTACGGAGGTAGGAAAGCTTGACCGCGCCCTCGCGACGGCCTCGGCTGCGCTCCGCTCGACGAGGGCGCCCCTCGGGCCGCGCACCTGGTCGACCTCGGTGACGCGCGGGCGGTCGTTGGCAGGTGTCCAGTAGCGGCGGAAACTCATGACGTTGCCGCACTCCCGGGCGACGCGCTCGGCAGACTCCTGGGAAATGGCGCGTGGCCCCTCACTCGCGTAGACGCTGCGTGCGTAGTCCTCGGGGACCCAGCGGCCGCCGTGGCGGTACTCGGGGTCTCCCTGGAGCGCCAGGGTGTAGTCGTCGCGCCAGCGCTGGGCGATCCTGGCGGCCGAGACGTCGTAGGGCACCTCGACGTCGACGACGTCGACGCGGTAGCCGGCGCGCTCGAGCTGGTGCCCGAGCTCGACGGCGGCGTCCGGCTTGGACAGGACCGAGTCGATGACGACGTTGGCGCCGGCGCGGATCGCTTCCTCGCGCACGATCTTTGCCAGCGCGGAGGACTCTTCGTGCACGAGGGCGGCGAAGTCGAGCGGGAAGAACCGTTCCCCCTGGGCCTCGAGCTCGCGCACCGCGGGCGGCTTGATGAACGTCTCGTAGGACCCGTCGGCCGTGGCAGCGTCCAGGAGCTGGGTCTTGATGTTGTCGGGGTCGACCTCGAGCCAACGTTGCCGGCTTTCGCTGCCGGGCTCCCCGATCAGTTCTCCCAGGATGCGCGACTTGCCGGCGCCGGGCGGCCCGGCGAGCACGATCGCGCGCTTGTCGTGCGCGACCTCTTTCTCCATCGTGGCGCGGAAGCGACCGAGGATCTGCTGGTGCAGCTCCTCGCGCATCGGGGTCGGCATCCCGGGGGTGAAGAACCAGGCCGGGTTCGCGATCGTGGCGTGCGGGCTCTCGCGCGACAGCGGCGCGCCGGGTGCCGAAAGGGCCCGGACAGTCTGGGCATGGCGGTCAACTTCGGCGGCCGTCGTCACGGCCTGGGAGCCTAGTTCGTCTGGTGCGCCTGGCCCACCGCGACATACATGTCCTGGTCGATCAGGCCCTCGCGGTAGGCGCGCACGACCTCCTCGAGCGTGTGCGTCCCGGGCGCGTCGACGACCAGGGCGTCGTACCCGTCGCTGCGCGCGATCGGGTCGTACGGCCAGCGCACGAGCTCCTCCAGCGCGCGGTCGCGGTCGAGCTCCCCTGCGGCGTACCGCTGGGCAATCTCGTACGGGCTCGCCCCGGAGAACCCGGGCCGGACGTCGTCCACGGCCCGCGCGGTCTTGAGCGCCTGGCTCACCGCGGACTGTGTCACGTGCAGCTCGGCGGCCAGCTCGCTCTGCGTCATCGTCGTCGCGAGCGCGCGCAGCGTCCGCTGGTAGGACAGCTCGGTGACCGATCGCCGGCTACGCAGCCGGCGCAGCTCCTCCACGGTGGGCTGATCGATGGTCGACACGCTCACCACCTCCATTCATTAGGCATCTTATAACGCATGCTTCATCCGGGCTCGCGCAGCGCCACCACGTCGCCAGCGGCGACGTCGGCCAGGGCTCCGGCTCGTACCTCGAGCAGTGCCGTCGCTGGGCCCGGTGCCGTCGACCGTGGGCAGGTCGCCTGGTCGACCTCGGTGCACGGGTCGAGGGTCGCCACGCCGATCACGCGATCGCCGTCAATCCAGGCGACGTCGATCGGGACCTGCATGCCGGCCATCCACATCTGGTGCTCGGCGCGCTCTGCGAACGGGAACAGCATCCCGGTGCCGGCAGGGATCTCCTCGCGGCCGGCCAGACCTTCCTTCTGCTCGTTGGCGGTGTCCGCGACCTCGACGGCGAACACCTCTCCCCCGACCTCAACCGTGGCCTCGGGCCGCGGCGAGCTGCACGCGGCGACGACGGCGACGGCCAGGACCGCGAGGGCGTGGCGAGCGCTCATCTGCCGTGGTCCCTGCCGGGTGCTCCGGGTGCGGGACGGTCGACGCGCGCGACGGCTGGCGTGTTGGCGGGCGGTCGGGCGGTGGACGGGGGTCGGGAGGCAGCGACCAGGCGCAGTGCGTCATTCACGTGGTCGTCGATGACGCCGGCTTTGGTGGTGATGCGCGCGAACATGGCGCGCAGCGGGCCGCGGTCGCCGCCCCGGGCCAGGCGGGAGGCCTGGTCGTTCTCGGACTCGTACCCGGGCCGGCCAAGCGTCACCCTGGTCCAGTCCAGGCGATGGCCGGACTCGCGGGCCAGGGCGGTGATGAACTCGCGCTGGACGCGCCCGTTGCCCTCACGGAAGGGGTGGGTCTGGTTGACGACGTCGTAGACGCTGGCGAGCGCGCCCGGCACGTCGCTCGGGTCCAGGGTGCGCAGGTTGTCGGTGTCGCGCACGTAGGTCGCAACGGCATCCATCGCGTCCTCGATCCGGTCCAGCGGCGCGAACCAACCGTCTCGGCTCTTACGGATCGACACCGTGCGCACGTCCCCGGCCCAGTCGTACACGTCTTGGAACAGATGACGGTGGATCGCTCGCAGCCCGGCGAGGGCGTACGTCCCGGGCAGCCCGTGCTCGCGCAGGGTCAGCGCCCGGGCCTCGACGCGCCGGTCCTCGCGCTCGCGCAGCATCTCGGGTGTGGTGGCGCCGACGCGGTTGCGCAGGGTTCGCCCGTCGGCGAGTAGATACCCGTCCCAGCGGGCGTGCTCGTCGCCGCTCTCCCAGGGGCGTGCGGTCAAGGGCTGGCTCCGTCCTGGTCGCTGTCGAGCGCGATCGTCTGTCGCATGAGTTCCTCGGCGTCGATCTCGCCGCGGACGTACTTGTCCTGGATCGCGCGGGCGGCGTCGCTGGTGCGTCCGCCCTCGAGCTGGGTGCTGTGTCGGATGCGCTGGGCATCGTCGGCGCGCTGGGCGCGCTCCTCGTCGCTGATCGGCATGCTCTTCCTCCCGGTCCTGGCGCATGCCAACCTAGCCGGGCCCAGATGCCGACTCAGGTGGTGCCGCGCGCGGCGGCCGCGGCGATCGCGAGCTCGCCGGCGATCACCCCGAGGTCGGTGTGCGGGGCCAGGCGGGCGTGCAGCTGCGTCCCGACGCGCGACAGCGGGACGTCCGGGATGCGCGCGACGAGGGCGGCCGCGGCCCGGAGCGCGTTGACGCGCCCCTCGACGGTCGTCAGGTCGTGGCGAGCCAGGACGACGTCGACGACGACGGACACCAGGCTCTGGGGCTGGGCCAGGCGCTCGGCCAGGGCCTGGACGTGGCAGTCCTGGATGAGCTGGGCGGGGTCGGTCCCGGCGGGCAGGACCAGGGCACCGGCAGTGCCGGCCTCGTCGTCGGTCAGCAGGTCCCACGCACGCACGGCGGCCGCCTGGCCGGCGCCGTCGGCGTCGAACGCGAACACCGCCAGGGCGGCCGCGCCGGGGTGGATCTGGCGCACGCGCTCGAGGTGGGTCGCGGTGAGCGCGGTGCCGCACCCGGACAGCGGCACGACGGGCGACCCGGTGCGACGGATGGCCTCGACGTCCAGGGCTCCCTCGACGAACACGACCCGCGCGCCGGCCTGGATGCGGCGCCCCGCGGCCGGGTCGATGCCGTACAGATCCCGGGACTTGTCGAACGCGAGCGTCGACGTGGTGTTGAGGTACTTCGCCGGGGCGTCGGCGACGTCGTCGGTCGCGGGGTTGCGTCGGGCGGTGAACCCGATGATCCCGCCAGTCTCGTCGCGATAGGGCAGGACCAGGCGGTCACGGAAAACGTCCCCCACTCCCCCACCCTCGGTGCGGAACGCGAGGCCGGCGGCCACGAGCTCGTCCGCACCGTACCCGCGGCCGCGCATCCGCCCCACAAGCCGGGCCCATCCCTCGGGCGCGTATCCGGCCTGCAGGCCGCGCAGCCCGCGCCGGGCGAGGTAGCCCCGGGTCCAGTCCTCGGCCTGGTTCGCGTTCCAGCGCCAGTACTCCCACGCCGCGGCGTTGATCGCCACGACCCGTTCACGGGTGAGCTCGACGGTCATCTCAGGCCTCCTGGCGGGCGACTGGCAGAGCGTCGGTGTTCGAGGGTGCGCTATTCATCCTTGCCGCTCCGGTCATCGCCCGCTGCGGAGCGTGCCGCGAGGTAGTCGGCCCAGCCGGTTTGGGAGTGGACGGCCCATTTCGTAGCCGTGCTCTGGCTCAGTCCGAGGAGCTCGGCGAGTACTGGTGCTGGCAGCCACTCAGCGAGGAGCAGGAGCGCGAGGTGGCGGCTGGCCCGCACGGGGATCCCGGCCTTGTGCAGGTTGACCGCGATCTGGCGGGTGCACAGGTGAGTTCCCGGGAGCGCGGGCGAGGGCAGGAGCCATCTGTTGTCGTTCGCGCCAGGGACGAGAGCGTAGGGCTTGTTCTGCGCGATGTGCGCAAGTCTGGAGATGCGTTCGGCGAGTACGGGCGGGAGCGGGACTGGGTGGTCGGCGAGGGTGAGTCGGACGACACCGTCGCGGGTGTGGAGATCGTTCGTGGTGAGTCGCTGGATCCGCGTGAGGGGCAGGGCGAGCATCAGGACGAGCAGCCCGGCGACTTGTGTCTCGAGCGACACGTCGGGATCGGCGAGGAGGGTCTTGATGCGAGCGTCGTGCTCCTGGACGTCAGCGAGCACGATGGGTTCGTCGGGCTGTCGGAGGGGGACGACGAGGCGGGCATCGACGAGTCTGCGGTGGCGGGCCCATGTGATGAAGCCGGTCAGTTGTGCTGCCCGGTTGCGATCGCCGCGCAGGTGGCGGTCGAGGTCTGCTTGGGTCAGGTCAGTGAGGGATCGCCCTCGCCGGTAGAGCCAGCGCAGCAGCCGAATCGCCTCGCTGATGCGCCGGCGATCGCCATTGCCCGCGGAGAAGCTGTAATGACGGCGGGCTGCTCGCCGCCGCGCGCGTCGCAGGACGCTCCATCTGGCATAGGGGCCGATCACCGCCGCGTGTCCGGGCGGAAGGCCCTCGAGCTGGTGCTCGAGCCACGCCTCGAGACGGCCGAGTGCTTCCTGACGCGGCGGCAGGACTCCGCAGTGCACGAGCACCGCTCGCAGGTGGTAGACCGCGAGCGTCGCAGGCCTGGCGTCGAGGTCGGTGTGAGTGACGGGCCGGGGAAGCCGTGCGATCTCATGGAGCAGCTCGGTCGACGTGCTGCGCTGCAGCCAACGCATGGTGGAGTCCGCGCGCGGACTGTTCGTGATCATCGCGAGCAGGGGGTCCAGCCACGGGGGCACGGTGCCGTCGTCGCCCGCGAGCAGGGACGTCGCCATCTCGCGTCTGGAGCAGGACAGACAGGTACGGGAGTAGTAGAACTCCCCCGCGGCCGCGCACCGGTGACATCTGTAGCCGTACTCTGGCGCCCCTGCGCATGGCCCGCACGCGTCGCCGTCCGCGGTGCGGCCCACGAGCACCGCGGTCTGGTGACAGCTCGCGCAGAGGCCGGGTGCGCGAACTGCTCGCCGGGAGCATGCGCGGCAGACCGGGCCGATCGGCCAGTGCACGTGCGCCGGTCGGTCCTTCCCGCAGAGCCGGCAAGTGTGTGCTGGCTCGGGCGCGCAGCGCCGGCACAGATCGGGCCTGCCGTCACGAGCCTTGAGCACGACGGGTTCGAGCCGCCCGCACCGGCCGCACGGTCGCGGGTCTCGCTGATGACAGACCTGGCACAACGGCCCGGTCTCCGTAACACGCTTGACGTGCTGCAGTCGCCCACAGCCCACGCAGACGCGCCGCGGGCGGGCACAGTTCTCGCACCGCGGCCGACCGGCGTCGTCGCGCGCGTACGGCGCTCCGAGCTTGCCGCAGCTCGCGCAGGGAACCGCTCGTCCGCGCTCGGTCGCGTAGCAGCGCCGGCAGATCAGACCCTCGGGGCGGCGCGCGGTCGGGTGTCCGAACTCCCCGCAACGGGCGCAGATCTGGCGGCGGCGCTTGCTTCGGCACCACTCACAGCACCGTCCTTCGTCGACGCGGCCCGAGAGACGGCGGTTCGTCTTGCCGCACACGACACAGCGCGGCAGGTCGACGTCGTAGCCGGCGTCGTGCAGGGCAAAGGCGAGCCGGACGAGCGCGAGCGGGCCATGCGGGTCGTAGGTAGCCAGGGCATCGGGTCCGCTCACGAGATGGCGGTCCAGCGCGCGAAGACTGCGCGCACTGCTCCACACACCCGCGACCCGAAGAGCATCAACCGCCGCCGCCCGGGCCTCGTCGATGCCGAGGTGGGTAGCAACGACGCGGACGATCCGCTCACGCACCTCGGCCGCGGACTCGACCGGCCAACGAACGCGGTCGCCACCGGTCACGGCGCCGAGTCGTGCCGGGGTCGGCGGATCTGAGTGCGCCGCGCCTGCGGCTTCAACGGAGCCACAGGCGCCCACGTGGTCGCGTCCTTGCGGATCTCCTCGTTGACGACCTTGGGCGTGATGAGATCGTTCGGCGTGCACGCGAGGATGTCGCAGAGCGCGACCAAAGTGTCCAGACTCAGACGCTGCGGGGCCTGGGTCACAAGGCGGTAGACCTGCTCACGCGAGAGCACAATCCCGCGCTCCGCCAGCAGCGGCTGCAGCTCGCTCGTGGCGTACAGGCCGTGCTCGGCCATGCGCAGCCGCAGGTGCCACTCGTAGCCCATCTTCTTGATCATGCTTGCTCCAAGTGCTCGCCATAGATCGTGTCCAGTGCCCGTGCCAGCAGCTGGTTGCGGTAGGACGCCGACACACCGGTGTAGATCGACGTCGTCGAGGCGTGGGCGTGCCCCACCTGCTCCTGCACGAACCGCACCGGGTAGTCGAACTCGATCAGGTGCGTCACGTACGAGTGCCGAAGACAGTGCAGATCCAAACCGCCGTCAAGTCCCGCAGCGTCGCGCGCCGTAGTGAAGGCCTCGTTGATCGCCCTGCGCGACAACCGCGTGCCGCGCTCGCTCACCCACAACGCCGGCGACGCGTCCTTCCCCAGCGGCCCCCGCACCTCCTGCAAGTAGTGCGCCAACACGTCCACGACCCAGTCCATCTCCGGCACGAGCAGCACGGTGCGCCGCTTCGAAGGACCGCCGCGCGACGCCTTACCGTGCCGGACTGCGAACGTGCCGACACGTCCGAACCGAGGGGCCTTCGCGTTCCCGCGAAGATCGACCAGGTCGGCACCGAAGAGCTCGCCGCGACGTAGCCCGAACGCGTAGCAGGTCTTGAGCAGCGCCGAGTCCCGCAGCGCGGACAGCGCGCCCTTCCGACCCCTGCGCCGGATCTCGTCTGCCAACCCGTCAGCGGCATCGAACAGAGCCTGGACCTCCTCGAACGTCAGCGGCCGACGCCTCGGCTCACCCTCGTACTCATCCTTGTGCAGCACCGAGTTGTCCTCGTGAAACACCTCCCGCGGCGCGGCCCCGAACCGCCGGACACACTCCGCATCCCACTCGTATCGGGGATCACGCACATAGGCGCAGAACATCCGGACGGAGATCTCGTAGTTGCGGAGGGTGGACAAGGCCCGTGGGGCGAGCCCCGACCGTAGGGAGCTGATCCATGCCTCACCCTCGGCCGGCCCCCACTGCCACGGGTACAACCCGCTGAACTCGACGAAGCGCCGCACCAGCCGCAACCGAGCAGCGATCGTCGCCTCCCGGAGGAAGCGAGCACGCTGCTGCCTCCCCCACCCCTCCAACATCGCGTCCAGCACTGACTGCGCCGGATCCAGAGCAACCACGTTGCTCGCAAGAACCGCGCGAGCGGAGGCACGAAGATCATTCATAGGCAAGTTGTATCAGATGCAAGATTCCTTCATGCAGGTTGTCTTTGGCGGCTGTGACTGAGGGGTGTCCAGTCGGCCCGACCATGGCACCAGTTCGCTGCGACCCCTCGAGCGTGCCCTCCAATTCGATGGCACTACGGGTCTGGCGGCGTGGTCCCGCCGTGCGCGTCCAGGAACGCCATGTCACGGGAACAAGCGTGGGGCCCGGCTCCGACCGGGCCCCACGCAGTGAATCAGGAGCAGGACGTGCCGGTGTAGGGCACGTCTGTCATTTGGCTGTTTCCGGTGGAGGTCCGCGCGCTGACTTGCGCTACGCCGTCAGAGATGGCGGTC
Source organism: Cellulosimicrobium sp. SH8 (assembly GCF_025818875.1). Lineage (NCBI taxonomy): Bacteria > Bacillati > Actinomycetota > Actinomycetes > Micrococcales > Promicromonosporaceae > Cellulosimicrobium > Cellulosimicrobium sp. SH8. The sequence continues at coordinate 66,872 of NZ_JAMXMH010000016.1, read as the reverse complement.
GCGCGTGAAGCGAACGATTGATAGGCGTTCCCTGCGACGGGGACATCGCGCGTCGTCGTGCCGTAGGGCGTCGCCAGTTCGACGGTCAGCGGCTCGTCGGCAATCCCCTGGGCGCGGACGGCGAGGTAGGCGCGTCCTGCGAGGCAGCGAACCTGCGCTTCGGCGACGACGAGGTCGGGCTCCTCCGGCGCGACTCGGCCCGCGGGCGCGTACACCTCGAGGGAGTGGAGCGAGTACGCCCACTGCGTGAGCCGCTGTGTCCCCACGACCTTCAGGTACCGGCCTTCGGCTCCCGTGTCGAGCGGGATCACCTGGGTTCCGCCCTTCCCGTCGGTCTCGCGCGCGACTGTTTGCCACGCCTGAGCGTCGTCCGACGCCTGGATCTCGAACGCCTTGCCGGCGGCGGCCTCCCACCGCAGGACGATCGAGCCCAGAGGCTGGGACGACCCGAGGTCGACTTGCACATACTGCGGGTCGCTCGCCGTTGACTCCCAGCGAGTCCAGCGCGAGTCGTCTGTGAGGTGGTCGACGACGTTGATCGCGTTGGCGGTGGTGCTCGCCTCCGCCGGCGCGCTGCGGGCAAGGTCTCGTGCGCGGACCTCGAGCGTCGAGAGCGCCTGTTCGCCCGCCTCGCCAGCAGCGATGTGCACGCGCACGTACCGGGCGTCGCGCGGCGTGACGGAGAACGTCCCGGACGCGGATACGCCCTCGGCGCTGGCGGCCGGTGCCCAGCTGTTTCCGTCGGTCGAGGTCTCGACCGTGACATTTCCTGTCGGGACGGTCGTCCAGGCGAGCTTCACCTCGCTCACCGGGCGCAGGGTGCCCAGGTCAACGTCGAGCGTCTGCTCGTTCGCGGCGTCGGTCCTCCACGCCGTGGATTCGTCGCCGTCCAGCGCTGCGCCCGGTTCCGTGCCCTCGGGGCCGGAAGCGGTCCCGGTCAGCGCGACGTCGCGCTGCGGGTCCGTGTCGTATCGCACGGGGACACCGTCGAGCGTCGTCGTGGCCCCGTCCAGATCCGCTTCGGCGTTCGTGGGGGCCTCGACGAGCACGAGGGACGAGCCGGCAGGAACGGTCACCTGCGCGGCGCCGGAGACGTCCTCGGCGAGCACCCGCCCGCTCACGGCGTCGTACAGGTCGCGGGCGTCGGCTGACTCCAGATGGACGTCGATGACCGCGTCGTCCTCGCGCGGGTTGTAGTAGAGCGAGGTGGGGTACGGGCTGGGTGCGTACAGGTCGAGCGCGTCGAGGTCGGTGCGCAGCACGCGTTCGACGTTCGTGGTGCTGAGGGTTGCACCGAGGAAGCCGACCCAGCTCGACCCGTACACGCCGAGCTGCGTGGTCTCGGGGTTGATGCCCCAGCTGCCGGCGCGGTCGTAGGTGTCCGCGGTGGCGATGATCCCGGCCGGCCCCTGGTGCCGCACGCCCTCGTAGGCGATGACGTGTGCCGGGTCGTCCACGAACCGGTCGCCGTGCTGCTGGGCGTCGACGGGCATCTGGTCGGCGTAGAAGAACCGGCTGGCGTTGTACACCTGAAGCATCCAGCGGCCCACTGCGTCCGCGTAGCGGGTGTCGTAGCGCGCGGTCGCGGCGAGCCAGGGCGTCGCGAAGCTGTTCATCGCGAACGCGTACCCGTTCAGGTCAGTGCGCGAACCGCTCAGCCCGGAGACGTCGTACCCGCCCCAGGTGCCCTCGATGGTTCCCCACCCGCCGCGCACGTCCGTGCCCGCGCGCAGGGTGGCGAGGTACTTGGTCACGTCGTAGTCGGTGCCGGCCTCGGCGTTCAGTCGCGCGGCGACGTAGGGGGCGAGCAGCGGGAGCATCTCGTAGTAGAGGTTCTTCTCGCGCTCGAGATAGTCCATCGCCCATTTCGCGCCGTCGAGGTACTTCTGGTCGCCGAACGCGTCGTGCGCCCAGAGCAGGATGGCCGCCGTGCCGGCCGCGGCATCACCGCCCTCGTTGCGGCCCGTGATCTTGGTCATCGTGGCGAAGTCGAAGTCCTGCATCGTGAGGTTGGCCTGCGGGCCGCCGAGCGCGACGAGCATCTCGTAGTACTGGTCCGCGATGGAGCGCTGCATCTTGGTCATGTCCGTCGCGTCGGGGTACTGCGCGGCGAGCATCGAGTACAGGACGTTGGCGGTCGTGGCATACCACATGCTTTTGCCCCCCGGCGCGGCGTCGTCGGACGCGGGGGTGTTCTTCGCAACACCGAGATCAGGGTGGAAGAAGGTCCGCAGCATGTCGACGTAGTCGTGCCCGTCCTGGTCGGACTTGTCCACACCCACGAGCGTGGCGCCCACGACGGAGGCCAGGAGGGTCACCGCCTCCTGGTGGCCGATCCCGCTCACCGTCCGGGTATCGCCGTAGTAGGCGGGCATGGAGAAGGTTGTCGATCCCTCCGGCATGTTGAGGGCGTGGGTGTCCTCCCGGATCGTGGTGAAGACGCCTCGGTCCGTCCAGTCGTACACGTAGGCGTCGTAGTCGATCGCGCGCTGGTGCCAGTCGAGCTCTGCCCAGGGCGATGGTGCCGTCGGAAAGTCGTCCACACCTGCGACGACGGCGCTGCCGGGCCCAGCTGCGGTACCGTCCTGGTCCGCGTCCGGGGCGGCGAAACTCGTCTGCGCGACGCTGCCGCAGGCGAGCGCGGCGAGGGTCGCCGACGCCGCGACACGTCGCCACTGGGCTGGTCTTCCGTTTGTGCTCATGGTGCTCTCCTCGTTGAGGATCGATCATCGATGCTTCGGTTGAGGCTTGACAGCTCGTGGCTGCCACGCCGGAGATCCGGCCCGGGAGGCAGCCGCTCTCCCGGGCCGGTGAGCGTCAGCCGCAGGTCGTCGCTTCGTAGGCGACGTCCCACGACCGGGACTGTCCGTCGGGACTGGTCGCTGTGACGCTTGCGATGCCCCCTGTGATCTCCTTCGCGCGGACGGCGAAGGACTGGTAAGCGCTGGCGCCCGGTGCGACGTCGGCGACTTCGCGCTGCCCGAACGGCGTGTCGAGGGTCACGTCCACTGCCTCGTCGCCGATGTTCGTCGCGCGGACCGCGACGTACGCCTTACCTGCCAGGCACCGCGTCTGGGCCTGCACTTCGAGCTCGACCGCGGGCGAGGTCTCGCCGCAGTCCTCGGCCCACGTGACGGTCTGGCCCTCGGCGATGTCGATGACGTCGCAGGTGCCCTGCGCGGCCGGACCGGTGAACCTCACCTGGTCACCGGCGAGGTCCATGTCCAGTCGCTCGCCCCTGTACGTCAACCCGCTCACGCCCCCGGTGGCGCCCGTGAGCCGAACGAACGTGGGATCGCCCTCGTCCGTACGTACCCCGTTCGCCATGAGGACGAAGTCGATGTAGTTCGAGATCCCGAACAGGGACGGGCGCACACCGCGCGCCCCGATGTCGTCGCCGGGCTCGCCCTTGGCGTAGTAGACCTCGGCAAACCAGCCGCTGCGGACCATGTCGCGCGTGATCGCGTTCACGAGAACCGCGGCGCGGTCACGCAGCTGCGCCTCGGACGAGCCTTCGATCGGATCCATGTCGAGCAGGCCGTAGGCGATGAGCTGTAGGTCCGGAGCCTTCACCGCGAAGTCGCCGAGGCCGGCGAGCTGGGCGTTCTCGTCGTAGTCGTCGAGGAACCGGTCCATGGTCTTGGCCATCGACTCCTCCGCGAGCTCGTCCATGACGAACGCGGTCGAGGTGTAGAACGAGTAGCCCGGACGTACCCACTGCCCGTCCTCGTTGCGGAAGGGCTGGCCCTCGGTGGCATCCCCGAACGGGAGCTCGACTCGTGAGGCGTCGAGGTAGACCTTCTGCACGGTGTCCCACACCTTGCCGTCCTGGTCCGCGGCCGTGGGGAAGAACCACTCGGAGTACTTGGCGCTGATGTCGGTGATGATCGAGCGGTAGAGAGCGGCGTCCTCGGTCTTGCCGAGCTCGTCGGCGATCTTGATCGCGAACTCCAGGTCGTAGGCGAGGGAGGTGACGAACTCGCTGTCGCGCTCGTCGAAGTGGTTGTTCGCGCCCAGGACCCAGCGCATGTTGTAACGCTCCCAGTTCAGGTGCAGCGCGAGCTTGTCGTAGGTTCCCTCCAGCCGGTCCGTGTCTCCGGTGACGGAGTACAAGATCCATGCCGTCTGCGCCTTGCGCGAGGGCAGCGACTCCCCGCCGAGCTCACCGCGCGTACCGTACGTCTCGTCGCTTGGCTCGGTCGCGCCTGGCCCGTCCTCGACCAGGGCCATCATGCCTTCGAACGACGCCCACGCGTTCTCCGGGTCGGTGTAGACCAACTGCTGCATGCCCAGCAGCGAGTCCCAGCTCGCCACGTTCTTCGTCCCCGGCGTGCCGTTCATCCACAACGACGGCTTGCCGGTACCGAGCTGGGCGTGCATGTTCCCCGTCTCTGGGGTGGCCGGCAGCACGTTCATCTCGAGGTTCACCCACGCCTTGAACCAGAAGTGCCGCATCTCCTCAGCGGTCACCCCACCGTCCGGGACGCGTTGAACGGAGAAGTCCTGCACGACGGGCACCTTCGTCAAGTACTCGTCCCAGAATCCGCGCCACGCCTCACGGTCCGCGGAGGGGTCAGCAGCCGCCGCCACGGCACGCTCACGCGAGGCCGCCGTGGGGTCGGCAGTCACCGACCCGTCGTTCACCGCGAGCCCGACACCCACCGATGCCGACGAAGATCCTTCGGGCAACGACGCCACCCAGGCGCCCTGGCCTCCCAAGGGCGCGTCCGACCCAGCGCTCGTCGAGAGCTCGGTCACCGATGCCCCGAATCGCACGTCGACACCCTCGGGCAGTGCGTAGGTCGACGTGTGGTACTGCTCCTTGACAGTCAGGAGACGGCTTGCCACATCCCACGTGGCCGTGCCCTGGTACGTCCCGGCGAGCGCGACACCGTCCGTCGTCGCCTCGATCGTGCGTGAGAACGAGTCCGCGTCGTGGAAGACGTCGACCGCCTCGATCGACCCGTCGGGGTACGTGCCTCGAGACTCCAGCGCCTCTGGCCACCACGCGTTGCTGATCTCGTCGGCCGACCGCAGCCACACGTCACCGTCGTGGAACGCGAGGTCGTCGAACGTGGTGTAGCCGTTCTTCCCGACATGGAACAGCTTCACCTTGAAGGTCCGCTCCCCCGACCAGCCCGTCACTCCCGCCAAGTCGAAAGTCAGCACGCCCGTGGCCGACGTATCAGGTTGGACGGTCAGATCGTCACCAGACCCGGTCGAGAGCTTCAGCGCCCACTTCCCGCTCGTCTCCGCGACCCGGACGCTGACCAAGGGCGTCGAGTCGAGGTCGAGCGTGACCTGACGCTCGACGGCACCGTATCCGGTGTCTGCGATCCGGACCGTTCCCTGGGTGCCGTCCGACGTCAGGGTCGCGCCGTTCCCTGCGTGCGTCGCCGTCGACCAGATCGACGCGTCGGAGAGGTCGTCGACAGTCCCGGCCGCGGACCCCTCCCACGGGAAGTTCGCACCGTTGTCGAGGGACAACGAACGGAACGTGGCCGTCCCACCATTCACGCCAGACTTGTTCACCACGTACAGCTTCACCGTGAACGTCTTGGGCCCGGGCTGCCACCCATAGGCGTGCGCGAGGTCGAACGTCACCGAACCGGTCGCCGAGGAGTCGGGCTGCAGCTCCGCCAGATCGTCGTCGGTCCCGGCTTCGTTGATCTTGACGTTCCACGTCGTTCCGGGGCTCAACGACGCCACGTCGACCGTCAGGAAGCGTGTGTCCGCCACGTCCTGCACCGTGATCCGCCGCTCGATGTGCCCCCACTGCTTGCCGTCCACGAGCCGCAGCGCGGTCGTCCCCTCCGCCGCCGACGCAGCGACGTCCTTGGACGTCCAGCCCGAGGCGTCGTCGAAGGACTCCGAGAGGGCGCTGCGGAACGCGGCACCCTGTGGCCGCTCACCCGACGTCGCGTACGTCTGCAACAGGTTCTTCGCGTGCAGCGCCTTGTCGTTCACGTAGTAGCCGACGTGCAACGGCAAGGAAGGGCTCGTCGTCTGCTCGAGCTCGCTTCCGGACTGCCCGAACTCGAACGGGTTGAGGACGATGCGCGAGTCCGGGACAGACAGCCACCGCTGCTGGGCCGCGGAATCGTCGGCGAGGTAGTCCGTCCTCACCTCGGCCGTGCTTGGCTCGTCTGCAGCCGCGGGCTGCGCGACGGATACCGCCACGAGCGGGGCGGCCACTAGGGCGGCTGTCGCCAGCCCCGCTGCTGCTCGTCGGGCCACGGATCGATGTCTCATGCTCTGTCTCCTTTGATTGTTGCTGCGACGCTCGCGTCCGCAGTCGGTGCGGACGCTCGAAAGGTCCCTCGAGATGTCAGCCGTAGTTCACGGCGGCGCGGGCGGTACTGACGGCGTCGTCACCTCCTCTCGCCTCGTGGGTCGTTTCGCCTTTGATCCGACGCCGGAACGTCACCTCGAACCTGGGACGCTGAGGCGATGCACGGTCTAGGGCGACCCCGCGCGCGGCACCCGACCCGTGGTGACGTTCTCGGGCGCGAACACAGATGCGCCGCCGCTGCTTTCGCCGGTGACGGCGGCGAGGGCGAGGGATCGGAGCGTGGTAGACCCCGCGGTGGTACGGCGCTCTCGCCCGGGGCGGTCTTGCAGTTCGCTCTTCCTCATGGTGACGAGATCTCCCTTGATCCTCGAGAACGCTCAGGGCAGAAGACGCCCAGCCCGGCCCGGCCCCCGTGGCGCGGCGGACGTCCTGGTCATGGCGAGAGCACTGGGGTGAGCCCGCGCTCTTCGCACGACTTGGATTCCATACGGTTGTGCTCCTCACGTCGTCGTGGTGGCCTACCGGCCCGGAGTCTGAATTGCGGCTCGTGCGGCGTCGGACCCCGCACGAGCCGTCGCCGTTCGGCTCTCACGGCAGCCGCCAGGTCATACGCGGGCCACCACCACCGTCCCGTTGCCGGACACCGTCATTGCGCCGTCGACGTGCGGGACAAAGACGGCCTCACCCGGCAGCAGGCGCCGGACATCGCCCGCCGTGAGCTGCACCTCGCCCTCGACGCAGACCGCGATTCGCGGCCCGTCCTCGGGCCCGGCAAGGCGCTCCCCTGCTCGCGGTGTGATGACACTCAGCCCGAGGTCCGTCACGGGTGCGGAGAAGTCCACGACCCCTGGCGCGAGGCGCGCGGGGCGCAGAAAGCCGGTCAGGCGCGGCGTGAAGTCCGTAATGGCGAGCACCTCGTCGACGTCGACGTGCTTGGAGGTCAGCCCTGCGCGCAGGACGTTGTCCGAAGCGGCCATGACCTCGATCGCCATCCCGCTGAGGTACGCGTGCAGCGTCCCCGGCGCCGTGTACAGCGCCTGCCCGGGCTCGAGGCGCTCCTGGTTGAGCAGGAGGGGAGCGAGGAGCCCCGGGTCTCCCGGGAACTGCTGCGCGAGAGTGTGCACGATCTCGAGCTCAGGTCGCGCGCCGACACCGTCCTTGGCCGACGCCGCCGCCTCGTCCACCCACACCGCACCTCGGCCCCGCTGGGCGAGCAGCCAGGTGAGCGCGCCTCGATGCGGATCGGACGCATCTTCGCGCAGGAGCGCGATCAGTGGGTTCAGGGCAGGGACACCGAGCTCGGCGACGAGCTTGGCTGCCTGTTCCGGTTCGCGCAGCCCGCTGAGAAGCTCGAAGGGCGTGAGTGCGTACACGATCTCCGGCTTGTGGAAGCGGTCACGGTAACTGCGCGACGGGTCGTCGAGCGAGACACCACGCCTTTCCTCCGCGGCGAAGCCCGCATCCGCCTGCGCCATGGTCGGGTGCACCTGGATCGACAGTGCGTTCGCGGCGGCAAGGATCTTGGCCAAGTAAGGCAGTCGCGGACCGGTTCTCGCCAGTACTGCGGGTCCGAGCATCGCCTCGGGCTGGGTCGCGACGAGCTCGTCGAGCGGGACTCGACGACCCCCTCCGTCCGCCACGGACGGGTCATCTGGGTGGGCTCCCATCCAGACCTCGGCGATAGGCCGCCCGTCGACCGGCCGACCGAGCAGTTGCTGCACGAGTGTCGTCGAACCCCAGGAGTAGCGACGCACAGCGCCGGCGAGGAGGTACATGACGTCAATCCGTCCCCTGGGTCACACGGGGGATGGCAGCGCTATCAGGACGTGACACGACGCCCCGATGAGCCAGCACGGTCGAGTCCAGGGCAGCCACTACGAGGTCGCGTACCGAACGCATGGTCTCCGCGTCTGCCGCTTCGACGTTGACCCGCAGCAGCGGTTCGGTGTTGGACGCGCGGAGGTTGAGCCACCACGGGTCCGGTGACGTCCAGCGAGAGACCGTGACACCGTCCAACCGGTCGACCTCTAGTGCCTCGGTGTCGAACTTCTCACCCAGCGTGCTGAGCACGGTCTCCTGAGCGCGTGCAGGGTCCTCGACCGCCACGTTGATCTCGCCCGAGCGCACGTAGGGGTCCAGGTCTCCCACGAGCTCCGACAGGGGGCGGTCCTGCTCGGCGAGTGCGGACAGGACGTGCATCGCGGCGAGCATTCCGGAGTCTGCGCCAAAGAAGTCGCGGAAGTAGAAGTGGCCACTGTGCTCACCCCCGAACGCCGCGCCCTCGTCCGCCATGATCGCCTTGATGAACGAGTGGCCCACCCGCGTGCGGACCGTCCGCACGCCCTGGGCGCCGAGGATGTCGGGCACCGCGCGCGATGTGATCGCGTTGTGCAGAATGACCGGCTCACCGCCCTCGTCCCGCACCCGGCGGGCCTCTCGGAGTCCGACGAGCGTCGTGAGCACCGACGGGTCGACGCGTCGGCCTCGCTCGTCGACGACGAAGCACCTGTCGGCATCGCCGTCGAACGCGAGCCCGAGGTCCGCGCGCCGGCGCACGACCTCGGCCTGGAGCGTCGCAGTGTTCGCCGGTACGAGAGGGTTGGCCTCGTGGTTGGGGAACGATCCGTCGAGCTCGAAGAACAACGGGACGATCCCGAGCGGGAGCGCCGGGAGCCCGGCAGCCATCCCGAGCACGGCCGGAACCGTGAGCCCGGCCATGCCGTTGCCCGCGTCGACGACCACCCGCAGGCGACGGTTGGCCGACAAATCCACGAGCGTGCGCAACCGCTCGGCATAGGGTCGAAGCACGTCGACCTCCTGGAGACCGCCACGTAGAGCATCGCCGAGAGGCGCGCCCGACAGGATCTCGACGGCCCGCGCCGCCGCCGCGCCCAGTCCCGTGTCCTGGCCAACTGGCCGTGCGCCAGGCAAGCACAGCTTGAGCCCGTTGTACCGGGCCGGGTTGTGGCTCGCTGTGAACATGGCGCCGGCAGCGTCCAGGTCGCCGGAGGCGAAGTAGAGCTCGTCGGTCGAGCACAACCCCGCGTCGAGCACGTCCGCACCAGCCGAGCGCGCGCCGTCCACGAAGGCGGCTGCCAACCGTGGACCGCTGTCGCGCATGTCACGTGCGACGACCACGCGCGGCACGCCACCTCGAGCCTCGGCGTCCGGGCGGACGACGACCTCGACGAACGCCACGCCCAGCGCCGACGTCGCCTCAGGTCCGAGCTCGTCGGGAACGACACCGCGGACGTCGTACGCCTTGACCACACGGTCCAGCACGTCGCGGGCTCGGGTCGTCGCGGTCACCGACTCGGAGGTCTCAGCCATCGTGACGCTCGAGCTCGGCGACGCCGATCCGGGAGTCGGCCATGCCGTAGAACACGAAGGTGCGGCCGTTGATCTCCTCGACCGCGGTCGGGAACACGACGTTGCCGAGCGTGCCCTGGAGCTCGTCCTGCGTCTCCGGCACGAGCAGCGGCTCGGGTGTGCGGGCCAGGACACGGCGCGGGTCGGAAGCCTCGAGCAGCATGGCCCCGGCCGTGTACCGGGCGCCGTGGGCGAGCGCGAAGCCAGAGAAGTCCGCACCCGTGACCCCGTGGTGGAGGACGAGCCAGCCCTCGGGGACCCGGACAGGTGCCGGTCCCCCGCCGATCTTCGACGCCTCGTACGCCATCTCCGGTGCGGCGAGCATCGACGAGTGCTCGACGTACGTCAGGGCTGCGAGATCGCGTGTCGCCGCGTCGAGGTCGACGTACCCGATCCAGATCGACGGCCTCGCGTCGCCGATACCTGCCGGAGTGCGCGCGCCCTCGCCGGGGCGCAGCCAGTCCAGGTCCCACATCGGCCGGTGCAGGATCGCGAGGGCAGGTCGCCCGTCCGGGCCGGGGACGGCCTCGGGGAAGAAGACGATGTCCTTGTTCGGGAAGAGGTTCAGGTCGGTGTCCAGCTCGGGCTGGTAGGCGAACCGCAGCGGTCCGAGTCGACGCCACGTCACCGTGTCCTGCGAGACAGCAAGTGCCGGCTTCGGCCCGAGTGGCCCGTACGCGATGTAGGTCATGACGTGCAGGCCGAGAGGCTGGACGAAGGTGATGCGCGGGTCTTCGACCCCCGCGTTCTGCCGTCCGTGCTCCCAGCCTTCGTCCGGGGACAGGACCACACCGAGGCGCTCGACGTCGACAGGGACCCCGTCCTGGAGCACGACACGCGCCCGGCCGATGCGCGACACGTTCCCCTCGGCCACGAGACGCGGGTACAGGTACAGCTCGCCGTCAGGTCCCCAGGCAGTTCCGGGGTTGAGAACACCCTCGACCTCGAGCGGCTCACCGGGCAGTGGCGACATGATCGTGCCGAGCCGCTGGAGCGTGTAGGGGACGGTCGTGACGGGTTCGGAGTGGTTCACCTGGGTCATTACCTAGCCTTGAGAGTTTGAGGTGGCGGAATTTGCGGCGCAGTCTTCCCGCACTGCACGGGAGATCAGCCCTTGACGGCCGAGCCGAGGTTCGCGGACGTGAAGTGCCGCTGGAACAGGAGGAACAGGACGACGGCGGGGATCGCGAGGACGCATGCGCCTGCCAGGACGGCGCCCATCGGGTTGGCCTGGAACGTGGAGTTCGCCTGCGAGAAGTTGGCGAGGCTCACCGCGAGCGGCTGCATCGTGGCGTCCTTCGTCACGAGGAACGGCCATAGGAACTCGTTCCACGGGCCGATGAACGTCACGAGCATCGCGGTCAGGACCGCCGGGCGGACCAGTGGCACGGCGATCGAGCGCAGGATCCGCAGCTCGCTCGCGCCGTCGATGCGTGCCGCGTCGAACACGTCGCGCGGGATCTGGAGGAAGTACTGCCGGAAGATCAAGACGGCGACCGAGTTGACGGCGAACGGCAGGATCATGCCGAGGTAGTTGTCCGAGAGGTTGAAGTACCGCACGACCATGACGTAGAGCGGGATCATGAGCAGTTGGAACGGGATCGCCTGGACGAGCAGGACGAGCGCGAACACGAGCCCCTGGCCGCGGAAGGACAGCACCGACAGGGCGTACCCGACGAGCAGCCCGAAGACGAGCGTGCAGCCCACGACACCGGCGGTCATGATCAGTGAGTTCAGCAGTGACCGAAGAAGGTCGATCGACTCGTTGACACCGACGAAGTTGTCGAGCGTGAGGTTGCGCGGCAGCGGGAGCAGGCCCAGGACGCTCGTGTCCCGTTCCTTCTGCAGCGCCCCGATGATCATGTAGTAGAACGGCACGAGCGCCGCGAGCGCACCGACGAGCAGCACGGTGAAGCGCAGCGTAGGCAGGATTCGCCCTGGTCGGCGCGGCTCTGGTCGTTCGCTGCGTCGCGGGCGGCGGTCCTTATCGTGCGTTTTGGTCGTCAGCGTGGTGGCGGCCATCAGCTCTTCCTTTCCGTGAGCCGACGGGAAGCGAGTGAGACCGCCATGACGGCGATCACGAGGATCATTCCGATCGCTGCCGCGATGTCCGGCTGTCCCTGCTGGATGCCCTTCTGGTACATGAGCAGCGCCGGGGTCATCGATGCGCCGTTCGGGCCGCCACCGGTTAGAAGGTAGGGCTCGGTGAAGATCTGCCCGGTGGTGATGACGCAGAGCAGCACCACCAGCGACGTCACCGGTCGAACGGCTGGCAGGGTGACCGTGAGGAACCGGCGCCAGGTGCCCGCGCCGTCCATCTCCGCTGCCTCGTGCAGTTCCTTGGGCACGTTCTGCAACGCGGCAAGGTAGAGCAGGACGTAGAACCCCAGGTTCTTCCAGGTCACGTAGACCGCGATGAGCGGCATGATCAGGCTCGGGTTCGCGAGCCAGGTCGGCTCCGGCGCGAGGCTGCCGAGGATCTTGTTCACGACCCCGTTCCCGTTGAACATGAAGATCCACACGGCGAGCGTCGCGACCGACGCCGTCACGTACGGGATGTAGTACGAGACCCGGAAGAAGCCCTTCCAGTGCACGACGGCGTCGAGCCCCGAGGACAGCAACAGTCCGAGCACGACTGTGAGGGGGATGTTGATCAGTCCGAAGATGAGCAGGTTGCCGAAGGCCTGACGCACTGCCGGGTCCGCGAGGACCTGCTGGAAGTTCTCGAGTCCGACGAAGGGGTGTGGCACCTGCACGCCGGGCGCGGTGAAGAAGAAGTCGTGGAATGACATCCACACGCCGAATCCGAACGGCACGAGGAACACCACGACGACAAATGCCGCGTACGGGGTGCTGAGAAGTAGTCCGAGCGGGTGTTCCCCGAGCCAGCGCTGCAGACGTCGCCCGCGGGGCCCGGTGCGGCCCGGGCGCGGGCCACGGCGACCCGTGGCCCGCGCGGGCGACCGCACGTCCTCGTCGTGGAGCGTGGTCATGATCTGCCTCGTTGTTTCGTTCGTCAGCTCGACAGGCCGTCGATGGTCGTCGCGGCCTCGCCGAACGTCGTCTCGAGGTCGCCGGTCCCGGACTGGACGACATTGCTCCACGCGTCGCGGAAGATCTGCATCTTCTCGGCCAGGCCGTCCACCGTCGGGACGTCCACCGCGAGCGGAACAGCGGACGCGAAGGGCTCGAAGAACGGGTCCTCCGCCAGGAAGTCAGCGGCGAGCTCGGGCACGTCGGTGCGGGTCGGGAACTGTCCCGTGGTCTCCAGCAGCGCCAGGTCGTTCTCGTCGTTCGTCGCGAACTTGAGGAAGTCCCACGCGGTCTGTTGGTTCTTGCACGAGGAGTACAGCCCGATGTTCTTCGAGTCCGCGAACGTCGAGGTCTCATCGGCCGTCATTCCAGCCGCCGTGGGCAGCGGCACGACGCCGTAGTTGACCTTGCCGTCGAACTGCGCCTTGCCCCAGGGGCCGGCGACGCCCATCGCGGCGACGCCGTCGGCGAAGGGGCCGGCCCACATGTCCCCGCTGTACGCCTCCGCGGACGAGAATCCCTCAGCGTAGAGCGTCTGCCAGAACTCCAGGGTCTCGAGGCCCTCGTCGCTCGTGAACGTCGCCTTCCCGTCCTCGATGAACTGCGTACCGCCGGAGTTGGCGAGGAAGAACGGGTAGAAGTCGAAGTTGACGTTCGTGTAGTCCGCGGTCGCCGGCGGGTAGATCGCGAAGTCCGCCGCCCCGGCGTCCTTGATCGCCTGCGCCGCCGCGAGCACGTCGTCGTACGTCTCGAGCTGCGGGTCCTCGGCGTCCAGGCCGGCGGCCGCGAACACGTCCTTGTTGTAGTACAGCATGAAGGGGTTCGTCTTCCAGGGAAGCTGGTACAGGTCCCCGTCAGCGCTGCGGAACCCGTCCGCCGCGGCGCCCGAACGACCCGTGACGTAGTCCTCCGCGTCGTCGAACGTCGTCGACAGGTTCACCAGACCGCCCTGCTTCTGGAATGCGGGCACGGCCGCCGGGGCGGTGTTGAACACGAGGCACGGCGTGTTCCCCGCCGTGATCGAGGCGGCGATGACGTCCTCGGACGAACTCCCCGCGGGGATCGCCTGAGCGCTCACCTTCTCGTCGGGGTGCTCGGCGTTCCATGCCTCGACGACCTGCTCGCCCCAGGCGATCTCCTGCTCGTTGGTCGAGTACCAGATGTCGATCGGCCCGCTGGACAGGCTGCCCTCCGCACCACCAGTACCGCCGTCTCCACCGTCACCGCCAGATCCACACGCCGCGAGCGGCAGGACCACCGCGGCCGCCGTCGCCAGCGCTGTCAACCGTGCACTACGCCTCATCGCGTCATACTCCTGTTCCGGGCATCCGTGCCCGCTCGGTTCTCGAGCCCGCCTGCCCACAACGGGCGAACTTCGTCGGTCTTCGATGCTCCCTGCACGACATCGACTTGATTATTAAACCGGTTTGGTCCGAGACGCGTCAAGTCCTGACATCTGCTGCGACCGGATCCGGGTTCGCGACCTGAGCTCTTTGCATCCCGGGCTTCGAGGGCGCACCTCGGTCCCTACGAACCTTCCGGCCGGGTCTAAACTGCATCTAAACTGTGCGCTACGCTAGCAGCGTGAACGCATCCGAACAGGGCACACGCACTCCCCGCGGTGGCGATGGACATGCGGAACCGCCGACCAATACTGCGACAAGACGGCGTGCAACGATCGGCGACGTAGCAGACCGCGCAGGCGTCTCCAAGACCTTGGTCTCGTTCGTGTTCAACAACCGGCCAGGCGTCTCCGCCTCCACGAGGGATCGGATCCTGCGTGCAGCGGACGACCTGGGCTGGCAGCCGAGCGCTCGTGCTCGTGCGCTCTCACGCAGTCGTACCCAGGCTGTTGGCTTGGTGATCCGACGCGCACCCGCGTTGCTCAGCACTGATCCCTTCTTCCCGCAGTTCTTGGCCGGCGTCGAGATCGGCCTGTCGACGCACGACTACGCCCTGGTCCTCCAGGTCGTCGGCGACGCCCACACCGAGCGCGCCGCGTACGAGCGTTTCGCCAGGGAGTCGCGCGTCGATGGCGTCTTCCTGACCGACGTCCGCGTCGCAGACGAACGACCTCGACACCTCGCTGACCTGGGTCTTTCGTCTGTCGTGGTGGCACCGACTTCCGCGTCTACCAACGCGGGCGAAGTTGTCGTAGGAATGGACGACGCGTCCGGGGTGCGCCGAGCCGTGCACCATTTGTACGCCCTCGGCCACCGACGGATCGGGCACGTCATGGGTGCCGCGGGCTACGTACACACCGAGGCGCGCAAGCAGGCTTGGAGCCAGGCACTCGAAGAGCTCGGCCTCCCCGACGGTGCGATCGCCACAGCGGACTTCACCGGAGGCTCCGGAACCCGCGCTACGCACGAACTACTGGACCTCCAGCGGCCACCAAGCGCCATCGTCTACGGCAATGACCTCATGGCGATCGCCGGAATCTCAGCCGCGACCGACCGCGGAATCCGGGTCCCGGATGACTTGTCCGTCGTGGGGTTCGACGACATCCCCCTCGCTCCCTACATCGTCCCACCCCTCACCACGATCCGACAGAACGTCGTCGCCTGGGGCACCGCAGCAGCCGAGACGCTCATCGCTTCGGTCGAGGGCCGCGAGGCTCACCCCATCGACCTCCCTTCAGTGGAGTTCGTCGTACGCGGGAGTACCGCCAGGGCACGAAACCCGCCGAAGCACTGACCGATACACCAGAGCGCTCGCCAGCTCGACCGGCGGTAGGACTGGAAATACTCCGATCCACACGTAAGGGATAGTTCACCTTGAGCTTGCACCCAGACTGAATACCGCTCGGTTCGCGAGGGCGGTGATCTGGTCGGGGCGGAAGCCGCTCCACGACTCCTCGCCGGCGACGACGACCGGCGCCTGGAGGTACCCCAGCGCGCGCACCCGCTCGAGCGCGTCGACGTCGGCGGAGATGTCGACCACGGTGTACTCGATCCCCTTCTTGTCGAGCGCCCGGTAGGTCGCGTCGCACTGCACGCACGCCGGCTTGCTGTACACGGTGACCTTGTCCTGCTGGCTGGCCATGATGCCTCCCCCACGTCGTTTTTCGGACCGTCCCTGCAAGCGGAGCGTTTGGCCGGTAGCCGTCCCAGGACGCACCCGCAGGGCGCGAGCAACGCGAGCGAGTCGGGATGCCCACCTGGTCGCGCAGTTCTCGGCGGGCTCAACGAGCGCAGCGAGTGCAGCCGAGAAGTTCGCGGGCGGGCGGGCCGGAGCGCAGCGGAGCCGACTTGCGCCCGGGGACGGCCGGCCACACTCGGAGCCAGGGACGGACCGAAGACTCAGAACGCCCGTCAGCCGCGGCCCGCAGGGCTGCGCCAGATCGTGCGCGGCGCTCCGTCGCCGGGCACCGTGGTTCACGCCACGGCCGTCTCGCCGCGATCCGTAGCCCACTGCATCTGGGGCTGGTCCGCGGGCTGGTTCAGGACGACGTCGTGCTTGCGCAGGACCCGGTTCACCGTCGACCGCGACCACGGCACGCGCTGTGCGAGGTCCCGCTCGGAGCGCGCCTCGCGTGCGAGCTGAAGAATCAGGGCGTCGCGCTGGTTGGCGGACATGGTCCGCGGGTCCAGGTCGGCGCTCGACTGCGCTACGCGGCTCGTGTTGACCGGCTCGACCACGACCGCCTCGTCCTCGGCGGGCTCTGCGACCGGCTCGACCTGCGCCGTCTCGTCGGGCTCGTGCGTCGGCGAGGGGGCCTCGTCGGGCCTCGCGTCCGGCTCGACAAGCGGCGCGGCAGCTGCCGGAGCGACCACCGGGCCGGCGCTCTCGACGGCGACCGGACGGGGGCGGCGCACGCCGAGCAGGTGGGAGAGCGCGGCGCCCATGCCCATGACGGCGACGGGGACGCACGCGACGCCGACGACGACCTGCCAGGGAGCGCGCTCGATGCCCGCGGCGTGGAGCAGGTGGTAGGTGATCTGGCCTGCGGCACCGATGACGAGGGAGGCCAGAACAGACCAGCCGGCGAACGAGCGCGCGGCGGGCCGGATGTTGCGGTGGGTGAGCCAGACGCCGAGGGCGAATGCGGCGTAGACCTCCATGCCCAGCGGCAGCGTGATCGCAAGGTTCAGGGTGAGGTCCATGATCCCGGGGAGCAGGTTCACCGGGCCGAAGCCGGACATCTGGCCCAGGTCGACCCAGCCGCCCCAGATCGCGACGAAGGCGCCGGCGGCGAGAAGGACGACAGGCCAGCGCGGGAACGACTCGTAGGTCTCGGCCGGGGCCTGCTGAGCCGTCGTCGGCTCAGGCGTGGGCCGGGAGGGCCGAACCAGCGAGCCAGCGAGAGCGAGGGGCCCACGAGAGGGGTTCATCATGCCTCCAATATCAAAACGCTTGCGTTCTAGTTTAGCAGAAACAGAACGCTTCGGTTCTGTTAGCGTGATCGGGTGAGCAAGGAATCTGGGCCCGGCGGGCCGCGTGATCCGGGCCCCGGGCCGCGCGGGCTGTACGACAGCGCGCGCCTGGCTCAGCGGCTCGGCATCTCGCCGGTGTCGTTGCGCACGGCCCGGCACCGCGGGGTGGACTGGCTACCTGCTCCAGCCGGCGAGCTCAACGGCGGGCCGGTGTGGACCGCGGAATCGCTCGAGGGCATCGAGGACCGTCGCCGGGGCGCGGGGCGGCCGCGTCGGCAGGGGTGACCAGAGTCAGCTTCCAGCGTGCTCGGGTTCAGGAGTCAGACGGGTAGAGCAGGTCACGCGGAACCCTCTGCGGGCAGTAGACCTGCGCGGCGCCAAGGGCCAGCACCTGAGCGGTGAAGTCATCGGTGTCCAGCGTCTCGGCGACATGATCGGTCGCCTCAGACAGCGCCAGATCGTCGTCGCTGACCTTGGCGCACACGCCATGGCCTGCAGCGAGGAGGTCGTCTCGCGGGAGCTCGATGTCTGAGTTCTGGCCTAGAGCCTCGTCCACGAATGCGAGGAAGCGTTCGTCGTCTTCGCTCGTTCCGCAGCCAGTGACGAGCAGCCCGACCACCACTGCCGCGAGCAGCGCTCCTGCGCCCTTGGATCGCACCGCGTCACCGTACCCGGCGGTACCGTGGGCGACCCGAGCCGTCACGCGATCCACGCATCGAGGGTGCGGCGAGTGATGCCCGCTCGTGCGGAGAGGTCGACCTTCGTGTGCAGCTGGGCGCGGAAGATGCCGCGGACGGCGGTGCGCAGGAGCGCGCGCTGGTGTGCCTCGTCGCCGTCGGCGGCGCCGCTGGTGGGTGTGCCGTTGGCGGTGAGCTCGGCCAGGAGCCGGTCCCCGTGGGTGGCGTACCAGGCCGCGGCGAGGAGGTCGTCGCTGGGCTCGAGCTCGAGGACGTGCGTGGCGAGGCGGGCCGTGACGGGCACGAGCCCGACGCCGCTGGCGTGGGTGAGCCAGGCGGCCACGAGACGGGCCGGGCGCACGCTTTCCGGCAGCGGGTCGGGCAGGTCCTTGAACGTGCGGCGCAGGTCGAGGGCGCCTTGCATGCGCACGTCCCAGTCCCATGAGCCGATCGGTTCGCCGGCGTGGGCCAGGGCGTCGGTCCACGGCTCGCGCTCGGGCTCGGGTTGGGCCAGGGCGAGCAGGCGCAGGGTGTGCGCGGCGCACTGGCCGGCGGACAGGGTCCGCCGCGCGGCCTTGTACCCGGTGCGCACGCGGACCTGTCCGGCCTCGGCCGCGGCCCACGCTCCCCCATCGCCGGCAGGCGGCGTCGCGGCGGCGCGCACTCGGTCCAGCAGGTCGAGGATCGGGCCGGCGTGCTCGTCGGGCAGGGCGTCGACGCGGCGGGTCGTCATGGGTGGGGCACCTCGGGGTTGCAGGCGGTCGTGAGCCGCGCCGGAGGCGGGGGGTGTGGGGGGCGGCAAGTCCCCCACGGCGGCGCGGCGGGTAGGGGTGAGCCTACGGGTTCGGGGTGCGGTGGCGGTCGTCATGGCGGGTCTCCTCGTGTCGGTACGGGCTGGGCCAGGGCAGGCCGGGCGCGGCCCGCCCTGGCTCGGGGGTCATGCTGCGGTCGCGGGCTGGTGGTCGGTGACCTCGTGCCAGGGCGCGCGGTCGGTCCAGGAGTAGCCCGTCTCGACGCTCACGGTCTTGGTGTTGACTCGGACGACGCGGCGCCAGTCGCCGCTGATCTTCACGGCGTCACCCTTGGCGACGTTGTGCGGCCCGTAGTCGGTGACCGTGCCGTCCGCGATCTGCTGGGCGCGCACGCCCTGCCAGTGCGCGAGGTTGTCGCGGGCCTCGGCGATCGCCGGCTCGAGGCGACGACGGCGCCGCGCCTGCTCGTGCTCGGTCGCGGGCCGATATCCCGTGTCGGGGTCGTAGACCGGCGCGACCAGCTCGCGCTCGTACTTGCGGATCTGGGCGGCCAGCCGGTCGATCCGGTTTCCAACGGTCACCGGGCTGTATCGGGCGCCGGTCGTCGCCGTGGCGGTCGCTGCGGCCTGGTGGGCGGCGTCGGCGTCGCGTTGGGCGTGGACGGCGGTTCCGAGCGTGGACCAGGCGCGTTCGGTGTCGCGGCGGTGGCGCTTCTCGGAGTGGTGGCCGATCTTGATCGGCTCCCCGCCCTCGGGCAGCCGCTCGACGGCGGCCTCGTGCCGCGCGTAGGCGGCCGCGGCGGCGCCTGCCTTGCGCTCGGCCTTGGCTGCCAGTGCGTCGACGCGGGCGGCCTGGCGGGCGATCTTGTCGGCCTCGACGACGGCGGCCGGGCGGGCCGTGTCGTCGATGGTGACCTCGACGTCGTGGCCGGCCTCGCGCAGCGCGGCCGCGGTCGTCTCGATCGTGCGCACCTTGGCGGCGCGGTCGCGCGACTGCGGCACGTACCACGTGCCGAGGTTGCGGCTCCAGCGCCAGCGGTGGGCCTTGAGGACGACGTTGGTGCCGTCGCCGCGCTCGGTGCCGTCGATGAGGGTTCCTGCCTCGCGGGTGTGGGTAATGGTCAGCATGGTTCGCTCCTGCTCGCGTCTGGGGTGTGGTTGGCCAGCCGGTGGGCCGGGGGTTTCCCTCTCCGGCCCACCGGGGCACGTCACGCGCGCAGAGCGGCCCTCTGCCCGAGCCGGGTGGACCACTGGTCCGGGCTGACGGGGCGCAGGAGCCCGTCGACGACGTCGAAGTTCGTACGGCCCTTCCACGTGCCGCGGGTGGCGTGGTCGCCGCTGGCGAGGATGTTCGTCGCGGACAGCGTCCGGTGGTCCGCGCGGTCCATGCGGTCGAGCAGGTCGTTCAGGTTCTCGCCCGTGCGCGCGGCGCGCTGCTTGGCGAGCTCGATGCTGCGGTCGAACGCCTCGCGGGCGAGAGACGGGATGGCGGCGGTGTTCTGAGCCACGGGGGCCCTCCTTCGCGTTGGTGTCGGGTGGCCGGTGGTCTCCGGCCGTTGTGTGCCCTTCCAACAACTCAAGTATACATCTCAAGCGCGTAAATGTATACCTCAGTTGAAAGGCGGGCCGGGCGTGGTTGGCGCCCGGCCCGCTGGTTGGCTCAGTCGAAGAGCTGGCCGGCCTCGTCCTCGGCTGCCTCGTCGGCGGCGTCGATGGGGTCGCGTCCGGCGTCGTAGTCCTCGCGCCAGGGGCGGTCCGCGATGTCGCGGTGGGTGAGCCAGATTTGGCGCGTGAGCCGGAGGTCGACCAGGGCGAGCCAGAGCGCGAAGTCAGCGTCTCCGTTCGCGTACTCGGTGACGTACCGGTCGGGGTAGCCGGTCAGGCGGTGGCGGATGCGCTCCTCGAGGGCGGCGCGCTGCTCGCCCTCGAGCTGGGCAGGGTGGCAGTTGATCGCGACCACGCGCTGACGCATGGTCTGGTGCTCGGTCGTCATGGTGGTTCCCTTCGTGGGCCGGGCTGGTTCTGGTGGTCCGCGGCGGGCCGGTCGTCGGCCCGCCGCGGGTGTAGGTCAGTCCTCGCCGGGGAGGCTGATCGTCACGACCGGTGCGGCGGTGTCACCTGGGCCGACGTGAAGCACCAGGTCGAGGTCCTGGGCCTCGACCTGGCCCGGGGCGTTGGGAACTCGGGCCACGGTGAACCGGGAGCGGCCAGCGCGAGCCGCGATCGTGGCGAGCCAGAGCACGTCCCACAGTCGCCCGGTCTCGTCCTGCCCGGCTTCGTGCTCGGGGTTCCACGCGACGGCCTCGGCGTGGGCCGCCTGGGTGAGCGCGACGGGCCAGCGGAACCCTGCTTCCTTGGCCAGCGGTCCGGCGTCGACGAGCAAGCCGTCCGCCATGGCCTGGGCGCGGGTGTACGTGTGGATCGGCGGGCCGAACACACCTTCGGTGGGGGTGGTGGTGGTCATGGTGACCCTTCCTGCCAGGTGGCGGGTGGCCGGTGGTCCCGACCGTTTTTCGCCCCCTCCTGGCGTCGTAATCACCGCCCGGATAAGCGGCCCGGAGTGCAACCGACCGCTCCCGGACTGGCGGGGCTCGTCGGCCGAGCTCAGGGAGCGCAGCGACCGCAGGCCGACGAGTTTCGACGGTCCGGGACGCGCAGCGAGGTCGGTTGCGCGCAGGGTCGCGCGGGCGATGATGGAGAGCCAGGAGGGGAAGAAAACCCGCGCGCAGCGCGGCAACCGCGGCCGCGCAGCGGCCACGACTCGGGTCCCGGCCACCGGCCGGGAACACCACCCACTCCGGCGAGACTCGACCACCACAGCCAGCCCCACCACTCCCCCACCGGCCGGCGGCCGGCCCCGGGCTCAGTCGTGCTTGATCACGAGCTCGACGACAACGACGACGACGCGCGCCACTGTGGAAACCACCGCGGCCCACTCGCCGACTGGCCACCGCGCGAGCCGCGGCCGGCCGGTCGGCGTGCTCGGCCGGTGGCCGGTGGGAGCCCGGTTGGTTGGCGGGAGGGGTCTTGCCCGGCCGGTTCGGTGCCGCCCAGCGTGGGTAGCTACGTCCCGCGTCGTTCGTCATGGTGTTCCCCTCGTCGTCGTGCGGTCCGTCGCGCCGGCGATCTGGCGCGATCACTGATGGAAGGTGACCGGTCGTGCCTGCCTGTGACGCCTCCCACCCACAACCAACGGGCAAAGCGGAGGGCCGTGTGACAGACGGCGTGGTGCGAAGAGCAGGCGAGGAGCGCCGTCGCGACGTCGACGAGCGGAGGCGGGGGTCCGGGGGGCGGCAGCTCCCCGGTGCCCGTACCGGCCCTCGATGGGCCGGTACGGGCAGCACCACGCGCAAACGGCGCGCGGCCCGCAGGGACTTCCTGCGAACCGCGCGCCGTGCTGGCTACTTCTTCTTGGGTGCCTTCCCTCGGGCGATCTTCTCGACGTCGCTGAGGGCGTAGCCCCAGGACTCCAGCGCACCCAGGTACTCGGACAGGCTGCCCTCGTGCCGCCAGGACTGGACCCCGGTCCCGGTCTCGCACGCGGCCAGGCAGAGCACGAGCGCGATGTGCTGCGCCCGGCCCGCCGTGGCCTTCGCGGCGGCCTGAGCGATGCCCTGGCTGCGGCCCCGGTACGCGCTCGTGGCGGGCTTGATCCCGAGCCACTGCGCGGCCAGTTCGTGGTCCTTGTCGGCCCCGTGCCCCAGGGTGTGGGTGCTCATCGCGATCCGGGCGGCGATGAACGCTGCCGCGCCGGTGGGGGCGATCTTGCGCTGGGAGAACTCCGCGAGCCACTTCCGCCGGACGACCTCGGCAGACTTCCACGCCTTGTTGTTCTCGATCACCCGGCGGCGCTCGGCCTTCTCCGCCTCGCTCATCGACCCCGTGCGCTGGGTGCTCGCGGTGCCGTACCGGTCGCCGTGGCCGTGCTTGCGCCAGTTCGTGCAGACGTAGACGACCTCGACACGCTGCCAGTGAGCCGAGATGTAGGCCGCGTGGCCGGGGCATTCGGCGTGCGCGTCCACGGTGAGGTCGGTGCCGTTCGCGTCGTCGGCAGCGGGCTTGAGGCTGTCCAGGCGCTTGATCTTGGCGTCGTCATAGGCGGGCCGGGGAACCTCGGTCACCTTCTGCGTGGCCAGCGTGTCGCGCGCCGCAGCGACCTCGGCGGCGCGCTGGCGGTCATCGCGGGCACGCTGGGCCGCGTGGGCGAAGCCGTTCGGGTCCTCGACGGCGACGGCAGTCAGGCTCTTGACGGTCTCGGGGTCGTCCTCGAACTCCGTGATCGCGGCCGCGACGTCCAGGGGCAGGTCGTACTTGGCCTGGACGGCAGCACCGAACTTCGACCCCGCGACCGTGAGCGCGCTGGCCACGACACCCTTGTCCGTGCCGGTGCGCTTGGCGATCTGCGCCGCGCTCAGCCCGATGAGCGACAACTGCTGGAACGCGGCGGTCCGGTGGCTGTCGCGCATGTCCTTGCGGTGGTCGTTCTCGGCCAACTGCTCGACGATGCGGCGGGCCTCGTCCTCGGTGCCATCGATGATCTGTACCGGGATCGTGTCCCGCTGAGCCTCCACGGCGGCGAGTGTGCGGCGCTGCCCCTCGAGGACGACCAGGGTTCCGTCCTCGGCGCGGCGGGCGCGGACGGCCTGCAAGACGCCGTGCTGCTTGATGGAGCCGACGAACGCGGGGGTGAGGTCCGCATCGGCGCGCACGTTGACGCCGACGACGAGCGTTCGGGGGTCGACGTGGGCAAACTCGACGCTCTCAGGGGCTGGTGCCGACCCGACCTCGGTGGACGTTGCTGCGGTGGTGGTCATGGTGACCCTTCCTGCGCAGGTGGTGGGTGGCCGGTGGTCCCGACCGTTTTTCGCCCCCTCCTGGCGTCGTAATCACCACCCGCGCGGGGCCCCCGGGCCGCAACCCGCGGCCCGGCCCGACGGCGGGGCCGGTTTGCGCGGACACGCCTTTCGTCCGCGCGGGCCGGTTTCGACGACGGGCCGGCGCCGAAGGCGAGCGGGTTGCGGCACGGGGTGCGCGGGTGATGATGGAGAGCCAGGAGGGGAAGAAAACCGCGCGCAGCGCGGCAACCGCGGCCGCGCAGCGGCCACGACCCGGGTCCCGGCCACCGGCCGGGAGCACCACCCACCCCGGCGAGCTCGACCACGCCAGCCAGCCGCACCACTCCCCCACCGGCCACCGGCCACCGGCCACCGGCCACCGGCCCATCATCGGCGCGACGACGCCCGGGCGTCCTCGAGTGAGGGCGCCGGGATACGGGCATTCAGCGCTCTTGGTGCCCGGTGCGTTTGCCGATCGCTATGTCCACCGCTGGGCCGAAGGCGGATGTCTTGCGTCGTTCCTGGCCGTGTCCGGCGTCACGATGACCTGGCCCGATTTGATGTTCGGTTACTAGGGCACACACGTAGCTGCCGTCGGGCAGGCGCTCCCAATGAGGATCGGGTCCGTCCTTGCGCAGCGCTTCCGCGAGGGCGAGCGCCTCGGACGTCACGGCTTGGAAGTCGCACCGTGCGCGACTGTCGTAGAAGAGAGATGGTCTGTGGCGGGGCGGGACTATTAGGACTGCGCAGACGGGCACGGCGGGCTGAAGGTCTGGGGGTAGTTCGTCCAGGTGCCCAATGGCCTTGAAGCCTTCGTGTGCGAGGGCGGGCCGCGCCTCTTCGGCTGCGGTGAAGGTCTCGGCGGAGAGTTCCGTGACCAGGTGGACGCCGCTCTCGTGATCTCCGTGCATCCAGCCGAACCGCTCGTCCAGCGTGGAGCCCCAGTCCCATCCAAACCCGAGGACGCTGTCGCGAAGCCCGACGAGGTCGGCTTCGTACTTCCCCGGGTCGGCAGCGAAGTGCAGGCCCGCGAGGACTACCTTCCCCTCGCTAGCGCGCGGAAGAACGGCATAGATCTCCCCGAGCTGCTCCAACTCGGTTTCGCCGATCTCGTGATCTGTGATGTAGACGCCGAGGACCGTGGATCCGTCCTCGACGCTAGCGGGCACAAAGAGCGTGCTGGCTGACAGTTCGCCAGCGTGCCGCAGTTCTCTCTCGTAGAACCGAAGCGCGTAGGTCAGTCTGATGCCTCGCGCTACCTCCGCGGAGGATTCCCAGCGGTCCAGGGCGTGACGAGCTCCTGGGCGGACCCGCTCACGCACTCGGGATGTGGGTCCGTGCTGCGAGTACCCGCTCTTGTGCAGGCTGACCTTGAAGTCGCCGGCGAGAGAGCGTGGCGCGAGATAGGTCTCGTCGGTGGGCTTCTTGTCCCCCGTCCACAGTCGCCATTCCGCTGAGCGACGACCGTCGCTCGCTCGTACTGCGAACCGCACCACCGGCCGATTGCTCACTCCTGGATTGTCTTCGAGAGCACCCACACGCGGCGGGAGAGCTGAGGGTCGCACGAGATCGGTGAGCCGTGGCGGAGGCGGGGGTTCGGGGGGCGGCAGCTCCCCGGTGCCCTTGCCGGCCCTCGATGGGCCGGTACGGGCAGCACCACGCGCAAATGGCGCGCGGCCCGCTGGGGCTCCCCCGCGGGCCGCGCGCCGGGCGGTCAGTGCGCGTCGCGTTCGCGCGCGACCCAGGCGGGAGGCACCCCGACCTGGATGGCGGTGTTGAGCAGGAGCGCGAGCCGGTAGGACTCGTCACTGCGCAGCGCGCGGGCGAACGCGTCGCCCGCGGCCGGGCTCTGCCCGTGCCACCAGGCCACCAGGCCCCAGAGGGTCCAGGCGGGGGCGCTGGTGGGCACGTGGGCGACGATCTGGGCGAGGAGGTCGGCGGCCGCGTCTGCGGCGTGGCCCGGGCGCTCGCCTACCTTCGGGTCAACGATCGCCGCGACCGCCCGCCCGGTCGCCTCGTCGGGTGCGTTTCCGGCGGCGGTCTCGGTCACGGTGTCGGGGTCGATCCCGGGGACCATGGACAGCAGCGCGGCGTCGCGCACCTTGGTGTGCGTGAGCATCTGTGCCAGTTCGCCGTAGATTCCGGGGCCGCCGACCAGGCCCGTGAGCGCGAGCCGCCACGTGGCGAGCGCGTGCGTGGTCTGCTCGTCGGCGCTCTTCGCGGCGTGCTTCTCGGCTGCCCGCCGGGCCGTGGCCTGCGCCTCGGGCGTGGCCTCGGCGGGCAGCAGCCCGGCGCGGTCACGGACGGGCGCGATGCCGAGGGCGACCATCTCGGCGGCGAGGACGCTCGCCGTGACGTCCGCCAGGGGGCGGGCGACGGCGAGCGGGGCGTGCATGTCGACGTACCCGGCGGCGCTCACCTGCACGGCGTCCTGCACGTCGACGGCCTGCCCGTGCAGCGCTTCGGTCATGCTGGCGAGCGCGCGGTCGGCCTCCTGCCGGTCGTCGGTGTACAGGGCGAGCACGGCCGACGCGGCGCGGTCGTTCGCGATGTGCACGGCGAGCATGTCGGCCGTCTCGGGCGTCACGTCGGACAGGTCGGCGCGGGCTACCAGTCCGACCTGTCCCGTGGTCGACCGGCGCCCGACGACGACCAGGCTCTCGGTCGGCGCGTAGCCGATGCGGGCGGGGATGTAGGCGAGCAAGTCGGCGATGGAACGCGCACGGATCTGGGGCTGCTGAGCCACGTAGGGCTCCTTCCTGCGCAGGTGGTGGGTGGCCGGTGGTCCCGACCGTTTTTCGCCCCCTCCTGGCGTCGTAATCACCACCCGCGCGGGGCCCCCGGGCCGCAACCCGCGGCCCGGCCCGACGGCGGGGCCGGTTTGCGCGGACACGCCTTTCGTCCGCGCGGGCCGGTTTCGACGACGGGCCGGCGCCGAAGGCGAGCGGGTTGCGGCACGGGGTGCGCGGGTGATGATGGAGAGCCAGGAGGGGAAGAAAACCGCGCGCAGCGCGGCAACCGCGGCCGCGCAGCGGCCACGACTCGGATCCCGGCCGAAGGCCGAGAGCACCACCCACCCGGCGAGCTCGACCACCACAGCCGGCCCCACCGCTCCCCCACCGGCCACCGGCCGGACCTGGGAACGACACCGCCCCGGTGTCCCTCATCCGAGGATCACCGGGGCGGTGGGCAGGGTCGCTAGAGCTGGTCTGGGGCCGGGACGTTCGGCCAGATCAGGTCTCCCACGACGAGCCCGCTCGGACGATCTGCCAGGAGCCTGAGCAGGCTCCCTTCGACGTCACGCGCCGGAGACATCGTCACCGTGACCGTGTGGGGGTGTGTGAGGTCGATGGTCATGCGCTGCTCCTTCGGTCGGTGGCGGTCAGGACCCGATGGGCCGGCCCCTGCGGAACTCTCCGCGGTTCGCGGGGAACGGTTCGCCGGCGTTGAGCTCGTCCTCGAGGCGGGCTAGTTCGCGCTCGAGCGCGGTGTTGAGCAGGGCGGTCATGGAGACATGGCCGCCGTCGAGGCCGGCGGTGCGCAGGACGGCCGTCTCGGCGCGGCGAATCAGGGCCTCTTGGAATCGGAAGGTTCGAGAGATCATGGCTGTGCCCACGGCGGCCTGCACCGGAGGTTCTGGCTCGGTCGCGCGCGGGCGCTGCGCCCGGGCAGGTCGCCGCGTCGTGGCCGCGGGCGAATCCTCGGTCCGGAGGTCCGGCAGTTCCGACGGCGCCGCCGGAGCTGTGGGTTCGGCTGGCGGCTGGACTACTGGCGCGGCCACCGCAGGTGTCGCGATCGGCTCGACGCGGGGCGTCAGAGAAATCGGGCTGGTTCCGGTGGGTCGCTTGCGCTCGACCATCAGGCGATCCTCTCGGCGTACGCGGGCAGAATCCGGTCGATGATGCGCTGGGCGACCTCGTCGAAGATGCGGACCGTGGTGCGTCCGCGTTCGTCGTTCCAGGCGGTGAGCGAGACGCCGGCGGCATCGGCCTCTGCGAACCTCGTCCACTCGGGCACGTACGGCGGCGTGAGTTCGACTTCCACGTCGCCGGGGATGATCTTGACGGTGCGCAGGTCCCACACGAGGTCGCCGAAGCGCTCACGTAGGCCCTCGATCTGGAAGTCCCCCTCGGCGGTCTGTCGGCGCCGTGTCACGAGGACTCCGCCGACGCGGAGCTCGGGGTTGGCGAGGTCGACGGCGTGCTGCGTCACGAAGTCGCTGACGCGGATCGCGGCTTCGACGGAGTCGTAGCCGGTGTCTGAGGGAATGACCACGACGTCAGCGGCGCTCATCGACATCTGCACCAGGTGGCCAAGGTCCGGTCGTGAGTCGATGAGGACGACGTCGTAGTCCTCCGTCCAGCCCGTGAGTGCCTTGCGCAGACGGCGGAACGCGCCGACGGTGCCAGCTTCGGCTTCGCGGTTGATGAGGTCGAAACGGGCCGGAATCACGTCGATGTGCTTGGCCTCCGCCGTCGCTTCGCCGGCGGTGTTCTTCCAGCCGCACTCGACGACCGCACCCTCTCCGGCGCCTTCGGCGTTAGCGGCGATGGCCTCGGACACGCTCGGGATCGGGTTGGCGGGGTCCCAGTCGATCCCGAGGCGGCGGGTGGCGTTCGCCTGCGGGTCCATGTCGACGACCAGGACATTGAGCCCTTGTCGTGCGAGACCGGCTGCGGTCTGGACCGTGCATCCGGTCTTCTGGACTCCGCCCTTGTTGTTGGCGAAGAGGATCGTGACGGGCATCTTTGGCAACCTCCTGGCGCAATGCAAGCATTGCAATGCTTGCTTTCGTTGCTGGACGCGCCGTGGCGCACCAGCAAGCATAGCAACCAATGGAATACTTGCAATACTTGCAATCCTTGTAAGACTTACGTTCCTTGCAATGCTTACAAGCATTGCAAGCGCCGCACCTACGACGCGAGCCCGTCGACCAAGGTCCACTCGCTCGCCTGCGCATCGTCCGGGGGCCACCACCAGAACTCGGCCGGGTCCGTAGGGTCGGCGGCTTCGTGTCGCGCGAGGTAGGCGCGCCAGGCGCGACGCTGTGCGGCGTAGAGGCGCAGCTGGGCCGCGACACCCTCGAGGACTCCGAGTTGCTCGGCGACGCGGAGCAGGGCGTCGGAGCGGGGGAGCAGGATGCCCGCGGTCCGCTCGAGGAGTCCCCACGAACTCAGCACGTCGACGGCCTCGTGCACCGCCCGGCGCGAGACACCGGTCGCGTCCACCAGCTGCGTGATGGTCTCCGCCCGGCCGTTCTCGACGGCCTCAAAAACGAGGGCGGCCACGTGGCCGAGCTCACGGAACGCGGGTCGCAGCGCATGCACCTGCCCGCGGTCCCACCGCAGGTCGGCGGCGTCGTCCACCAGGTCGGGCGGGATGGTGAGGGCGTACAGGTCGGCGTGCTCGCCACGACCCTGCTCGAGTCGATCGATCCAGCCAGCCTTCCCGAGCTCGTGCAGCAGGACGGACACGGTTGAGTGGTCCATCCCCGTCGCGACAGCGAGGGAGCGGGTGCCGAACGAGACATAGCGGCTACCGGTCTTGTGGGCTGCTTCTCCGAGAGCTCGCAAGAGGAACCGTGCGCCGTACCACTTCCGTCCGGGGAACCGGTGTTGCTCTGTGGTGCGCAGGGAGGCTCGCCAGGTGCGGACGAACGCGTGCTCATCGCAGACGGCTGGGGTACCCCCCTGTGACTCTTGGGCGCTTGTGTTGGATCTGTGCACAGTGTGATTCCCAGACGCTGTGGGCGGGTCGGCGTGCTGCGTGACGTGGCGCCTGGCGTTGTGCCAGTCGCGCGCGAGGGCGCCGTGGCGCTGGGTGGGGGAGTAGCGGGCGTAGAGCGCTGCCAGTCCGGGCCAGCGTCCGTCGGTGAGGCGGGCGGCGACGTCGGCGAGGCGCCAGCCTGCGGCGGCCGCGCCGGCAATGACGGCTTGTCGTGCCTCGGACGGTGAGGGGTAGCGGCCGGTGTCGTACACGCCGTCGCGGGCGATGCGCGTCAGACGGGCCGAGAGGGCCCGGCCGCGGGCGGCCGAGCTGTGGGGGTCCGTAGCGGGCTCAGAGGCCTGGAGAGGGGCCTGTGCGGCCCGCAGGGCGGCGATCTGGGCGCGGTAGGCGTCCTGGAGCGCGGCGACCGCTGTCGCCGGGCTGGGCCGATGCAGGACGTCGACGGCGACGTTGAGGCTCATCGTGAGCGCCTGGTGGCCGCCCGTTGCGTGGGCGGCGCCGGGGACGCGGATACAGCCGGTGCGCAGCGACTGGTGCGGTCCGGGGTCCATCGTGGGGTAGGCGGTGGCGATCGCCTCGACGAGCTCGCGCGCGCTGGTGTAGTCCAGGCGCTCGGCGAGCGGGACGTAGACGTGGCGGCCGCCGTTGGGGGAGACGTCGGTGATCACACGAGCGCCGGCCGACTCGAGCTCGCGCACGAGCCGTGTCGCATCGGCGAGGACGCGCGCTGCGCCCCCCCGTGACGAGTCGAGGTCGAAGCACAGAGCGCGGCAGGTGCCGTCGTCGCCGTACACGCGCACGGCCGCCGGCACAGAGGGCAGCGCGGCGGTCAGAGGGCGCTCGTCGCGGTCCCGGTACTGGACTCCGCCGGCTCGTCTTGATCCGAGCCGGACCCGCGGAGTGCCCGCAAGCAGGGGAGCGCAGGCGGCCCACTCGGCCGTCGCGACGTCGAGGGACGCACTGGACGTTCGTCCAGAATCGGGCGCGTGCAGGTCGACGCCGATCGGTGTGTCGCCCTCGAATTCGTGTGCGAGGGCCCGATGGGTGCTTATGATGGTCTCCAGACAGCGACGCACCTGAGGGTGCGTCAATCGGGGCCCATCACCTCCGCGCCGCCAAGCTTGAGGGTGATGAGCTTCTGATCGTGGCCCGCCCCTTCGGGGGCGGGCCGCTCTGCGTTATGGGGTTATGCGCTCTTGCGAGGAGCGGCCTCCCGTCGGTTGGCGATCACCAGTTCGAATCCGTCCTGCTGGGTGGCCGACGACGGCCACCACTCGGGAACTCCGTTGTCGTCGAGCTCGCTGCGCGCGTGCTTCGCCAGCTCCTCGAGCACGAGGGCGAGCGAGACGCCGGTGGCGTCCGCGATCTCGTCGAAGGTGGCCTTGGCGTCCTTGTCGATCTCAGCGAACAGGGACCGGCGCGTGTGAGCGTCGAGGGACCCGCGGGCCCGTCGTGTCCTCGCTGCCTTCGTAGCCATGCCCTGAAACTTAGCCATAGGCATATGGCGACTGTGGGAGGACACGCCGCGCGTGTCGTCAGCGGCCGGCGATGTAGTCGCCGAAGGCGGCGCCCACCCGCTCGACCGCCTGGCGGTCCGCGCGCCACTGCACACGACGCCCCTGGCGCCGCTCGGGAGGTACGTCGGCCACCACCAGACCCTCGCCTTCCAGAGCTCTGAGGTGACCCTGGACTGCCGGCCGGGTGGCTCCGAGCAGGTCCGAGAGTTCCGCGATCGTGAGCGTGCCGTGGAGTGCGAGGGCGCGCAGCACCTCGGCGCGCGCTCTGTTGCCGATGAGCTCAATGGCGACCTCGACCTCCCTAGGCATCCCGGGGGGCTTTGTGAGTCGCGGCATGGGCTTCATCCTGCCGGATGAGCACCCGACACCCCGTCCCCCCGCTACTCATAATCTATCGTTACAAGTTGACCAGTGGTGCTTGATACGTGAACACGGATTGTGGTGGTGCCTCGACGTACCGGAGCGGACCCGCTTGTGCGGGTCCGCTCCGGCGAGGCGTTTCTGTCGCGACGGGTCACAGACCGCGCGCGACGGCGGCCGCGGCGGCGAGCCATGCGCGCTGCGTCTCGGTCCGCAGCGACCCGTAGCGCAGCGTGCCCTCGACCATCGCCGGGTCGTAGGGGATCGCGACCGCCTCGCGGGCGAGCGGGCGGAACGCGGCGGCGACCTGCTCGGCTTCGGCCATGCTGCCGTCCTTCTTGGCCTGGTTGACCACGACGACGGCGTTTCGCGCGAGGGCGGCGCTTCGTTCGTCCCGGTCGGCCAGGGCCTCGAGGAGCAGGGCGCCGGCCTCGGCGATGTCACCGCGGGTCGTCGTCGCGACGACGAGCCGGTCGGCGTTCTCCACCATGCGCAGCCAGAGAGAGTCGGACTCGTCGTTGCCGGAGTCCATGAAGATGAGCCGGTAGTACTTGCGCAGGACGGCGTGGATCGCGTCGAACTGGGCGACGCCCAGGCGCTGCTCGTCCGCCAGGATCATCGGCTGGGAGCGCAGCACGTCGTACTTGTCCTGCGTCTGGTGGTGCACGAAATGGGCGAGGTCCGCGGACTGGGCCGCGGTACCGAGCAGCCGGTCGACCTCGGGCAAGAGCTCGAGGAAGGTCGCGTCGTGCGGACCCTGCTCGGTGCGCCACCCGAGGGTGCCACGGGTCTGGTTGTTGTCGTGCGTCACGACGCCGGCGCCGCCGTAGCGGGCGAACACGGCGGCCAGGAACGCGGTGGTCGGCGTCTTGGAGGCGCCGCCCTTGCCGTTGACGATGGCGGTCGTGCGAGGCCCGGGCCAGTGCTGGGAGACGAGGCGGACGCACTCGCGCATCGCTCGCTCTGCCTCGCTGGGAGCCATGCGGAAGCCGACGCGGGACAAGATGCCGCGCAGACCTTCGGTCGCGGGCTCCTCCGTCTGCTCGACCGTCAGGAACGACTCCCGACGCTCTCGGCGAGTCTGCGGTGCGGCGGCCGCCGCGGCGGCCTGGTCCTCGGCGGAGCGGACCCAGCCGCGCGGCGCCGAGGCGGGGGCAGGCGTGTCGTCCGGCGCCGCGGTTGCCTGGACGACAGGCTCGGCGTCGACGACCTCCGTCGCGGCGGGGGGAGCGGGCGTCGGTGCCGGCACCGGAGCGGCCTCCGCGACCGGCTCGGCCGAGCGGGAGCGCGGACGGGCGTCGGCGGCGGAGTCTGCCGTCACGGTGCCGTCACCGTGGATGATCAGGGGCCACTCGCCGTCGGGGCCGCGCGTGATTGCGCGCAGGGGACGGCCGAGCTGGGTGGCCTTGCTCGCGACGAGCGAGACGACCTGTACCCGTGCCTCGTCGACGCTCGAGGCGGCGATGGGGTGCAGGGTGCCGCCGATGGAGACCTCTGCGGTGCCGTCGTGGTTCAGCGTGGCCTCGACGCGGGGCCAGGTCGCTGCTTCCGTGGTGGTGCTCATGGTGTGCTCCTCCTTGCGTTAGCCGAGCTGGATGCCCATGTCGTTCATGAACGGCACCGGGTCGGTTGGGGACCCGTCGACGATGACTGAGAAGTGCAGGTGGCAGCCGGTGGACTGCCCGGAGGATCCGACGCGGCCGATCTGGTCGCCGGCCTTCACCTGGTCGCCTTCGCGCACGAGGATCCCGGAGGCGTACTCGTGCAGGTAGGAGGTCTGGACTCCGCCGCCGTGGTCGACGGTGATGGTGCCGTTGCCGTTGCGGTCGAACCCGGTGAACGTCACGACGCCGTCCTGTGCGGCCCAGATAGGTCCGTCGCACCCGCCGCCGTTGAGGTCGACCCCGCTGTGCAGGCGCCAGACCTTGTCGATGGGGTGCCGGCGCATCCCGTAGACGCTGACGATCGGGCCAGCCGCGGGCACGGCCCAGCCGGTCGCGCTGACCTCGCCCGGGACGGTGGTGCCGCCGGAGCAGACCTGTCCGCCGGTGCCGGCGTTGAGGCCGGTGTCGACGCCGGAGAGCCCTTCGACGACGGCGACCGCACCGTCCCAGTACTTCGTGTAGTGGAAGGGGTCCGCGTTGCGCTGGGTGCGGTGCGCGACGATCGTCGGCTCCAGCGACTCACGGTCGGGGACGTTCCCGATCATCGCCTTGAAGAAGTTGGTGGCGCTGATGTACGGGTCCATGCGGTCCTCGTACGAGCCCCAGGCTCCGTTCGCGCGCTGCTGGAACAGCCCGCGGCTGTCGGGCCCCACGGCGTCGCCGTAGTCGATCACCCGCAGGCTGGACTCGCCCATCGCGGTCATGACGCCGATGGTCTGGTCTCGAACCCCAAGGTCGAGGGCCTTGCCGGCGGCGATGATGTGCGCGGCGTTGACGAGCTGCTCGTGGTCGTAACCGGCGATCTCCGTCTCGGGGACGCTCCCGGGGTCGAGCGTGATGCTCGTCCCCGAACCGGTCGCGGGGTTGCACGCGGCGGAGGCATCCGCCCCTCCCACGAGCAGGATGCTGAACACGGTGCTCAGCGCGAGCACGGGCACCGCCCCCGCCGCGACGATGGCCCCCGACTTCCCCCCTGCCACGGTCAGCTCGCCTCCTCGGGCGGGGTGAACCGGCTCGCGAGCCACGGTGACGCGCTGTCCGCGCGCGTGAGGACGACCTGGTAGGTGCCGGCGTCGGTGGCTACGTCGACGACGGCGACGAAGCCGCTCGTCTCCTCGACCTGGGGCGCAGGGTCCGGCAGGACCTTCGTGGCGGGCACGTTGGCGGGGTCGACGTACGCGTAGTCGGACCGGGCCTGCTGGGTGAGCAGTGGCTCGAGCTGGGACCACCAGGTGTCGTAGTCGCGGCCGCCCGCGCCGGCGAAGGCGGTCATCGCCTCCGCGGCACGAGCGGCGGCGTCCGCGCGCTGAGCGTCGTCCCACGTGGGGGAGGGCTGCGGATCGATGGTCTCACCGGAGTCCTCGTCGATCGCGCCCTCAGGCGCAGGCGGGTACTTGTCGAGGTCGATCGGTGGCGGCGTCGTCGGTGACGTCGACACCGCGGGTGCGGGTGCGGAAGCGGGAGTGTTCTCACCCTCCGAGCTGCAGCCCGTGAGGGCGAGAACGCTCGCTGCGGCGATGCCTGCCCCTATCGCCAGTCGCTTCATCTCACTCGTCCCCCTTGCCTGGGCCGGACCGCGCAGGCCCGGCGTTCGCTCCCTTGCGCAGCGTCTCCTTGAGCTCGTCGCGAAGGATGAACCAGGTCGTGCCCACCTTGTAGCCGGGGAGGACCCCGTCTCTGAGCCAGTGGTAGACACCCTGCTTGGTCATCCCAAGGAGTTCTGCGACCTCACCTGCGGAGAGGGTCGGACCGCGCCCCTCGAAGAGCGCGTCGAGCCCGTCGGTCATCGAGGCCACCCCGCTTCGCATGGAACCATAGTACACGCTGTATAACTCTGCCGCACTGTGGATAACGTAATCACTCGGCATCACCCTCTGTTGCTGTTTTCACTCTATCCGACTACACTTGCCGTAGAGAACACTACGCACACCGTTGACGATGTGAGGGGGCCGTCGTGACTGATGGCAGCAGCAATCCGTGGCTCACGCGGCCAGCGGAGCGACAGCCGGTCGCGCCGCGTTCGGAGGCGACCGAACCGGTGGTGCCGGCGACGACCGGCCCCACCACGCCGCAGCGCGGCGTCCCGGCACCCGGCGCCTCAGACCAGCTCCCGATCCAGCCCCAGCCGCGAGACGCGGACCTGTGGTGGCTCGGGGTGCACGGCGGAGCGGGGGAGACGTCGCTCGCCGCGCTGGTTCCGGACTGGCTCGCGGCGGAGCACATGTGGCCGCAGCCGCTCGGTGATGCTCGCGTCGTCCTGACTGCCCGGTCGAACATGCGCGGGCTGCGCGCGGCACAGGCCGCAGCCACGCAGTGGGCAGCCGGGCTGGTCCCGCACGTCGAGGTCGTGGGCCTGGTGATCGTTGCTGACGCACCCGGCCGGCTTCCGCGCCCGCTGCGTGAGTTCTCACAGATCGTCGGCGGCGGGGTCCCGCGCACGTGGACCCTGCCGTGGATCGAGGCATGGCGCTTGGGGGAGCCGCCGGCACTCTCAGACGCCCCGCGCGAGGTCCGTCGACTCGTCGATGACCTCCGCGCCGTCGTCCGACCTGGTGCCGCCGGCACCGTCAACCGAAAGGAAACCCGATGAGCACCCTGCACAGCGTCCTCACGGCAGCGAGCGACCTCGCCGCCGTGATCCCGGCGCAGCTTCCCGACCCCGCACCGATCCAGCCTCCGGGCACCGAAGGTGCAGTCACGATCCTGGGCTGGGCCAAGTGGGTCGCCCTCATCATCTGCATTCTGGGCCTGATCGCAGCTGGCGCCATGATGGCCGTCGGACGATCGCGCGGCGAGGGCGGGGAGCACGTCGGAAAGATCGGCTGGGCGCTCGGCGGCGTCATCGTCATCTCCGCCGCCGTCGCGCTCGTCGGCTTCATCTCCGGGGCCTGAGCGGAGTTTCGACATGACTACCGACGACAACGAGCAGAGCCCGTTCACCCGGCCTGGCTTCATTGCAGCCGCGGTGGTCGTTGCCCTCGTCGTGGTGCTCGGCATCGTGGTCGCGATCGTCAGTGCGACGCGCTCGGACGATCCCGCCCCAGAACCGCCGTCCCCGTCGCCCGCGACGAGCGCCGCCCCGACGTCCGAGTCTTCGGACGTTGCGGGCGGTGCCAGCGTGTGCGGCCTCGAGGGGGAGGAACTGGCCGGCACTTTGTCGACCGCGCCAGCCGCGGACTGGGCATACCAGGGAACCACCGCGTACCCGACGTCGCCCGAGTTCGGGCCGGGGGAGACCACGGCTGACGGTGTGCGGTTCTGTTTCCAGCACTCGCCCACCGGGGCGCTGTTCATGGCCGCGAACGCACTGGTGCAGGGCTCTGACCCTGCCGTGAGCCAGGCGTGGATCGAGTACGGCCTGGCGGACGGACCGTACCGCGAGGAGCTCATCGGTCAGGTGGGTGACACCTCTGGTTCTGAGGGCACCCGCATGAGCCTTGCCGGCTTTCGACTGCTCGCCTACGACGGCGACACCGCCCGAGTCGATCTCGCGGTCCGGGCGTCAGCCGAAGGGCAGAACCTGACCCTCTCGGGGGTCTACGAGCTGGTCTGGCAGGACGGTGACTGGAAGATCAGCGCCGATGTCGCCCAGCCGCTCAACACCGCGACGGTTCCGGACCTCGCGGGCTACATCACCTGGGGGGAGTGACAGACGGTGGCGGAGTGCGGGCCTCTTGATTTCGGCTGCAAGGCTGGAGAACTGGCGAAAAACGCGATCACTGACGCGATCGACAACATGGCCAACGCGGTCCTCGAGGCGTTCGGCAAGACGGTGACCTCGCTTGGCACGATCTGGGTTCACATCGGCACTCCGAACCTCACCGGCTCGGGCGGACAGTCTGCGATCGGTGCGGGGAGCTCGGCGCCGAGCTCAGCGAACATCACGACCGTCATGGGCTACGTGACGTGGATCAGCCTCATCGTCGCGGTCCTCTCGCTCGTGATCCTCGGTGCGCTCATCGCGACGCGTATGCGCGCCGGCGAAGGGATCGCCGCCGTCGGAAAGGTCGGCCTGGTCCTGGGCGCTGTGGTGCTCATCTCCAGCGCGAGCGCGCTCGTCAGCGGACTGCTGCCCGAGGGCCCACGGAACGCGGGCGGCGCGGTGCTCTTCCTGCAATCGAGCCTTTGGTGGTACATGGGAGCAGCGGCCATAGTCTCCGTGATCATCGGTGGCGCGCGGATGGCGTATGAGCAACGGGCGGAGCCGGGGCGCGAGACGGTCAAGAGTCTGCTGACGCTCGTCGTGGTCGCCGGTGCCGGCGTCACGATCGTGGGACTTCTCGTCGCGGCCGCCGACTCGTTCTCTGTCTGGGTTCTGAACGGCTCACTCCAGTGCGACGTCACGGCCGCCGGATCAGCGTGCTTCGGAGAGAACATGCTGACCTTGCTCGCTCTGACGACGAACCCCGCGGCAGGGGGCCTTGGGTCGCTGCTCATCATCATTCTCGGGATCATCGCGATCCTCGCTGCGGCGTTCCAGATCGTGCTCATGGTCGCCCGCGGCGGCATGCTCGTCGTCTTGACCGGGATCCTGCCGTTGTCTGCGTCGTTCACGAACACGGAGATGGGTAAGACCTGGTTCCGCAAGTGCATCTCGTGGCTGGTGGCGTTCATTCTCTACAAGCCTGCCGCCGCGATCATCTACGCGGCCGCCTTCCAGCTCGTCGGTACCGACGTTTTCACAGACGACGGCTCAGGCCTCCTGGCTGTACTGACGGGTCTGATGTTGATGGTGATTGCGCTGTTCGCGATGCCTGCGCTGATGCGGTTCGTGACCCCGATGGTGGGTGCGATGGCGAGCGGCGCCGGTGGCGCCGCGCTGGCGGCGGGCGCACTCGCGGCGCTGCCCAGCGGTGCGGCCGCGATCGGGCGCCTCGCCTCTGGTGGGTCCAACTCGTCGACGACGAGCAACGCTCAGCCGGGCAACAACGGCCAGAGCGGGAACCAGGGCCCGTCCGGTGGCGGTGGGGGAGGCAACACCGCACCGACACCGAGCGCGCCGCCGAACCCGCAGCAGAGCGGCGCGGGTGCGGGCGCGGGCAACGGCGCCGCAGCAGGTGCCGCGGGCGCTCGCACCGGTGCCGGCGCAGGTGCCGGCGCAGGTGCCGGCGCAGGAGCGGGAGCAGGCGCCGCAGCAGGTGGTGGGGCAGCCGCGGCCGGTGCCGCGGGTGGCCCGGTGGGCATGGCGGCCGGCGCGGCTCTGGACGCCGCGTCAAAGGCCGGCCAGGCCGCAGCAGGTGCAGCGAAGAGTCTTGGTGAGCAGTCGACTGGTGAAGGGGGCGGTCCTGATGGCAGCCGTTGAGGTGAACAGGGGTCCTCGGACCTACGGGAACTGGCGACGTCCGACGTCGCCCGGAATCCTCGGGCTCGGGTCCGTGGGGACGGGGATGCTCCTGGCGGGGCTCATCGCGGTGGTCATTACCGTGATGGTCGCGGGGCTGCTCGAGGCCGTGGTCCTCGCCGGTGTGCTCGGGGCTGTGATGCTGGCCGTGCTGACGAAGGACGCGCACGGCAAGAACGTCCTCAGCCGCGGCGGTGCTCGCGCCGCGTGGTGGTCTGCGCGCTCGCGCGGCACGCACGTGTACCGCTCAGGGCCTCTGGGTCGCGCGCTGTGGGGCACGTACCAGCTGCCGGGTCTGGCAGCCCCCACCCGACTGAGCGAGCACACCGACTCATACGGTCGTCCGTTCGCGCTGTTGTACACGCCGGCGACCGGGTCGTACTCCGTGGTGATCGGCACCGAGCCCGACGGCGCCGCGCTCGTCGACCAGGACCAGATCGACGTTTGGGTGGCTGACTGGGGCCACTGGCTGGCGAACCTCGGTGACGAGCCGGGCGTGGAGGCAGCCTCGGTCACGATCGAGACCGCCCCCGACTCGGGGTCGCGTCTTCGTCGAGAGGTCGAGACGAACCTGGACGACGGGGCGCCCGAGTTCGCTCGGCAGATGCTCCTGGAGGTCGTCGACCGTTACCCGGCCGGGTCCTCGACGGTGAAGGCCTACGTCGCGATCACGTTCGCCGCGGTGAACCGGGTGGGTGGCAAGAAGCGCAAGCCCGAGGAGATGGGCCGCGAGCTCGCCGCGCGCCTGCCCAGCCTCACCGCCGGCCTGCAGGCGACCGGCGCGGGCGCGGCGCACCCGCTGTCCGCGCAGGACTTGTGCGAGGCGATCCGCGTCGCCTACGACCCGGCCGCCGCGGTGCTCATCGACGAGGCGCACGCGGCGGGCGATCCCGTCGAGCTCTCCTGGCCCGACGTTGGCCCGTCGGCTGCCGAAGCGTCCTGGGGCGGCTATCGCCACGACTCGGCGTACTCGTGCACGTGGGCGATGACGTCGGCCCCGCGCGGTAACGTCCAGTCGGGCGTCCTGGCCCGGCTGCTGGCCCCGCACCGCGAGATCGCGCGCAAGCGGGTGACGCTGCTCTACCGGCCGATCGACGCGGCGCGCGCCGCAGCGATTGTCGAGTCCGACCTGCGGGCCGCGGAGTTCCGGGTCACCTCCACCAGCAAGCCCGCTGCCCGCGAGACCCTCGCGGTACGGGCGGCGGCCGCGACGGCGCAGGAAGAGGCCAGCGGTGCTGGCCTGGTGCAGTTCGGCATGCTCGTCACCGCCACGGTGACCGACACCAGCCGGGAGGCCGACGCGAGGGCCGCGATCGACAACCTCGCCGCGACGGCGCGGCTGCGGCTGCGGCCCGTGTACGGGTCGCAGGACTCCGCGTTCGCTGCGGCCCTTCCGCTGGGCCTGGTGCTCCCGAAGCACATCAAGGTCCCGGCCGAGCTGAGGGAGAAGCTGTGAGCACCCGAGCACGCGCGAAGAAGGCACCCAAGCAGCGCGAGCTGCGTCCCCAGCGCCCGCCGATGCGCGGGTGGCTGGGTCGCGGCCGCGGCCAGTCCAACTACATCCAGCAGGCCGACGAGTGGCGCGGCACCACCGTGCAGGTGTGCGGCATGTGGCCGTTCGCGATCGGCGCCGGCACCCCCATGGTGGGGGTGCCGTTCGGCCGACACATTCTCACCGGCGCCACGCTGTGCTGCGACCCGATCAGCTGGTACCAGCGCGCCAACCTCATCGGCAACCCCTCGGTGTTCTTCCTCGGCCGGCCCGGGCTCGGCAAGACGTCCGCGGTCATGCGCATGGCCGTCGGCCTGTCCGGACAGGGAGTGATCCCGCTGGTGCTGGGGGACACCCGCCCGGACTACGTCCGCATGGTCGAGAAGCTGGGCGGCCAGGTGATCCCGCTCGGGCGCAACCGCGGGTCGCTGAACGTCCTGGACCCGGGCGAGGCTCCCGACGCCGCGCGCCGGCTGCGCGCCGCCGGGTACAGCCAGGCCGCTGAGGAGGTCCTGGCCGATGCCCAGGGCCTGCGGCTGAACATGCTGGTCGCGCTCATCACGGTGCTGCGCAAGAGCGCCCCGACCGCGCGCGAGGAGACGATCCTCGCGCGCGGTATCGCCTGGCTCGACGACAACCACGACGGCGTCCCGCTGATCCCGGATCTGCTGCGCGTGATCCGCTCCGCACCGCCCGAGCTGCGTGAGGCGGCGCTGGACCGCGGCACCGACCACCGCTACCAGGAGGTCACCGAGGAGCTGGAAGCCTCGCTCGTGGCACTGAGCCCGGGCGGGAAGTTCGGGGATGTGTTCGCCAAGCCGACCACGCACCCCATGCGCCGGGACCGCGCCGTGGTGTACGACGTCTCCGCGATCCCTCAGTCCGACGGCGACCTGCGCGCGGTCGCGCTGCTCGCCTCCTGGTCCGCTGGCTTCGCCGTGGTCAACATCGCGCAGACCCTCGCCGACGTCGGCCTGGAGAACCGGCGGCACTACTTCGTGATCCTCGACGAGCTCCACCAGGCCCTCAAGGCCGGGCCTGGGCTCGTCGACCGCGTCGACTACCTCACCCGACTCAACCGCACCGTCGGGGTGGGGCTGGCGATGATCACGCACACGCTCAAGGACCTGCGTTCCCTCCCGCTCGAGGAGGACCGGCAGAAGGCTATGGGCTTCATCGAGCGGTCCGGCCTGGTCGTGTGCGGCGGTCTGCCGCTGAGCGAGATGCCGCTGCTGACGTCCGTCGTCGCGCTCTCGCGCGGCGAGCAGGAACTGCTCGCCGGCTGGCAGGACCCGCCCGCATGGGACCCCAAGGAAGGGCGCGAGACGCCGCCCCCTGGGCGCGGCAAGTTTCTCGTCAAGGTCGGTGGCCGCCCGGGCATCCCGATTGACCTGGTGCTCACCGAGTCCGAGAAGTCGCTGCACATGAGCGCGGTGCGCTGGGCCGACCGGTCGCGCACGGGCCTGCTGGACGAGGGGGCGGCGTGATGAGCGTGCCGAACAACCGACGTCGCGACCCCGGCGGCTTGTCCGGCGAGGTCGTTCTGCTGTGGGTCGGGATCGTCGTCGTCCTGCTCGGCATCGGATCGATCTACGCCGCGATGCACCTGGGCCACAAGCTCGCCGGCTCCGGCGTCGTGGTGCCGACCGACCCGTTCGCCGTGACGTTCGGGCTGTTCGGCGGCGACCTCGCCTGGCCGGGCGCACCCGGCTGGTGGGTGCTGGCCGGCCTGGCCCTGATCGTCCTCGCGCTGGGCACGCTGGCGGGCGTCGCCCTGGCGCGCCGGAGCGCCCGCCGTACCCGCGTCGACCGCGCGGCCGCGTACATGGGCCGCGGACGCGACGTCGAAGGGCTCTCGCGCAAGCACGTGACCCGCACCGCGCAGCGCCTCGGTGTGCAGGCCGCACCCGGTCTGCCGATCGGGGTCACGGTGTCCACGGGGCAGCGCCTGCTGAGCTCGTGGGAGGACATGCGCATGACGATCGCCGGGCCCCGCACCGGGAAGACGACGTCGATGGTCGTCCCGGAGATCCTGGACGCACCCGGCTCGGTCCTGTCGACGTCGAACAAGCGTGACGTCGTCGACCAGACCCGCGGCCCGCGCGCGGTCGTCGGGCCGGTGTGGGTGTTCGACCCCCAGGGCATCGCCGGCGAGGAGCCCACCTGGTGGTGGAATCCCCTGAGCTACGTCACCGACGAGGTGCGCGCGGCCAAGCTGGCCGAGCACTTCGCGTCCGGCTCGCGCGACCCCGGCGCGCGCACGGACGCCTACTTCGACCCGGCCGGCCAGGACCTCCTGGCTGGTCTCCTGCTCGCCGCGGCGCTCGACGCCCGGCCGATCACCGACGTCTACACCTGGCTCACGCGCCCCACGAACCAGGCCCCCGTCACGATCCTCACCGAGCACGGCTACACGCTGACCGCCGACCAGGTCGCCGGCGTCATCGCCGCCCCCGAGAAGCAGCGCGGCGGCGTGTACGGCACGGCGCAGCAGATGGCGTCCTGCCTCACCAACCGGCAAGTCGCGTCCTGGATCACCCCGCAGGGCCCCGCCGACACCCGGCCCCAGTTCAGCCCGGAGGAGTTCGTGCGCGCCGGACTGCCTTCCGCGGCGGGGGAGTCGGCGCCGACGAAGCCCGGCACCCTGTACTCGCTGTCCAAGGAAGGGCGCGGCACGGCTGGCCCGCTCGTCACCGCGCTCACCGTCGCCGTCGTGGAGGCGGCCGAGGAGCTGGCGGCGCAGTCCGCGGGCGGGCGCCTGGCG
Organism: Cellulosimicrobium sp. SH8; assembly: GCF_025818875.1. Classification (NCBI taxonomy): domain Bacteria; kingdom Bacillati; phylum Actinomycetota; class Actinomycetes; order Micrococcales; family Promicromonosporaceae; genus Cellulosimicrobium; species Cellulosimicrobium sp. SH8. Next base: position 24,674 of record NZ_JAMXMH010000016.1, on the reverse strand, counting down.
ACCCCGCTCGTCGGCGTGCTCGACGAGGCCGCGAACGTGTGCCGCTGGCGCGAGCTGCCGAACCTCTACTCGCACTACGGATCGCGCGGGATCGTCCTGGACACCGTGCTGCAGAGTTGGTCCCAGGGCGTGGAAGTCTGGGGCGAGTCCGGCATGAAGAAGCTGTGGAGCGCGTCGAACGTCAAGGTCTACGGCGGGGGAGTGAGCGAAGCGAACTTCCTCGAGGACCTCTCGCGCATGATCGGGGACTACGACCGGCTCTCGTCCTCGACGTCGACCGGGCGCGGGCAGCGCAGGGTCTGCTGCACGGATAGGTGACAGCGGGTCTCAGGCGGCGAGTGCGACCTGAGTGGTCATGATGGCTTCGTACTCGATGGGGGTCAATCGTCCGAGTCGGGCCTGCCGGCGGCGGCGGTGGTAGGTGCGTTCGATCCAGGTGATGATCGCCAGGCGTAGGTCCTCGCGGGTGGTCCAGCGGCGCCGGTTCAGGACGTTCTTCTGTAGCAGGGAGAAGAAGCTCTCCATCGCGGCGTTGTCTCCGGCAGAGGCGACCTGTCCCATCGATCCGACCAGGTCGTGGCGGTCCAGAACCCGGCGGACCTTTCGTGAGCGAAATTGGCTGCCCCTATCCGAGTGCACGATGCACCCGGCCACGTCCCGACGCCGTTGCACCGCGCTGACCAGAGCGTTGACCGCGATCCGTGACGTCATCCGGTCGCTGATCGAGTACCCCACGATCCGGTTGGAATACACGTCCTTGATCGCGCACAGATACACCTTGCCTTCGGCCGTGGGGTGTTCGGTGATGTCCCACAGCCACAACCGGTTCGGCGTATCGGCCCGGAACTGGCGCAGCACGAGGTCCTCGTGTGCGGGCGCGCCAGCCTTCTTGGCGCTGCGGGCGCGCTTCTTGCCGAACACCGACCACCACCTGTTCGCGGCGCAGATGCGCCACACGGTGCGATCGCACGCGACCAGCCCGGCTCGGGAGGCCTCGTCCGCGAGCAGCCGGTAGCCGAACTCCGGATCGTCGCGGTGAGCGTCGAACAACACGTTCGCGAGATACGCCTCCTCGAGCTCGCGCGCCCCGACAGGCGCCGCGAGCCAGCGGTAGTAGGGCTGTCTGGCGAGCTTGAGAACCCGGCACGTCACCGTGACGGGGATCCCGTCACCGGCGAGCTCACTCACGAGCGGGTAGATCATTTTCCCGGCAGATGCGCCTGCGAAAGATACGCCGCCGCGCGGCGCAGCACCTCGACCTCCTGCTCCAGCTGCCGGTTACGCCGACGCAGTTCACGCAGTTCCGCTGACTCCGAGGCGGTCACGCCCGGCCGGTTGCCGTCCTCGACATCGGCGGCGTGGAGCCAGTTACGCAGGCACGACTCGGAGATACCGAAGTCCTTTGCGATCTGCTTGACCGGAGCCTCGCCACGGCGAGCGATCGCCACGACATCATCGCGGAATTCCTTCGGGTGGGGTCTGGGCACGGGGAACATCCTTCCAGCAGCACCCGAAGGCACCACAGGTCAGGTGTCACCTATCCGTGCAGCAGACCCAGTACATCCAGTACAGCGGCGCGTCCGCGAGGAACGGCATCACCTCGATCGTCGTCGACGTGCCCTGCGCGACCCGCCAGTACAACAGTGCGAAGATCGCGAGCGTCAGCACCAACGCGGCCGTCGCGTCCTTCCACGACGCCCGCAGGTCCTCGCGCAACGCCGCGCCATCGAACTGCGCACCCCTGCCAGTCGTCATCGACCACACCTCTGTCCAGGACGATGACCACGCCGTCACCGTCGACGGCCTCGACCGTACTGGCACCTTTTGACGGCCGTCAAGCAAAAGTAGTGCGCCGCGAACGACTGGTGGCGTGGTGCGGCAGTCTTCGACCCGACTCGAAGACCATGGTTTCGCGTGCGTCACCGGCCGAGATTGACCCATCGCCACTCAGCGATATTATCGCCAGATGACGATGATGGTTGGGGTTGTGCCGCGACCGGTGGATCGGCAGATCGATGTCGTGGCCACGGCGGTGTACGCGGAGCTGTTCCATGCGCTGTCCGAGCCGACGCGGTTGGCGATCGTGCAGCACCTGGCGATCGGTGAGCACCGGGTGCGGGATCTGGTGGAGCACATGGGGTTGGCGCAGTCGACGGTGAGTGGGCACCTGGGGTGCCTGCGTGAGTGCGGGCTGGTCACGGTGCGCGTAGAGGGACGGTCGTCGTGGTTCTCTTTGTCCGAGCCCGAGCTGTTGGCGGGCCTGTTGGTGGGTGCCGAGCGGTTGCTGGGCGCGACGGGTGAGAAGGTGCGGCTGTGCACTCACCTGGTGCATCCGGAGACGTCGGGGGAGGGGGCCTGATGGGCGCGGGGCACAGTCACGGTCCGGCCGATGCGACCGGTGGGGCGGCTCCGGACCTTCGTCGCCGGCTCGCGATCGTGTTCGGGCTGACGTCGACGGTCGTGGTGGCGCAGGCGATCGGGTCGTGGGTCACGGGAAGCCTGGCGCTGTTGACCGACACGGCGCACGCGTTGACGGACGCCACGGGTTTGCTGGTCGCGTTGATCGCCGCCACGTTGATGCTCAGGCCGGCGAACAAGCACCGCACGTGGGGATTCCGGCGGATCGAGGTGATCGCCGCGCTCGCGCAGGCGACGTTGTTGATTGTGGTCGGGGTGTACGCAGCGGTCGAGGGGGTGCGGCGCCTGGTGGAGCCGCCCGAGGTGCAGTCGTCCGAGCTGCTGGTGTTCGGCATCGTGGGCCTGGTCGCGAACATCACGGGGATCGTGATCCTGTCCTCCAGCCGGGGCGCGAACTTCAACATGCGGGCCGCGTTCTTGGAGGTCCTCAACGACGCGCTCGGCTCGCTGGGCGTGATCGTGGCGGCGATCGTAATTACGACCACGGGGTTCCAGCGGGCGGACGCGATCGCGGGCCTGTTCATCGCGGCGCTGATCGTGCCGCGCGCGGTGACGATCCTGCGAGAGACGACGAGCGTGCTGATGGAGTTCACGCCGAAGGGTCTGGACCTGGACCAGGTCCGGGCGCACATCCTCGGTCTGGCGCACGTGCGTGACGTCCACGATCTGCACGCCTCGACCGTGGCGACGGGGCTGCCGACGATCTCCGCGCACGTGGTCGTCGACGACGAGTGCTTCACCGACGGGCACGCCCCGACGATCCTGCATGACATCCGCGAATGCGTCGCAGAGCACTTCCCGGTCTCGCTGGAGCACTCGACGTTCCAGCTCGAGACCGAGCGCCTGCGCGAGCACGAGCCCGCTGATACCCGGCACGCCTGAGTAGCCGCGGCAAGGTCGGGGCGGGGTTCAAGTATTGCCGTCGCCGAGTCGGCGCAGGTAGTCGTTGTAGGCGTCGAGCTCGGGGTCGCCGTACTGGTCGATGCGACGGTCGGCCGCCCGGGTGCGGCGGGTCTCGTCCTTGTTCCAGCGCACGAAGATGATCAGCAGCATGATCAGCGAGGGCAGCTCGCCATAGGACCAGGCCAGCGCCCCGGCGACGCCCTGGTCGGCGAGCACGTCCACTCCCCAGGTCGCGGGTGGGTGGGTGAATGCGGAGACCAGGGGGGCGCTAGCCATCATGACGATGACGCCGAAGAACGCGTGGGTGGGCATCTCGATGAACATGTCCGCCGCCCGCCCGAGGTGTCCCTGGGGTCGGGGTAGCGGGTCGCGGGAAAGCACGGGGATGGTGAACAGGATCCCCGCCAGCAGGAACAGCAGCTCGAGGGAGAGGTGTCCGGTCCATGTGCCCAGGAGGTTGCCGGCGAGCGGGCTGAGGTACAGGGCGTAGAAGCACAGCAGGAACAGCGGGATCATCAGGGCTGGGTGCAGCACGACCTGACCGGCCCCTGATCGCAGGCCCCACCGGGCGGCGATGAGCACGGGCCGCCCCATCCGGGTATGAGGGGTGGCGCGCAGAAGCAGCGTGCCGGGGCGGCCCAGGACCAGCAGCGGCGGGACGGCCATCATGAGGGTGAGCTGCTGGAACATGAACACCGAGTACATCTCCAGGCCGTAGCCCTCCACGCCGGCGCCCATCACCACGACCAGGACGGCGCACCCGGTGAGGAAGGACAGCGTCGCCCACGGCGACCAGCGCCGCCCGCTGGCCCAGACGCGGATCGCGCCGGCCAGGTACGCCGCGGCGGCGAGGAGCCCGAGCACGGGGATGACCGGGATGGGCTGCAGCGTCGGGGCGAGGAACGTCTCCCATGACGGGGGCTCGGTCGGCAGCCACACGGGGCCGTCGAACTGCGTTGGGAGCAGAGGGCCCATGCGCACCTGCACCTCCGTTCCTGCCGCCGGGACGGGTCCGGACGCTAGCAGACCTGGCCGGGAGCGCCCTCGGCTCGGGTTCAGGTCGTACCTCTATCATCACCCTCGTCATGGGCACCTCGACTCGACCTCGCGTGGGCGCGGCCGCAACGCGGCTCGTGCTCGTCTTCGCGCTGCTCGCGTTGACCGGACTGTTCGCCCTCACCACCGTCGACTCGACCGCGCCGGCCGCCGCCGGTGTGGTGGCTGCCGAGCATGTCACCCAGGACCCGTCCGCCGAAGAGGCTGCTGCGCAGCTCGGTGGCAGCGAGGTGCCGCACGGTGAGGTGCTGACTTTGCTGTGCCTGTGCGCGCTGCTGATCGCCGGTGTCGTCATCGCAGCCCGGGGCGCGATGCTGCACCGCTCCACGAGACGCCTGCCCGGTCTTCGTACCCTCGTGGGTGTCTTGCGAGCCGCACGGAGACCCGTTGTCGCCGATCCATGGGTCTGGGGGGTCAGCCGGACGTAGTCGTCCGGCCGCCACGACGCGCCAGCACCGCCTGGCCTGCGGTCGCTGACCGCCTCGCTCACCTCCCCCCGCACCACCACGCTGGGCCCTCGTCGACGCTTCGCCCCCGGATGTTCGACACGAGTTGAGCGCACCCTTGTTCCTGTGCACCCTTGCTGCGCATTCTTGGCGCGGCATGGGCCGTCTTCGGAGGAGACCCGACGATGGAGATCTCTGCTTTGAGCGTGCTGCTCGTGTGGTCCAGCGCCACCGCCCTGGTCATCGCCTTGATCGCGTTCGCGGTCGACCTCGCTCAACGTGCCGACCCGCGCGGCGGCCAGCGCGTGAACCCAGCGGCGACGGCGGTCACCATGCCGCGTCGCGCGGCCGGGATCGCGATGGCCACCACCTGGCTCGCCACGGGGCTGCTCGTCGTTGCGATCGTGCTGCGTGGCATGGCGGCAGGGCGCACCCCGTGGGCGAACATGTACGAGTTCACCCTGGTGGGTACGTGCGCGGCCCTGCTCGCGTTCCTCGTGCTGAATGCACGCCGGGACCTGCGGTTCGCCGGCACGTTCGTCACCGGCGTCGCTGCGCTGTTCCTGGTCCTGGCGCTGAACGCGTTCTACACCCCGGCCACGGGCTTGTTCCCCGCGCTGCAGTCGTACTGGCTCGTGATCCACGTCGGCGTCGCGATCGGCGCAACCGGGATCTTCACCGTCAGCGCGATCCTGTCCGCGCTGCAGCTGCTGCGTGACCACCGCGACGAGGGCGGGGTCGTGCTGGGGCGGCGCTGGTGGCGGTGGCTGGACGTGATGCCGGAGCCGGCCGCGCTCGAGTCGACGTCTTTCCGGCTCAACGCGGTGGGGTTCGTCGCCTGGACCTTCACGCTGATCGGTGGGGCGATCTGGGCCGAGAGCGCGTGGGGTCGCTACTGGGGATGGGACCCGAAGGAGGTGTGGACGTTCATCATCTGGATCGTCTACGCCGCCTACCTGCACGCGCGCACCACACGCGGCTGGACAGGTCGCCGCGCCGCCTACCTCGTCCTGGTCGGATATAGCTGCGTGCTGTTCAACTTCACGGTGGTGAACCTGCTCATCAACGGCAAGCACTCCTACTCCGGGCTGACCGCCGGATGAACGGCGCGACACGGCACGACGTCCTGGTCGTCGGAGGTGGCCAGGCGGGGCTCGTCACCGCGGCCCTGCTCGCCCGCGCCGGCGTGGACTACGTCGTGCTCGACGCGGGCGAACGCCCCGGAGCCAGCTGGGCCCGGCGCTGGGACTCGCTGCGGCTGGTCACTCCGGGCCGCTACACGGCCTTGCCCGACTTCCCCAACCCGTGGCCCGGCGCCTACTACCCGACGAAGGACGAGGTCGCGGCCTACCTCGCCGACTATGCGCGCCACCACGACCTGATCGTGCGTCACGGCGTGCGTGTCGACCAGCTCAGCGTCGACAACGCCGGGGTGTTCGTCGCCTCGGGGACGCACGGGGCGACCACGGCGCGGCGCGTGGTCGTGGCGACCGGCGCGTTCCACACGCCGTTCGTTCCCGACCTCGCCCACGGGACCGCCGAGCACATCGTGCAGCTGCACTCGCACGACTACCGCGGTCCGCAGGCGACACCGGGGAGACGGGTCCTGGTCGTGGGTGGCGGCAACTCCGGCGCACAGATCGCGCTCGAGCTCGCCCGCGACGACCGCGAGGTCCACCTCGCCTGTGCGGGCAGGCTGCGCAGCGTGCGGCAGGCGTTCGCTGCCGGGCCCGCGCTGTGGTGGATGACGCGCACCGCCACCCTGCGCGCCTCTGGCGGCGTTCTCGGTCGTCGGCTGCGGATGACCGACCCCGTGATCGGGATCTCCGACGCCGACCTGTGGGCGCTGGGCGTGCGCGTTCGCGAGCGGGTGCGGCAGGTGACCGGCCCGGACGCGGTGCTCGCGGATGACACGACCTGCCGGCCGGACACGATCGTGTGGGCGACCGGGTACCGCCACGACGACTCCTGGATCGCCGTTTCCCGGGCGCTGAACCCGCACGGCGCCCTAGTCCACGACGACCACCGCACCCGGATCGCGGGCCTGCACGTCATCGGGCGGCCGTGGCAGCGCACCCGCGGTTCAGCACTGCTCGGCTTCGTCGGCGATGACGCACGCCGCATGGTCGGCAGCATCCTCAACGATCGTCCCGCGACCGATCACCGCAACCCCGTCGCCCTGGAAGAGGACCACCCGTGACCATCCCGTGGACCGCCATCATCGCGGGGGTCGTGCCCTCCATCGGCGTCGGACTGCTGTTCTGGCTCGCGATGCGCGCGATCATTCACGCCGACCGCAACGAACGCAACGCCCTCGCCGAGCTCGAGCGCCAGCAGGCCGCGGCCGACGGCACCCGGCACCCCGACCCCGCTACGGCGACTTCATCTGAAGGCAACGGCATCGACCGTGCCGAGCCTGCTCCGGGGGCACCCGACGACCCGAGCGGCGCCGCCGTCTCGCAACCCACTACCCAACCGCCGAGGAACCCATGACGACCCGACGAGTCCTGCAGTCCCTTCTCCTGGTTGGCGTGATCGGACTGGTCGCCATCCTGGTCTGGTTCATCTTGTCCTCGGGGACCGATGACGGCGCAGCCGCGCCTAGCGGTGACCCTCAGGTCGTGCGAGACAACAGCCACGTCCTAAACCAGGCACCCGAGGAGAAGGCCGTTCTGGTCGAGTTCCTCGACTTCGAGTGCGAGGTCTGCCGCGCCTACTACCCGACCGTCGAGCAGCTGCGCGAGCGCAATGCCGACGAGCTCACCCTGGTGATCCGCTACTTCCCGATCCCCTCGCACGCCAACGCGAACAACGCCGCGATCGCGGTCGAGGCCGCCGCCCGCCAGGACCAGATCGAGGCGATGTACCAGCAGATGTACGCCACGCAGGCCGAGTGGGGCGAGGCACGCGAGTCCAAGGCCGAAGTGTTCCGCGGCTTCGCCCAGGACATCGGCCTGGACATTGAGCAGTATGACGCCGACGTGGCCGACCCCGACGTCGCAGCCCGCGTCCAGTCCGACTTCGACGAAGGCGTACGCCTGGGAGTGCAAGGCACCCCCACGTTCTTCCTCGACGGCGAGAAGCTGACCGTGCAGACGCCCGAAGACCTGATTCGGGCCGTCGAGGGCGCGCTCGGCCAGTGAGTGTCACCGAGACCGTCTTCTCCGGCGGCCTGCTCCTGGCCCTCCCACTCGCCATGGTCGCCGGGCTGGTCTCGTTCGCCTCGCCGTGCATCCTGCCGCTCGTGCCGGGCTACCTGGGGTACGTGGGCGGGATGGGGCGCGAGGTCTCGCGGCGGCGCCTCATGCTCGGGGTCGGGCTGTTCATTGCCGGGTTCACCGTCGTGTTCGTCGCCTACGGCGCCCTGTTCGGCGCGCTCGGGTCCTGGCTCGTGCAGCGCCAGGACCTCATGATCCGCGTCTTCGGGGTCCTGGTGGTCCTCATGGGCCTGGTGTTCGTCGGGCAGGTCGGGCCGCTGCAGCGCGTGGTGCGCCCGTCCTGGACGCCGCGGGTCGGGACCGTCGGAGCCCCGGTCTTGGGGGTGGTGTTCGGTCTCGGCTGGACCCCGTGCCTGGGCCCGACGCTCGTGGCCATCTCCGCGCTCAGCGTGGACGCCGGTACGGCCGGACGCGGGGCGCTACTCGCTCTCGCGTACTGCTTCGGCCTGGGAGTCCCGTTTGGCCTGGTCGCGTGGGGCTTCGGGTGGGCGAAGCGTTCCACCACGTTCCTCCGCGAACACCTGCGCGCAATCAACATCGCCGGCGGCGCCGTGCTCGTCCTCATCGGCCTGGCCATGGTCACCGGACTGTGGACCGTCCTGATGACGACGATGCAGGGTTGGGTCGGTGGTTTCGTCACGCCGATCTAGTCGGCAACAAGCACCATCGCCCGATCCCAATGGCGCGACCAGACCGGGGGTGGTGCGTGGCGGGACGAAAGCCACATGGACCCACGACGGCGCACGCCACCACGCAGGCTGTCGCCCAGAGGAACAGGAACCCGACAGCAGCCGCGGCGATGGCAAGGCCGATATCGATCGCCAACCACACCTTGCGCCCTGGCGGCCAGTGCTGGCGTCGGATTCACAGGAGAAAGACGACCGTCGCCGGGATGGAGACCACGACACCGGTGACCGCACCCAGCGACTACTCGCCGAGGCGTTCCAGGTCGTCAGATGGAAGAGCATGTTCATGCCGAGCTGCCACTGGAACGCGGTGTTGCCACCACCCAGCCGTTGCTAGGCCTCGCACGCGGCCTACCGCGCCACTTCCGCCTGTCAGGTGTGCACCGAGGAGAGCGGCAGCACGATCGCGGCTCGCGCGAGATCCGCGGCAACGTCCGGAGGTGGGCTGAAGCTGCATCGCGCGATGCCTATCCGGGCACCTGGTCGTCTCGACGCTCATCCCACGATCGTCAGGGTCAGCAGGGTGATGTTGAGCACGACGATGACCGCAGCGATGGCGCACGCCGATAGGTGCAGCAGGGCGCCGTTGCGCCGCGCACCCATCATCCCCGCGTCGCGGGTAACCAATACCAAGGGAATCAGTGCGAACGGGATACCGAAACTGAGTACGACCTGGCTGATGACGAGCATGCTCGTCGGCGGAACGTCGGTAGCAAGCAGTAGGAGCGCCGGGGTGAGCGTGACCAAGCGTCGGACTAGAAGAGGGATGCGTGTCCGCAGAAGGCCGCGCATGATCTCCGCCCCGGCGTACGCCCCGACTGAGGTCGAAGCGAGTCCTGACGCGAGCAGACCGACGGCAAAGAGCACCGCGATTGTGGGTCCGAGTGCTGCTGCGATTGCTGTGTGGGCCCCGCTGATCGTGTCGGTTCCGTCCCGCCCAGCAAGGTTGGTCGCCGCCAGAAGGAGCATCGCAATGTTCACCCCACCGGCGATTGCCAGCGCGATGACGACGTCCCAGCGTGTCGCACGCAGAAGATGCGCAGTCTCCAGGTCCGTACGCGATCGGCCGTGCCGATCGCGCGCGAGGGAGGAGTGCAGGTAGATCACGTGGGGCATGACGGTCGCGCCGAGCATTGACGCCGCGAGCAGGACGGACTGCGGGCCATCGAAGCGAGGAACGAGCCCGGCCGCGGCCTGTGCCCACGGCGGTGGGGTGACAAAAAGGCCAGCCGTGAAGCCGACGGTGAGCACGACAAGCAGACCGGTGATGACGAACTCGAAATGACGCTGGCGCCGTCGGTGCTGAAGCACGAGAAGCGCCAGGGAGACCACGCCCGTGATCACGCCGCCCAGCACGAGCGGCAGATCGAATAGGAGGTTCAGGGCGATGGCCCCGCCGATCACCTCAGCAAGATCAGTGGCCGCCGCGACGAGCTCGGCCTGGCCCCAATAGGCGAGACGGGCGGGCCGAGTAAACCGCTGCCCTAGCACCTCAGGAAGTGAGCGACCCGTGACGATCCCCAGCTTCGCGGACAGATACTGCACCACCACGGCCATCGCATTCGCCCCGACCAGAACCCACACGAGCAGGAACCCGAACTGCGCCCCGGCGGAGACGTTCGCCGCGACATTGCCCGGGTCGACGTAAGCGACCGACGCGACGAACGCGGGCCCCAGAAGGCGAAGCAAACCGAGCCGCTCGGTCCGCGGCGCCGCCCGCCTCGAGTCCTGCCCGACTGCAAGATCCATGTAGCCGAACTATACTCTTCGTGTTCCCGAACTCTCTGTCGGCCTCGTTGCGTTCCTTCCTCTAGATCGTGGAAGTCGGTGTCGGCGCGGGTCGTGTCGGTGCAGGCACCGTCGGCAGCGCGGTAAGGGTGGCGGTCCCGCGTGCGGCGCGGACGCCGTTGAGGATGACGACGACCTCGGCGATCTCGTGGACGAGCACGACGCCGGCCAGGCCCAGCACGCCGAACAGCGCGAGCGGGAACAGCACGATGATGATCGCCAGGGCGAGCACGATGTTGCCGGTCATGATGCGCCGCCCGCGCCGGGCGTGGGCCAGACCCTGGGGGACCAGGCGCAGGTCGTTGCCCGTGAACGCGACGTCGGCGGACTCGATCGCGGCGGCCGACCCACCGACGCCCATCGCGATCCCGACGTTCGCCGCGGCGAGGGCGGGGGCGTCGTTCACGCCGTCGCCGATCATCGCGGTGGGCACGTGTTCGGCCGAGGCGCGCACGGCCTGCTCCTTATCCTGGGGCATCTGGGCGGCACGGACCTCGCTGATGCCGGCCTGGGCGGCCAGCGCGCGGGCGGTGCGCTCGTTGTCCCCGGTGAGCATGGTGACCGTGACACCGTCCAGGGCGAGCTGGCGCACGGCGTGGGCGGCCTCGGGGCGCAGCTCGTCGCGGATCCCGACGAGCGCGACCGGCTCGTCGCCGGCGGCGACCACGACGACGGTCATGCCCTGCCCCTCCAGGGTCGCCGCGTCGGGCTCGAACGGACCGGGATCGATCCACCGGGTCGTGCCCACGCGGACCTGCACGCCGTCGACGGTGCCGTGCAGCCCGCGACCGGGCAGCTCCTGGACGTCGCCCGCCGGGCGCACCGGCGCGGATGCGGCGGCGAGGATCGCCGCGGCCAGGGGGTGGGTGCTGCGCGCCTCGAGCGCGCCGGCCCAGGCCAGAGCCTGCTCGCGGGTGGTGCCGGGGCGGGTCCTCACCTGCACGACCTCGGGCCGGTTGCGGGTCAGGGTGCCGGTCTTGTCGATCGCGACGGCGCGCACGGTGCCGAGCTCTTCGAACGCCGCCCCGGACTTGACGATCATCCCGAACCGGCTCGCGGCGCCGATCGCGGAGATGACGGTGACGGGCACGGCGATCGCCAGCGCGCACGGAGACGCGGCGACGAGCACGACCAGGGCCCGCTCGGTCCACAAGCCCGGGTCGCCGACGACGAAGCCCCACACCACGACCAGCGCCGCGGCGACGAGCACGATCGGCACGAGCGGCTTCGCGATCCGGTCCGCCAGGCGCGCTCGCTCGCCCTTGCGCGCCTGGGCCTGCTCGACGAGGTGCACGATCGTGGTCAGGGAGTTGTCGCGCCCGTCCGCGCTCGCCTCGACCAGCAGGGCCCCGCCGCCGTTGATCGCGCCGGCGGGCACGGCGTCGCCCGGGCCGACCTCGACCGGGATGGACTCCCCGGTGATGGCGGAGGTGTCCAGCGAGCTGCGCCCGGACGTCACGACGCCGTCGGTCGCCAGGCGTTCCCCGGCCCGCACGACCAGCAGGTCGAGCTCGCGCACGTCCGCGGCGGGGATCTCCACGTCCCCGGACAGGCGCGAGACCCGTGCCGTGGTGGGCATGAGGTCGAGCAGGGCGCGCAGGCCGTGCTTGGCCCGGTCCATCGCACGGTCCTCGAGGGCCTCGGCGATGGAGAACAAGAACGCCAGCGCCGCGGCCTCCCCGACGTGGCCGAGCGCGACGGCCCCGACCGCGGCGATCGTCATGAGCAGCCCGACCCCGAGCTTGCCGCGCGCCAGGCGCCGCACCGCACCGGGCACGAACGTCCACGCGCCGGCCAGCAGGCTCGCGCTCTGCACCACCAGCGCGGGCGTGGCCAGGTCCGACCACTCCAGGGCGTACCCGACGGCGAGCAGCACACCCGAGAGCGCGGGCAGCAGCAGCGCACGATCACGCCACCACGGCGCGAGCTCCTCGTCCTCGCCGTCGTGCTCGTCGTGGCTGTCGGCGGGCGCGCCGTCGGGCGTGCGCGGCGAAGCAGGCGTCAGGCCCAAGCCGGTCACCAGCGCGGGACGGTCCTCGAGCTCGTCGTCGCCCCCGCAGCACTCGCGGCTCACTGCTCGTCCTCGCACGCGGTGCAGCCCGGGACGTCGCACACCGGGTTCGAGCACTCGCGGCCTTCGCGGACGTCCAGGACCACGCGCATCAGCTCGTCCAGCGCCGCGGACAGGTGCGGGTCCGCGATCGTGTACTGGGTGCGGCGCCCGTCGGGCTCCGCAAGCACCAAACCGCACCCACGCAGACACGCCAGATGGTTGGACACGTTCTGCCGGCTCAACCCCAGGGCGTCGGCGAGGTCGGCCGGGTACGCCGGGCCGACGAGGAGACGTTCGAGGATGCGCGCGCGCGTCGGGTCACTCATCGCCCTCCCCAGGCGACCCATGACTTCTACACGATCACCAGTGTTCAGCATGTGCTGAACTATACAGTGCAGCGTGAACCTGCGATCCGATCCCATCGACAAGTGTCAGTTATTATCGGTCTGTGTCGATCATAGATACCGAAGTATGTGTGGCGAGTACGGCGGACGTCGAGCCGGCGGTCGCGTTGTTCCGGTCGCTGGGAGATCCCGCGCGACTGGCGATCGTGCGCCGACTGGCTGTGGGTGAGGCGCGGGTCGCGGAGCTGACGCGCGACCTCGGCTTGGCACAGTCGACAGTGTCCTCGCACGTGGCCTGTCTCAAGGACTGCGGTCTGGTCTCCGGCCGCATGGAGGGTCGACGGGTCTTCTACTCCCTGGCCCGCCCCGAGCTGCTGGACCTGCTGGGAGCGGCCGAGACGCTGCTCGCCGCCACCGGTAGCGCCGTCGCCCTGTGCCCGACCTACGGCGTGGACGGGCAGGACTCGGCATGCTGAGCACGATCGCGGCCGCGGCCGGGCTGTTCGTCGCGACCAACATCGACGACATCGTGGTCCTGACCGTCCTGTTCGCCGTCGCCGCACGCGGGACCTCACGACTGCGCGGCTGGCAGATAGTCGCCGGGCAGTACCTCGGGCTCATCACCCTGATCGCGGTCAGCTTCCTCGCCGCCCTCGGCCTGACGATCGTCCCGGACGAGTGGGTGGGCCTGCTCGGCCTGATCCCGCTCGCGATCGGCGTCCTGGCACTGGTGCGCACCCTGCGCGGCAAGGACGACGACGAGGCAGAGTCCGCGCTCAAGGCCGTCGGGCTCCTCGGCGTCGCCGGCATCACGATCGCCAACGGCGGCGACAACATCGCGATCTACACCCCGGTGTTCCGCACCATCTCGACCACCGACACCCTAGTCACGATCACCGTGTTCCTCGTGCTCCTCGCCCTCTGGTGCCTGCTCGCACGCGCGATCGGCACCAACGAGAAGGTCACCGAAGCGCTCGAGAAGGTCGAGCACTGGCTCGTGCCCGTCGTGTTCATCGGCCTCGGCATCTTCATCCTGATCGAGTCCGGCACCCTCGCCCACATTGCCAGCCTGACATGACCACTCAGCCTCGCCGTCGCCGCGCTGCCGCCGTGTCCGCGTGGGTGGAACAGGGAACCACCGAGACGCCACGCACCCTCGTGGATTCCCCGGCGCAACTGCGGCGGTTCCTGCTCGCATTCGCCGTCGCAGCCAGCGCCGTGCTGATCGACCAGGGGACCAAAACCCTCGCCCTCACATACCTCAGCGAGCACGAGCGCATCCCGCTGCTTGGCGACGCGCTCGGCCTTCAGCTCGCGTTCAACCCCGGCACTGTCATGTCATTCGGAGCCGACGCAACCTGGGTGCTTACCGTCGTCGCCACCGCCGCATCCGTCGCTCTACTCGTCGCTGCAAGCCGTGCCCACACGGTCGGATGGGCGGTAGCGATCGGACTCCTGTGGGGAGGCGCGGTCGGAAATCTGCTGGACCGCCTCCTGGCCCCGCCCGGCTTTGGGCGAGGCCATGTCACCGACTTCCTCGCCTACGGGAACCTCTTCATCGGCAACCTCGCTGACGTCGTCCTCGGCGCCGGGGTTGCCCTGAGCCTCCTACTCTCCCTTTCAAACCGTCAGGTCCCGCGTTCGTCCTCCCAGCGCGAGACCGCCGCCGGTCGGTGGACTGGCGACGCGCACGGCGTCGCGGCAAGTGAGCGAGGGCAGGCACATGAAGGTTGAGCTCCTAGTCATCGACGAGTGCCCGAACGAAGTTCCCGCCCTGGAAGTACTGCGCCGGGTCCTGGACAAGACCGGGATCGACGCGGCGATCGCCACCGTGGTCATCACCGACGACGACCAGGCCCAGGCCCATGGCTTCCACGGATCGCCCTCGTTCCACGTCGACGGACGCGACCTGTTCCCTGTGCCCACGGTGCGCCCTGGCGTTGCGTGCCGCGTCTACCCCACGACAGCGGGACTGCGCGGCGTGCCCGACGACCACTCTCTGACCGCCGCCCTCATGGACCGCGTCGGGCGCTGACCCGCGCTCGTCCACCGCCGCGACCTACGGCGCCGGCCCCCGCGCCTGTGCCGGGCGACGCGGTCGGTGCCGGTGGACCGCCCAGCCCGTGAGCGGTGCCCCGACCACCGTCGGCAGGACCCAGAACGACCAGTCCGGCAGCCGTTCCCAGATCGGCAGGTGCGGGCCGTTGTCGACGTAGAACGCGGTCAGCATCGCGATGTACGCCAGACCCATCCACGCGATGTGCGCCCCGTCGCTCTCACCGCGGCGCCGGTTGCGCCACCCGAGGAGCACGGCGGCCAACGCGATCCCCCCGAGCGCGGCCAGGTGGACGGTTGCCGGCCAACGGATCACCACCATGACGACCATCGACCCGAAGAGAGCGGCGATCCCACCGAGGAACACGCGACCAGCCCCGACGTGCCACCGACCGCCCTTGCGCGCGAGCATCGCGACCAGCCCCGCGAGCACCGCCGTGACGCCCGCGGCGATGTGCACCAGCAGAGCGAGGTCGAACACCGGACCCGCGTCCGGCTCCGGCAACCCCGGGATGTCGATCATGGTCGCCTCCGACGCCCGAGCATCCGATCTCAGCGTCTCACCGACCGGCCCGCCGCACCCCCGCCGCTTCTCGCACGAACTTGGCGACTTCCTACAAGGTTGTCAGACACCGCAAAACTGACCGTTTCTCGGACACAGCGGCGGCCGCCGCGACACGCCGAGAGAAAGCGTCGCAGAACTAGTGTCCAAAAACCCCCGGTGTCGCAGAACGGGCCCCGAGGGTTTTCGCTACCGTCACCGGCATGGCACACGTCTACGGGTACGCCCGGGTCTCCACCACGGCGCAGAACCTCGACGCCCAGGTCGACGCGCTCACGGGCGCCGGCGGCGTCGACGAGCGCGACGTCGTCGTGGAGAAGGCCTCCGGGCGCCGTGAGGACCGGCCTGAGCTCGCCCGACTGCTCGCCGGGTTACGCGAGGGGGACACCCTCGTCGTGACGAAGCTCGACCGGCTCGGTAGGTCAGCAGCTCACGTCGCGCGCCTCGTGCGTGACCTCGACGAGCTCGGCGTCACGCTCCGTTCGCTCACGGAGACGCTCGACACTTCGAGCGCGGCCGGACGGCTCATGGTGCACGTGCTCGCCGCCGTCGCGCAGATGGAAGCCGACCTCGCGCGAGAGCGCACACTCGACGGCCTCGCGGCCGCCCGCGCCCGCGGCCGCGTCGGCGGCCGCCCCACCGTCATGACCCCCGACCGCATCGAAGCTGCCCGCGTCGCCCTCGCCGGCGGCCAGTCCCGCGCAGCCGTCGCACGCGCGCTCGGCGTCTCCCGAGACACCCTGTACCGACACCTAGCGGAGCTGGAGCTTGGCCAATCGGGCGGCTAGGACTGTATCCCCGGCATTCCGAATAGTCAGTGGGTAGCACGCTGCAGAATGTGGGTCATGAACTGGTACACCACGGTCAGCCACCCGGACGGCTACAAGGGGCTCCCCTGGTTTGAGGTCCGGGGCAACAAGGTCTACACCACGGTCAGCCACCCGGACGGCTACAAGGGGCTGCCCTGGTTCGAGATCCGGGGCAACAAGGTCTACACCACGGTCAGCCACCCGGACGGCTACAAGGGACTGCCCTGGTTCGAGATCCGGGGCAACAAGGTCTACACCACGGTCAGCCACCCGGACGGCTACAAGGGGCTGCCCTGGTTCGAGATCCGCAAACGGTGACGACGCGCTACGCGCCGCCCTGTGCATCCGGCACGGTGTGAGCAACCGGCGAAAGCGAGACCGCAGTACCGTCGGACTCGCCGGAGGTGCCTCCCTCGATCCCCCCGGCTCCGAGGACCGCGCTCGTTTCCACGGACTCGACGCTCTGGGTCGTGAGTAGCGACTCCTGAGACATAGCCCTGATGGCTTCGACAACCTCCAAGACCGGGAACTGGCGTCGCTTCTGAAGTTCTTCTGTGATGAACCGGTCTTCCGCGTCAGGCAGGTTCACGTGTGATGGCACCTCGGCATCGGCCTTGAGAAACGCGCGCACGAGGAAGAAGCTCTTGTAGTAGAGCTCGCTGAACCCTCCGTCGTACGGCAAGGGGAGCCGGATGAGGTTGAGGGTGTCGTCCTTGCGCGGGGTGTCAGCCGCGTTGACCTGCGGGTAGATGCCTACGCGCAAGCCACGCGCTCCCTCCAGGCCGGTCTGACGAGACTTCACCGTGGTTCCGACCCACTTGTCCGACTCAGGGTTCCCGATGAACAGGTCGGCCTTCCAGAGCCCGGTGATCGATCGTGGCAGTCGAGCGCGCGCCTCCTGACGGTGAAACGCGTTGATGATCTGCGGGATGTACCGCTTCAACTTCGGCGGGTGCCCAGCGTTGCCGACGTAGAGCCTCGACTCCGCTGTGAGGGAGTCCTGGACCGACTCCAAGATCGGGATCCGACCGTCCTTCTCAGGTCCGAACAGGATGGATGCAGCGCCGTCGCTGATGCCGCAGAAGTCGTTCAGCACCTCACTCGCCAGCGGCCAGATCATCGGGTGCCGGGTTGCGATCGCTTCATGCACTGCGAACTCGAAGCAGATGCCGGCGTCCCCGGATCCCTCGCGGAACTCACGGGCGAGATCGTGCAGCGTGACGGCGTCGTAGCCGTTCAAGCGCTCGACTCGGGAAACCTGCAGCGAGTAGAGAGTCGCCTCGATTACAGGAGCCACCATCGCAAACTTGGCCATGACGGGCTCTGCGATCTCATCACTCTGGAGACTGCGCATGATTCGCACGGACAGGACGCTACCGCGCCCGATTCGGAAAGGGGCCGATGCTCGCCGTCGACTACGGTCTGACCGTGCCCTACCCGTCGCGTCCCGTGCTTGAGGTGCGGCGCCAGTTCCGCGGGGTCCTGACCGGGCGCACGCGGACGGCCGTGCGCCGAAGCCTCGACCGCACGGGGGCGCCGCGGCGTGGCCGTGGTGCGCGGCGCGTGTCCGAGGGGGCCCGATGCCGGCGGGCGGGATGACCTCGTCGCAGCTGGCGGCCGAGTTCGGGGTCACGCGCCACGCTGTGAACAACTTCCTGCGCGCGACGTACGGCCCGGCCGAGGGCGCCCAGCGGCTGCTCGACGAGCAGCAGGTGGCCGAGGTGCGCGCGCACTTTGTCACGGTCGCGGCGCGCCGCGCCGCCGCCCGTGAGCCGCGCACGTGCGTGGTCGAGGGGTGCGAGCGGCCGGGGATCGGTGAGCGCGGGTGGTGCAAGACGCACCGGGAGCGGTGGCGCCGGAGGGGCGCGCTCGAAGTTGGCAGGCCAGGTGCGAACCAGCTCGCCAAGACCCACTGCCCGCACGGACACGAGTGCTCGCCCGAGAACACACTCGTGTTCCCTTCCGAGCCGGGGCACCGGCGTTGCTTCACCTGCCGCTACGGACGCCCGCCCGAGCCCGCCGACAGCCCACCCGCCGCGTCTGCCGACTGACGCCAGGGACGGCGCGAGGTCGTGGGCCGCGGGGATCGTGAAGGTGTGGACGTCCCCTTGCCGCTGGCGCCGCCGTTCGCGGTCGCGCTGGCGCGGGCGGTTGAGCAGATCCCGGAGCCGGGCGCGCTGGCGGGTGGATGCTGGTACGAGCCGAAGTGGGACGGGTACCTTCACTGCACCCCGAGCCCGGCAACTAGGCAGGAAGGCCGCCGGGACGGTGGTTGCCTCGGGCGCTGCCGGTGGTTCGATGTCGGCGGATCGCCCAGACCGTTAGCGGCGCCCCGATCGCCGTCGGCAGGAACCAGAACGCCCAGTCCGGAAGGAGTTACCAGACCGGTAGGTGTGGTCCGTTGTCGACGTAGAACGCGGTGAGCATCGCGATGTAGGCGGTGCCCAGCATGCGATGTGGACCGTGTCGTTGCCGTGTCGGCGGCGGTTGCGCCACCCGAGCGTTGCCGCGACGAGGGCCACCGCTCCGAGGATGGCGAGGTGGACGGTCGCCGGCCACCGGATGACCGTCATGACGAGCATCGTGGCGAACAGGGCGACGATCCCGACGGCGAAGATGCGCCCCGTGGCGATGTGCCAGGGTCCGCCCTTGCGGGTGAGCATCGCGAGGAGCCCGCTGGCCACGGCGACGAGGCCTGCCGCGATGTGGACGAGGAGGGCGAGGTCGAAGACCGGGCCCGCGTCTGGGGTGGGAAGTCCGGGGATGTCGACCATGGCCGCCTCCTGGGGCGGTGAGCCGGGGGTCTAGCTGCTGGTGGTCTCCGCCAATGCGGCCCCGAGCTGGGTGAGGGCGCTGGGCACGAGGGAGTAGTAGGCCCAGCGGCCGCGCTGTTCGCGGGTGAGCAGGCCGGCGTCGACGAGGATCTTGAGGTGGTGGCTCACGGTGGGCTGGGAGAGCCCGACGGGCTCGGTGAGGTCGCACACGCAGGCCTCGCCTCCGCTCTGGGAGGCGACGATCGCGAGGAGCTGGACCCGGGTGGGGTCGGCGAGGGCCTTGAACGCGCGGGCGAGGTCGCGCGCGGTGTCGGGGTCGACGGCCTGGGTGACGGCCGGTCCGCAGCAGCCGGCGACGTCGGCGGTCGGCGCGAGGGGAAGGTCGGTCGTCGTCATGCCGCCATCCTCGCATAGATTGACATTCTTCGATACGCGCTCCACGATGCTCGCATCGACAGTCTTCAATGTGTGGGGAGTGGTGATGGGCGAGGTTGTGCGGGACGAGCTTCCGGTCGTGGTGATCGGTGCGGGTCCGGTGGGTCTGGCGGCGGCGGCGCACCTGCTCGAACGTGGTCTCGAGCCGGTGGTGCTGGAGGCGGGCGAAGGCCCGGGCGCGGCGATCGCGTCGTGGGATCACGTGCGGTTGTTCTCGCCGTGGCGGTACGACGTGGACGCCGCGGCGCGGCGCCTGCTGGACCAGGCGGGGTGGGTCGAACCGGACCTGGACACTCTGCCGACCGGTGGGGAGCTCGTCGGGCGGTACCTGGCCCCGCTGGCCGCGACGCCGCAGATCGCCTCGCGCCTACGGACCGGGACGCGGGTGCTGGCGGTGGCGCGTGACGGGGCGGACAAGACGCGTTCGCTCGGGCGGGAGCGCCGCGGGTACCGGGTGCGGACCGTCGACGCTGACGGCGTGGTGAGCGACGTGCTGGCGCGGGCGGTGATCGACGCGTCGGGCACGTTCTCGACCTCGAACCCGCTGGGTGTCTCCGGGCTTCCGGCGGCCGGCGAAGCGCAGGCCGCCGAGTACGTGACGGGGCCGCTGCCAGACGTCCTGGGGTCCCAGCGCGACCGGTTCGCCGGGCGGGACACGCTCGTGGTCGGGATGGGGCACTCGGCGGCGAACACGCTGCTGGCCCTGGTCGAGCTGGCCGAGGCCGAGCCGGGGACCACGATCACGTGGGCGATCCGCGGCGGGTCCGCGCGGCGCCTGTTCGGTGGCGGCACGGACGACGAGCTCCCGGCGCGCGGGCTGCTCGGCACGCGCCTGCGGGCGGCCGTGGAGGCCGGGAGCCTGACGCTGCTGACGCGGGTGTCGATCGAGCGGCTCGTGCCCGCCGGGGAGACGGTGCAGGTGCTGGGGACAGTGCGCGACGGGGCGCTGAACCTCGAGGTGCACCAGATCGTCAACGCCACCGGGTTCCGCCCGGACCTGGACATGCTGCGCGAGGTGCGCCTGGACCTGGACCCGATCGTGGAGGCGCCCACGGCGCTGGCGCCGCTGATCGACCCGAACCAGCACTCGTGCGGCACGGTGCCCCCGCACGGGGAGCAGGTGCTCTCCCACCCGGACGACGGGTTCTACCTCGCGGGCATGAAGTCCTACGGGCGCGCCCCGACGTTCCTGCTCGCCACGGGGTATGAGCAGGTGCGCTCGATCGCCGCGGCGCTGGCCGGGGACCGGGCCGCGGCGGACGCGGTCGAGCTGAACCTGCCCGCGACCGGCGTCTGCTCCAGCGACCTGGCCCTGGAGGCCGACGGCGAGAGCGCGGCCGGGTCGTGCTGCGGCACCGCGCCGGTCGAGCCGCAGCTGGTCACCCTCGGTGTCGGGGCACCGGCCGGTGTCGGGTTCGCGACCGGCGTCGTGCACGGCCGCTCGGGCGACGGCCAGGACGCGTGAGCCTGACCCTGCGGACCGCGACCCCCGCCGACATGGCGGGGGTCGCGCGCATCTACGACCACTACGTGGCGACGTCGACCGCGACGTTCGAACTCACCCCGCCGGGCGAAGCCGTGTGGGCGGAGAAGCTCGCGGCACTGCAGGGGTCGGGCTGGCCGTTCCTGGTCGCCGACCTCGACGGCGCCGTGGCCGGGTTCGCCTACGTGGGCCCGTGGCGCCCGCGCCCGGCCTACGCCCACACGGTCGAGGACACGATCTACCTCGACCCGGCCGCGACCGGGCGCGGGATCGGGACCCGGCTGCTCGACCAGGTGCTCACCGGCGCCGCGGCCGCCGGCGCACGGGAGGTGATCGCGGTCGTCGCCGACGGCGACACCGCGGCGTCTCTGGCGCTGCACCGCCGGGCCGGGTTCATCGACGCCGGGCGGCTGGAACGCGTGGGCCGCAAGTTCGACCGGTGGCTAGGCACGAGCCTGCTGCAGAAGACCCTGGCCTGACACGCACGTCGGCCGGCACCCCCCGGGGTGTCGGCCGACATCGTTGCGGGGAGTGGTCAGGCGGTGGCTGCCTGGACGGGCGTGACGCCGAGCTCGGCGAGCAGGGTGAGCACGCGCGCTCGGATCTCGTCGCGAATCGGGCGCACGGACTCGATGCCCTGCCCGGCCGGGTCGTCGAGCTGCCAGTCCTCGTACCGCTTGCCGGGGAAGATCGGGCACGCGTCCCCGCAGCCCATCGTGATCACGACGTCGGAGGCCTGCACCGCGTCGGTGGTCAGGACCTTGGGCTGCTCGGCGCGGATGTCGATGCCCTCTTCGAGCATGGCCTCGACGGCGACGGGGTTGATCTGATCGGCCGGGGCGGACCCGGCCGAGCGGACCTCGACGGCCCCGCCGGACAGGGCACGCAGGTACCCGGCGGCCATCTGGGAGCGGCCGGCGTTGTGTACGCAGACGAACAGGGCGGACGGCTTCGCGGTCTCGGTCATGGTGGTCTCCGGTGGTTCAGGGGATGGGCAGGTCGAGGTCGGGCAGGAGGTCGGTGAGCAGGGCGCGTACGCGGGTGTCGAGCTCGTCGCGGATCGCGGCGACCCCGGCCGGGGACGCCAGGGCGGGGTCGCCCACGAGCCAGTCCTCGTACCGGGTGCCGGGCAGGACCGGGCACACGTCGCCGCAGCCCATCGTGATCACGACGTCGGCTGCGCGGACCGCGTCGTCGGTCAGCGGCTTGGGGTAGGCCTCGCCCTCGGTGGTGCCGAGCGCGGCGAGCTCGGGTCGCACCGCGGGGTGCACGTCCGCGGCCGGGGTCGACCCGGCCGAGCGCACCACGACCCGGTCGCCGGCGTAGCGGCGCACCAGGGCAGCGGCGAGCTGAGAGCGGCCGGCGTTGGCGACGCACACGAACAGCACCTGCGGGCGCGCCCCGGCCTCCCGGGTGAGGTCGGCCAGGCGCTGGCGGGCGAACCGTTCGGTGAGGGTGAGCAGGTGCGCGGACACCGTGGCCGAGCGGGCCAGGGCCGTGTAGGACTCGCGCACGGTGCCCAGCACTATGTCGGCCCCGAGGGTGGGGTGGCTGTCGGCGAGGTCTGTCGCGAGGTGGTCGAGTGCGGCGTCGACGTCCTCCAGGCCCGTCAGCTCGTGCGGGCCGACCAGGGCCTCGAGCGCGGCCGGGGCGAAGGACTCCAGCAGGGTGGAGACCGCGGCTTTGTACCCGGGGGTGATGCGGTACCAGACCCAGGTGCCGCGCCGCTCGGAGGCCAGCACCCCGACGTCGCGCAGCACCTTGAGGTGGTGGGACACGGTGGGCTGCGACACGTCCGTCAGCGCGGCGAGGTCGCACACGCACGCCTCCCCGGCGGGCGAGGTCGCGATGAACGACAGCATCCGCAGGCGCAGCGGCTCGGCGAGGGCCTTGAGCGTGACCGCGACCGCGCCGGCGACCTCGGTCCCGATCGCGTGCGCCTCGATCTGCGGCGTGCAGTCGGGGTCGCGGACGGTCAGCGGCAGGCTCTGGGTGGTCATGACCTCACCTCTTCCAGCTCGGGTGTCCGGGTCGTGGTGGCGTAGGGGTCGACGGCGAACCAGCGGCGCGCGACCCACAGCGAGACGTAGACGAGGCCCACCAGGACGGGGACCTCGATGAGCGGGCCGACGACACCGGCCAGGGCTTGGCCGGAGGTGGCGCCGAACGTGGCGATCGCGACGGCGATCGCGAGCTCGAAGTTGTTGCCCGCCGCGGTGAACGCCAGCGCCGTGGTGCGCGCGTACCCCAGGCCCAGGACCTTGCCGGCGACGACGCCGATGCCCCACATGGCCGCGAAGTACACCAGCAGCGGCAGCGCGATCCGGGCGACGTCGAGCGGGTGGGAGGTCACCGCCTCGCCCTGCAGGGCGAACAGCAGCACGATCGTGAACAGCAGCCCGTACAACGCCCACGGCCCGATGACCGGCAGGAACCGGTCCTCGTACCAGGCCCGGCCCTGGGCGCGTTCCCCGACCAGGCGCGAGGCGAACCCGGCGGCCAGCGGGACGCCGAGGAAGACGAGCACGTTGAGCGCGATCTGCCCCACCGACACGTCCAGGCCCTGGGTGTCCAGGCCCAGCCAACCGGGCAGCACCGTGAGGTAGAAGTACCCGAGCAGCGAGAACGCGACGACCTGGAACAGGGAGTTGATCGCGACCAGCACCGCCGCGGCCTCCCGGTCCCCGCACGCGAGGTCGTTCCAGATCACGACCATGGCGATGCACCGGGCCAGGCCGACGACGATCAGCCCGGTGCGGTACTCGGGCAGATCCGGAAGGAAGATCCACGCCAGCGCGAACATCAGCGCCGGCCCGACCAGCCAGTTCAGGACCAGCGAGGACGCCAGGAGCCGCTTGTCGCCGGTGACCGCACCGACCCGGTCGTAGCGCACCTTGGCCAGCACCGGGTACATCATCACCAACAGCCCGAGCGCGATCGGGACCGAGATCCCGCCGACCTCGAGCGCGGCCAGCACGTCCGACAGCGCCGGGACGAACCGGCCCAGGACCAGGCCGGCGACCATGGCCAGCCCGATCCACATTGGCAGCCACCGGTCCAGCGTCGACAAGCGCCCGCGCGTGGTCGCGGTCGCCTCGCTCACGCGAGGACCTCCTCGATCTCGGCGACCAGCGCCTGCTTCGGGCGCACGCCCACGACCGACTTCACCAGCTGCCCTCCGGAGTAGAAGTTCAGCGTCGGGATCGACACGACCCCGGCCGCGGCGACCGTCGCCGGGTTGGCGTCCGCGTCGAGCTTGGCGATCGTCAGCCGACCGGCGTACTCCTCGGCGAGCTCGTCCAGGATCGGCGCAACCTGGCGGCACGGGCCGCACCATGTTGCCCACACGTCCACCAGGACCGGGCCCTTCGAGGACAGGACCACCTCGTCGAACGTGTCGTCGGTGACCGTCACCGTGCTCATCGGACCTCCTCCAGCGCCTCGGGCAGACCGTCCGGGTTCGGCGTCGCCGGCGTGCCGGCGAGGTCCGCGAAGCCCGCCGCGTCCGCGAACTCGGTGAGGTAGCGCTGCGCGTCGAGCGCGGCGGCGCACCCGGAGCCCGCGGCGGTGATGGCCTGGCGGTAGGTGTGGTCGACGGCGTCGCCGCACGCGAACACGCCCTCGAGGTTGGTCGCGGTGGTGCG
>NZ_JAMXMH010000015.1:0-112460 GCF_025818875.1 Cellulosimicrobium sp. SH8 | reverse complement strand
CTTCTTAGGCACAACGACATCCTTCCAGCAGGACCTCGTCCCGCAGATGGAGTGTCAACCGTTCCTGCAGCAGTCCCCGACCTTGATGCCGGGCAACTCTCCGACGCGCGCGCTTGGCCAGTCACCCAGGCGGGTGAGCGCCGAAGCCACTCGGCGACCCCGGTGGGGGTCAGGAGTTCGTCTGCCACGCAGCGACTCTAGTCCGCGGAGGGAGAGTCGTGAGGGCATCCAAGTATCGCCCTCCAAGGTCAACGCTTACCCAGCGAAATGGACGGCAGGCAGGTGTGACAGATGGCATGGAGCCGTCGGACAGACTTGCCTTTTGGCCTGCGCAAAGAGATCGATCGGGACTCAACGCGAACGTGACGGAACATGTGGCTCCGGAATCTCTCGGTCGCGGGTTCAAGTCCTGCACGGGGCACCATCGGGGTGACGGTCCGTCCTGCGGATGCGGTGCGCCCGGCCCAGGGGTGTCATGGCGTCATGACGATCCGGATCAAGCGCGTGTACGAGCCGGCTGAGGACGGCGACGGGTTCCGCGTGCTCGTCGACCGGTTGTGGCCGCGCGGCGAGAGCAAAGAGAAGGCGCACGTGGGTCTCTGGCTCAAGGAGGTCGCGCCGTCCACCGAGCTGCGGCGGTGGTTCCACCACGAGGAGCCGCTGTTCGACGAGTTCGCCGAGCGGTACCGGGCCGAGCTCGACGCGAACGGCGACGCGGTGGGTGAGCTGCGGGACGTCGTCGGGCAGCACCCTGTGGTGACGCTCGTGTACGGGGCGCGCGACGAGGAGCACAACCAGGCCGTCGTGCTGCGGGACTACCTGGCCGCGACCGGCTCGTCCTGACGGGCGGGGACGTGCCCGCTCGGGCGGGCGCGGTCGCGCCGGAGGTTGCGGTCGAGGGCGCGGCGCAGCCGCGGGCCGAGCGGACGCTCGACGGCGCGGTGGACAACCCAGGCGAGCGCGAGGCACGCGGTGACCGCGACGGCGAGCGTCGCGGCCCGGGGCAGGTACGGGTGCACCGACTCGATCACCCACCGCCCCCACGACGCGTGCACGAGGTAGAGCGGGTAGGTGAGCGCGCCCAGCGCGGTGAGCCAGCCCCACGAGACTCGCGCGAGCGGGGTCAGCGTCGCGACGGCGACGACGGCGAAGCACAGGACGATGGCGACCCACCCGACGGCGGGGGACACGACGACGTCGGTGCTGTTCTCGATGCGGGCCGCCTGGATCCGGCCCGACACGGCGGCCGCGAGGACGACGTCGAGGGTGAGCGCGAGCCAGAGGACCGGTGACCGGCGCTCCCGCGTGAGCAGGTAGAGCACCATCCCGCCGGCGAAGAGCGGGGCGTCGGGCGCGACGAGGACGGTCGCGACGAGGTCGGAGCCCGTCTGCGTGGCGATCGCCCCCGCGACGGGCCATAGCACGACGAACGCGAGCACCCGTGCCCGGGTGAGGCCGACGGCGACGAGCAGGCCGACGAGGACGTAGAACCGCAGCTCCGACCAGAGCGTCCAGTAGACCGCCTCGAGGTCGGGGATCCCGAACGCGCGCTGGACCATGGTGAGGTTGGCGGCCGCCTGCGGGAGGTCGACGTCGCGCCGGCCAGGGATCACGAGGACGAGCAGGGCGAGCGTGAGGAGCACGGCGGCCCAGTACGCGGGGAACAGCCGGCCGGCTCGCGAGGCGACGAAGCCGCGGACGTCGCGGCCCCAGGCCGTCGTGAGGATGACGAAGCCGCTGACCACGAAGAAGAGCTGGACGCCGAACGAGCCGTACGCGGCGACGCCCTGCACGCCCGGCAGGGAGTCGCTCGTCCGCTCGCCCCACGCGTGGTGGTTGACGGCGACGAAGTGGTAGACGAGCACTGCCGCAGCGGCGGTGAACCGGAGTCCGTCGAGCACGGCGAGGCGCGGGTTCGTCGTGGGCATTCGAGGCACGTTACCAAACCGTGATCTGAGCTTCCCGGGGTCGGCGCTCGGCGTGCGTGCGGGGCGCGGTGCTGGCACTGTGTCCGGGCCGGAGAACCCGGCGGCGCGCTGGGGGCGGCGTCCCGACGACCGAGGAGGTCCAGTGGCACCGAGCATCAGCTCGACGGGCAAGGCGGCGGCACGCGGCGCGCGGGGCAGCAGGCTGCTCGAGATCCTCGCCCGTGCCGGGTACGCCGTGAGTGGCCTGCTCCACCTCGTGGTCGGGGTGCTCGCCGTGCAGGTGGCGACCGGTTCGACGTCGAGCGAGCAGGCGGACCAGACCGGCGCGCTCACCGCCATCGCGCAGACGCCGGGCGGGACCGTCCTGCTCTGGTTCGCCGTCGTGGCGTTCGCCGCGCTGGCGCTGTGGCAGGTCACCGTGGCGATCAGCGGCGCCGCCGAGACGTCCGACCGGCTCAAGGCCGCCGGCAAGGCGGTGCTCTACCTGGCGCTCGGCGTGCTCGCCGTGCAGGTCGTGAACGGGTCCGCGGGCGGCTCCGGCCAGGAGGAGAGCATGACGGCGACGCTCATGCAGAAGCCGGGCGGCGTGCTCCTCGTGGGTGCCGTCGGCGTCGGGATCGTCGCAGCAGGCGTGTATCACGTGGTCAAGGGCTGGCGGAAGAAGTTCCTCGAGGACCTCGAGGGCGGCACGGGCGGGAACGTCGGTCGCGCCGTCGTGACGCTCGGCCGGGTGGGCTACGTCGCCAAGGGGGTCGCGCTCGGCGTGCTCGGTGCGCTCTTCGTCGTGGCAGCCGTGCAGCACGACCCCGAGCAGGCAGGAGGTCTCGACGCCGCGTTCGCGACGCTCGCGGCCCAGCCGTTCGGCGCGGTGCTGCTCGTCGCCGTCGGGCTCGGCTTCGCCGCGTACGGGCTCTACTCCTTCGCTCGCGCCCGGTACGCCCGCATGTGACGCGGGCCCCAGGCTCGCGGGTCGTGGACCCGGCGGTCCGTCGTCGTGCGCATGGAAGAATGGCGTCCATGGCGATGAGAGAGATCCGGACCATCCCGGACCCCGTGCTCCGCACCCCCTGCGACGAGATCACCACCATCGACGACCGTGTGCGCTCGCTCGTCGCGGATCTCGTCGAGACCGTCGACCACGAGGGCCGCGCGGGACTCGCCGCCAACCAGATCGGCGTGAACCTCCGGGCGTTCTCGTGGAACATCGACGACGAGATCGGGTACGTGCTCAACCCGCGCATCGTCGAGCTCTCCGACGACTACCAGGACGGCGACGAGGGCTGCCTCTCCGTCCCCAACCTCTGGTACCCGACGCGGCGCGCCTGGTACGCGCGGGTCGTGGGGACGGACCTCGACGGCAACGAGGTCGTCGTCGAGGGCACGGAGCTCATGGCGCGCTGCCTGCAGCACGAGTGCGACCACCTCGACGGGATGCTGTACCTGGACCGGCTCGACCGGTCCGTGCGCAAGAAGGCGATGCGGGAGCTGCGCGAGCACCTGTGACGACGCACGGCGCCTGACGACCTCCGGGCTCGCCCGGTGAATCTGTCGCGCGAACGCGCAGGATCGTGCAAGATGGGCACGAGACACGCCGCGACGTACCCGTGACGTGCTGTGGAACCACCCTCGGTGAGGACGTTGGGGAAGACGCAACCTCGACCTAGGGAGGCAGACATGGCCGGTGCCATCACCCGCGGTGTTCTTTACGTGCACTCAGCACCGCGTGCTCTGTGCCCGCACATGGAGTGGGCCGCGGGCAACGTCCTCGGCGTGCGCGTGTCGCTCGACTGGACCGAGCAGCCCGCCGCGCGCGGCCTCTACCGGGCCGAGTACTCGTGGCAGGGCCCGCAGGGCACAGGTGCCAAGCTCGCCTCCGCGCTGCGCGGCTGGTCCCACCTGCGCTACGAGGTCACCGAGGAGCCCAGCCACGGGGTCGACGGCGGCCGGTGGTCGCACACTCCCGACCTCGGCATCTTCTACGCCCAGACCGACGTGCACGGCAACATCGTGGTCCCGGAGGACCGGATCCGCGCCGCGCTGGAGCAGGTGAGCGAGCCCTGGGCCATGCGTGACGCCCTCCACCTCGCCCTCGGCAAGGCGTGGGACGACGAGCTCGAGCCGTTCCGCTACGCCGGTGCCGGCGCCCCGGTGCGCTGGCTCCACCGCGTCGGCTGACGCCGCGCGTCCACCGCCCCCCCACGACACGACCGAGGGCGCCTGCCGGGAGATCCCGGCAGGCGCCCTCGGTCGTGGTGCGCCTAGCCCGCGCGGCGTGCGCGGTGCGCGCGCAGGCGGACGACGGCACCGGTGGCCACGAGCAGCAGCGCCGCGACCAGGAACAGGCCCAGGTCGTCGGTGCCGGTCCGGGCGAGGTAGTCCGACCCGCTCCCGTTGCCCGCGTTGGTGGAACCGGAGCCAGAGCCGGAGCCGGAGCTGCCCGGTCCGTCGCCGCCCGTGGGCGTGAGGTAGACCTCGAACGACGCGACCGTGGAGTCGCCGACGTCGACGCTCGTCGCCGTGCCCGTGTGCGGGCCGACCTCGAAGTCGGCCGGGACGACGAACGTCCAGCTCACCTGGCCGCTCGCGTCGGCGGTCGCCACCGGCAGGATCAGCGGCTCCGAGTTGATGACGGCCTGGACCGACTCGCCCGGCTCGAAGCCCGACGCGACGAACGTCTGCTCCGCGCCGCGCAGCACGCGCGGCGTGACGAACGACGAGACCAGGGCGCGGTCACCAGCGTCGACGACCGCGAGCGGCGCCTCCGCCTCGTTCCCGGCGTCGTCGGACGCGTGCACGGTGTAGTCACCCGGCGTCGCGTCCTCGGGGACCGTGATCGGGGTGGCGAAGCTCCCCTCCTCGTCGGTCTCGACGTCGACCGTGGCGACGATGTCGCCGTCCTCGTCCACGAGCTCGACCGTGACCGTGGTGCTCGGCGGCCAGCCCTCACCCGTCACCGTGACCTCGTCGCCGGGGCTCGCCGTGGTCGGGTCGACCGTGACGGTCGGCTCGGACACCCCGACGCCCCCGACGGCGAGCGGGGCTTCCGCTTCGGTGGAGGTGGTGTCGTCGATGCCGACGACGGTGTAGTCGCCGGGGGTGGTGCCCTCGGGGACGGTGATCGGTGTCGTGAACGACCCGTCGCCGTCGGTCGGGACGTCCTCGACGGTGGCGATGACGGTGCCCGAGCCGTCGCGGATCTCGACGGTGACCGTGGCGTCCGGGGTGTAGCCCGTGCCGTCGACGGTGACCTCGTCACCGGGGTTGGCGGTCGTCGGGTCGACAGTGATCGTCGGCTCGATCGCGGCTGCCTCCACCGTCAAGGGCGTCTCGGCTTCGGTGGAGGTGGTGTCGTCGATGCCGACGACGGTGTAGTCGCCCGGTGTCGTATCGACGGGGACGGTGATGGGGCT
Organism: Cellulosimicrobium sp. SH8; assembly: GCF_025818875.1. Classification (NCBI taxonomy): domain Bacteria; kingdom Bacillati; phylum Actinomycetota; class Actinomycetes; order Micrococcales; family Promicromonosporaceae; genus Cellulosimicrobium; species Cellulosimicrobium sp. SH8. Next base: position 107,122 of record NZ_JAMXMH010000015.1, on the reverse strand, counting down.
GGTGAAGCGGCCGTCGCCGTCGGTGGGGACGTCGGTGAGCGTGGCGACGACGGTGCCGCTCGTGTCCCGGACCTCGACCGTGACCGTCGAGTCGGGCGTGTAGCCGGTGCCCGTGACGGTCGTCGGCGTGCCCGCCGGGACGGTCGTCGGGTCAACCGTGACGGCCGGGGTGAGGGCGGCTGCCTCGACGGTGAGCGGGGTCTCCGCCTCGGTGGAGGTGGTGTCGTCGATGCCGACGACGGTGTAGTCGCCGGGTGTGGTGTCCTCGGGGACGGTGATCGGCGTGATGAACCCGCCGTCGCCGTCCGTCGGGACGTTCTCGACGGTGGCGATCACGGTGCCGGAGCCGTCGCGGATCTCGACGGTCACGGTCGAGTCGGGGGTGTAGCCGGTCCCGTCGACGGTGACCGCGTCGCCGGGGTTCGCGGTGGTCGGGTCGACGGTGATGGTCGGCTCGATGGCAGCTGCCTCGACGGTGAGCGGGGTCTCCGCTTCGGTGGTCGTGGTGTCGTCGATGCCGACGACGGTGTAGTCGCCGGGGGTGGTGTCCGCGGGGACGGTGATGGGCGTCGTGAAGCCGCCGTCGCCGTCGGTCGGGACGTCGGTGAGCGTGGCGACGACGGTGCCGCTCGTGTCCCGGACCTCGACCGTGACCGTCGAGTCGGGCGTGTACCCCGTGCCCGTCACGGTCGTCGGCGTGCCCGCGGGCACCGTCGTGGGGTCGACCGTCACCGCCGGGGTGATGGCGGCTGCCTCGATGGTGAGCGGGGTCTCGGCCTCGGTGGAGGTGGTGTCGTCGATGCCGACGACGGTGTAGTCGCCGGGGATGGTGCCCGCGGGGACGGTGATCGGGGTGGTGAAGTTCCCGTCGCCGTCGGTGGGGACGTCGCCCAGGGTGGCGACAACCGCTCCGCTCTCGTCGCGGATCTCGACGGTGACGGTCGAGTCGGGGGTGTAGCCCGTGCCGTCGACGGTGACCGCGTTACCGGGGTTGGCGGTGGTCGGGTCGACCGTCACGGCGGGCGTGAGCGCAGCCGCCGTCACGGCGAGAGCCGTCTCGGCCTCAGTGGAGGTGGTGTCGTCGATGCCGACGACGGTGTAGTCGCCCGGGACGGTGTCCGCGGGGATGGTGATGGGGGTGGTGAAACCGCCTTCGGCGTCGGTGGGGACGTCGGTCAGCGTCGCGATGACCGTGCCGGTCGTGTCTCGCGCCTCGACCGTGACCGTCGAGTCGGGCGTGTACCCCGTGCCCGTCACGGTCGTCGGCGTGCCCGCGGGCACCGTCGTGGGGTCGACCGTCACCGCCGGGGTGATGGCGGCTGCCTCGATGGTGAGCGGGGTCTCCGCCTCGGTGGAGGTGGTGTCGTCGATGCCGACGACGGTGTAGTCGCCGGGGGTGGTGCCCGCGGGGACGGTGACGGGCGTGGTGAACCCGCCGTCGCCGTCGGTGGGGACGTTCTCGACGGTGGCGATCACGGTGCCGGAGCCGTCGCGGATCTCGACGGTCACGGTCGAGTCGGGGGTGTAGCCCGTGCCGTCGACGGTGACCGCGTTACCGGGGTTGGCGGTGGTCGGGTCGACCGTCACGGCGGGCGTGAGCGCAGCCGCCGTCACGGCGAGAGCCGTCTCGGCCTCGGTGGAGGTGGTGTCGTCGATGCCGACGACGGCGTAGTCGCCCGGGACGGTGTCCACGGGGACGGTGAGGGGAGTGGTGAAACCGCCGTCGGCGTCGGTGGGGACGTCGGTCAGGGTGGTGATGACGGTGCCCTCGCCGTCGCGGATCTCGACCGTGACCGTGGAGTCCGGCGTGTAGCCGGTGCCGGTGACGGTCGTCGGCGTGCCCGCCGGGACGGTGGTCGGGTCGACGGTCACCGCGGGGGTGATCGCCGCGACCGTCGAGCCACGGACGGTCGCGGAGGCGAGGTGAAGCTCCGCGAGCCCGGTGCCCGTCCCGACCTCCAGGATCGACAGCGTCAGCGCCCGCTGCGTGAACGTGGCGTCGGCGACGGACGGCTCGGGCTCCTGGACGTTGACGACGAGGCTCACGACCTCCGTGAGGATCTCGAAGACCGGCGAGAGCGCGGTGAGCACGGGACCGGTGACCTCCGACGTGATCGTCCCGGCGAGCGTGCTCACCAGTCCGGTCCCGTCGGCGAACAGCACGGTGTTGAGCGGACCGGCCAGAGCGCTGACGAGGTCGCCCAGCGGGAGCGTGAGCGGCACGCCGGTGAGCGCGATGGTGATGGTGGCGTCAGCGGGGTCGACGGTCCCGTCGACCACGTCGCCGACGGTCGTGTCGAGGTCGATGGTCAGGTTGAGGAGGTCCGGTGCGAGGGGGATCGGGTTGTCGACGACGGCCTCGACCGACAGTGTCAGGCTCGCGGCGTGCAAGGCCGTGTCGACCGCTCCGACGAGCGCTGTCGTGAGGTCGTCGAGGGCCGCGCTGAGCCCGTCAAGGATCGCGTTGATCGCGGCGTCGTCGAGGACCTCGGTGTTGGGGTCGAACCCGTTCAGCGACCCGGTGCCGCCGAGGATCGTGTCGAGGTCGACCGTCACGGTCCCGTCGCCGACGTTGATCACGACGCCTTCGTCGCCGAAGTCCTGGTCGAGCACGGGCGCCAGGGCGCCGTCGAGGTCGACGTCGATCGCGACCGTAGGCTCGAGGTCCCCGCCGAGGACGGTCAGAACCTGGGCGAGCGCTCCGATCCCGTTCAGCGCCTGGGCCAGCAGTCCGTCGGTCCCGACGAGCTGTCCGACGGCGCCGTCCACGAGCGGGACGACCTCGTCGTCGACCGTCGTGGCGATCCCCGAGACGGCCGGGCTGTCGAGCGTGAGCGTCGCACCGGCGATCTGGTAGTCACCGGTCGGTGCCGCGCCGCCTGTCGCCTCCGCCGTCGCAGACAGCGCGCCGAGCGACAGGTCGAGGTCCGCGACGACCGACTCGAAGCCGGGGCCGAGGAGCTGCGTGAGGTTGAGCTGCGCGTCGGACGGGAACTCCTCGCTGCCGCCGACCGAGATCGCGCCCTGGTCCGAGACCGCACCCGACGCGGCCCGTGCGGAGCCGTCGTCGTTCGCCTCGCCGTACTGGTTGACCGCACCGAGCTGCAGGATCCCGTTCGGACCCAGCAGCTGCAGCGTGCCCGTCAGGTCGATCCCGAGCGCCTGGAAGACCGTGGCGGCCAGGGGGTTCGTGACGACCGGGTTCGCCCCGGACGGGTTCTCGGCCACGGCGCCTTCGAGCGCCGCGATCGTCGCGAGGTCGAGCCCGGCGACGGTGCCGCTGAGGAACTGCCCACTGCCCTCCGAGTCGTCCGTCGGTGCGGCGGTCGCGGCGATCCCTCCCGCGAAGGTCAGGGCGCCGACGACGCCCCCTACGGCCGCGAGCGCCGCCGCTCGCCTCCAGAGGGGAGGTGGTGCCTGGGTGGAGAGATGTCTCGCCGTTCGGGTCACGTGCCCTGTCCTTCCGCTCGCCTGCCTCGAGGTCGTGATGTGGCAGGCGCCACATCACGCCCACAGGCTCGGCGATGGGACGGAGGCGTGCTCGACGGGTGACAGGGGGCGCGGGGTGAAACCCGACGCGCCGCGGCAGGCCGGGGTGCTGCGTCCGGATTTGGCGCTCCTTGTCCGGACAAAAGGGATGGGTGAAATCGCAACGATCTGGACGATCGTCCATCTCAGGAGTCGAGACCTCAGCGTTCGGATCGTCCGGCCTGGACGCACGAGAGCCCCGGAGCGACGGCTGCTCGGCCGTCGCCCGGGGCTCTCGGACAGGCTGGTCAGACGCTCGCGACCGCGAGCGCGACGTTGTGGCCGCCGAACCCGAACGAGTTGTTCACCGCGACGATGTCGCCGGACGGCAGCGGAGCCGGGGTGTCGCGCACGAGCGGCACCTGGAGCTCCGGGTCGGGGTTCGCGACGTTGATCGTCGGGGGAGCGAGGCGCTCGGCGACCGCCTTGATGGTGAAGATCGACTCCAGCGCGCCTGCGCCACCGAGGAGGTGGCCGGTCATGGACTTGGTCGCCGACAGCAGCACGTGGTCCGTGTCGGGGCCCAGGAGCGAGCGGATCGACCGGGTCTCCGTGAGGTCGCCCACCTTGGTCGAGGTCGCGTGCGCGTTGACGTGCACGACGTCGCGCCCGGTCACCCCGGCCTCCTCGATCGCACGGCGCATCGCGGCGACCTGGCCGCGACCGTCCGGGTCGGGAGACGTGATGTGGTACGCGTCGGAGGACAGGCCGACGCCGGCGAGCCGCGCGTACACGCGGGCGCCGCGCGCGGCGGCGTGCTCCGCGCTCTCCAGGACGACGACGCCCGAGCCCTCGCCGATGACGAAGCCGTCGCGGTCGACGTCGTAGGGGCGCGACGCGCCCTGCGGGTCGTCGTTGCGCAGCGAGAGCGTGCGCGAGGCGGCGAAGGCCGCGATCGGCATGGGGTGGATCGTCGCCTCGGTGCCGCCCGCGACGACGATGTCCGCGCGGCCCGCGCGGATCATGTCGACGCCGTAGCCGATCGCCTCGGCGCCGGACGCGCACGCCGAGACGAGCGCGTGGGCGCCCGCGCGGGCGCCGAGCTCGAGCGACACGTAGGCGGTGGGGGAGTTGGGCATGAGCATGGGCACGGTCATGGGGAGCATGCGGCGCGCGCCGCGCTCGCGCAGCGTGTCCCAGCCGTCCAGCGTGGTCCAGATGCCGCCGATCCCGGACGACACGACGGTGCCGAGCCGGTCGCCGTCGACCTCGGGGCTGCCCGCGTCGGCCCACGCCTCGCGCGCGGCGATGATGGCGTACTGCGTGGACGGGTCCATGCGCTTGATCTCGGGTCGCGCGAGGACCTCGGCGGGGTCCACCTTGAGGGTCGCGGCGAACGTCACCGGGATCTCGTAGCGCTCCGCCCAGTCGTTGTCGAGGGTGCGGGCGCCGGACTCGCCGGCGAGCGCCGCGGCCCAGGTCGAGGGCACGTCGCCGCCGAGCGGCGTGGTGGCGCCGAGGCCGGTGACGACGACTTCAGTAGCGGCGGACATGGTGCTCCTCGGGTGGGGTTCTGGGGCGGGAGGACGGGCGGGCCGGCGTGGGTGACGCCGACCCGCCCGCAGGCCTGCGGGGCAGGCGGGGCGTGCTCAGGCCTGGGCGCCCGTGATGAAGGACACGGCGTCGCCGACCGTGGTGAGGTTCTTGACCTCGTCGTCCGGGATGCGGACTCCGAACTTGTCCTCGGCGTGCGTGACGATCGTCATCATCGACAGCGAGTCGATGTCGAGGTCGTCGGTAAAGGACTTCTCGAGCGCGACGGCGTCGGTCGGCAGACCCGTCTCCTCGGCGACGATCTCCGCGAGGCCGGCGAGGACTTCCTGCTCGGTGTAAGCCATGGTTTCTCCTTGTCGTGGGGCCGGCGGCGACCGGTCCCGGTGGTGTTGCCCGGTGGGTGTGCCGGGCGGTACAGCGGTAGACGGTGCGTGCGACGGACGGGTCCGCCGACGGCGTGGGTCCTCCCGCGGGGGAGGGCGGCCGTCCGTCCAGGGTGATTCTCCCTTACGGCAGGACGACCACCTGCGCCGCGTAGACCAGCCCGGCGCCGAACCCGATCTGGAGCGCGAGGTCGCCGGAGCGGACCTGGCCCTCGTCGAGCAGACGCCGCGTGGCGAGCGGGATCGAGGCGGCCGACGTGTTGCCGGTCTCCGCGATGTCGCGGGCCACCGCGACGGTGTCGGGGAGCTGGAGCTGCTTGATCATCTGGTCGATGATGCGCATGTTCGCCTGGTGCGGGACGAACGCGCCGATGTCGCCGGGGGCGACCCCGGCCTCGGCCATGGCCTTGGCCGCGACGGGCGCCATCTGGAACGCGGCCCACTTGAACACGCTCTGCCCGTCCTGGCGCAGCGTGGGCCAGCCGAGCGAGGGGTCCTCGCGCAGGTCCGACCAGGCGTGCGTCTGGCGGATCGCCTGGGCCTTGCCGCCGTCGGACCCCCACACCGTGGGGCCGATGCCCGGGGTGTCCGAGGGGCCGACGATCGCGGCGCCCGCACCGTCGCCGAGGAGGAACGAGATCGACCGGTCCGTCGGGTCGATGAAGTCGCTCATCTTCTCGGCGCCGACGACGAGAACGTGCGTCGCGGTGCCGGCGCGCACGAGCGCGTCGGCCTGCGCGATCGCGTACGCGTACCCGGCGCACGCGGCGGAGACGTCGAACGCGGCGGCGGGCGTGGCGCCCAGACGCTCGGCGAGCACCGCGGCGGCCGCGGGCGTCTGGTGGAAGTACGTGACCGTGGAGACGATGACGGCGTCGATGTCCGATCCCTGGAGCCCCGCCCGGGTGAGCGCGTCGCGCGCCGCCGCCTCGGACAGGTCGAGCACGTCGACGTCGGCCCCGGCGCGACGGCGCGTCACGATCCCGGTGCGCTGGCGGATCCACTCGTCGGACGAGTCGATCGGCCCGGCGATGTCGTCGTTCGTGACGACGTTCTCGCCCCGCACGCCCCCGATCGCGAGGATCCGCGAGAACGCCGGGCCGGTGGCCTGGCGCAGCGTCACGCCGCTCACGCGTCGTCGCCCGGGGCGGGCGCGCCGCCCACGACGGAGTGGCGGGCGATCAGGTCGCGGGCAGCCTCGACGTCGTCGGGCGACTTCACGGCCACGGACTCCACGCCCTTGAGCGTGCGGCGCGCGAGGCCCGTGAGGACTCCGCCGGGCGCGAGCTCGAGGATCGCGGTGACGCCGAGCTCCGCGAGCGTCTCCTGGCACAGGTCCCAGCGCACGGGCGCGGCGATCTGCGCGGTGAGGCGCCGGACGACGTCGCGCGCCTTGCCGGACGTGCTGCCCTCGATGTCGATGGTCGCGTACGACTCGCCGTCGGCGTTCGAGAGGAACGGCAGGCGCGGGTCGGCGACGTCCCACGACGCGGCCACGGGCTCGAACGCCTCGAGCGCGGGCTGCATGAACGGCGTGTGGAACGCGCCGGCGACCTGGAGCGGGATGACGCGCGCCTTGGCGGGCGGGTTCTCGGCGAGGGCCGCGAGGTGGTCGAGCGCGCCGGCGGCGACGACCTGGCCGCCGCCGTTGACGTTCGCGGGCCACAGGTGCGCGGCCTCGATCGCGGCGAGGACCTCCTCGGGGTCGCCCCCGACGACCGCGCTCATGCCGGTCGGCGTCGCGGCGGCGGCCGCGGCCATGGCACGCGCGCGGTGCGCGACGAGCCCGACCGCGCCGACGTCGGTCAGCGCGCCCGCGACCGCCGCGGCGGCGAGCTCGCCCACCGAGTGGCCCGCGGTGACGTCGACGACGTCCGCGGTGTCCCGGCCGTCGAGGATCGACCGCAGCGCGACGAGCGACGACGCGACGATGAGCGGCTGGGCGACCGCGGTGTCACGGATCGTGTCGGCGTCGGACTCCGTCCCGTGCGCGCGCAGGTCGAGGCTCGCGGCCTCGCCGAACGCGCCGACCTGGTCGGCGACGCCGGGCAGCTCGAGCCAGGGGGCGAGCATTCCGGGGGACTGGGAGCCCTGTCCAGGGCACAAGACGGCGAGCACCCGTCAACTGTGCCGTCCCGGGGCTCGCGTGCCACGTCACGACCCGCACCAACCTTGCGGAGGGTGATTGTGTCGAACCTACAAGCGCGCCGAGAGCGGGCGCGTCCGCCGGTCTCCGCGCACGAGCGGGCTCAGCGCGTCGTGGAGAGCTGCCCGAGCGCGAGCGCGACCTGCAGGACGAACGACTCGCGCGCGTCGAGCGGGTCCCACCCGGTGATCTCGGAGACCTTGCGCAGGCGGTAGCGCACCGTGTTGGGGTGCACGTACAGCGAGCGTGCGGCTGCCTCGAGCGACCGGCCCGTCCCCAGGTAGGCCGACAACGTCTCGAGCACGGACCCCGTCGCCTCCGCCAGGGGCCGGTACGCCTGCGCGACGAGCGTGCGGCGCGCGGTCGTGTCGCCCGTGAGCACGCGCTCCGGCAGCAGGTCGTCGGCGAGGACCGGGCGCGGCGCCTGGGGCCACGCCGGCGCGGCCCGCAGGCCCGCGAGCGCGGCCTGGGCCGAGCGCGCCGCCTCCTCCAGGCCCGGGACGGTCGGGCCGATGACGACGGGACCGGGCCCGAACCGGGGCAGGAGCGAGGCCGCCGCGGCCTGCAGGTCGCCCTCGCCGCCGAGCACGAGGACGAGGCGGTCGCCGTGGATGCCCACGAGCGCGTCGCCCGCCGCGCGGCGCGTCGCGCGCCGCAGCTCGGCCGTGCGCACCTCGTCGAGCGTCGAGGCGATCGTCCCGGCCATGACCAGGGTCGGGCCGTGGCCGCCCCAGCCGAGAGCCGAGACGCGCGAGCGGAGCGAGTCGTCGCCGTCGCCGCGGATCAGCGCGTCGACGACGAGGGCCTCGAGGCGCGCGTCCCACGCGCCGCGCACCTCCGCGGCGCGCGCGTAGACCTCGGCGGCGGAGAACGCGACCTCGCGCGAGTAGCGCAGGACCGCCTCCCGCAGGTCGCGCTCGCCCCCGGGGGCCGCGAGCTGGTCGGAGTACGCCTCCACGACCTCGACGACGATGCGGACGAGCTGGAGCGTGTTCTGCAGCGAGATCGAGCGCGTCAGCTCCGGCGGCGCCGCCGCGAAGATGTCGCTCACGCCGTGCGGCGGCGCCAGCGGGTCCGCGTACCAGGTGACGAACGCCGTGATGCCGGACTGCGCCACGAGCCCCACGTACGAGCGGTCCTCGGCCGGCAGCTCGCGGTACCACGGGATCTCGTCGTCCAGGCGTCGCAGCGCGGCCGACATGAGCAGGCCGCTCCCGTCGCGCAGGCGCTGGAGGTTGTCCGCGTTGCCCGTCGGGCCGCTCGGGGCGGACGCGCTCGCGGGCGTCCTGGGGGTGGCCGTCACGCGCCGAGCATACGGTCCGTGCTTGTGGACAGTCCACAAATGCGCTCGTGCGCACGAGGCCCGACGGCGCCCGACCCGGGCCGCTGGGTGAGCGTCCGGACGACCCGCTAGGGTCGGGACATGGCCCTCATGCCCCGACTCCGACAGCTCATGCGTCGGCCGACGTCCGCGTCGACCGTCGGCACGCGCCGCCCGCGGTCCGGGGAGAAGCGCGGGGACACGGTCCACGAGGACGCGCTGCGGGCGATGCTCGTCGACGACCCCAACGACGAGCGCGCGTTCCGGGCGCTCGCCGAGCTGGTCCGGCGCCGCGCCGCCGAGGGCCCGGCCACCGACGACCCGCTCGCCGCGCCCGTGGACGACACGGAGAAGCAGCGCGCCGCCGACCTCGCGGTCTGGGCGCTCGCGGAGGAGCTCGCCGGGCACCCCAAGGGGTGGTACCCCCTGGTCGAGCTCGGGCGCCTGTCCCTCGAGGACGACCAGGAGGCCGCGCTGCGCCGGTTCGCGACGGCCGCCGAGCGCGACCCGTCGGGGCGTGCGCTCGCGCAGTCGATGGAGGTGCTGCGCACGGCGGGCCTGCCGGTCGAGGCGCTGGGCCTGGGCGTCGGGCACTGGCGCGCGCGCGAGCACGAGCCCGAGGTCGGGCGCCAGCTCGTCCTCGCGGCGATCGACGCCGACCGTCCCCTCGAGGCGCGGCACCATCTCGAGTCGCTCGTCGAGTACGGCGACCCCCAGGGCGTGGCGTCCTTGCGCGCGGACCTCGAGCGCACCGTCGCGCAGGCCGAGCAGCACCGCGCCGGGACCTGACCGACGCCCGGGCGGGGACGGGGGCGCGACCGCCGCCCGCCGCCGGGCCGCCCACCTTCCCGTACGACGACGGCCGGCCACCCCGCGGGGTGACCGGCCGTCGTCGTGCTACCGAGCGGGGGCCGTCAGGCCTCGCCGCCGGCGTTGCCGGACGTGCCGGCGGTGACGTCCATGAGGCGGTACTTCTCGATCGCCTGGGCGGACGCGTCCGCGGGGACCTTGCCCTGCTTGGCGAGCGCCTGCAGCGTGCGCACGACGACGGACGGGCCGTCGATCTTGAAGTGCCGGCGGGCCGCCGCGCGCGTGTCCGAGAACCCGAAGCCGTCGGCGCCGAGCACCTCGTAGTCGCCCGGGACCCACTTGCGGATCTGGTCGGGGACGAGGTGGTCGTAGTCGCTCGTCGCGACGAACGGGCCCTCGGCCCCGGACAGCTTCTCGGTCACGTACGCGACGCGCGGCTCGGCGGCCGGGTCGAGGAACGCGGCCTGGTCGGCGGCGAGGCCGTCGCGGCGCAGCTCGTTCCAGCTCGTCACGCTCCACACGTCGGCCGCCACGCCCCAGTCGTCGTGGAGGAGCTGCTGCGCCTCCAGCGCCCACGGCACGCCCACGCCCGAGGCGAGGATCTGGGCGCGCGGCCCGTCGCCCTCGCCGACGGAGATGCGGTGGATGCCCTTGAGGATGCCCTCGACGTCCACGTCGTCCGGCTCGGCCGGCTGGACCATCGGCTCGTTGTACACCGTGAGGTAGTACATGACGTTCTGGTCGCGCCCGTCCGCGCCGACGCCGTGCTCGCCGGGGCCGAACATGCGCTCGATGCCGTCGCGCACGATGTGGCGGATCTCGTACCCGTAGGCCGGGTCGTACTGGACCATGGCCGTGTTCGTGCCCGCGATGAGCGGCGAGTGGCCGTCGGCGTGCTGCAGGCCCTCGCCGGTCAGCGTCGTGCGGCCCGCGGTCGCCCCGACGATGAACCCGCGGGTGAGCTGGTCGCCCGCCGCCCAGAACTGGTCGCCCGTGCGCTGGAAGCCGAACATCGAGTAGAAGATGTAGAACGGCACCATGATCTCGCCCTGCGTGGCGTAGGACGTGCCGACCGCCTGGAACGCGGACGCGGAACCGGCCTCGTTGATGCCGGTGTGCATGATCTGGCCGGCCTCGGACTCCTTGTAGCTCAGCATGAGCTCGCGGTCCACGGCGAGGTAGTGCTGGCCCTGGGTGTTGAAGATCTTCGCCGACGGGAAGATCGAGTCCAGGCCGAACGTGCGCGCCTCGTCGGGGATGATCGGCACGATGCGCTTGCCGAACTCCTTGTCCTTGATGAGGTCCTTGAGGAGCCGGACGAACGCCATCGTGGTGGCGATCTCCTGCTGGCCCGAGCCCTTCTTGAGGATCTCGTAGGACTTGTCGCCCGGCAGCGTGATCGGCTTGGGCGACGAGCGGCGCTCGGGGACGAACCCGCCGAGCTGCTGACGACGGCCGAGGAGGTACTGGATCTCCGGCGCGTCGGGGCCCGGGTGGTAGTACGGGGGCTCGTACGGGTTGGCGTCGAGCTCCTCGTCCGTGATCGGGATGCGCAGCGAGTCGCGCAGCGTCTTGAGGTCGGCGAGGCCGACCTTCTTCATCTGGTGGGTCGCGTTGCGCCCGGCGAACGTCGAGCCGAGGCCGTAGCCCTTGACCGTGTGCGCGAGGATCACGGTCGGCTGGCCCGTGTGGGCGCGTGCCGCCGCGTACGCCGCGTAGATCTTGCGGTAGTCGTGGCCGCCGCGCTTGAGGTTCCAGATGTCGTCGTCGGTCATGTTCTCGACGAGCTGCTTGGTCCGCGGGTCGCGGCCGAAGAAGTGCTCGCGGATGAACGCGCCGGACTCCGCACGGTACGTCTGGTAGTCGCCGTCGGGCGTGACGTTCATGAGGTTGACCAGGGCGCGGTCCTTGTCCGCGTTGAGCAGGACGTCCCACTCACGGCCCCAGATGACCTTGATGACGTTCCAGCCCGCACCCCGGAACTGCGCCTCGAGCTCCTGGATGATCTTGCCGTTGCCGCGCACCGGGCCGTCGAGGCGCTGCAGGTTGCAGTTCACGACGAACGTCAGGTTGTCGAGCTGCTGCTGCGCCGCGAGCTGGAGCATGCCGCGCGACTCGGGCTCGTCCATCTCGCCGTCGCCGAGGAACGCCCACACGTCCTGCTGCTCCGTGTCACGGATCCCGCGGTTGTGCAGGTACTTGTCTGTCCACGCCTGGTAGATCGCGCTCGCCGGGCCGAGGCCCATGGAGACCGTGGGGTACTCCCAGAAGTCGGGCATGAGGCGCGGGTGCGGGTACGACGGCAGGCCGCCGCCCGCGTGCGACTTCTCCTGGCGGAACCCGTCGAGCTGGTCCGCCGAGAGGCGGCCCTCGAGGAACGCGCGCGCGTACACGCCGGGGGAGGCGTGGCCCTGGAAGTAGACCTGGTCGCCGCCGCCGGGGTGGTCCTTGCCGCGGAAGAAGTGGTTGAGGCCCACCTCGTACAGCGTCGCCACCGACGCGTAGGAGGAGATGTGGCCGCCGACGCCGATGCCGGGGCGCTGCGCGCGCGTCACCATGACGGCCGCGTTCCAGCGGATCCACGAGCGGTAGCGGCGCTCGAGCGCCTCGTCGCCGGGGAAGTAGGGCTCCTCGTGCACACCGATCGTGTTCACGTAGGGCGTGGTGAAGGAGGTCGGGACGGCGACGTTGCGCTCCCGGGCCCTCTTGAGCAGGTTCAGCAGGACGTAGCGGGCGCGCGGGCCCCCGCGGTCGTCGATCAGGCCGTCGAGGGCCTCGACCCACTCGCCGGTCTCGGCGGGGTCGAAGTCCGGAACCTGGCTGAGCAGACCGTTGATCAGCGGTCCGGTCTCGTCGTACGAAGCCACCAGCAACCTCATATCTCGTCGGATGCCGGGCGCACGGCCGCGCGGTACACGGCCGACACCCGTCTTGGGGCCACTCCGGGCACGCGGCCGCGGCCGCTGGTGGCGACCGCGCCTCTTCACGAGACCAGGGTGGTCTACCCATTGTGTTCACAACGCGCGCGTAAGTCACACCATCGGGTGGTCAAGAGGGCGTGATTTCGGCGACACGGCCTCGCAGGGAGGCTTCCCGGCGTCGTGCGGGTACGGTGCCCGACGACGGGCCGGGTGCCACGTACCGGACCGGGCGTCCGTGGCGGGACCTTGCCAAGCAACGGATCCTCCGGTGGGCTACCTTTGCCAGACACGGCAGGTCGTCGTGCGCGTGGGCGTCCGCCCGTGCGCAGGGCCCGCCGCACGGACGCACAGGACGAGGAAAGGAACGACACGACAGTGACCGAGACCGCAGGACCCATCGGGGCGGACCGCCTGGGGTTCGCGCCCGGCAACGTGGTGCAGGAGTTCGGCTGGTCGGAGGACGTCGACGACGACCTGCGCGGTGAGCTCGAGCAGCTCGTCGGCGGCGAGCTCGTGGACGAGGACTACGACGACGTCACCGACGGCGTGATCGTCTGGTACCGCGAGGACGACGGCGACCTCACCGACCTGCTCGTGGACGTCCAGACCGTGCTCGACGACGGCGGCCTCATCTGGGTGCTCACGCCCAAGCCGGGCCGGTCGGGGCACGTGGGCCACAACGACATCCAGGAGGCCGCGACCACGGCCGGGCTGCACGCGACGAGCACGTTCGCCATCGCGCCCGACTGGTCCGCGACGAAGCTCGGGACCCGTGGCCGCGGTCGCTGACGAGGGTGTGACGGCAGTCCGGGCCGCGCCGCCCGGGCCGGGCGACCCCGCACCCGACTTCACGCTGCCCGACACGCACGGCACCCCCGTCCACCTCGCCGACCTGCGCGGCGGGCCGGTGCTCCTCGTGTTCTACCCGTTCGCGTTCTCCGGGATCTGCACGGGCGAGCTCTGCGAGCTGCGCGACAACCTCGAGGACTTCGAGGCCGCCGGCGTCACGCTGCTGGGCATCTCGTGCGACTCGGTCTTCACGCAGAAGGCGTGGGCGGCCCAAGAGGGCTTCGAGTTCGACCTCCTCTCCGACTTCTGGCCCCACGGCGACGTCGCCCGGGCCTACGGCGTGCTGGACGAGGAGAACGGCCTCGCGCTGCGCGGCTCGTTCCTGCTCGACGCCGACGGGATCGTGCGCTGGTCCGTCGTCAACCCGCGCGGGCAGCGTCGCGACCTCGACGGCTACCGGCGAGCGCTGGAACAGCTCTGACGCGGTGCGCCGCTGCGATGACCGAGGCGGAGTGGCCGACGGCGGTCTTCGCGTGCGCCGTCACGACCCGGCGTGGCCGGTGGTGGGGTGCGCACCCGGTAGGCTGTGCTCCGCTGTTCCGGGGCCTGTAGCTCAGTTGGTTAGAGCGCCACGCTTACACCGTGGATGTCGGGGGTTCGAGTCCCTCCGGGCCCACCACCAGGAGTCGCGCCTGGCCGCATGCTCGTGGCCGTCGGCGTCCGGGACGGTCCGACATCGACGCTCGTGAGGTGTGCGCGTCACGCCACGGTCCTCGCGAGCGACAGCGCCTTCGATGTCGAACGTACTCGGCCATGGAGCGGAACCGTTGACGTCGCTTGTGAGACGGACGGGGCTGTCGGCCACCGCGCCGTGGTCAGCGGCGGATGCTCATCACGCGAGTGTTCAGGGTGATGTTCATGGCGCGCTTCGTGACCATCTGGTCCCAGACGTCCTCCCAGCCGTTCTGCCAGGCCGTGACGCCGCTCGTGCAGCCGAACGGTTGTGCGATGTCCGGCGTGATCCACACGAGACCGTAGTACGCGGGGATCTTGTCGAGATCGCCATATCCCTGCACCTGGTAGGCGTACATCAGATACCCCTTCAGCACGCCCATGCCGTTGTCGTCGAGGAACTGCGCAAAGGTCTTCGAGAAGACTCCGTAGGGGTCGCCGGCCGGCCTCGAGGTCGGCATGACACCGTCGATCGTGCCGAAGATCTCGAGGCGCAGGCCCACGTAGAACAAGGCGGCTTCGAGGAGCTTGAGGTACGCGGCATCTTGCTTCGCCGTGCTGCACGGCCACCCGAACCCCAGCGACTGACAAGCGACCATGAGCCCGTAGTCGCTGAAAGCCATGACCTTCTCGTTCGGCGGCGCGCCGACGACGATGCCGCGTTCGGACCCATGGGCTACGGGTACGCGCGCGTTGCCGACAGTGAACTCCGAGAGCGCTTGTGCCATCTCGTCGTACGCCGGTGACAGATAGCACGTGCCGAGCTCCGCGATGGACGTGCCGCCCTGGTCCGGCACCTGCAGCGAGTGCGTCTTGCCTGCGAAGCGGTTCGTGGACTCCAGCAGCGAGACGTCGGTGAAACCCTCGTCGATGAAACGCTGCGCGAAGAGAAGACCGCTCACACCCGCGCCGATGACCACGATGGTGCTGTCCTTGGGGGCCGCGAGCAGCTGGGGCCTCGCTGCGAGCAGCATGTTCAGGTAGGACCAGCAGTGCAGGACCGACTCGAAGCACGTCGACGCGTGGACGTACACGGTGTCGTTCATGCCCTGGATGCTGAGCCATCGCCATGGTGCCCCGGCGCCGAGCGCGGCGGCGGGGAACTGGTTGAAGTAGGGCGTGAACAACGGGTTCACGGCCGGGTGGACTGCGCCGTCCTGATGCTCCTCGACCTGCACGATCTCGTACCGGCCAGGCTGGAACGGCCACCACGACGGCGGATCGTCCAGGAATGCGCTGCGCTGTGCGGCGAGCGCCCCAGGATCCGATGTGCCGTTGATCCCGACCATCTGATACGTCGTGACGATGTTGGTCGTGGCGCTGTTCGCGGCCGGAAGGCCCCACTGCTTCGCCGTTTCGTTGCGGTACCCCTGCACGAGGCCCGACTGCGACTCGACGACGTCGGGAGCGAGGATGACGACCCGGTCTTGCGTCGTGCGCGGGTAGACACGGAGGCACGTCGTGTAGAAAGTAAAGTTGCGGAGCGCGTCCAGCAGCGGCTTCTCCTGAGGGGTAAAGTCCATGACCGGCTCGAGACCGCGTGGATCGCAGGCGATCACGAGAAGATCGGGATTGACGACGACGCGCTTTCCGTCGGTCTGGTACACCAGTTCCATGGATACCACCCCCCTCAGGTGACGCTAGCACCGGCTCGGAATTCTGGCGCGTGAAGCTGTCCTGACCCTTCGCGGTGTTCTTCGACGGCCCGTATCGCCGACCCGCGCAGCCCGGCGTTCCCCGATGCCAAGGCTTCCTCCCGACGCCGGTCGGCGACCCCTCGGTGTCGGGCCTCGCGCCGGCCCGGCCCCGTGTCGGCGCCCGCCTCTAGCATCGGCCGCACCAGCAGCGACGACGTGACGGTGAGGTAGAGGGTGCTCGAGAAGGTCAAGGGTCTGTTCCGGCGCGACGAGGAGCCGGCGGGAGGTGGCCGTCCGAGCGCTCGGCTCGTCGACGCGCTGAAGGTTCTCGCGGTCGAGTCGTCGGGGCTCGCGGACCGCGCGGTCGCGTACGTGCACCGGGGCGAGGGCCCCGAGGTGCTGCTGGAGCTCGAGGCGCTGCGAGGCGGTGACGTGGAGGTGCTGCTGGGGCGGCCGGGCCAGTCGGGGATCTACTCGTGGACGACGCCTGCGCAGGACGACCGGCTGAAGGCCGCCGTGCCGGGCTGGACCTCCGCGAAGGCCGTCACTGCCCGGTCCAACCTCTACACGCTGAGCGACTCGGTGACGATCCCCGAGCTCGTGCGGCTCGGCCGGGTGCTCAGCGCGGTGTCGTCGGAGGTCGACCGCGAGCGCCCCACCGACCCGCGCTGGCTCACGGTGCTGGTCAACGACATGTCGCGGCGCGCGAACGAGCGCCGCAAGGGCAAGAACGGCAAGCAGACGCCCGACCGCTGGACGCCGGACCTGCTGGTGGCGCTCGCGGTCGAGGGTGGCGTGCCGGAGGCCGACGCGACGGCGGTCGTGCTGCGCGAGCTCTTCGAGCGTCCGACGTCGTCAGGCTGGGCCTCGCGGCACCTCGGCCCGGCGCTCCTCGGCTCCCCGGCGCGCGACTTCGTGGTCGCGCACGTCGACGTCGCGACCGAGGCGCTGCCGGGCGTGAGCGCGGCCGGCCGGACGGAGCTGGTCGAGCTCGTGGCGTCCGACGCTGCGGCGACGGCCGCGCTCGCCCCGCTCCTGGCTCGGCTCGCGGCGGACACGAGCAAGGGCGTGCGCGAGGCGGCGGTGGCCGCCGTCGCGCAGCTCTCGGGGGAGCGCCAGCGCGAGATCCTCACCCCGCTCCTCACAACCCTCGCGCCGTCCCGGCTCGGGACGGTCGTGGCGCGCCTCGCGCAGGTCGACGGCGGGCTGGCCGACCTCGAGCAGGCCGCCGAGCAGTCGACCGGGGCGCGCGCGACGCTCCTGCGCGACACCGTCGAGCGTGCGCGCGTGCTCGACGCCGCGCGGGACGACGAGCCCGAGATCGACGTCCCGCCGTTCGAGCCGTTGCCGGAGACGGTGCTCGGCGACGAGTTCGTGCAGGCCGCGCGGGCCGCGATCGACACCGCCCTCGAGCGCGCCCGCGCGGAGCTGGCGGCGCACCCCGGCAAGAAGGACGACGACGGGTGGCCGCGGTGGCGTCGCCAGGCTGTCGAGCAGGACCTCAAGGAGCTGCCGGGCATCTCCGACGAGGACCTCCGGGTCTTCGCCGCGTTCCTGTCCGGGACGAGCACGCGCCGTCCCGGCGGCGTCGCGATGCGCCGGCTGTCCGCACCCGGGCTCTTCTCGCGTCTGCCCGGCATCTCCCTCCTGCACCGGCTGCGGCTGCAGGCCAACGAGGCGCGCGGCCACAGCGAGCGGTTCGGCTGGTACCGGCTGAACGACGGCGACATGCTCGACGTCGACCTGCGTGTCCTCGACGAGGCGTTGCGGCGCATCGATCGCGACGACGCCGAGGCGCTGATCGACGAGCTGTACTTCTCCACGTGGTGGGCCATGGACACGGTGACGCCCGAGAACGCGTGGCCGTACTACGCGGGGCGGCTCGACCGGCTCGCCGCGGCGCTCGACGACCGCGAGCGCACCTACGGCACGACGAAGCCCGCACGGGCGCTCGCGGTGCTCGCGCAGCTCCCGCACGTACCGCGCCGGTTCCTGCCGCGGCTGACCGAGCTCGCGCTCGGCGAGGGCCGCACCTACCGCGCGACGGCGCAGGCGGCACTGAGCACGCACCCGGGCGTGCGGGGCCTGGCCGAGCAGGGGCTCGGCAACGGCCGGTCCGAGGTGCGCCGCACCGCCGCGGAGTGGCTGGCCCGGCTCGGCGACGCCGACGCGGTGCCTGCCCTGCGGGCCGCGCTCGCGAAGGAGCGCAACGAGGTCGTCCGTGCGGCGCTCCTCACGTCGCTCGAGAGCCTCGGCGAGGACATCTCGGTCGACCTCGCTCCTGCGGCGCTGCTTGCCGAGGCGACCAAGGGCCTGCGCGCCAAGGCCCCGGTGAGCATGGCCTGGTTCGACCTGGGTGCCCTGCCGGCCGCGCGCTGGGCGGCAGACGGCTCGCCGGTGGACCCGACGATCCTGCGCTGGTGGGTCGTGCTCGCGGTCAAGCTCAAGGACCCGAGCGGCGCGGGGCTGCTCGACCGCTACCTCTCCCTCCTCCGGGAGGAGGACCGTGCGCGTCTCGGCAGCCACGTGCTGGCCGCGTGGGTCGCGCAGGACACGCGCAACCCGTCGGCGCAGGAGAGCGACGCGCACGCGACGGCGGGCGCGCAGCAGCGGTACGACCAGTACCAGGCGTGGGCCAAGCGCTCGCCCGAGTACTACTCGGTCGAGGCGTCCAAGTCGGTCGAGGATCACCACCGCGACCTGTACCGCGAGCACCAGTCGACCTACCTCGGCTCGGCGGTCAAGGACAAGGGGATGCTTGCGCTCACGGTCGCGATGCCGGGCGGCGAGCTCGCCGCGACGTTCCAGCGCTACGCCAAGGCGCACATCGGCCGCCGGGCGCAGACCGAGGCGCTCGTCCAGGCGCTCGCGGCGAACGGTCAGTCGGCCGCGATCCAGGAGCTGCTCGCGGTCTCGCGACGCTTCCGGCAGGCGACCGTGCAGGAGACCGCGCAGCGGCTCGCCGCCGAGCTCGCGGACCGGCGCGGCTGGACGGCAGACCAGCTCGCGGACCGGACGGTCCAGACGGCGGGCTTCGAGGACGACGGCCTGCTCCACCTCGACCTCGGGTCGCGCGAGTACGTCGGGCGCATCACGCCCGCGTTCACGCTCGAGCTCACGAGCGACGCGGGCAAGGTCGTCAAGGCGCTCCCGGCCGCGCGGGCGCAGGACGACCCGGAGCTCGTCTCGGCCGCGAAGAAGCAGCTCACGGCGAGCCGCAAGGAGCTCAAGGCCGTCGTCGCGCTCCAGACGCAGCGGCTCTACGAGGCGATGTGCGTGGGCCGCACCTGGACGGCGCAGGAGTGGCAGGAGTACCTGCTCGGCCACCCCGTGATGTCCCGGCTCGTCGAGCGGCTCGTCTGGGTCGAGAACCCCGGGACGGACGACGCCCGCCCGTTCCGTCCCGACGGCGGTGCGCTCCTCGACGCGGACGACGAGGACGTCGAGCTCGGCGAGGAGTCGACGGTCGCGCTCGCGCACGCTGTGCTGCTCGGCCCGGACGTCACGGCCGCGTGGTCGGCGCACCTCGCGGACTACGAGGTCACGCCGCTCTTCGCGCAGCTCGACGTCACGACGCCCGACGTCGCTGCCGGCGCGACGGCGATCGACGACCACAAGGGCTGGTTCTCCGACAGCTTCTCCATCCGCGGGCGCGCGACCAAGCGCGGCTACACGCGCTCGCAGGCCGAGGACGCCGGGTGGTTCAGCGCGTACACCAAGTCGTTCGCGAGTGCGGGGGTCGTGGTGCAGATCGAGTTCACGGGGTCGTTCGTCCCGGAGGAGAACATCGCGGCCGCGGTGACGGCGCTGACGTTCGAGCGCACAGGTCGAGTGTCGGGCCGGGGGACCGCGCGCATCGCGGACCTGCCTCCCGTGCTCGTCGCCGAGGCGTACCGGGACTACGTCGCCGTCGCCGAGGCAGGCGCGTTCGACCCCGACTGGGAGCGCAAGAGCCAGTACTGACCGTGCCCGTCGGTCCGCACGAGGACCGACCGGCACGGAGCGGCACGGGAGCGGTGCGGTGCTGGGACCCGGCGCCGCACCGCCCGGCGTGTGGGACGCGGCTCCTACGCTGACCTGCAGGACCACGGGCACGGCGCCCGCGACCCGACGAAGGAGGAGCCCGGGTGACGAGCACGACGACCGGTGACGCGCAGGTCGCGGCCGGAGGACCGGGCGAGCTGCGGCCGCCCGCCGAGGTGCGGTACGCCGACGAGCTCGCGGCGCTCGCCGAGGCGGACGCGCGGCGCGGCGCCGACGTCCCGCCCGGGTGGCGGCTGAGCCCCCGCGCGGTACGCGCGTTCGTCGTGGGCGACGCGGAGCTCGGCGTGAGTCGCAAGTTCTTCGGCGACGACCCGCTCGTCGACCGCGCGGTCGTGTCGCTGCTGGGCCGCCAGGGGCTCATGCTCGTCGGCGAGCCGGGCACCGCGAAGTCGCTCCTGTCCGAGCTGCTGGCCGCCGCCGCGAGCGGCACGTCGACGCTCACGGTCCAGGGCACGGCGGGAACCAGCGAGGACCACGTGCGCTACTCGTGGAACTACGCCCTGCTCATCGCGGAGGGACCGAGCGAGCGCTCGCTCGTCCCGTCGCCGGTCTTCCGGGCGATGGAGAGCGGTCGCGTCGCGCGCTTCGAGGAGATCACCCGCTGCGCCCCCGAGATCCAGGACACGCTCGTGTCCGTGCTCTCGGAGAAGCAGCTCATGGTCCCCGAGCTCGGCGCCGACGCGCGCGTCGCGGCGCGTCCCGGCTTCAACGTCCTCGCGACGGCGAACCTGCGCGACCGCGGCGTCCACGAGATGTCCGCGGCGCTCAAGCGGCGCTTCAACTTCGAGACAGTCGCGCCCATCCGGGACCGCGCGTTCGAGATGGAGCTCGTCGAGAGCCGGCTCACGGCCGAGCTCGGCCCGGCTCCCGAGCGCCCGCGGCTCGACCGCGACGTGCTCGAGGTGCTCGTCACGGTCTTCCAGGACCTGCGCACGGGCACGACGGCGAGCGGCGCCCCGGTGAAGCGGCCCGAGACCGTGATGTCGACGGCCGAGGCCGTGAACGTCGCGATCGCGGCGTCGCTCGAGGCCCGGTACCTCGGTGACGGCACGGTGACCGCGGCCCAGGTCGCGCGCCAGGTGGGCGGCGTCGCGCTCAAGGGCGACGAGGAGGACGCGCGCCGCCTGCGGCACTACGTCGACAACGTGGTGCGCGAGCGCGCGCGGTCCGACGCGCGCTGGAAGGACTTCCTCACCGCGGCGGGCGACCTGTGGCGGTAGCCCTGCGCGCGGCGTGGGACGCCGCGCCGACCCGGCTGCGGCAGGCGGCCCACGACCTGACGACGCTGCGCGAGCGCGACGGCGTGCACCTGTTCGGCGTGCGGCATCACAGCCCGGCGTGCGCGGTCGCCGTCGCCGCGCTGGTCGAGGAGGTGCGCCCGTCGGTCGTGCTCGTCGAGGGCCCGGAGGAGTACACGCGGCTCCTGCCCGCGCTGCTCGACGAGCGGACGGTCCCGCCCGTCGCGGTCCTCAGCCTCGCCGGCGACCCTGCGGGCGCGGCGGAAGGCGGCGCGCGCGGCGCGGGGTTCTACCCGCTCGCACGGTACTCGCCCGAGTGGGTCGCGCTCCGGGCGGGGCACGCCCTCGACGCGCGGCTCGCGTTCGTCGACTCCCCGTGGGGTGCACGGCAGGCGGAGGACGACGACGAGGGCCCGTCGGCCCGCACCGTCCTCGCGGAGCGGCACCTCGCGCACTCGCGCACCGTCGCGCGGCTCGCGGAGCGCCTCGGGTGCCGCGACCACGACGAGCTCTGGGACCACCTGTTCGAGGCGCGCGACACCGCGCGGCTGCGCGACTGGCGCGAGCTCGCCGACGACGTGTTCGCCTGGGCGGCCCTCGCGCGCCTCGACTACGAGGACGAGGCACTCGTGGCCGACGGGTCGCTCGGCCGGGAGGCGCGGATGTCGGCGCGCGTCGCCGAGCACGCGGCGCGAGCGGACGGACCGGTCGTCGTCGTGACGGGTGCGTTCCACACGCTCGCCCTCGTCGAGGCGCTGTCGGGGAGCACGCACGGCGAGGCCGTCGTCGCGCGCCGCCCGGCGGGCGGGTACGGCGACCTGGCCGACGCGCCCGCGTGGCTCGTGCGGTACGACGACGAGCGGCTCGACGCTCTGCGCGGGTACGGCGCCGGCATGCCGACGCCCGGGTACTACGACCGGCTCTGGGCCGCGCACCACGACGCTGGCGGTCCCGCTGGCGCGGCGAACGGCGTCCTCGTCGACGTCGGGCGCGGGGCGAGCGCGCGCGGCGCGCTCGTGAGCGTCGCGCAGTCCCAGGCCGCCGTCGAGCACGCGCACCGGCTCGCCGCGCTGCGCGAGCGGCCGTGGCCGTGCCGCACCGACCTGCTCGACGCGATCACGTCCTGCTACGTCAAGGACGCCGACGACCTCGACGCCGCGGGCGACCGACCGCTCGGGCTCGCTGTCGCGGAGGTGTTCGCCGGGCGCGCGCTCGGCGACGTGCCGCCCGGGGGCGCGTCGCCGCCGCTCGTGGAGGAGGCGCGCTCGCGCGCGCAGGCGCTGCGCCTGGACGTGTCCGACTCCGTGCCGCGCACCGTGCGGCTCGACGCGCGACGGAAGGCCGCGCACCGCGACCGGCGCCGGTTCCTCGCGCTGTGCGCGTTCCTCGACCTGGGTTTCGCCCGCCGCGTCTCCGGCCCCGACCACGTCGCCGGGCGAGGCCTCGGCCTCGTGCTCGAGGAGTGGGAGTACGCGTGGACGCCGCTCGTGGAGGCGCGGCTCGTCGAGCTCTCCCACCGCGGGTCGACGCTCGAGGCCGTCGCCGTGGCGCTGCTTGACGACGCACGCGACCGAGCCCGCGAGGAGCGGTCGAGCGACGCGGTGGCGAGGCTCGTCGCGCAGTGCGTCGTGGTGGGCCTGCCGGAACGGCTGCCTCCGCTCGTGGCGCTCGTCCGCTCCACGCTCGACGTCGACCCGGCCCTCGCCTCGGTGGTGGCCGGCATGCGGCGCCTCGTGGGGCTGTGGCGCGCGCGCACGGAGCTGGAGCTCGGCGAGCACGCCGAGGCGCTGCTCGACCTCGCGGAGCAGGGGCTCGCCACGGCCGCCTACCTCGTCCCGGACCTCGCGGCCGCGGACGAGGCGACGCAGGACGACGCGCTGACGAACCTCGTCGCGCTGCGTTCCCTGGTCCGGGACCTGCGCGACGCCGGCCGCGACGGCACGGGCTCGGCGGCGGAGTCCGTGGCGCGAGCCCTCGTGCACGTGCGCGAGGACGACGACGCGTCGCCCGCGGTGCGCGGTGCGCTCACGGCGTTCGCTGCCGTCGACGACGAGCTGGACGACGGGCCGGGCGGCGACGGCCTCGTCACGCGTGTCCGGGCGCAGCTCGCGCCCGGCGCGGACCCGGTGGCGGCGACGGCGTTCCTCGGCGGCGTGATGCGCGCCGCTCCCGACCTCCTGCTCCACACGCCGGAGATGTTCGACGCGGTCGACGAGGGGCTGCGCGGCCTCGACGAGGACGCGTTCCGGGCGGTGCTGCCGGACCTGCGCCGTGCGTTCACCTGGCTGCGGCCCACCGAGACGCACCGACTCGCGGAGCGCGTCGCGGCGCGGACCGGGACGAGCGCCGCCGCGCTGGACCGGCACGTCGACGTGACGGAGGACGACCTGCGCGCGGGGCTGCTCGTCGAGCGCGAGCTCGTCGCGGTCCTGGAGCGCGACGGCCTCGCCGCCTGGGTCGCCGGGGGTGCGCAGTGACGGCCGCGGGTCCGGGCACGGCGGACGTGCCCGGGGCGACGTCGACCGGGACCTCGCCGGACGGCCCCGGTCCCGTGGCGGGAGGGCGCGCCGAGGGCCGCTCGGACGACCACGAGGCCGCGCGCCGGTGGCGGCTCGTGCTGGGCCGGTACGCGGGCGACGTGCTGTCCGTCCCGGCGGCGGACCAGGGCCTCGACCGGACGCTCGGCCACCTGTACGACCGCGAGTACACGGCCCGCGGGCACCGGCACGGCAGCGGCGACGGGCCCGGTGACAGGCGAGGCGACGGGCGGGGCGCGGGCGGGCGTGGCGGCTCCGTCGTCGCGGGGCTGGACTGGCTCGAGTCCGCGCGCGAGCTGTTCCCGCGCGAGACGTTCGAGCGCATGCAGGTCGAGGCCGTGGGCCGGTACGGGATGACAGAGCTGCTCGCCGACCCGCGCGCCGTCGACGCGGTGGAGCCCAGCACGGAGCTCGCGTCCGCGTTGCTGCGCGCCCGGGGACGGCTCGGGCCCGGGGTGCAGGACGGACTGAAGCGGCTCGTCGCGCGCGTGGTGGAGGACGTCGTGCAGCGCCTGCGGCCGCGCTTCGAGACCGCGGTGGACGGTCGGCGCGACCGCTCGCGCCGCTCGTTCGTGCGGTCGAGCCGCACGTTCGACGCGGTGGCGACCGTGCGCGCGAACCTCGGGCGCTGGGACCCGGAGCGGCGACGCCTGCTCGTCACGGACCTGCGCTTCTCGGCGCGGCGCCGTCGCGCGCTGTCGTACGACGTGGTGCTGCTCGTCGACCAGTCCGGCTCGATGGCCGCGTCCGTGCTGTACAGCGCGGTGAGCGCGGGCATCCTCGCCGGGCTGCCCGGCATCACGGTGCGGCTCGTGCTGTTCGACACGTCCGTCGTCGACATGTCGCACCTCGCGCACGACCCGGTGACGGTGCTCCTCACGGCGCAGCTCGGCGGCGGTACGGACATCGCGCGCGCGGTGCGCTACGCGGAGCAGCACGTGCGCGACGCTCGCCGGACCGTGGTGGCGCTCGTCACCGACTTCGAGGAGGGCGGCTCCGTGTCGCAGCTCGTGGCGAGCGTCGGGCGGCTGCACGCGTCCGGCGTGCGGCTGCTCGGCCTGGCCGCGCTCGACGGCCAGGCGAACCCCGCGTACGACCGCGGCGTCGCCCGGCGGCTCGCGGAGCAGGGCATGGAGATCGCGGCGCTCACCCCGGAGCGGTTCGCCGAGTGGCTGGGCGAGGTGCTCCCGTGAGCGGCACCACCGGTCCCGTCCCGTGGGCGGCGGTGTACGCCGGGTACGACGACGCCGCGCTCGCCACCCTCGCCAACGCGGGCCTGGTGCGCCGCGCCCGCAAGGACGTCGCCGCGGGGAAGGTGGAGGTGCTCGAGCTGCGCGGGGACGGGGCCGCGCTGTCGGTCGGGGGCGCGCGCGTCGAGCTCGACGCGCGCGGTCCCGCGGGTGCGCGGTGCGCGTGCCCGACGCCGGGCGCGTGCCAGCACGTCGTGGCCGCGTGCCTGTGGGCGCGCGACGCAGCCGCCGAGCCGGTGGCCGATGCGGCGACCGAGCACCTGGAGCCCGTCGCGGCGGCCCGTGACGACGCGGCGGTGGTGCGGCCGACGGCCGACGCTCCCGCCGATGCCGATGCCGATGCCGATGCCGGCGCCGACCCCGATGCCGACGCGGACGCCGGCCCCGATGCCCGCCCCGATGCCCGCCCCGATCCCGCAGCCGTCCGCGCGCGTCTCGGTCGAGCCGACGCCGGTTCGGCGGGTCCGACGGCGCAGCGCATCGAGGCAGACGCGCCCCCGGAGCCAGACGCCGGTCCTCGTGCCGCGTCGGGGGCCGACCCGCTGGGCGAGATCCTCGCGCTCGACCCACGGGCGGTGCACCGGGCGGCCGGGGCCGTCGTGGTGCGCGTGGTCGCCCAGGAGCTGCGGGAACGCGCGGACACGCCGACGCGCGGCTCGACGGACGTGACCGTGGACGGTCCCCGCGTGATGATCGCCTGGCCCGGCGCCCCGCGCGTCACCTACGTCGCGGGCGCCGGGTTCGCGGGGATGCTCGTGGAGCGCGAACGTCCCGGCGCTTCGCCCTCGGCGGCCAGGGCGGACGACCGTCGGTGGCGGCTCGAGGCACTGGCGCGGGTCTGGGGCGCGCACGACCGCGTGTGGCCGTGGCCGGAGGAGGCGGCCGCCGCCGCGCCGCGCGCGACGGGGGTCCCCGACGCCCGCACGGTCGCGGACGAGGTCGGGCGCGCCGTCGAGCGGGTGCTCGACGTCGGTCTCTCGCACCTCGGCCGCGACGACCTGGAGGAGCTGCGCGGCGCCGGTGTGCTCGCGCGGCTGGGGCGCCGGCCCGCGGTGCAACGGCTCGTCACGTCGGCGGTCGGGCGGCTCGAGGCGCTCGCGGACCGCCGGGACGCCGTCGACGAGGAGGGGTGCCTGCTCGCGCTGGCCGAGCTCTGGGCGTTCGTGCGGGCCGAGCCCGCGCCGGACGCCGCGGCACCGGACGAGCGCGTGACGGACCTCCCGCACCTGCTCCCGCTCGGGGCGCGCTGGTGGGTCGCGGCCTCGGGGGCGCGCGGGGTGACCGTGCACCTGTGGGACGTCGTCGAGGGCCGGACGAGGGCGGTCACCACCGGTCGGCCACCCGGCGCCGACCCCACGTTCCGCCGCTCCTGGGACCTCCCGCTCGTGTGGGGCCGCTCGGTGGAGTCGCTGTGCCGCGGCCCGTTCGCCCTGCGCGGCGCGACCGAGCGCGCGGGGACGCTGCGCGCGGGCGAGGGGCCCGGCGTCGAGCCGCTGGGGACGCTCGACGCCGACGCGCTGCGGGACGTGGCGGAGCGGACGGCGTCGCTCGACGCGCGGGCCGAGGTCGGGTTCGGGCGGAGACCTGCTGTGGTCCGCGTCGTCATGGTCCGGGACGCGGGCCGCATCGGCGTCGACGAGGTCGCGCAAGAGCTCACATGGCACCTCGTGGCCGCGGACGGCACCCCGACCGTCGTGCGCGTCGACGCCGCGGACGAGGCGGCCTGCGACACCCTGCTCGGGGTCGCGGCGGGGAACCGTCGCCTCGTCGCCGTCGCGGTCGAGCACGACCTCGACTCCGGCGGGGTCGAGGCCGTCGGCCTGTTCGTCGAGCGACCCGGCGGCGGGCTCGGGCTCGTCGTGCCCACGCTCACGCCCGCCTACGACCATCGCGCCTGGTCGAGCACGTGGACCCGGCTGCGCGCACGCGTCCGGGCGCTGCGCGGGCGCGCCACGACCCAGGTGCGCGAGGTCACGGCACCGGCCCCCGTCGAGGACGTCTGCGCCACCGTGCTCGACGCCGCCGTGGCGCTCGCCGCGACCGGCCGGCGGCACCTGAGCCCCCAGCAGGAGGCCGCGCTCGCGCGCGCGGCGCGGACCGCGGACGACGTGGGAGCGCCGACGCTCTCTGGCGCGGTCGCGCTCGTCGCCCGCGAGCCCGACGCCGCGCGGCTCCTGCGCGCGGCGCTCGTCGCGTCGCGCGGTCGCGCCCTCGCGCGCGCCGTGACTTCCCCGAGTGGCACGGCCGACCGGGCGGCGCGGGCATGAGCACCTACGCCGTCCACATGGGGCCGCCGGACCGGGCCCGGGTCGAGCACGTCGTCGACGGCCCGGCGGACCCGGTCCGCGAGACGTGGGACGACACGAACCGGTGGTACCCGCGGCTTCTCGCGGAGGGCCGGCGCGTGGAGCGCTCGCACGACCTGCGCCTGTCCCACGTCCTGCTGCGTCGTTCACAGCTCGCGGCGGGGTCGGTGCTCGCGCGGCGCGACCCGGGGCGGTGGGACGCGCTCGCCGCGGTGCCCGCAGGCCGCGAGCCGACGGCGGTGCCGCGTCCCGTCGGCCTGTTCGAGCTCGGGCCGCAGGACGCACCGCGCGTCGAGCTCGACACGGTGGCGGAGCTGCGCGACCAGCTCGCCGCGGTCGCGGGCGCCGACGGCCCGGGCGGACCGGGGCGCCTGCGGATGCTGCTCGCCGCCGAGTCGGCGGGTGCGCTGGTCGCCGCGGAGATGCACCACGCGGGCGTCCCGTGGCGCGCCGACGTGCACGACGCGATCCTCACGGACGCGCTGGGCCCGCGTCCGCGACCGGGCGAGCGGCCCGCCCTCATGGAGGACCTCGTCGCGCGCATCCGCGTCGCCCTCGACGCACCACCGACCCTCAACCCGGACTCGCACCCGGACCTGCTCAAGGCCCTGCAGTACGCGGGCGTCGGCGTGCGGTCGCTGCGCAAGTGGGAGCTCGAGCGCGCCGACCACCCGGTCGTCGAGCCGCTGCTCGAGTACAAGAAGCTCTCACGCCTCTTCACCGCGAACGGCTGGTCCTGGCTCGACACGTGGGTCCACGACGGGCGGTTCCGCACCGAGTACGTCGTGGGCGGCGTCGTCACGGGCCGGTGGGCGTCCAGCGGCGGCGGGGCGCTGCAGCTCCCCCAGCAGGTGCGGCGCGCGGTCGTCGCCGACCCGGGCTGGAGGCTCGTCGTCGCGGACGCCGCGCAGCTCGAGCCGCGCGTGCTGGCCGGTCTCGCGCACGACGAGCGCATGGCGGCGGCCGGGCGCGGGGGCGACATGTACGCGGGCATCGTCGCGTCGGGGGCGGTCGCGACGCGCGACCACGCGAAGGTCGGGATGCTCGGGGCGATGTACGGGGGCACGACCGGCGACAGCGCGCTCGTCCTGCCGCGGCTCGCGAAGGCGTTCCCCGACGCGATCGGCCTCGTGGAGCGCGCCGCGCAGGCGGGCGAGCGCGGCGAGGTCGTGTCGACCCTCCTCGGGCGGAGCTCGCCGCGCCCCGGCGAGTCGTGGCAGGCCGCCCAGGAGGGCGCGTACGCGGTCGAGGACGGCGCGGACGACGTCGAGGGCGGCCGGACGGGCGCGGACGCGCAGGCCCGCGCCCGGTCGTACACCCGCGCGTGGGGTCGCTTCACCCGGAACTTCGTCGTGCAGGGCACGGCCGCCGAGTGGGCGCTGTGCTGGCTCGCCTCGATCCGGCGGCGGCTGTGGGAGCTGCCCCTCGCCGCGACCCCGGGGGCCGCGCCCCCGCCGTTCGCCGACCGCGCGCACCTCGTGTTCTTCCTCCACGACGAGGTCGTCGTGCACGCGCCGGCCGAGCTCGCCGAGGCGGTCGCCGACGAGGTGCGCGCGGCCGCGGCGGAGGCGGGACGCCTCCTGTTCGGGGAGTTCCCGGTCGACTTCCCGCTCACCGTCGCCGTCGTCGACCACTACGCCGAGGCGAAGTGAGGGACGAGCGGCGGGCCGCGGCGGACCTGTTGCCCGGTAGTGCCGTCGCCCGGCGGCGTCAGCGCCGCGGCTCGCCGCGGTAGGTGCCGAACGACCACAGGTTGCCCTCGGGGTCCTGGAGCACGAGCTCGCGGCTCCCGTAGTCGGTGTCCCGGAGCGGGACGACGACGCGCCCCCCGGCTCCCGGCGCTCGCTCGCGGAGGCGCGTGTCGAGCGCCTCGATCTCCTCGTCGGGGACGACGACGTACGTGCCGCAGGTCCCGGGCTCGCGCGACCACTCCCGCTCGGGGGAGTGGCTGCCGAGCATGACCCCGCCGCCGTGCGGCCAGTCGAGCTGGGCGTGGGCGACGTCGCGGTCGTCGCCCGCCATCACGGCCGTCGCGACGAACCCGACGACGTCGGTGAGGAACGCGACGAGGCCGCGGGCGTCGTGCGCCTGGAGGGTGGGCCAGACCCACGGTGTCGGCGGCGCGTCGGGCACCGGGGGCGGCGACGCGGTGGTGCCGGAGTTGTCAGGCGGGGTGCGGGTGCTCTCGTGGATGCTCATGCCCCCACCCTGGCCCGTCGGTGTGGCCCCCGGCTTGGATGTTCCCGAGCTCTTCGCGCACCCAGGCGGTCGGGCTCGTGCCGGCGAACCGGCGGAAGTCGCGCACCAGGTGGGAGTGGTCGGCGTACCCGGTCTGCGCGGCGACGTCGGCCAGCGTCCGGGCGCCCCGGCCGAGGGCGAGTCGCTGCACCTGGTGGCGCGCGGCGTCGAACCGCACGAGGCCGCGCGCGGCCCGGGGCGTGACGCCGAGCTCGGCCCGGAACAGCGTCTCGAGCTGACGCTCGCCGAGGGCCACGTGACGCGCGACGTCACGCACCCGCGCCCGGCCCCGGGTCCGGACGAGCATGCGCCAGGCTTCCGCGACCTCGACGCGCACCTCTGCGCGGACGGGCACGGCTCCGGGGCTGCCAGGCGGGTCTCCCGGGGCGGCGAAGGCAGCGCGCACGGCCTCGAACGCGGCGGCCCACGAGCCCGCCTCGGCGGCCTGCTCGCGCAGGCGGGCGGCGGCGGGGCCGAGGACGGCGTCGCCGTCCTCGACGAGGCCGAGGTCGCCCGCACGTACGCCCAGCAGCCCCCGGCAGGCCAGCGGGTCGAGCGCGAGCTGCACGCCCGCCTGCTCCTGCGGCTGGTGGATCAGTGCCGGGCGGGTGTGCAGACCGCCGACGAGCGACTCGTAGCGCACCGGAACGGCGTCCGGCCCGGGCGACGTCGGGACGACGCCTGCGGTGCTCACGACGAGCGTGAGCCACGGCGAGGGCAGCCCACGGTGGACGGACGGCGCGCCCTCGGTGGGCGGGGTCCGGAGCCGGTAGCCGACCATCGACACGACGCCGGGAGGCAGCACGTCGGAGGGGGCTCGCACGAACTCGTGCATCCGACCACGCTAGACGGCGCGGGCACTGCTCACAGCCCGAGCGGACGCCTCCACCCGACGTCGACGCGGAGCGTGGTGCCGGACGCCTCGCCGTCGACCTCCCACACGCACCGGACCCTCCGGTCGAGGACCGACATCGCGTCGCACCGCCGCCCCGTGTCGTCGAGGCCGACCCGTGCACGGACGGCGTCGCGGTCGTGCCCGGGCCACGAGAGCGTCAGCTCGCGCCAGCAGCCGCCCGAGCCGCAGCCCATCCCCTCGTCGACGACCTGGGCGCCGTCCGGGAACGTCGGGACCGGGGGTGTGCCCGCCTCGTCGAGCTCGACCCAGAGGACGGGACCGACCAGCCACCCGACCAGGAGGACCAGTCCGACGGCCGCACCGGCGAACCCGGCACGACGGCCCACCCTGCGCTGCATCGGCGCATCGTACCGAGCGGGTCAGGTCGACGGGCGCAGCCCGCGTACCTGGGGGACGTCCGTGCCCCGGGCGGCGCGACGCACGTGGGAGCGCGCGTGCTCGATCGCGTCGTCGAGCGTGTCGAAAAGGTGGTTCTCGTGGCGGAGCTCCGCGAGCGCCCCGACGTTCGTGAGGAGCGAACGGTGCCGTTCCTGGACGCCCTTGACGAGCACGGTCACGCCGCGCGCCTCGAGCCCTTCGACGAGCTCGCCGAGCGCCCTGGCACCGGTCGCGTCGACCATGCGGAGCTGGGAGAGCCGCAGGACCACGACCGCGACGTCGTCGTGCGTCGAGGCGTCGGTCACCTCGGTGAGCACGCGGTCCGCGGCGCCGAAGAACATGGAGCCCTCGAGACGGAAGAGCGCGACGTGCTCGTCGCCCGGCTGGGCGGGCCCGGGGAGGGGGTCGCGGTGCACGGCCGAGGCGCGCGCGACGGTCCGCAGCGCGAAGAACGCGGCGACGAGGATGCCGATCTCGATGGCCTGCACGAGGTCGAACGCGACGGTCACGACGGCGGTGACGACGAAGGTCACTGCGCTGGATCGCCCGGCGCCGACCACCGAGCGGATCGTCCGGGCGCCGATCATCCGGAAGCTCGTCACCATGAGGACGCCGGCGAGCGCGGCGAGCGGGATCCGGGAGACCGGGCCGGTGGCGAGGTAGATGACGGCGAGGATCACGACGGCGTGCACGACGGCCGCGAGCCGCGTGCGGGCACCGGAGCGCACGTTGACGGCGGTGCGGGCGATGGCCCCCGTGGCGGGCATGCCGCCGAAGAGGCCGCTGGCCACGGACGCGAGGCCCTGCCCGACGAGCTCGCGGTCGGGCTGGTAGACGGAGCCCCCGGGCGACCCGGTCTGCACCATGGAGGCGGCGACGCGGGCGGACAGCAGCGACTCGATGGCCGCGAGCGCGGCGATGACGAGCGCGGCCCCGCCGAGGTCGCGCAGCGCGCCGGGCGTGAACGTCGGCAGGACGGGCGCGGGCAGGGACGACGGCAGGGCGCCGATGCGGGGGACGGGGGCGCCGAGCACCTCGACGAGGACGGTGGCCAGCACGACCGCGACGAGCGACGCGGGGATCGCCGCGTGAAGGCGCGGGAGCAGCAGCATGGTCGCGGCGACGAGTGCGACGCACCCGAGCGTCCACAGGACCGGGGCGGGCGGGACGTCGGTCACGGCGGCGCCCACGGCCCCGACGGCGGTCACGAACGTGTTGTGACCGGGGGCCGCGTCCACCCCGACCGCGGCCGGGACCTGCTGGAGGAAGATGATGCACGCGATCCCGAGCGTGAAGCCCTCGACGACCGGCCAGGGGATGAACGTGACGACCCGCCCGAGCCGGGCGAGGCCCGCGACGAGGACGACGAGCCCGCCGAGGACGGTGACGAGCGCGACCGAGCCCAGGCCGTGGGTGACGACGATCGGCGCGAGCACGACGGCCATGGCCCCGGTCGGTCCGGAGACCTGGTGGTTCGACCCGCCGAGCACGGCGGCGACGATCCCCGCGATCACCGCGGTGACGAGCCCGGCCGCCGCCCCGACGCCGGAGCTGACGCCGAACGCGAGCGCGAGCGGGAGGGCGACGACCCCCACGGTGACGCCCGCGAGCAGGTCGGCGCGCAGGGTCCGGGGGCGCAGGTCGTAGTCGGAGCGCCGTGGGAGCAGGTCACGGACGGCGGCGAGGCGGCTCATGCGGAGGCGGTCGACGTGGTCGCGTCGAGCACGGCCCGCGCCGACGCGCCCGGCAGGGCGGGGAGTCGTCGCGCCGCCTCGAGCTGGTCGGACGCGCCCGCGAGGCTCGAGAGGAGGAACGCGCGCGCGACGACGAGGAGCTCGGCGACGAGGGGCTCGGCGAGGCGGTACTCGACCGCGTTGCCGCTGCGGGTCGAGGTGACGACCCCGGCCCGGCGCAGCACGGCGAGATGCTGCGAGAGCTGGGACGGCTCGCACCCGGTGACGTCCAGCAGGTCGGACACGGGTGCCGTGTGGTCGGCGTCGGCCGCGAGGACCTCGAGCACCTGGATGCGGGTGGGGTGCGCGAGGCACCGGAAGAGCTCGGCCTTGATGCGGTAGAGGGGAGCGGCCTCGTCGGTGCCGCGGACGCCGTCGCCGCGGGCGCCGTCGTCGGGTCGGTCGGGGCGAGGTGTGCGGGGCACGGGTCCTCCGGGGCAACGGAATGATGGATTGCGCAATCCATCAAACCATGTCCGGCGGCACCCCGTCGCCCCGCGCGGGATAGCCTGCCGCCATGACCGTCGCGCCCGACCCGAGCACCGAGACGAGCACCGCGACGACGAGCGCCGACCCCTCGTCCGCCGCCCCCGCGGCCGGCGACGCCGCGCACCCGACGCTCGGCCGCGTCGTGCGGACGCTGGACGGGCTGTACCCGCCGTCGACGGCCGAGGCGTGGGACGCCGTCGGGCTCGTGGCCGGGGACCCGGGCGCGCCCGTGCGCAAGGTGCTGTTCGCCGTCGACCCGGTCGAGGAGGTCGCGGACGAGGCGCTCGCCTGGGGCGCGGACCTGCTGGTCACGCACCACCCCCTGTTCCTGCGGCCCGTGCACTCGGTCGCCGCGACGACGTTCAAGGGCTCGCTCGTGCACCGGCTCATCCGGGGCGGCTGCGGCCTGTACGTCGCGCACACCAACGCCGACGCGGCGGAGCGCGGTGTCGCCGACGCGCTCGCGGACGCCCTCGACCTGCTGCACCGCGTGCCCCTCGTCGCGCACCCGGCGCCGTCGCCGCACGAGGCGGCGTCGACCGGGACGGGCCGGGTCGGGCGCCTCGCGGAGCCGACGACGCTGCGCGGCTTCGCGCAGCGCGTCGCCGAGGTGCTCCCGCCCACGGTCCAGGGCGTGCGCGTCGCGGGCGACCTCGACGCCCCCGTGGAGTCCGTCGCCGTCGTCGGCGGGTCGGGCGACTCGCTGTTCGACGCCGTCCGTGCGAGCGGCGCCGACGTCTACCTCACGTCGGACCTGCGGCACCACCCGGTCTCCGAGCTGCGCGAGCGCGCGCGGCTCGAGGGCGACGGCGAGGCGGGGACGCCGTTCCTCGTCGACGTGCCGCACTACGCCTCCGAGTGGCCGTGGCTCCGTTACGCTGCCGAGGACCTGGCTCGCGTCCTCGCGCGCACGCAGCCCGGGACGGTCGTCGAGACGCGCGTGAGCACGCTCGTCACGGACCCGTGGACCGCACGGATCGCGTCCGTGCCGGCCGACCCGCCCGCCGATCCGCACGCCTGACTCCCCGACCCCGCACGCCGGCCCCGCACGGGGCCCACGAAAGGAACCACCTGTGGCCACCGCACCGCCCGCCGACCAGCTCCGCCTGCTCGACGTCCAGGAGCTCGACACGCGGGCGCAGCAGCTCGCGCACCAGCGCAAGAACCTGCCCGAGCACGCGCGCATCGCCGAGCTCGACGCCCAGATGGCGGACCTGCGGGGCAAACTCGTCGAGTCGCGCACCGCGGTGAGCGACCTCAAGCGCGAGCTCACCAAGGCCGAGACCGACGTCGAGCAGGTGCGCTCGCGCGCGACGCGCGACCAGTCGCGGCTCGACTCGGGGCAGGTCGGGGCCAAGGACGCGCAGGCGCTCGTCGCGGAGCTCGAGTCGCTCGCGCGGCGCCAGGGCGTGCTGGAGGAGGTCGAGCTGGACGTCATGGAGCGGCTCGAGGCGCACGAGGAGGCGCTCGCCAAGTTGGAGTCCGCGAACGCCGAGCTGGAGGCCGCGAAGGCCGAGGTCGTGGCCGCGCGGGACGCGCGCTACGCCGAGCTCGACGCCGAGGCCGGCCAGGTCGCGGGCAAGCGCACCGACGCCGTCGCGGGCCTCGACGCCGGGCTCCTCGCCCTCTACGAGCGCGTGCGCGACCAGAACGGCGGCCGGGGCGTCGTCGCCCTGCGCGGCCAGCACGTCGCCGGGCTCAACGTCTCCCTGAGCCCGGCCGAGCTCGCGGCGATCACGTCCGCCGCGCCCGACCAGGTGGTGCGCCTCGAGGACTACGGCCACATCGTCGTGCGGCCGGAGGGCGCCGGCGCGTGAGCGCGGACGGTCGACGGCACCTCGTCGTCGAGGCCGACGGCGGGTCCCGGGGGAACCCCGGGCCCGCGGGCTTCGGCGCGCTCGTGCGCGACGGCGCGAGCGGGCACGTCCTCGCCGAGCGCGCTGCGTTCCTCGGGACGACGACGAACAACGTCGCCGAGTACTCCGGCCTCGTCGCGGGGCTGCGCGCCGCCGCGGAGATCGACCCGGACGCGCGGGTGACCGTGCGGATGGACTCGCGGCTCGTCGTCGAGCAGATGTCCGGGCGGTGGCAGATCAAGCACGACGACATGCGCCGCCTCGCCGCCGAGGCCGCCGCGGTGCTGCCGGCGGGCCAGGTCGCATACGAGTGGGTGCCGCGCGCGCAGAACTCCGCCGCGGACGCCCTCGCGAACGAGGCGATGGACACGGCGGGGACGATCGCGCGCGACTACCCGCCCGACGGCCCCGCGCCGGGTTCCGGCGACGACGAACCCGACCCCGCCACGGACGACCCGCCCGCCGAGGTCCCGGGGGAGTCGGCCGCGTTCGACACCCCCGCCCGCCCCTCCGGCGCCGCGGTCCGGTTCGACGACGCGCCCGCGCTCACGGTCGTGCTGGTGCGCCACGGGCAGACGCCGCTCACGGTCGCGGGTGCGTTCAGCGGGTCGTCGGTCCCCGGCCCGTCGCTCACGGCGCGCGGCCGCACGCAGGCCGCGCAGGCGGCCGACCTGGTGTTCCGGATCGGCCGCCAGGCGTGGCCCGACCTGCCGCGACCGTCCGCGATCGTCGCCTCGCCCCTGGTGCGCGCGCAGGAGACCGCGCGGGCGGTCGGCCGCCGGCTCGGCGTCCACGTCACGACGGACGACCGGTTCGCCGAGGTCGACTTCGGGGAGTGGGAGGGGCTCACCGCCGCGGAGGTCGACGCCGCGTGGCCGGGCCGCCTGCACGCCTGGCACACGACCGGCACGACCGCGGCCCCGGGCGGCGAGTCCTACGCCGACGTCGGCGCGCGCGTCTGGCACGGGCTCCAGGACCTCGTCGACACGCTCCTGCCGGGTGCGGGACCGGCGGGCCGGACGGCGGTCGTGGTGGGCCACGCGGTGCAGGTGCGCGCCGCGATCGGCACCGCGCTCGGCGCGCCGCCGTCGCAGTGGTCGCGCGTGCGCGTGCCCCCGGCGTCGGTGAGCATCCTGCGCCTGTGGGCCGACGGCACGAGCGAGCTCACCGCCCAGGGCGTCCCGAGCGACCTCTGACGTCCGTCCTCCGCGAGACAGAACCTCCGGTCGCGAGGTAGAGCGCCGTGCGTTCTACCTCGAGGCAGCGGGTTCTACCTCGCCGTCGGAGTCCGAAGTCGCTCGGGTCGGTTCACACTTTCCGGGGCTTCTTCGCCTTGGCGGGCTCCGTGAGGGCGTGCTCGACGGCCGTCGCGACCCACGCGTCGAGCTCGTCCGGGTCGGCGACCCGCGCGCCGTCGACGAGGATCATCCCCGTCATCGTGCGACCACCCATCTCCGTAACCGCGCCGCCACGTTCGAGCGCGGCACCCGTGCCGTCCTTGCCGACCCGCACCATGAGGTCGTCGCGGGTGACGCCGAGCGCCATGTGCGTGTTGACGAGGAACGCGATGCCGCCGAACATCTTCCGCTCGTCGAACGCGGCGCGCGGCCCCAGGGCGGCGCGGATCCGCTCCGCGAGATCCTCGCTGTAGACCATGGGTCCACTGTGGACCGTGTCCCGCGGCACCGCAGCCGCTGTGCCGCCACCACCACGCTGCCAGGCGCCGGCGGATCGCTCAGGCGATGACGAGCTCGAGCGTGCGCGGGCCGCTGCGGGTCGTGGCGTCGTGCAGCGTGGCCTCGATCAGCCGGTAGCTGAGCCCGGTGCCGACCTCGGTGCCGATCACCGTGTCGACGAGCTCGCCTGCGGCGTCCAGCAGCCCGGCGGCCGACGACGGCGGCGCTGCCTCCCGGCGCAGCAGGTGGCCGGCGAGCACGCCACGCGTGTGCTTCGCGTTGTGCGAGACGACGGTGCGCTTCCCCGCGTGCTCGCGCACCACGCGTACGGCGACCCAGTCGGCCGCGCGCGACCCCGTCACGGCGGGCTTCCACGCGCCGACGTACGTCGCCGACCGGCCGTCGACGACGACGTCCCCGGCCGCGCGCTCGTCGAGCACCGGGGCGAGGTGCGGGCGCCACGCGGTCGCGAGCTTCCCGACGCCGGGCAGGTCGACCGCCATGGAGAGCCGGTAGGCGGGGACCCGGTCGGCGGGGGAGAGGGCGCCCCACAGCGCCGACACGACGCGGACGTCCTCACGGGCACGGCGCGACGCCTCACCGCCCGACGCGAGGGCGCCCGCGAGGTCGGCCGCGCCGTAGAGCACGCCCGTGTAGACGTCGGCGGCGGTACCCGCCGGCGCCGTCCGCAGGACCGTGTTGCGTCGCACCTCGTCGGACAGCCCCGGCGTCGTGCCCAGGACCTCGTGCGCGTCCGGGCGCGCGCTCGCCGCGGCGAGCGCGTCGAGGACCTGCGCGCGGTGCGCGGTGAGGGCGGGAGAGGTGAGCGCGCCGAGGTCGACCGGCGCGGCGCCGTCGGGCGCGGGGGTCTTGCCCTCGGACGGGGGGAGCAGCACGAGCACGCGGCCACTCTACGAGCGGACGCCGCGTCGTCGCGGCGGGTGACCAGGGACGACGGCGTGGGGTGCGTCACGGCTACGCTCTCCCGGTGGCCCAGGTGAAGATCTACGGACGGCGCAGCGTGTGGGGCGAGCGGCGGGCGGAGGTGTCCGACGCACTGCACGACGCGCTCGTGCGCACGTGGCAGCTCCCGCCGGACAAGCGGTTCCACCGCTTCCTGCTCCTGGACGACGACGACCTGGTCGCCCCCCGCTCGGACGCGTACCTCGTCGTCGAGGTCGTGTGCTTCACGGGCCGCACGCGCGAGGCCAAGCGCGCGCTGATCGCGGCGCTGTACGACGACGTCGTGCCCGCCCTCGGCCTGACCTCGGACGACGTGGAGCTCGTGATCCTGGAGAGCCCGCGCGAGAACTGGGGCATCCGCGGGGTCAGCGGCGACGAGCTCGCGCTGTCGTACCGCGTCGACGTCTGACGCCGATCCCGGGTCTTCCCCCGCCGCAGGCGACGGGGGACGGCCCCGAGCCCGGTGTGCGCCGGCTCATCCCGCCTCGGCGACGACCGCCAGCACCGCGTCGCCGTACCGGGCCAGCTTGTTCTCGCCGACGCCGCTCACCAGCGCGAGCCCGTCGAGCGAGGCGGGCCGAGCGGTCGCGATCCCGCGGAGCGTCGCGTCCCCGAACACGATGTACGCGGGCACGCCCTGGGTCTTCGCCTCGCCCGCCCGCCAGGCGCGCAGCGCCTCGAAGAGCGGGACGTCGGCCTCGGCGAGCTCGGCGCCGCCGGCCGCCTTCCGTGCCTTCGCCGCGCGCACCGGACGCGCCGGCTCGTGCCGCATCCGGACCTCGCGCCGCTGGGCCAGGACCTCCCCGCTCCCCGCGGTGAGCACGAGCGTCCCGTGCACGCCCTCGACCGTGAGCAGCCCCTGGGCGAGCAGCTGACGCACCACGGCCCGCCACTCGTGCTCGGACAGGTCCTTCCCGACCCCGAACACCGACAGCTCCTCGTGCCGGAACCGTCGGACCTTCTCCGTGTCCCGGCCGAGGAGGATGTCGACGACCTGCCCGACGCCGAAGCTCTGCCCGCGCTCGCGGTCCAGACGGAACACCGTCGAGAGCACCTTCTGCGCGGCGACCGTCCCGTCCCAGGCCTCGGGCGGGGCCTGACACGTGTCGCACGACCCGCAGCCCCCGGGGTGGTCCTGGCCGAAGTAGGCGAGGAGCTGGGCGCGGCGGCACTCGACGGTCTCGCAGAGGGCGAGCATCGCGTTCAGGTGCTGGCCCAGGTTGCGCCGGTGCGCGGCATCACCGTCGGACGTCGCGATCAGCTTGCGCTGCTGCACGACGTCGGCGAGGCCGTAGGCCAGCCAGGCGGTGGACGGCAGCCCGTCACGCCCGGCGCGCCCCGTCTCCTGGTAGTACCCCTCGACGGACTTGGGCAGGTCGAGGTGTGCGACGAACCGGACGTCGGGCTTGTCGATGCCCATGCCGAAGGCGATCGTCGCCACCATGACCAGGCCGTCCTCGCGCAGGAACCGGGACTGGTTCGCGGCGCGCACCGACGCGGGGAGCCCCGCGTGGTAGGGCAGCGCCTGGATCCCGTTCTCGACGAGCGTCGCGGCGGTCTTCTCCACCGACGCGCGCGAGAGGCAGTAGACGATCCCCGCCTCGCCGGCGTGCTCGGTGCGCAGCAGGTCGAGCAGCTGCTTCTCCGGCCGGTCCTTGGGCACGATCCGGTAGGTGATGTTGGGCCGGTCGAAGCTGGAGACGAAGTGCCGCGCGCCCTCCAGGTCGAGGCGCTGGGCGATCTCGGTCCGCGTCGCGGCCGTCGCCGTCGCCGTCAGCGCGATGCGCGGGACGGACGGCCAGCGCTGGTGCAGCACCGACAGCTCGAGGTAGTCCGGCCGGAAGTCGTGGCCCCACTGGGACACGCAGTGCGCCTCGTCGATCGCGAAGAGCGCGATCTGCGTCCTGTCGAGCAGGTCGAGGGTGGCGCGGCTCCGGAGGCCCTCCGGTGCCACGTAGAGCAGGTCGAGCTCACCCGCCACGAGCGCGCGCTCCACGGCGCGGCGGTCCTCGACGGACAACGTGGAGTTGAGGAACGCCGCGCGGACGCCGAGCGCCGCGAGGGCGTCCACCTGGTCCTGCATGAGGGCGATGAGCGGTGACACCACGACGCCGGTCCCCGCGCGGACCAGGGCCGGGATCTGGTAGCACAGCGACTTGCCCCCGCCGGTCGGCATGAGGACCAGGGCGTCGCCGCCGCCGACGACGGTGTCGATGATGGCGGCCTGCTCGCCCCGGAACGCGTCGTACCCGAAGACCCGCCGGAGCACGTCGAGCGCGGGGTCGGTCGCAGTCGCTGTGGCCACCAGGGCACCCTACCGACGAGGACCGACACGACGGTCCCGGCGCGACCGCGTCCCGCGCGCCGGGGCGCCCGTCAGGGACGGCGGAGCTCGGCGGGCAGGTCGTCCCGGTGGCGGACGGCGAGCGACGTCACCGCGCGGGTCAGGCAGACGTACAGCCGCCGCAGGCCCGTGACCCGGTCGGGCTCGCCCCGGACGACGCCCTCCGGGTCGTCCAGCACGACGTGGTCGAACTCCAGCCCCTTCGCGAGCGACGCGGGCACGAGGTCGAGGCGCGCGTCGAACTCGACCGTGCCCGCGTCGTCCGACGCCTCGCCGACGACCGCGAAGGGGAGGCCGGCCTGGGTGAGCGCCCTGCGCGCGGCCTCCGCGCCGCCGTCGGGCACGATGAGCCCGACCGACCCTTCCCGGCCGAGCGCCGTGCGGACCAGGCCCACGAGCGGGTCCGTGGTGAGGACCAGCTCGCCCCGGGCGCGACGGACGGCGACCGGCGGGTCGAGGTCCGGCGCGATCGAGGGCAGCAGGCGGGCCGCGTACTCGATGACGTCGCCGGGGACGCGGAAGCCGGCGGTGAGCTGCTCCACGTGGCCGTCGGGCTTGCCGAGGTGCGTCAGCGCGTCGGGCCACGAGGAGACTCCCCACGGCGTCGTCGCCTGGGCCAGGTCGCCCAGCACCGTCAGCGAGCCCGTGCGAGCCCGGCGCCCCAGAGCACGCAGCATCATGGGCGACAGGTCCTGCGCCTCGTCCACCACGACGTGCGCGACCGACGCGCCGCGGGCCAGCAGGTCCGCGACCTCGTCGAGCAGCACGAGGTCGGCCAGCGTCCAGCGGGCCGTGCCCGGCGTCCGGGCGGGTCGCTCCGGGCGCAGCAGCTCCTGCTCGGCGGCGGTGAGGACGCCGTCGGCGCTCGCGGCGAGGAACGCGGGGTCGACGAGGAGCCGGTGCAGCAGCGCCGGCGGCGTGACCTTCGGCCACACCGCGGCGGTGTAGTCCCGGACCGGGCGGGTGCGTGCGAGCGCGTCCCAGGCCCGCTCGTCGAGCGCCTCGCCGGACTCCTCGATCTGCACGAGGATCCGGTGCGCGAGTGCGTGGCGCAGGTGGTCGCGGCCGGCGTCGAAGCGCGGCTCCCGGCCGACCACCTGCGCCATGGACTCCCGTGCCTCGTGCGCGGCGACGCGCCAGCGGCGCGCACCGCGCGGCAGCACCAGGGCCTCGGACGGCTCGACGAGGTGCGACCACACGGCGCGTCGGAGCACCTCGGCCATGCGGCCGTCGCCCTTGAGCCTGGCGATGTCCGCGGGCTCCGTCCCGCGCAGGCGACCGTGCGCCGTGACGATCTCCTCGACGGTGGTCTGGGTCGCGTCGACCTCGCCGAGGGCGGGCAGGACGTCGCGGATGTACCGCAGGAAGCTCGCGTTGGGCCCCACGACGGTCATGCCGGCACGGCTCACCCGCTCCCGGTGGGAGTACAGCAGGTACGCGGCGCGGTGCAGCCCGACGGCGGTCTTGCCGGTGCCGGGCGCGCCCTGCACGACGACGGTCCGGTCGAGCCCGCCGCGCACGATGACGTCCTGCTCGGGCTGGATGGTGGCGACGATGTCGCGCATCGGCCCGGTACGAGGCCGCTCGATCTCGGCCTCGAGGATCGCGGAGGACTCCGCACCGGGACCCGGGGCGGTGAGCGACTCGTCCTCGAAGCCGGTGAGGGCACCGCGCTGGAAGCCGTAGCGGCGGCGGGCGGCGACACCCATCGGCTCGGTGCGGGTGGCGCGGTAGAAGGGCGTGCTCACCGGGGCGCGCCAGTCGACGACGAGCGGGTCGCCCTCGGGGTCGGAGACGTGACGACGCCCGATGTGGAAGACCTCGGCGGGCTCGTGGTCCACGGCGTCGAGGTCGATGCGTCCGAAGAAGAGCGGGACCTCCGGGTCGTCGGCGAGCTGGGCGAGCCGGCGGGCGAGCGCCGCCTCGAGGTACTCGGCGCTGACCCGGTCCCCGGCGAGGGCGTGGAGCGACCCGGCCTGCTCGCGCATGCGGGCGAGCTGCCTGCGGGCGGCGGCCAGGAACTCCTGCTCCCGCGCGAGCTCGCCCGACGCGTCCCCGGCAGGTGCGCCGGTCGGTGCGTCGGGGCCGGACGGTACGGCGGGGGCGGGCACGTCAGACCTCCGGGATCCGGGTGTGAGGGGGGCGGGCCATCCTACGGGGCCGCCGCCCCCTCAGGTGGGCCGGTCGCTGGTTCGACGATCCTCCCGGGACCGGTAATCTTGCCGGTGCGGACGAGTCGGTCGGACGGTCGCGTCGAGGGGCCTCGTGCTCCTCGCCGAGGAACGTCCGGGCTCCGAAGGGCAAGGTGGTGGGTAACGCCCACCCGGGGTGACCCGCGGGACAGTGCCACAGAGAACAGACCGCCACGTCAGGCAGGGCTCCGGCTCCGCCCGGCGCGGTAAGGGTGAAACGGTGGTGTAAGAGACCACCAGCGGGCCGGGTGACCGGCCCGGCTCGGTAAACCCCACCTGGAGCAAGGTCAGACAGACTGTGTCTGAGGGCTGCCCGCCCGATTCTCCACGGAGAAGCACAGTCGGGTAGACCGCTCGAGCCCTGCGGCGACGCAGGGCCTAGATGGATGACCGTCGCCCGCGCGAGGGTGACCTCGCGCGGGAACAGAACCCGGCGTACAGACCGGCTCGTCCGCCCGCCTCCCGGCACGACCGGGACGACGGCACTTCGTCCTACTCGTGCCGAGGAGCACCATGTCCCACCACGACGCGCACACGCCCCCGCTCGCCTACGTCATCGCCGGGTCGGAGGCGACCGGTGGCGCCGGCATCCAGGCCGACCTCAAGACGTTCCAGGAGCTGGGCGCGTACGGCGTCGGCACGCTGACGTGCATCGTCTCGTTCGACCCGAGGAACGACTGGGGCCACCGGTTCGTCCCGGTCGACCCCCAGGTGATCGCCGACCAGTTCGAGGCGGCGACGGTCACGCACGAGCCGTCGGTCGTGAAGATCGGCATGCTCGGCACGCCCGCGACGATCGACGTCGTCGCCGAGTCGCTGCGCTCGCGCGCGTGGGAGCACGTCGTGCTCGACCCGGTGCTCATCTGCAAGGGCCAGGAGCCGGGCGCCGCCCTCGACACGGACACCGCGCTGCGCGCGCAGGTCCTCCCGCTCGCGACCGTCGTGACGCCCAACCTCTTCGAGACGCGCACGCTCGCGGGCGTCGAGTCGATCGAGACCGTCGAGGAGCTCGTCGAGGCGGCGCGCACGGTCCAGGCGCTCGGCCCGCGGGCCGTCGTCGCGAAGGGCGGCGTCGAGCTGCCCGGGCCCGACGCGGTCGACGTGCTGGTGGACGGCGACGAGGTGCACGTGCTGCGCACCCCGAAGATCGGCGAGGAGCGCGTGAGCGGGGCGGGCTGCACGTTCGCCGCCGCGATCACCGCGGAGCTGGCCAAGGGCGCCTCGGTGCTCGACGCCGCGCGCGTCGCCAAGGACGTCGTCACCGCCTCGATCGAGGACCGCGTGGCGTCGAACGCGCCGTTCGACGCGGTGCGCGTCGGCGCGCGCCGCTGACGGCGACCGGTCCGAGGGTCGCGGGCTGCGACCCCCTGTCGACCGGTGCTCGACCGACGATCACCCCTCGGACGCCTTCACGTCCCCTGACGGTCAAGGAATACTCTCGTCACCGTGAACGACCTCTCCCCTTCGGAACTGTCCCCGTCGCCGGGTGCTGCCGACGGCCCTGACCGGGCCGCCGCCGACGTCTCCGACGACACCGGGCACGCAGGGCGCGGCCTCGCCCGCCACGACGTGCCCGCCCCGCTGCGCGACGACGTCCGCCTGCTCGGCGGTCTGCTCGGCACCGTGCTCCGCGAGACGGGCGGCCAGGACCTGCTCGACGACGTCGAGCGCCTGCGCGAGCTGTCCATCCGCGCGTACGACGACCCGTCCGGCACGGTGCTCGCCGAGGCGGAGACCCTCGTCGAGGGCCTCTCCATGGCGCGCGCCGAGCAGGTCGCCCGGGCCTTCACGTGCTACTTCCACCTCGCGAACCTCGCGGAGGAGTACCACCGCGTGCGCGTCCTGCGCGAGCGCGAGGCCGAGTTCGCGACCCGCGCGACGACGCCCGACGACTCCCTCCCGGAGGCGTTCGAGCAGCTCGTCGGCGAGGTGGGCCGTGAGGAGGCGCTGCGCCGGCTGCGTCGCCTCGAGTTCCGCCCGGTGCTCACGGCGCACCCGACCGAGGCCCGCCGTCGCGCGGTGTCCGGCGCGGTGCGCCGCATCGCGACCCTTCTCGACGAGCGGGACGCGCAGCGCCTCGGCGGCACGTCGCTCGCGGAGAACGAGCGCCGTCTGCTCGCCGAGATCGACACGATGTGGCGCACCGCGCCGATCCGCGAGCACAAGCCGTCCGTCCTCGACGAGGTGAAGACGGCGCTCGGCGTGTTCGACGCGACGATGTTCGACACGTTCCCCACGGTCTACCGGCGCCTGGACGACTGGCTCCTCGGCGACGAGGCGGGGCGCGAGGAGCCGCTCGTGCGGCCGTTCGTCAGCCTCGGCACGTGGATCGGCGGCGACCGTGACGGCAACCCGAACGTCACGGCCGAGGTCACGCGCCAGGCGGCGGCGATCGCGGCGGACCACGCGTTCGCCGCGCTCGAGCAGCAGACGCGCCTCGTCGGGCGCAAGCTCACGCTCGACCAGGACGGCACGCCGCCGTCGGACGGGCTGCGGGCGCTCTGGGAGCGGCAGCGCCGCCTCTCGGAGGCCGTGACGGCCGCCGCGTCGGCGGCGTCCCCGGGCGAGCCGCACCGTGCGGTCCTGCTCGTCGTGGCGGACCGGATCGCCGCGACGCGCGCCCGCAACGCGGACCTCGCGTACGCGACCGCGGAGCAGCTCGAGTCCGACCTGCGCGTCGTCCAGGAGTCGCTCGTCGCGGCGGGCGCGCCCCGCGCGGCCTACGGTGACCTGCAGCAGCTCGTCTGGCAGGTGG
The DNA here is from genome assembly GCF_025818875.1 of Cellulosimicrobium sp. SH8. Classification (NCBI taxonomy): domain Bacteria; kingdom Bacillati; phylum Actinomycetota; class Actinomycetes; order Micrococcales; family Promicromonosporaceae; genus Cellulosimicrobium; species Cellulosimicrobium sp. SH8. Next base: position 62,446 of record NZ_JAMXMH010000015.1, on the reverse strand, counting down.
AGACGTTCGGCTTCCACCTCGCGGAGCTCGAGGTGCGTCAGCACTCGCAGGTCCACGAGGCGGCGCTCGCGGAGATCGCGGAGAAGGGCCTGCGCGGCGACCTGTCCGACCGCACGCGCGAGGTGCTCGACACCTTCCGCGCGCTCGGCGCGGTCCAGGAGCGCTACGGCGTCCGCGCCGCGCGCCGCTACATCGTGTCCTTCACGCAGAAGCCCGAGCACCTCGCGGCGGTGTACCAGCTCGCGGAGCTCGCGTTCGAGGGCGCCGACGAGGTGCCGGTCGTCGACGCGATCCCGCTGTTCGAGACCTTCGCGGACCTCCGGGCGAGCGTCGACATCCTCGAGTCGATGCTCACGCTGCCCCAGGTGCAGCGCCGGCTCGCCGAGAACGGGCGCCGCGTCGAGGTCATGCTCGGCTACTCGGACTCGTCGAAGGACGTCGGTCCGGTCTCGGCGACGCTCGCGCTGCACGACGCGCAGAGCCGCATCGCGCAGTGGGCCGAGCGGCACGACATCACGCTCACGCTGTTCCACGGCCGTGGCGGTGCGCTCGGTCGCGGAGGCGGCCCGGCGAACCGTGCGGTGCTCGCCCAGCCGCCGGGCTCGGTCGACGGCCGGTTCAAGCTCACGGAGCAGGGCGAGGTCATCCTCGCGCGCTACGGCGACCCGACCATCGCGTCGCGCCACATCGAGCAGGTCGCCGCGGCGACCCTGCTGGCGTCGGCGCCGTCGACGGAGAAGCGCAACGCCGAGGCGACCGAGCGGTACCGCGACCTGGCCGCGGCGCTCGACGTGTCGTCGCGCCGCCGGTTCCACGAGCTCGTGCGCGCGGACGGCTTCCCGCAGTGGTTCGCCGAGGTGACGCCGCTCGAGGAGGTGGGCCTGCTGCCCATCGGCTCGCGTCCGGCACGCCGCGGCCTGTCCGTCTCCTCGCTCGACGACCTGCGGGCCATCCCGTGGGTGTTCTCGTGGTCGCAGGCCCGCATCAACCTCGCCGGGTGGTACGGGCTCGGGACGGCGCTCAAGGAGTTCGGTGACCTCGAGCTGCTGCGCGAGGCGCACCGCGAGTGGCCGCTCTTTGCGACGCTCCTCGACAACGTCGAGATGTCGCTCGCCAAGACGGACGAGCGCATCGCGGAGCGGTACCTCGCGCTCGGCGAGCGCGACGACCTCGCGCAGGCGATCCTCGACGAGCTGCGGCTCACGCGCGAGCAGGTCCTCGCCGTCACGGAGAACGCGTGGCCCCTCGCCGGGCGCCGCGTCCTGGGTCGCGCGGTCCAGCTCCGCAGCCCGTACGTCGACGCGCTCTCGCTGCTCCAGGTCCGCGCCCTGCGCGGCCTGCGCTCCGGCGCGGAGGGTCCGGTCAAGGACGAGCTCCAGCACCTCCTGCTGCTCACCGTGAACGGCGTCGCAGCCGGCCTGCAGAACACGGGCTGACGCCCCGCGTCCCCGTCACGACGGCCGCCACGTCGACCCCGCACCGGGTCCGTGGCGGCCGTCGTCGTCTGGACACCCGTCCAACTGTTGAATGAATCCTCAACGATTGCTCCGGGGAACGATGTCGAAACGGCTCTGGGTAAAGTCTTCGCCAGAGGCCTACCAGCCAGCGGCATCCGTGGGGTACGCTGGCGACGTCCGATCACGCCGGAGCCTTCTCGTCGCCCGATGACGTACGACAGCAGGCATCGACCGATCGACAGCGTCAGGCAGGTGGCGCGTACTCGTCGGGGTGGGCGAGGCAGGGGCAGGACGAAGGGCGGGGCAGTGTTGGTGCAGGAGCTGGAGCGGAGCGACGTCGAGGCGGGAACGGGCGGCATCCGGCTGCTCGAGGAGCCCGAGGCGAGCGTCGTGGACATGTGGGGCGAGATCGACGTCGCCCTCCGCAGCGAGGCGAGCGCCGCGCTCGCGAACGCGCTCGAACGGGACGTCCCCGTGGTGATCGACACGTCCAAGGTGACGTTCATGGACTCCACGGGCATCGCGTTCCTCGTGCAGTTCTACACGATCGGCTCCGAGGAGGGGCTGTCCGTCACGCTGCGCAACCCGCCCACGGTCGTCACCGACGTCCTCGAGATGCTCGGCGTCATCGACATCTTCGGCACCGAGCGGCACGAGGTCACCACGAGCTGACCTCCGGTCGAGGTCCGACGGCGGGGCGGCCACCAGGCACGCCCGCGCCCGTCAGCGGGCGTCCGCAGCGAGCGACGCCGCGCCCACGATGCCGGCCGCGTTGCGAAGTCGGGCCGGCACGATCGGGGCCCGCAGGTGCAGCAGCGGCAGGAAATGCTCGTGCTTCTTGCTCACGCCGCCGCCGACGACGATGAGGTCGGGCGAGAACAGGTCCTCCACGACGCCGAAGTAGCGCTGCAGGCGCTCGGCCCACTGTGCCCAGTCCAGGTCCTCGCGGTCCCGGGCGGCGTCGGACGCGCGTGTCTCGGCGTCGTACCCGTCGATCTCGAGATGCCCGAGCTCGGTGTTCGGGAGCAGGTGGCCGTCGACGACGATCGCGCTGCCGATCCCGGTGCCGAGCGTCGCGACGAGCACGACCCCGTCCGCCTCGCGCGCGGCGCCGTACCGGACCTCGCCGACCCCGGCGGCGTCGGCGTCGTTGACCGCGACGACGTGGCGCCCGGTCTCGCGTGCGACGAGCGCGGGCAGGTCGACGCCGGTCCACGACTGGTCGAGGTTCGCGATGAAGCGCACGACGCCGTGCTGCAGCGGCGCAGGGAACGCGACGCCGATCGGCACGTCCTGCGGGAGGTCGTACTCGCCGACGAGCTCGGCGATCACCTCGGCGACGGCCTGCGGGGTCGAAGGCTGCGGCGTCGGGATGCGGTGGCGCTCCTGCGCGAACTCGCCGGTGGTGAGGTCGACCGGCGCGCCCTTGATGCCGCTGCCGCCGACGTCGATGCCGAACGCGGTACGGGGGCGGTCGGTCTGCGCCGGAGGCGCGGCGTGAGAGTCCTGGTGGGCGTTCATGGCAGTGTGAGGATCTCCGCTCCGTCGTCGGTCACCAGCAGCGTGTGCTCGAACTGCGCGGTCCGCGAGGCGTCCGCGGTGACTACCGTCCACCCGTCGTCCCACATCCGCCACTCGGACGTCCCGAGCGTGAGCATCGGCTCGATCGTGAAGACCATCCCGGGCTCGATGACGGTCGCGTGGTCCGGCGCGGCGTCGTAGTGCGGCACGACGAGGCCCGAGTGGAACGCGCGCCCGACCCCGTGCCCCGTGTACTCGCGCACGACCCCGTACCCGAACCGGGCCGCGTACCGCTCGATGACGCGCCCGACCACGTTGATCTGGCGTCCCGGTGCGACGGCCTTGATGCCGCGGGCCAGCGCCTCGCGCGTGCGCTCGACGAGCAGCGCAGAGTCCTCGTCGACCGCGCCGACGGTGAAGGTCGCGTTCGTGTCGCCGTGCACGCCGCCGACGTACGCGGTGATGTCGACGTTGACGATGTCGCCCTCGACGAGCTCCGTCGAGTCGGGGATGCCGTGGCACACGACCTCGTTGAGCGACGTGCACAGCGACTTGGGGAACCCGCGGTACCCCAGGGTCGACGGGTAGGCGCCGTGGTCCAGGACGAACTCGTGCCCGACGCGGTCGAGCTCGTCGGTCGTCACGCCCGGGGCGACATGGCGTCCCACCTCGACGAGAGCCTGGGCGGCGATCCGCGACGCCACGCGGATGCGGTCGACCGTCTCGGGGTCGTTGACCTCGCTGCCCGTGAACGGCCGCGGTCCCGGCCGCCCGACGTACTCGGGCCGTTCGATCGAGGCGGGCACCGCGCGCAGCGGTCCGACGACGCCCGGGACGAGCGGTCCGCGCCGGTCCGGACCGGGGGGCGCGACGGCGTCGGGCGAGGTGGGGGACGGGGTGGGGCTCATGGCGGCCAGTCTACGAAGGCGCGCGGGGCGCGGACGGACAGGCGGCCTGGGATGGGGGAGGATCGGACCATGAGCACCGGATCACGCTTCACCGACGACGGCGAGCCCGCGACCGAGGACCAGTTCTACTTCGACACCCGCACGGGTGAGGTGCACCGCGGACCGAGCGGCTCGTGGACGCACCGCATGGGGCCGTACCCGACGCGCGAGGCTGCGGAGAAGGCCCTCGAGACCGCCCGTGAGCGGTCCGACGCCTGGGACGAGGAAGAGCGCCGCGAGCGCGGCGAGTGACCCACGGCCCACCACCCGGTCCGCGGCGCGCATGGTCGGGGCGCCTCGGCCTGCTCCTCGCGGGGCTGGCCGTCGGCGCGCTGACGTTCCTCGTCGCACTGCAGGTCCGCGCCGGGTCCGGGGGAGACCCGACGACGCTCGCCCCGTCCAGCGACGCCGTCGCGTCGGCCCCCGCACCCGGGCCGACGACCGCGTCCCCGGACCCGACGGTCACGAAGACCAGCCCACCGGCCCCGCTCGCGGGCCTCACGGTCGCCGTCGACCCCGGTCACAACGGCGGCAACGGGGCGAACCCGCTCACGGTCAACGCGCCCGTCCCCGACGGGCGGGGCGACACCAAGGCGTGCAACACGGTGGGGGCGTCGACGGACGCGGGCTACCCGGAGCACGCTTTCGCGTGGGACGTGAGCAGCCGCCTCGCGCAAGGGCTCACCGAGCTCGGTGCGGTCGTCGTGCTCACGCGCCCCGACGACGCGGGCGTGGGGCCGTGCGTCGACGCGCGGGGTCGCTTCCCCCAGGAGAACGACGCGGACGTCCTCGTCTCGATCCATGCCAACGGCACGGAGGACCGGAGCGCGCACGGGTTCTTCGCGATCGTCTCCGACCCGCCCGTCGTCGAGGCCCAGGGCGAGCCCAGCGTCGCGCTCGCCCACGAGCTCGTGGCGGCGCTGACCACGGCGGGGTTCGCGCCGTCGTCCTCGGTCGCCGCGGACGACGGCCCGATCCAGCGGCGCGCCGACCTCGCGACGCTCAACCACGCCGAGCGCCCCGCGGTCATGCTGGAGCTGGGGGAGATGCGCAACCCCGAGGAGGCCGCGGTCATGGAGTCCGAGGAGGGCCGCCAGCGCTACGCGGACGCCCTCGCCGCGGGGCTCACGGCCTGGGTGGCCGACGTCGGCGCGGACGCCGGCTGACCGCCGCCGCCTCGGCGCCCGGCAGCCCGCGAGGTCAGCGCGCGAAGCTGTGCTCGTCGTCGGGGAACGTGCCCCCCCGGACGTCCGCGGCGTAGTCGGCGGCGGCCTGGCCGAGCGCGGCGCCGATCTCCGCGTACCGCTTGGCGAAGCGCGGCGACCAGTCGGTCATGCCCGCCATGTCCGTCCAGACGAGCACCTGGCCGTCGCACGCGGCGCCCGCGCCGATGCCGATCGTGGGGATGCGCAGGATCTCGGTGATCCGCGCGGCGACCTCGACCGGGACCATCTCGAGCACGACGGCGACGGCGCCCGCCTCGGCCACGGCGAGGGCGTCCTCGCTGAGCCGCTCGGCGGCGTCGTCGCCCCGACCCTGGACGCGCGGCCCGCCGAGCGCGTTCTCGGACTGCGGCGTGAAGCCCAGGTGGCCGACGACGGGGATGCCGGCGTCGGTGAGCGCGCGGATCTGCGCGGCGACGCGGCGCCCGCCCTCGAGCTTGACCGCGTTGACGCCGGTCTCCTTGAGGAAGCGCACGCCCGTGGCGAGCGCCTGTTCCGGGCCGGCCTCGTAGGACCCGAACGGCAGGTCGACGACCGTGAACGCTCGCCGAGCGGCGCGTGCGACCGCGCGGGCCGGGGGGATCAGGTCGTCGACCGTGACGGGCAGCGTCGTCGCGTGCCCGTGCATCGTGTTCCCGATCGAGTCGCCGACCAGCAGCATGTCGATCCCGGCGCCGTCGAAGATGCGCGCGGTCACCGCGTCGTACGCCGTGAGCATCGTGATCTTCTCGCCGCGCGCCTTCGCCTCGGCGAGGTGGTGCACGCGGACGCGGCGCGGTCCCGTGCCGCCGGTGGCGGCGGGCTCGGGGGCGGTGTGAGCAGACATGACGGCCTTTCCTGGGTGCGGGTACGGGGCGGACGGCGCGCGGGGTGACCGGGGCCGTCAGTCGAGCGGTTCGCGCCAGCGGTTGGTGATGGGCAGACGACGGTCGCGGCCGAACGCGAGGGCGGTGACCTTGGGGCCCGGCGGGTACTGGCGCCGCTTCCACTCGGCGCGGTCGACGAGCGTGACGACCTTGTCCACGACCTCCGGGTCGAACCCGCGCGCGAGCAGCTCGGCGCGGCCCTCGGCGTGCTCGATGTAGGCGTCGAGCACCTCGTCGAGGAGGTCGTAGGGAGGCAGCGAGTCCTGGTCGGTCTGGCCCGGGCGCAGCTCCGCCGACGGCGGCTTGGTGATGGACGACTCGGGGATCGGCGGGATCTCGCCCCGGTCGACCGCCTGGTCGTTGCGCCAGCGCGCGAGCTGCCACACGCGCGACTTGTCGACGTCCTTAAGGGGCGCGAAGCCGCCGATGCTGCCCGCGTCGTAGATCGTCGCGTAGCCGGTCGCGAGCTCGGACTTGTTGCCCGGCGCGATGACCAGGTGGCCCTCCCGGTTGGAGATCGCCATGAGGATCACGCCGCGCACGCGCGCCTGGAGGTTCTCCTCGGCGACGCCCTCGAGCGCGAGCTCGCCCTGGAACGCCTCGACCATCGGCGCGATGGGCTGGACGCGGTAGTCCCCGCCGAGACGCTTCAGGAGGTCGGCGGCGTCGTCCTTGCTGTGCTCGGACGAGTACTGCGAGGGCATGGAGACGCCGACGACGTTGCTCCCGCCGATCGCGTCCGCGGCGACGGTCGCGGTGAGGGCCGAGTCGATGCCGCCCGACGCGCCGAGCACGACCGAGCGGAAGCCGTTCTTGCGCACGTAGCCCGCGAGCCCGGTGACGCAGGCCCGGTAGACCTCCTCGTCCGGGTGCAGCTCCGGGGCGAGGGACCCGCGCGGGGTCCGGCCGTCGTCGGGCAGCTCCCACACCAGCAGGTCCTCCACGAACTGCGGCGAGCGCGCGACGACCGCGCCGGTGGCGTCGGTGACGAACGAGCCGCCGTCGAACACGAGGTCGTCCTGCCCGCCCACGAGGTTGACGTACGCGACCGGGGCGCTCACCTCCCGCGCGCGGCGCGCCGCGAGGTCGGTGCGGACGTGCCCCTTGCCCTCCTCGTACGGGGAGCCGTTGAGGACGAGCAGCAGGTCGAGCCCGTTCCCCGCCTCGTCGAGCGTCGCCATCTCGGCGACCGGGCCGCCGTCCTGCCAGATGTCCTCGCAGATCGCGATCCCCACGCGGCGGCCCTCGACCTCGACGACCGTCGTGGTCTCGCCGGGCGCGAAGATGCGGAACTCGTCGAACACCCCGTAGTTGGGCAGGTGGTGCTTGTCGTACGCGGCCTGCACGACGCCGTCGCGCAGCACGACGGCGCGGTTCGTCGGGAGGTCGGCGGGGGAGCCCGACGCCTCGCGCTCCGCGGCTCCCGCGCCGCGGGGCGCGCCCGCGGTACCCACGGTGCCGAGCACCACGGTGACGTGGCCCAGGCCCTCGGCGTCGAGCCGGGTCGCGATGTCCGCGGCGGCGTCCCACGCCGCGCGCCGGAACGACGCGCGCAGGGCGAGGTCCTCGATCGGGTAGCCGGTGAGGGTCATCTCCGGGAACGCGACGAGCCGCGCGCCCGCCGTCGCGGCCTCCCGGGTGCGCGCGAGGACGAGGGCGGCGTTGCCGTCGAGGTCCCCCACGCACGTGTCGACCTGTGCCAGCGCGACGCGCAGATCAGCCATGCGGCCAGCCTAGACGAGCGGGCGCGCGCGATCGGTCCGCGGGGTCGTCCGGACGCGCGACGTCCGCCACACGACCGTGTCACCCGTTCGTCACACGGATCAGGCAGGATGTACCGCATGGACAGGCAGCAGGAGTTCGTGCTCCGCACGGTCGAGGAGCGCGACATCCGCTTCATCCGGCTCTGGTTCACCGACGTGCTCGGGATGCTGAAGTCGGTGGCGATCGCGCCCGCGGAGCTCGAGTCGGCGTTCGCCGAGGGCATCGGGTTCGACGGCAGCTCGATCGAGGGCCTCACGCGCGTGTACGAGGCCGACATGATCGCCAAGCCGGACCCCACCACGTTCCAGGTGCTCCCGTGGCGCGGCGAGCGGCACGGCACCGCGCGCATGTTCTGCGACATCCTCACGCCCGACGGCGAGCCGTCCCTCGCGGACAGCCGCAACGTGCTCAAGCGCGCGCTGGCCAAGGCGAGCGACAAGGGGTTCACGTTCTACACGCACCCCGAGGTGGAGTTCTACCTGTTCAACCAGCCCGCCGACGCCGAGGCGCCGCTCGTCCCGGTCGACCAGGGCGGGTACTTCGACCACCTCGCGCGGGGATCGACGCACGACTTCCGCCGTGCCGCGATCACGATGCTCGAGTCCATGGGCATCTCGGTCGAGTTCTCCCACCACGAGGCCGGGCCGGGGCAGAACGAGATCGACCTGCGCTACGCCGACGCCCTGACGACCGCGGACAACCTCATGACGTTCCGCACGGTCGTCAAGGAGGTCGCGCTCGAGCAGGGCGTGTTCGCCTCGTTCATGCCCAAGCCGATGGCCGAGCACCCCGGCTCCGGCATGCACACGCACCTGTCGCTCTTCGAGGGCGACCGCAACGCGTTCCACGAGCCCGGCGCCCAGTTCGAGCTGTCCAAGACGGCGCGCCAGTTCATCGCAGGGCTCCTGGTCCACGCCGCGGAGATCACCGCGATCACCAACCAGTACGTGAACTCGTACAAGCGCCTGTGGGGCGGCGCCGAGGCGCCGAGCTACGTGTGCTGGGGCCACAACAACCGCTCCGCGCTCGTACGCGTGCCGATGTACAAGCCGGGCAAGGGCAACTCGAGCCGCGTCGAGTACCGCGCGCTCGACTCGGCCACGAACCCCTACCTGGCTTTCGCCGTCATGCTCGCCGCCGGCCTCAAGGGCATCGAGGAGGGCTACGAGCTCCCCGAGGCCACCGAGGACGACGTGTGGGAGCTCACCGACGCCGAGCGTCGCGCCCTGGGCATCAAGCCGCTCCCGCAGTCGCTCGACGAGGCGATCGCGGTCATGGAGAAGTCGGAGCTCGTGGCGGAGACGCTCGGCGAGCACGTCTTCGACTTCGTGCTGCGCAACAAGCGCCAGGAGTGGGACGGCTACCGCGCGCAGGTCACGCCGTTCGAGCTGAAGCGGTTCCTCCAGGTCCTGTGAGCGGGCCCACGACGACGTCCGGTCGGTCCGGCGGCTCCCGCCGGCCGACGCTCACCGGTCGGCTCGCGCGCGTCGGCTTCGCCGACATCTCGCGCTCGGCGGGCCTGCTCGCGGACCCGGACCTCGCGCTCCTGCTCGACGGCGGCACCGGGCCGGGAGCGGACGAGGCGGCGGACCCGGCGTCCGCGGTGGACGACGAGCTGCTCGCGGCGTTCGGTGCCGCGGCAGATCCGGACCTCGCGCTCCTGCAGGTCGTGCGGCTGGCCGGCACGCTGCGACCCGACGTCGAGGCGCGCGCGCCGCTCGCGGACCTCGCCCGGCGCAGCCTCCGGCCGGGCGAGGCGCGCGACCGCCTGCTCGCGGTGCTCGGCGCCTCGGTCGCGCTCGGCGACGACGTCGTGCGTCGTCCTGCGTCGCTCGAGGTCCTCGCGGACCCGACCCCCGGGACCGGGGTCGACGTGCACGACGTGCGGGCCGAGCTCCTGCGCGCGGCGGGCGCCGACCCGGACGCGGCGGTGCCCGTCGCCGACCAGCCCGGGCCGGGACGCGTGGACGCCCTGCGCCGCGCCTACCGGGAGCGGATCCTGCGCATCGCCGCGACCGACCTCACCGTGACCGACCCGCTCACGCGCATGCCCGCCGTCGGCGCGGCGCTCGCGGACCTCGCCGCCGCCGCGCTCGAGGGGGCGCTCGCGATCGCCCGTGCGGAGCTCGACGACCGCGGTGCGGGCGTGCGGCTCGCCGTCATCGGCATGGGCAAGTGCGGGGCGCGCGAGCTCAACTACATCTCCGACGTCGACGTCATCTACGTCGTCGAGCCCGCGGAGGGGTACGACGAGGCGTACGCGACGAGCGTCGGGGCGCGGCTCGCGACGAGCCTCGCGCGCGTGTGCTGGGGCACGTCGGGGGAGCCCGCCCTGTGGCAGGTCGACGCCGCGCTGCGCCCCGAGGGCAAGCAGGGCCCGCTCGTGCGCACGCTCGAGAGCCACGTCGCGTACTACGAGCGCTGGGCCAAGACCTGGGAGTTCCAGGCGCTGCTCAAGGCGCGCACGGTCGCGGGGGACCGGGACCTGGGGCGCGCGTACGAGGAGGCGATCGCCCCGTTCGTGTGGTCGGCGGCGGGCCGCGAGAACTTCGTCGAGGACTCGCAGGCGATGCGCCGCCGCGTCGAGGACCACGTGCCCGCGGCCGAGGCCGACCGCCAGCTCAAGCTCGGCAAGGGCGGCCTGCGCGACGTCGAGTTCACCGTCCAGCTCCTGCAGCTCGTGCACGGCCGCGCGGACGAGTCGATCCGCAGCCGCGGCACGCTCACGGCGCTCGCCGAGCTCGCCGCCGCCGGGTACGTCGGTCGCGAGCACGCGGCCCGGCTCGGGGTCTGCTACCGGTTCCTGCGCTCGCTCGAGCACCGCATCCAGCTCGTCCGGCTCCGGCGCACGCACCTGGTGCCGACCTCGGAGGACGAGCTGCGCCGTCTCGCGCGGTCGCTCGGGATGCGCGCCGAGGGCGCCGACGGGCTCACCGAGCGGTGGCGCGCGACGCGCCGCGAGGTGCGCGCGCTGCACGAGGAGATCTTCTACCGTCCGCTCCTTCCCGCCGTCGCCCAGCTCTCCCCGGACGAGGTGAGCCTGGCGCCCGAGGCCGCGAAGGCGCGCTTCGCCGCGATCGGCTACCGCGACCCCGCGGGCGCGATGCGCCACGTCACCGCGCTCACCGAGGGCGTGAGCCGGCGCGCGGCGATCCAGCGCCAGCTCCTGCCGGTCATGCTCGGCTGGTTCGCGGAGGGCGCCGACCCCGACGCCGGACTGCTCGCGTTCCGCACGCTGTCCGAGACGCTCGGTGCGACGCACTGGTACCTCAAGCTCCTGCGCGACTCCGGCTCCGCGGCGCAGCGGCTCGCGCACCTGCTCGCGAACTCCCGCTACATGGCCGAGGCACTGGCCCGCTCGCCCGAATCGGTCCGCTGGCTCGCGGAGGACGCCGACCTCGCCCCGCGGGGTATCCAGCGGCTCACGGCCGAGACCGACGCCATCCTCACACGCGCCGACGAGGTCGATCCGGCGACGGTGAGCCTGCGCGCCGTGCGCCGCCGCGAGCTCGCCCGCACCGGCGCCGCCGAGCTGCTGGGCGTCGTCGACGCCGTCGCCGCCGCCCGGAGCATCTCCGACGCCGCGGACGTCGTGCTCGCGGGCGCGCTCCGCGTCGCGGAGTTCGTCGCGCGCGGCGAGCTCGGGTACGACGCCCAGGACCCGGGATCCGCTCCTGCGCGCCTGCTCGTCGTCGCGATGGGCCGCCTCGGCGGTCGCGAGATGGGCTACGGCTCGGACGCCGACGTGATGTTCGTGCACGACCCGGTGCCCGGAGCCGAGGGCCGAGACGCCCAGGCGTACGCGCTCGCCGTGGCGACGCGGCTGCGCCAGCTCCTGTCCGCCGTCGGCCCGGAGCCCGCGCTCCCCGTCGACGCCGACCTGCGGCCCGAGGGGCGCAACGGCCCGCTCGTGCGCTCGCTCGCGTCGTACACCGAGTACTACGAGCGGTGGTCGAGCGTCTGGGAGGCGCAGGCGCTCCTGCGCGCGCGCCCGGTCGCGGGCGACCTCGACGGTCTCGGGGACACGTTCACCCGCGTCGTCGACGGCCGGCGCTACCCGCAGGGCGGGCTCGACCTAGCGGAGGTGCGCGAGGTGCGGCGCATCAAGGCGCGCGTCGAGTCCGAGCGGCTCCCGCGCGGCGTCGAGGCGTCGCGCCACCTCAAGCTCGGCCGCGGGGGAGTGTCCGACGTCGAGTGGACCGTCCAGCTCCTCCAGCTCCAGCACGCCCACGAGGTGGCGGCGCTGCGCACCACGTCGACCGTCGACGCGCTGGACGCGGCCGTGACGGCCGGGCTCGTCGACGCGGACGACGCCGCGGTGCTCGGCGAGGCCTGGCACCTCGCGTCCCGCCTGCGCAGCGCGCTCGTGCTGTGGTCCGGCCGGACGACCGGGTCGACGGTCGACGTGCTGCCGCACGACCGGTTCGCGCTCAACGGCCTCGCGCGCGTGCTCGACCTCCCGGACGCGGACACGGGCGCCGAGCTCGAGGAGCACTTCCTGCGCACCGCGCGGCGTGCCCGGACCGTCATGGAGCGCGTCTTCTACGGCGAGGACTGACCGTGGCCCGGCGCGACGAGCTGCCCGTCCCGGGACTGCTCGACCGGCAGGAGCCCCGCATGCTCGGCGCGGGCGATCGTCGCGCTGTGGCGTCGGAGCACGGCGGCCGTCCGGCGGGGTCGTTCTACGGCGCGCGCCTGCGTTGGGCAGGGTGGATCGCCTGGGCGCTCGCGGCGTTCGCGGTCGTGCTGGCCGTCGTGTGGCAGCGCCCCGAGCCCCTTGGCGCCGCGGTCCTGTGGGGCCTGGCTGGCCTCGGCTGCCGACGGTCCGCGCGCCTCGTGGAGGGGCCTCTCGGACCGGCTCGCGCGCTCGCGCTCCTCGGCCTCGTGGTCGCGCTCCTCGTGCTGCTGATCGTGGGCGCCGGCCTCGTCGCCCGGGGCGAGCACGCCTGACGCGCCCGCCCCGGGACCGGGTCAGATCGTGCGGGGCGCGCGGGCGAGGTTCGCGCGCAGCTCGTCGGCGTCCTGGCGCGCGACGTACGCCGGGCGGTCCCGCTCGACCCGCCACGACTCCGCGAGCGGGCTCGTGTCGACGGCGTCGAACCCGATCTCGTCGTAGAAGCGCTCGACCCAGGCCGCGGCCTCGGGGAAGTCGCTCGCGGTCGCCAAGGCCCGACGCCCCGGCGTGCCCGCGGGGGCGCCGTCAGTAGTGATGTGCGCCGACTGGATGTGGTTGAACGCCTTGGCCACCTTGGACCCGGCCAGGTGCTCCTGCAGCAGGCCGGACGACGTGGCCTCGCCCCGGTCGATGGCCTCGACGTGCCCGTCGCGCTCCCAGTAGTAGTTGTTCGCGTCGAGCACGATCTTCCCGTCGAGCGGCTCGACCGGGACCTCGCGGTACGACCCGAAAGGCACCGCGACGACGGCGACGTCCGCGGCGCGCGCCGCCTCCTCCGCGGTCGCCGCCCGCGCCCGGGGCCCCAGGTCGGCGACGAGGTCGTCCAGGGTCCGGGGGTCCCTCGAGTTCGCGATGACCACGTCGTAGCCGTGGGCGATCGCGGCCCGCGCGACCTGAGAGCCGATGTTTCCTGCGCCGATGATCCCGAGTGTCGTCATGGTCATCGACAACGCAGCGGCGCGCCCACTATTCCGGTGATCTCCCGGGCGGGTCGTGTGGCATCCTGACGTCCCATGGGGTGCCCATGATCGATCCGCTGGTCGCGACGTTCGTGATCCTGGCGCTGGCGGTCGTGGGCTTCATGACCAACCGGCTCCCTCTCGTCGTCGTCGCGCTGTTCGTGCCCGTCGCGCTCTGGGCGACGGGCGTGCTCCCGCTCGACGCGGCGCTGAGCGGCTTCAGCGACCCGATCGTGCTGTTCATCGCGACGCTGTTCGTGCTCAGCGACGCGCTGGACTCCACGGGCATCACCGCGTGGATCGGGCAGTGGCTCGAGCGGCGTGCGTCCCTGGGACGGGCGGGGCTGCTCGCGCTGATGGTCGGGGTCGCGGCGCTCCTCGCGGCGGTCATCAGCATCAACGGCGCCGTCGCGGCGCTGCTCCCGGTCGCGGTGGTCGCCGCCGCCCGAGCCGGCATCGTGCCCTCGCGCATGCTCATCCCGCTCGCGTTCGCCGCGGGGGCGGGCTCGCTCCTGACCTTGACCGGCACGCCGGTGAACATCATCGTGTCCGAGGCGGCGGCCGAGGCGGGCGGCCAGGAGTTCGGCTACTTCGAGTTCGCGCTGGTGGGGATCCCGCTCGTGCTCGCCACGGCGGTCCTCGTGGTGACCTTGGGAGACCGGCTGCTCCCGGAGCGTGTCCCCGAGCACCTCGCCGACACGGCCACCGATCCGCGCGAACGCGTGCGTTCGTGGCGCGAGAGCTACCCCGCCGAGCTCGATACGGGTCGCCTGTTCACGGGCGGCACGGGGGTCGTCGAGGTGCTCATCGCGCCACGCTCGACGCTCGTGGGGCGCCGGGTGAGCCCTGGCATGACGACCCGGGACGAGGGCCTCGTCGTGCTCGCCATCCGCCGCGGCGACGGCAGCACCACTGGCCCCGAGTCCGAGGCCCCCTCGGGGCCGATGATCCTCCAGCCCGGCGACGCGGTGCTCGTGCGCGGACCCTGGGACGCCCTCCACCGGTACACCCAGTCGCCCGACGTCATCGCCGTCGACTCCTCGAAGAGCCTCCAGCGCGGCGTCCCGCTCGGGCGCGGCTGGCGGCGCTGCCTCGGGGTGCTGGTCGCGACGATCGTGCTGCTCGCGACCGGGGTCGTGCCGCCGGTCATCGCGGGGCTGCTCGCGGCGGGAGCGCTCGTGCTCACGAAGGTCGTCACCGTGCCGCAGTCGTTCCGCGCGATCTCGTGGGACACAGTCGTCCTCATCGCCACCCTCATCCCGCTGTCCGCGGCGTTCGTCTCCTCGGGTGCGGCTGACGCGATCGCGGACGTCGTGCTCCGGGTCACCGGCGGCGGGTCCCCGCACCTCGCGCTCCTCGTGGTGTGCGTGCTCACCCTCGTGCTCGGCCAGTTCATCTCGAACGTCGCGACCGTCCTCGTGATGGCCCCGGTCGCGGTGTCGTTCGCGCAGACCCTGGGCGTGAGCGTGCAGCCGTTCATGATGGCGCTCACGGTCGCGGGCGCCGCGGCCTTCCTCACTCCGATCGCCACGCCGGTCAACCTCATGGTCCTGCAGCCGGGTGGCTACCGCTTCGGTGACTACTGGCGTCTGGGCCTCCCCCTCGCGGTGGTGTTCCTCGCCGCCGCGGTCCTCTACGTGCCGCTCGTCTGGCCGTTCTGACCGGTCCGGTCGGAGGCCGGCCCGCCATGGCAGGAAGGCCCCGCGCGTGGGACGGTATACCGCATCGCGCGGGCCGTCAGCCCTGCGGTGTCCGGACGGATCTGAGACAGGGGAGCGGTGCATGGGCGATGTGGCGAGCGGCGGCGGGACCTACGACGCGGTCGTGATCGGGGCGGGCTTCTCGGGGCTGGCGATGCTCCACCATCTGCGGGAGGTCGGGCTCTCCGTCCTCGTGGTCGACGCCGCCGGGGGAGTCGGTGGGACGTGGTGGGCCAACCGGTACCCGGGCGTGCGCACCGACTCGGAGTACCTCGCGTACGCGTTCTCGTTCTCCCGCGAGGTGCGGGACGAGTGGGACTGGAGCGAGCGCTACCCGCGCGGCGAGGAGATCCGCGCCTACCTGGACTTCGTCGCCGACCGGCTCGACCTGCGGCGTGACATCCGGCTGAGCACGACCGTCGAGCGGGCCGAGCACTCGGACGCCACGAACCAGTGGACCCTCACCCTCGCCGACGGGTCGACGCTGCGCGCCACCTACCTCGTCTCGGCGACAGGGCTGCTCTCGCGTCCCCTGTACCCGGACCTTCCCGGCCTGGACACCTTCGCCGGGCCCGCGTACCACTCGGCGAGGTGGCCGCACGAGGGGGTGGACCTGTCCGGCAAGCGCGTCGGGCTGATCGGCGTCGGCGCCTCCGGGATCCAGATGCTCCCGGAGCTCGCCGCCCAGGCGGCCCAGGTCACGGTCTTCCAGCGCACCCCGAACTACGTCCTGGAGACGACGAGCCCCGCGGTGACCGCGGACGAGCTCGCGGCGCTGCGGGCGGACTACGACGCGGTCTTCGAGCGCGCCGCCCAGCATCCGTTCGGCGTGCCGATGGAGATCCCGACGCGGTCCGCGCTCGAGGTCGACGCCGAGGAGCGCCGTCGGGTCTTCGAGTCCCGGTGGGAGGCCGGGGGCTTCCGGTTCGCCAACGAGTGCTTCACCGACCTCGTCTCCAGCCCCGAGGCGAGCGCGCTCGCGTCCGAGTTCCTGCGCGGCAAGATCCGCGAGATCGTCACCGACCCCCGGACCGCCGAGGCGCTCAGCCCCTCCACCTACACGTTCATGGGCAAGCGCCCGCCCACCGGGCACGGCTACTACGCCGCGTACAACCGGGAGAACGTCGAGCTCGTCGACGTCCTCGCGAGCCCGATCACGCGGGTCACGCCCAGCGGCGTCGTGGTCAGCGTCTCCGAGGACGGGGGCGAGCAGGAGGTCGAGCACGAGCTCGACGTGCTCGTGCTCGCGACGGGGTTCGACGCCATGACCGGCGCGCTCACGGCGTTCGACGTCGTCGGTCGCGAGGGCGTCACGCTGCGGGAGCGGTGGGAGCGCGACGGCCTGCGGACCTACCTGGGGATCTCCGTCCACGGGTTCCCCAACCTCTTCCTGTCGCTCGGGCCGCAGACGCCGCTCTCCAACCTCACGGTGCCGGTCCAGCGCGGCGCGCAGTGGCTCCAGCGCGCGCTCGCGTACGCGCGGGAGAACGGCGTCGTGCAGCTCGAGGCGACGCGCGAGGCCGAGGAGTGGTGGTACGAGGAGACCGAGCGCGCGGGGCGGGCCACGGTCATGTACGAGGAGGGCAAGAAGGCCGGCGCCTGGTTCGTCGGCGGCAACGTCCCGGGCAAGCGCGCGGAGATGGCGGTGTACCTCGGCGGTGGACCCGTCTACCAGGACGAGTGCGCACGCGCCGCGGCCGAGCAGTACGCCGGGCTCCGCCCGGGCTCCGGGCTGCCGACGGCCCACGTGCCCGCGGCCGCCGTGGAGGCTGCCGCAGTCCCTGCCGCAGGCTGACAGGCGGGTGCGGTGCGCCCCCTGCGCGCACCGCATCCGCCTCGCTGCACGCGGGACAGCCCGGTCAGCAGTACAGGCCCGAGCCCGGGGCCACGCCCAGGACCTCGGTGATGCGCACGTACCGGTCCACCCGGGACTGCACGGAGGCGGGGTTCCCGCCCTCGCACTCGAGCGCACCGTTGAGCGAGTTGATCGTCTGGCCGAACCCGGCGCCCGAGACCATCGCCTGGTGCGACGTCATCACCCCGGGGCCGTTCTGCGTGTTCCAGTACCAGAGCGCCGTCTGCCACGCGACGGACGGGTCCTCCTCGACCAGCCACGGGTCGTTCAGCAGGTCGATCCCGAGCGCGTCTCCCGCGGCCTTGTAGTTGAAGTTCCAGCTGAACATGATCGGCCCGCGACCGTAGTACGCCGTCTGTCCGGCGGGGCAGCCGAACGGCTGGGAGTAGTCGCACTTGATCCAGTAGTTGGCCTCGTTGATCTCCTTCACGTACCGCAGGCCCACCGACTCGAAGTCCGCGTGGGTGAGGAACGCGGCGACCTCGCGCGTCCGCGTCTCGGGCGTGCCGGTGCTCGCGAACGCCGGGTAGGCGCCCAGCGCGTCGACGAAGCCGTCGTACGTGTAGAACGCGTGCCGGTTTGGGAAGATCGCGTCGAACTTCTCGCGGCTGACGACGAAGTCGTCGCCGCCCCCCGTGCACCGGCCCGCGTCGACCCAGACGCTCGTCGACCCCGGGGTCTCGCGCTGCGTCCACCAGCGGGCCGTCCAGTTCCGCCCGTGGTGCGACGCCGTCTGGCCGCCCGAGTACGCCGTCGTGGCCGACCAGGTCGCGGCGCACGCGGCGCTCGCGGACGGGTCGGCGCTCGCGGTACCCGCGGACGCGCTCGACGGAGCGGCGAGCGACGCCGCCACGACGGTCGACACCAGCGCGGACGCGACGACCGTGAAGGCGCGCCGGAAGCGTGTGCTCATGAATCCCCCTGCTCTCGTTGCGGCATCGTTACCGCCGCTCACAAACCTAGCGCGCGCGAGGCATCGCGACAAGCAAGACTCGTGGTTCCCCTGCGTCACACGGGTGAACGCTCCGCTGACCGGGTAAAACACTCGGGGCTCCACCGGGCCACGGCTAGGTTGGGCGCCGTGGCACGTGAGTCCGTGAGCAGTACTGCCGTCGAGGAGCTCCTCGTCGCGGCCGGCTTCTGGCTGGACGGTTTCGACCGGGACCGCCGGCGGCTCGTCGAGGCCGCGGTCGGCGCGCTGGTCGCAGGGCTCGACAGCCCGGCGCTGCGCGAGCTCGCGGGCCTCTACGGGTACGAGGCGTGGAGCGCGGTGGACGCGCTCGTCCTGGCCACGGCCAGCGAGCTCGGCCTTCCCTGCCCGAGCACCGCGGCGGCCGTCCGGGTCGAGCTCGACCGGCGGTGCCGCGAGGTCCTGACAGGGCAGACGTCCGCGCGGGCGCTCGCGGCCTGGGCGGACGCCGTGGACGGGCCCACGCGGGGTGACGGCCGGTTTTTCCGGACCTCCGAGCGTTCGTGGCCTTCGAGTGGCAGTACGACGAGCTCGACGACTTCGACGACCTTCCCGAGCTCGCGGACCCGGCGGTGATCGCGGACGACCGTGCGCGTCTGGACACGGCTGTCCGCGAGGAGGCCCGAAGGGCGCTCTGCCCCAACGGCACCGGTCGCGGCCGCGGTGCAGAGCGCCCCGTGCACGAGGAGAGCCCAGCCATGACGCCGACTACGCCGCGGGGCCGAGAGCTGCTCCGCCTGCTCGCCGAGAGGGTGGGCAAGACCGACGTCGACCTCGACGACGAGCACGACCGGTGGGCCGTCTACGCCGACGCCGTCCCGCGCGAGGACCTCCGTCCGTTGCTCAAGCAAGCGGTCGTCGAGGGCGACGAGATGGCCAGGGTCGTCGTCGTGGACGTCCTCCAGCACGTCGACATCGCCGAGGGTCGCTCCTGGGTCGACGGTCTCGGGACGTCGTCCGGCAGAACCTTCGCAGAACGGCGGCTCCGGGAGTGGGCGCTGATTCATGACCTCGTCGCTCGACCTCGGTCGATCGTCGACGACCTGCCCGACCTCACTCTGTGGTGCCAGCGACAGCTGGTCGACCGCGTCGCGGCGGACGTCGTCCTCGACGACCTCGCCGAGCACGGGACGTCGCGAAAGGTCCGGCACGCGGCGAGGGCGCGTCGCGCGGGTCGCAGGAGGGTGGAGGAGTGAGGCACACCATCGCCCGGGTCGCGCACCTGCTCGGCACGGTTCACTTCCTCCGCGGGAGGGGTGAGGAAGCCGTCGCCGGAGTACTCGGGTTCCGCATGCCCGAAGCCGATCCGTCCTGGGTAGAGCTCGGGAACGCCTGGGAGCTCCGCGTCGGGAGGGCGATCCCCGCGTCGTGGTCCCTCCGGGAGCACCTCGCCGAGCGCTGGGTGCGGTTCCACAGCCTTCCCGACTCGAAGCGGGATGCCGACACCGAGGAGGAGGAGAGGATGCTGCTCGATCGTCACCACCACGTGCTCGCGGCGCTCCGCGGGTCGAGCGACGAGGTCGTCGTCGTCCTGCTGAGGTGGGACGGGCAGGGGAGGTTCCGCGCGTCGCGCGAGTTCCGCAGGCTCTCGAGAATCTGGTCCTTCTGGCGGACGTTCGTCGACGAGACGACGGCCGACGACGAGGATGAAGCGATCACGGCGTCCGCCTTTGTGCGCCGTCTTCCGGCCACGCGGGCGGCGCTCGACCCGTGGTTTCGGCGAGCGGCAGACGACGCCGACGTGTTCGTGATCACCAACGACGCCGTCGACTGGGTGTACGCACCATACGACGGCGGTGCGGACGTGATCACGCCGACCGCCGAGGCACGGGACGCTCTGAGCGACCGGTACTCCGCATGGCGCTCGCCCCGCCCGGACGGTCTCTGAGCCCTGGCGCTGGCGCGTCGTCCTCGCACTCGCCGCACACGACGGAACGGCGCCCGGCCGGCACCGAAGAGGTGCAGGTCGGACGCCGTTCACGGTCATCCTCCGAGGGGCCGGTTGGCCCGCCGATCAGATGTCGTAATAGAGCTCGAACTCGTGGGGGTGCGGGCGCAGGCGGATCGGGTCGATCTCGTTGGCGCGCTTGTAGTCGATCCACGTCTGGATGAGGTCAGGCGTGAAGACGCCACCCTCCGTGAGGTACTCCTGGTCGGCCTCGAGCGCGTCGAGGGCCTCGCCGAGGGACGCGGGGACCTGCTGGATCTGCGCGTGCTCCTCGGGCGGCAGCTCGTAGAGGTCCTTGTCGATCGGCTCCGGCGGCTCGATGCGGTTCTTGATGCCGTCGATGCCGGCGAGGAGCTGCGCGGCGAACGCGAGGTACGGGTTGGCCGACGGGTCCGGGACGCGGAACTCGACGCGCTTCGCGGCGGCGGACGAGCCGGTCACCGGGATGCGGATGCACGCGGAGCGGTTGCGGGCCGAGTAGACCAGGTTGACCGGGGCCTCGTAGCCGGGGACCAGGCGGTGGTAGGAGTTCACCGACGGGTTCGTGAACGCGAGCAGCGACGGGGCGTGCTTGAGCAGGCCGCCGATGTACCAGCGCGCGAGGTCGGAGAGACCGCCGTAGCCCTTCTCGTCGAAGAACAGCGGCTTGCCGTCCTTCCAGAGGGACTGGTGGGAGTGCATGCCCGAGCCGTTGTCACCGAAGATCGGCTTCGGCATGAAGGTGACCGACTTGCCGGCCTCGAACGCCTCGTTGCGGATGACGTACTTGAACTTCATCAGGTCGTCGGCCGCGTGCAGCAGCGTGTTGAAGCGGTAGTTGATCTCCTGCTGGCCGGCGGTGCCCACCTCGTGGTGCGCGCGCTCGACCTCGAGGCCGACCTGCTCCAGCGTCGCGCACATGTCGTCGCGCAGGTCCGCGAAGCGGTCGGACGGGGAGACGGGGAAGTAGCCGCCCTTGTAGCGCGTCTTGTACGCGAGGTTGCCACCCTCCTCCTCGCGGCCCGTGTTCCACGCGGCCTCGATCGAGTCGAGGTAGTAGAAGCTCGAGTGCTGGTTCGTCGCGAAGCGCGCCTCGTCGAACAGGTAGAACTCGGCCTCGGGCGCGAAGAACGCGGTGTCGGCGATGCCGGTGGAGCGCAGGTACGCCTCGGCCTTGGCGGCGATGTTGCGGGGGTCGCGCGAGTACGGCTCACCCGTGAACGGGTCGACGATCGAGAAGTTCACGACCAGCGTCTTGCGCTTGCGGAACGGGTCCACGAACGCGGTCTTGACGTCCGGCACGAGCTTCATGTCCGACTCGTGGATCGCCTGGAAGCCGCGGATCGACGACCCGTCGAACATCAGGCCGTCCTCGAACGCCTTCTCGTCGAACTGCGAGACGGGGATGTTGAAGTGCTGCATGATGCCGGGCAGGTCGCAGAACCGGACGTCGACGAACTCGACGCCCTCGTTCCGCGTGAAGGCGATTGCCTCCTCCGCGTTGTTGAACATCCGTTGCTCCTTGATCGGGTGGTGCCGTCGGGCTGCGCGGCGAACCTGCCGCTGACGTGGCGCCCACGAACCTAGGCCGAGGCGGTTTCCCCGCCGTGTACCCATTGTTTCGGTCGTGTTACGTCCCGCGTCCCCGTGTGACGTTCGTGCTACACGAGGGCACGCGGCAGCCGCCGGCGGGCGGTGTGCCGTTCGGCACGATACCGCCGTGCGCGCCCGAACCGTCGAGGTCGTCCACCGACCGGCACGTACCCTGGTCCCGTGGTTTCACGCGAGGACATGGGTTCGTGGCTCGAGGGCACCCCGGGCGGTCAGCAGGACGGTCGGGGCGCGCGGCTCGGTCTCCCGCCGGACGGACCGGGCTCGCTCGCGACCCTGGGGCGGCGCGTCGTGGCGCTCGTCATCGACTGGGTGCTCGCGACGCTCGTCGCGTTCCTCTTCTTCCGGCCCGCCGCGCCCGGGTTCTTCGAGGGCATCTCGGCGCTGCCGGTCTGGTCGCAGCCGCTGGTCTTCGCGATCGAGAACGTCCTGCTGGTGAGCACGCTGGGCTTCACGGTCGGGCATCGGGTGATGGGCATGCGGGTCCGTCGACTCGCCGATCCGGCGCGCATGGTCGGCATCGGCCGCGGTGCGCTGCGCACCGTGCTGCTGTGCCTCGTCATCCCCGCCGTCGTGTGGGACGCCGACGGGCGCGGGCTCCACGACCGTGCGGCGGGCACGGTCCTCGTCCGCACCTGACGCTCGATCCCCACGGCGAGCGTGTGGGTGCGTCGCCCTAGCCTCGGGCCATGCCTGCCGCCGCCGTCACGCGCCTGGTGCGCGAGCACCTCGTCCCCGTCCTCGCCGAGCGCGGCTTCCGCCGTGCCGGCTCGACGTTCCGCAGGTCCGCCGGCGAGACCGTGCAAGTGGTCCAGGTGCAGCGCAGCACGCGCAACGGGCCGGCGATCGCACGCTTCTACCTGAACGGCTCCGTCTATGTCCCGGCACTCGACGAGGTCCTCGGTGCCCCCGTCCGCACGGAACCCGACGAGCCGTCCTGCCACCTGCGGTGGCGCCCGCACGACGTGCTGCCCGACGCCCCGGCGCACTACGACGTCGCGGCAGGCGCCGAGGCCGACGCCGTCGGTGCCGCCGCAGCGCGCGACCTCGCGGGGCTCCTCGACGCGCTCGACGGGCGGACGACCGCCGACGCGGTGGTGGACGAGCTCTCCGGCCGCGCGCTGGCGCAGTACGAGCGGGTCGTCGGCTGGTACCTGAGCCACGGCCGGGCGGACGATGCCCGCGTCTTCGTCACCGGTCTGCACGAGCGGTTCGGCGCCGAGCGGCGCTAGGAGATCTTCGCCCGACGCCTCGATGCCGTCGCGGATCGCGTCGGTGGCGGCGCTGACTGGCGTTCCTGGCTCTGACGGGGCGTGCGGGGCACGACGCGGGCGTCACAGGAGGCGGAGGGCCGCCCACCGACGACGACGCCCGGCCGGTGAGGAGCAAGCCTCGCCCGGCCGGGCGTCGTCGTGCAGGAGGAGGTCCGTCAGCGACCCTTGAGGCCCTTGCGGTCGGGGCGGGCGCGCGTCGGGTCGATGCCCTTGGGGATCGGCAGGCGCGAGACCCCGAGGGCGCGCAGACGCTTGGACACCTCGGCCGTCTCCGGCTTGGTGAGCGACGGCTTGAGCTTCTGGACGGCGCGCGGGAGCTTGGGGAGCGCGACCTGGCCCTCCTCGTCGCCGACCTGGATCGTCGTGATCGGCACGTTCGGCAGCACGCGCGCGACGCGCTTGCGCTCGGCGTCGAGCTGACGCTTCGCGCGGTGCGCCGGACCCTCGCTCACGAGCACGACACCGGCCCGGCCGACGCCGCGGAACACGAGGTCCTGCGTGCGGGGGTCGATCGCGACGGGCTCCTCGTCGAACGTCCAGCCGCGGCGGATCGTCCCGAGCGCGGCACGGGCGGCGCCGGGCTGGCCCTCGATCTGCTGGTAGGCGGCGCGCTCGGCACGACGCGTGAGGACGAACATCGCGCCCAGCGCCGCGAACGGGATGCCGACGATGAGGGTGTAGACCCACTGGCCCCACCACAGGCCGATCCCCAGCGCGACGGCGAGGATGCCGACGAACACGCCGAGCATGACCCACGTGACCGCGGGGTCCTGCTTGCGCGTCATCTGGTACGCGGCCCACACCTGGTGGTACCAGCGCTGCTTCTTGGGCTTCTTCTGCTTCGCGACCTGCTCGCCGGCGGCGGGCGCGCCGGTGCTGTCCGAGTTCTTGCGGGCCATGGCGGTCAGTCTAGTGGGGTGCGCGGGCCAGCAGGCTCGCGGCCTCCTGGCGGGACGTCGTCGGCTCGGCGAGGTGCGCGAGCGCCGCGGGGATCTCCATGCCGCGGCGCGTCATGGCCTGGCCCCACAGGCGTCCCGCACGGTACGACGACCGCACGAGCGGGCCCGACATGACACCGAGGAAGCCGATCTCCTCTGCCGCGTCCGACAGCTCGACGAACTCCTCGGGCTTGACCCACCGATCCACCGGGTGGTGGCGCAGGGAGGGGCGCAGGTACTGCGTGATCGTCACGAGGTCGCAGCCGGCGTCGTGCAGGTCCTGGAGTGCGTCCTTGGCCTCGTCGATCGTCTCGCCCATGCCGAGGATGATGTTCGACTTGGTCACCAGGCCCGCCTCGCGCGCCCGCGTGAGCACGGACAGCGAGCGCTCGTAGCGGAAGCCGGGGCGGATCTGCTTGAAGATGCGCGGCACGGTCTCGAGGTTGTGCGCGAGCACCTCGGGCCGCGAGTCGTTCACCTCGTCGAGCAGCTCGGGGATCGCGTTGAAGTCGGGGATGAGCAGCTCGACGCCGGTGCCCGGGTTGAGCTGGTGGATCTGGCGGACGGTCTCCGCGTAGAGCCAGGCGCCGCCGTCGGGCAGGTCGTCGCGCGCGACGCCCGTGATCGTCGAGTAGCGCAGGCCCATCGCCTGGACGGACTCCGCGACGCGGCGCGGCTCGTCCGCGTCGAAGTCGGCCGGCTTGCCCGTGTCGATCTGGCAGAAGTCGCAGCGCCGCGTGCACTGGTCGCCGCCGATGAGGAACGTGGCCTCCCGGTCCTCCCAGCACTCGAAGATGTTGGGACAGCCCGCCTCCTCGCAGACCGTGTGCAGGCCCTCGCGCTTCACGAGGCCCTTGAGCTCGGAGTACTCAGGACCCATCGTCGCGCGGGTCTTGATCCACTCGGGCTTCTTCTCGATCGGCGTCGCGGCGTTGCGGGCCTCGACCCGCAGCATGCGCCGTCCTTCAGGTGCGATCGTCACGGGTGTCTCCCGGTCGTCGTGGCGAGTGAGCGCCGACGTCGCGCCGAGCAGGCAGGTGGGCGGCGCACCGTTCGGGTGCGCGTGCCCTGGTACGACGCCGGACTCCGGTCAGACTACGCGCTCGCGCTCGTCGTCTCCCGCGCGTCGCTCACCCTGTGGACGTGACGTCAGCGACACCCCGGTCACGACGAGCAGGACGGCCGCGACCACGGGCAGGACGAACGCGGCCGTGGTCGAGATCCCGTCGGCGAGCGCGCCACCCCCGGACGCACCGATCGCGACGCCCACGACGTTGGCGCTCGCCACGAGCGTCATGGCCGACGCCGTCCGCCCGGCGGGCGCGCGGTCGCCCGCGACGGTGAACACCGTCACCATGACGGGCCCGACGAACAGGCCCGTCGCGGCGACCGCGACGACGACGGCCGTCAGCGAGCTGCTCGCGGCGGCGAGGAGCAGTGCGAGCGTGCCGGCCACGAGCCCGGCGGCGAACGTGATCCACCGGCTGCGCAGACCCCACCGGCGGGGGAGCGCGACGACCGACAGCGCGGTGATGGCGGAGCCCACGCCCATCACGGCGTAGACGAGGCCCGCGCTCCCGGGGACGCCCGCGTCGCGGGTGAGCGCGGTGAGCGCGGCCTGCGTCCCGCCGAACAGGAGGCCCATCGCGAGCATCCCGACGAGCACGACGGCCTCGCGTCGCACGAGCTCGACCGTCCCCACGGCGCCGGTTGCCGCGCTCGTCGTGGCCTTGCTCGTGCCCGTGCCCGTGCCCGCGTCGGACGAGGAGGCGTGAAGGGTCGCGCGCGCCGTCGGGTGGAGGGCGAACGCGGTGCCGAAGACGGCGATGCCGCCCGCGGCGACGAGGACCGCGACCTGCGGCGAGCCGGCCGACGCGAGGATCCCGACGAGCGCGGGGCCGAGCACGAAGCTCACCTCGTCGGCGGTGCTCTCGTAGCTCATCGCGGCCTCCACGGTGCGCGGCTCGTCGGCGGCGAGCCGGAGCCAGCGCACGCGCGCGAGCGGGCCGACCTGCGGTGCGCTCGCTCCCGTCACCGCCGCCGCGGCGAGGACGGCGGCCGTCGCCCCGGGCGCCGCAGCGAAGAGCACGAGACCGAGCACGGCGAGCGTCGCGACGGGGACGGCGACGAGCAGGACCCGGCGCTGACCGACGCGGTCGGCGAGCGCGCCCTGGGTCGGGCCGCCGAGCGCCGTGCCCAGCGCGGTCGCCGCCGAGGCGAGCCCGCCGAGCGCGACGGACCCGGTCGTCGCCGACACGAGGAGCAGGGTCCCGATGGTGAGCATCGAGAACGGGAGCCGGGCGAGGAACGCCACGGGGAGGAACGCGCGGCCCGCGAGCTGGGGCAGGCGGGCGTAGCCGGTGCGCGCGGGCGCGTCCGGGCGGGGTGGTGCAGGCAGGGGTGGGGTGGTGCGGGCGCGCGACGTCGGGCGCGCGGGAGTGGTGGTCATGCGGTCCAGGTCCTCGGGGGTACGTCCTACCGCGCGCCGACCCACCCGTACTCCGGCGCGCGAGGATTCCCTGGAGTGCCCAGCCTAGCCCGCGAGCGCGTCCTGCGGGGCTTCGCGGTGCGCGTCGTCGGACGCGGTCGCGGCGAGCAGCGGCGCGAGCGCGGCCTCCAGCGCGGCGACGAGCAGCGGCGCGACCTCGGCGAGCGTGACCTCGCGCTCGAGCTCGGCGGTGAGCGACGTCACGTCGGCGTCCTCGATGCCGCAGGGAACGATCCGGTCGAAGCGGGAGAGGTCGGGGACGCAGTTGAGGGCGAGCCCGTGCATCGTCACGCCCTTCGCGACGCGCACGCCGATCGCGCAGACCTTGCGCTCGCGGCGCGTCGCGTCGGCCGCGACCCAGACCCCGCTGCGCCCCTCGACGCGCATCGTCGCGAGGCCGAGCCGTGCGCAGACGCCCATGACGGCCTCCTCGAGCGCGCGCACGTACGCGACGACGTCGACCGGCTCGGCGAGCCGCACGATGGGGTAGACGACCTGCTGGCCCGGGCCGTGCCAGGTGATCTTCCCGCCGCGGTCCACGTCCACGACGGGCGTGCCGTCGTCGGGCCGCTCGTCACGGCGCGTGCGGCGGCCGGCGGTGTAGACGGAGGGGTGCTCGACGAGGATCAGGGTGTCCGGCCGGGTGGTCGTGACGACGTCGTCGTGCACCGCGCGCTGGAGGTCCCAGGCCTCGTGGTACTCCGTGATCCCGGGCAGCGCGAGCAGGTCCATCGGCTCAGGTTAGCCCTCGTCGTGGGGAGTGCGGGGCAGGGTCTCGAGCAGGGCGAGGAGGGCGTCCCGCAGGGCCGCGACCTGCGCGTCGTCGAGTCCGCGGGTCGCGAGCTCCTCCGCAGGACGACGGCGGGCGGCGGCCAGGCCGACCTCGCGCCCGGACGCGGTGATCGCGACGGCGCGACGGCGGCGGTCGGCGGGGTCGTCGGTGCGGGTCACGTATCCGGAGCGCTCGAGCCGGGCCACGACCCGGCTCATGGTCTGCTCGGTCACGCCCGACTCCTCGGCGAGGACGCGCTGAGAGCGGGGTCCGGCGAGCAGGTGCATGAGGACGGGAAAGCCCGCATGGTTGAGGTCCCACTGCCCGAGGTGGGCGTTCCACTCGCGCTCGATCCGCCGGGCGACGGCGAACAGCAGCCGCCCCGTGGCCCACTCCTGAGGGTCGGTGGGTGTGGGGTCGCCGACGTCCGGGCCGGCGTACCGCCCGGTGCTGCCGTTGCTCGACGCGTGCTCCAACGTGCATTCCTCCCTCCGCCATGGCACCATTCCTCAGCATGCTGAGCAATCGGACGGGCGGATTCGTCCGCGGGCTGATCATTGTCGCAGTCATCGGTCTGTGGATGGCCATCGGCGCGCTGGGAGGGCAGGCGCAGGGCCGCCTGAGCAGCGTGCAGACGAACGACGCCGCCGCGTTCCTCCCCGCGAGCGCGGAGTCCACGCGAGCGGCCGAGGTCGCGCAGGAGTTCACCGACTCCGAGACCCTCCCCGCGCTGGTCGTCGCCACGACGGGCGACGGGAGCGCCCTGACCCCCGAGGACCTCGCCGCGCTCGACGCCTACGCCCAGGAGATCCCCGAGGCGTCCCTCGACGGGACCTCCGGAGACGAGCCGGCGACCGTCGGCGACGTCTCCGTCGCCGACCCCGTGGTCGTGCCCTCCGAGGACGGCGAGGCGGCGCTCGTCGTCGTCTCGCTCGACGCCTCCGTCGCGTCCGACCGGATCGGCGCCGACGAGGACAGCGTGAGCGAGCTCGCCGTCGGCGCGCTGCGCGACCTCGCCGCCGCGGACGCGTCCGAGGGCGGGCTCGCGGGTACCTCGCTCGACGTGTGGGTCACGGGCCCGGCCGGGTTCGTCGCCGACCTCGTCACCGCGTTCGGCGGGATCGACACCGTCCTCCTGCTCGTCGCGCTCGGAGCCGTGCTCGTCATCCTCGCGATCGTCTACCGGTCGCCGATCCTGCCGTTCCTCGTCATCCTCACGGCCGTGCTCGCACTGACGCTCGCGGGCCTCGTCGTCTACCACCTCGCCGCGGCCGACGTCCTCACGCTCAACGGGCAGTCCCAGGGCATCCTCTCGATCCTCGTCGTCGGCGCCGCGGTCGACTACTCGTTGCTCGTCGTCGCGCGGTACCGGGAGGAGCTGCGCCTCGTCCGCTCGACCACGACCGCGCTGCGGCGCGCCGTGCGCGCATCCGTCGAGCCCATCGCGGCGAGCGCCGGGACGGTGATCGCGGGCCTGCTGTGCCTGCTCCTGTCCGACCTGTCGTCCAACCGCAGCCTCGGCCCGGTCGCGGCGATCGGCATCGCCGCGGCGTTCGTCGCGGCCCTCACGCTCCTCCCGGCGCTCCTGCTCGTCGCGGGCCAGCGGTCGCGCGGCCTGTTCTGGCCGCGCATGCCCCGGTACGAGGGCGCGCACGCGCAGCACGACGGAGGAGTCGCGGACGCGCAGCCCGCGGACGTCGAGAGCGACGACGCGGTGCGCGTCGAGGGTCACGGCGTCTGGTCGCGCGTGGCGAGCTTCGTCGGCCGGCACGACCGGCGCGTGTGGGTCGTCACGGCGCTCGTGCTCGCCGCGTGCGCGGCGTTCGTCCCGACGCTCGACGCCGAGGGCACCGGCGACTCGGAGGTGTTCCTCGCGGACGTCGACTCCGTCGCGGGGGAGGCGGCGCTCACCGAGCACTTCGAGGGTGTCTCCGCGCAGCCCGCCATCGTGATCGCCCCCGAGGAGGACCTCGACGCCGTCGTCGCGGCCGCCGAGGGCACCGAGGGCGTCGCTGCCGCCACGCCGGTGACCGACCAGCCTGCCGCCGGCCCGGGCGCGCCCGCTCAGGGCGACCCGCTGGTCGTCGACGGACAGGTGCGCGTCGACGTCACCACCGACGCGCCGTCGGACAGCCAGGAGGCCGTCGAGACCGTCTCGGCGCTCCGGGACGCCGTGCACGACGTCTCGCCCGAGTCGATGGTCGGCGGCGCCGCCGCCGAGCGGCTCGACACGCAGCTCGCCGGCCAGCGCGACCTGCGGGTCATCGTGCCGGTCGTCCTCGCCGTGATCCTGCTCATCCTGATCCTGCTGCTGCGGTCGATCGTCGCGCCGGTCCTGCTCATGCTCGCCAACGTGCTGTCGTTCGGCGCCGCGCTCGGCGTCGCCGCGCTCGTGTTCGACCACGTGCTGGGCTTCCCCGGCGCGGACCCGGCGGTCCCGCTCTACGCGTTCTGCTTCCTCGTCGCGCTCGGGGTCGACTACTCGATCTTCCTCATGACGCGCGTGCGCGAGGAGAGCCTGCGGGTCGGGACGCGGCGCGGGGTCCTGCGGGCGCTCGCGGTCACGGGATCGGTGATCACGTCGGCGGGCGTGGTGCTCGCGACGACGTTCGCCGCGCTCGGCATCATCCCGCTGCTGTTCCTCGCGCAGATCGCGTTCATCGTCGCGTTCGGGGTCCTGCTGGACACGCTCGTCGTGCGGTCGTTGCTCGTGCCGGCGCTCGTGCACGACGTCGGTCGTCGCGCCTGGTGGCCCAGCGCGCTCGGGCGCACGGACCGGGGCCCGGGGGAACCGGGTCGGCCTGCGGGGAGGGTCGCCGGTCAGCCCGCGGGGACCGGCTCGGCGGGGCAGTCCTCGAGCACGCGTGCCATCGCCTCCGACTCGGACGGCGTCACGGAGAGCTCGTAGGCGGTCTTCACCGCGATCTGCCGCGCGACGTACGGGCAGCGGAACGCGTGGTTCGGGGGCAGCCATGCCGACGCGTCGCGCGCGCCCTTCGACTGGTTCGCCGGTCCGTCGGACGCGAGGAGGTTGAGGGGGTCGTTGGCGAACTCCCGGCGGGTCTCGTCGTCCCAGGCGCGGGCACCCTTGCGCCACGCGTCCATCAGCGGGACCACGTGGTCGATCTGGACGGCCATGCTCGTCGCGTTGCCACGACGGAAGTCGATGGTCTCGCCGGTGTACGGGTCCTGGAACGTGCCCGTGCGCACCTCGCAGACCTCGCCCCGCGTCGAGAACGTGAGGTCGGTCAGGTCGCGCGCGAGGATGTCGTTGCGGGTGTCGCACCCGTTGCCGTCGACGTCCGCCCACGCGGGACCGAAGAGCTCCCGCTCGTAGCCCGTGTCCGGGCCGGGGCCCTTCACCTCGAGCCGCGCCAGCGCCTCGAGCGCACTGCCCGGGGCGGGGTCCGGCTCGTCGTCGGCGGCGACCGACTGCTGGTTGACGACGTTCGCGACCACGATGGCGACCGCCAGGGCGATCAGCACGTAGCGCAGGACGCTCCGACGAGGGACGCGGCGGCTCGTGGTGCTCAAGGGACGACCTTCCCGAAACCGATTCTCGGCCCGACCCGCGCGAGACGGTACGCAGCGCTCCATACCGGACCAACGCGCACATTCTGCCAGGTCCGGGAGGGTGCTCGGACCACTCCACGGGACCCCGCCGGTACCGGTCGTCGGCACGGCTAGATTGGTCGGCATGGACACCGCCGCACGCACGCTCAGGGTCGGGATCGTCGGGTACGGGGGAGCGGGCCGCGGCATCCATGCGCGCCTCGTCCGCGAGGCCGGGCACGTGGTCACGGCGGTGGTCGTCCGGTCGCCCGAGCGCCGTGCCGCCGCGGCCGAGGACTGGCCCGACGTGCACCTGCACGACGACCTCGACGCGCTCCTCGCGGACCGCGCCGCCTACGACGTCGTCGTGGTCGCGAGCCCGTCGGCCCTGCACGCCGACCACGCCACCGCGCTCGCTCGGGCCGGCGTGCCGGTCGTCGTCGACAAGCCGCTCGCGCTCGGCGCGGCATCGTCCCGCGCCGTCGTGGATGCGGCCGAGGCAGCGGGCACGCCCCTCACCGTCTTCCAGAACCGCCGCTGGGACCCCGAGCAGCTCACCCTGCGATCGGTGCTAGAGCGCGGCGAGATCGGGCGCGTGCACACCTTCGAGCGCCGTTGGGAGCGGTGGCGTCCCGTGCCGCAGCAGCGCTGGAAGGAGAACGACCCCGTCGGCGGCGGCCTGCTCCTCGACCTCGGGCCGCACCTCGTCGACTCCGCGACCCAGCTCTTCGGGCGCGTCACCGCCGTGTGGGCCGAGCTGCGCTCGCACACCACCCCCACCGAGGACGACGTGTTCCTCGTGCTCCACCACGAACCCGACACCGACGGCAACGCGGTCGTGAGCCGCCTCTGGGCCGGCTCTGTCGTCGGCGCCCCCGGGCCCCGCACGCGCGTGCTCGGGACCGCCGGGGCGTACGTCGTCACGACGTTCGAGAACGACGCGTCGCCCTTCGAGGTCTTCGACGACGCCGCCCCCGAGGGCACGCTCGGCTGGGTCACGCGCGGTCGCGAGCGCGAGCCCGTCGCGCAGGCCCCGGGCGGGCACGCCGACTTCTACCGTGCCGTCGCCGCCTGGATCCTCGACGACGGCCCCGTCCCCGTCGACCCGCGCGACGCCGTCAGGACCGCCGAGATCCTGGATGCCGCCCGCCGCAGCGCCCGCGAGGGCCGCCTGCTCGACGTCTGACCGTCCCCGGGAACCTGTCCGCGCGGCCCGCGATCCGGCCTGTGGACAACGGTGCTTCAGGGGCCTGCACGCGGTGAGATGGTGACATGCCCTTGCCGACGTCGCGCCGTGCGCGACCGCCCGTGGAGTCCGTCGCGGACCTGGTGCCCGTGCTCGCCGCCGCGGGGTGGTCGGTGCGGCGGGAGCCCGGCGCGACCGGGGGGATCGTCGCCTCCGACGCCGTGGGCACCGTGTGCGAGGTCACGCGGCTGACGGTCCCCGAGGAGCCGGGGGCTCGCGCCGCGCTGGTCGAGCACCTGCGTGCCCTCTCCGAGGATCACGAGCACCTCGTGGCGGTGCGCGGCGTCGTGGAGGCGGGGGAGGCGTCGCTCGGGGTCCTCACCGACCACGTCGACGGGCTGCGCCTCGACGAGCTGGCGGCTGCCCGGGAGCCCTTCCGGGCCGCCGAGGCCGTCACGGTGCTGGTCCCGGTCGCGCAGGGCCTCGCCGCCCTCCACCGGGACGGGCGCGTGCACGGTGGCCTCGACGCGGCGTCGGTGGTCGTCTCGGCCGGCGGTCGCGCGGTCCTGCGGCCATCGCTGGAGCCCGCACGCGGGACGGCCGCGGACGATGTGCGCGACCTCGCGCGGCTGGTGCTCGACCTCGTGCCGCCCCCGGCGTCGAGCCATCCGTCCTACCGGGCGTCCGGCGACCCGGACGACGCCCGCGACCTCACGGCGCTGCACGCCGAGCTCGCGGTCGCGCTGCGCGACGAACCGTCCGCGCGCCCTGCCGCGGGGACGTTCGCCGCGCGCTGCTACGACGCCGTGGAGCCGCGGCCGGTCGTGATGCCCGACGCCGCGCGTCTCGTGGCGGGCGCGTTCGGTGGTCGGCGGACCGTGCGGCCCGGCGTCGGGGAACCGGCCGCGCCCGGGGGCCTCGTCCGTGGCGGGACGGGGTCCCGTGGGCGGGGAGCACGGGCACGACGGCGGCGGGCGGTCCGCGCCGTCGGCACGAGTCTGGCGATCCTCACGGGGTGCGCGACGCTCGTGGTTCTGCTGGTGCTCCTGGGGCCGTCGCGGACGGCCGAGCCCGACGGCGGCGAGCAGGCGCCGGGCACGTCCACGACCGTCGTCGAGCCGGACGTCGACGCGACGGCGGTGCTCGACCCGGACGATCCGAGCGGCGCCGCACGTGCGCTCACGGCGCGCCGGCTCGCGCTGCTCACCGAGGGCACGGGGGACCTATCGTCGGTGGTGGTCGCGGGCTCGTCGGCGGAGGCGCGCGACGCCGCGGTGCTCGAGGCGCTCGTCGGCGTGGACGTGCTCGACGCGCAGGCGGAGGTCTTCGACGCCCGGCCTGCCGACGGCGGGTCACCCGCGGCGGTCGGGACGGGCACGGAGCCTGCGGACGCGGTCGTCGAGGTCGACTACTCCGTCAGCGCGCACCGGCAGCGCACGGGCGACGGCGAGCTGCAGGTGCCCGCGACCCCGCGCACGACCGTCGTGCTCGTGCTCCGCTGGACCGACGACGGGTGGCGTGTCGCCGAGGTGCGGTGACCCGCACCGTCGCGCTCCGCTCGGCCCGGAACGGGCGTCGGAGCAGCCGGAACGGGCGTCGGAGCAGGAGGTCAGCGGCGCTCCGCGACCCTCCGGGCGGCGTCGGCCAGGACGGGGTCGGAGAAGGTGAACCCGCTCGCCTCGAGCACGCTCGGGAGGGCGCGCTGCGAGCCGAGGATGTCCGACGCGAGCTCGCCGAGCACGACGCGCAGCGCGACGGACGGGACGGCCACCACGGCCGGGCGGTGGAGCTCGCGGGCGAGCGCCCGGGTGATCTCCGCGTTCGTGGCCGGGTGGGGGGAGCACAGGTTGACCGGCCCGTGCACGGGAGCGGTGAGCAGGTGGCGCAGCGCGTCGACCTCGTCGCGCAGCGTGATCCAGCTCCAGTACTGCGTGCCGGGTCCGAGGCGACCGCCGACGCCGAGCCGCAGCAGCGGCAGGAGCCGGCCGAGCGCACCACCCTCGGAGGACAGCACGATGCCCGTCCGGGCGTGCACCACGCGCACGCCCGCCTGCTCGGCCGGCGCGGTCGCGGCCTCCCACTCGCGGACCAGCCGGGCGAGGAACCCGTCGCCCGACGCCGACGTCTCGGTGAGCACCTGCGCGCCACGGTCGCCGTAGTAGCCGATCGCGGAGCCCTGGACCCAGACGGGCGGCGGCGCGTCGAGACCGGCCATCATCCGGGCGAGGAGGCCGGTGGTCCGGGTCCGGGACGTCACCAGGGTGCGCTTGTACTCCGTCGTCCAGCGGTGGTCGCCGATCCCCGCGCCGGCGAGGTTCACGACGGCGTCCGCCCCCTCGATCACGCCCGGGTCCAGGATGCCGGCGTCGGGGTCCCACTCGTGCTCGTCGGACGTCTGCGGGGCGCGCCGCACGAGCCGGCGCACGTGGTGGCCGTCCTCGCGCAGCCGTTCCAGCAGCTCGCCGCCGATGAATCCGTGCGAGCCCGCCACGACGATGTCCATGAGGCCACGCTACGGGTCCACGACGGCCCTGCGCACCAGTGGCCGGGAACTTCCCTGTCGCTCGACGGCGGGACCGGGCCCGATCACGCCGCGAGGCCCCGACCGTGGTGGTCGGGGCCTCGCGGCGGTGCGTCAGGGAGCGCGGAGCGTCAGAGGCCGACCTCGGACTCGAACGCGCCCTCCTCGATGCGGTTCTTGATCGTGGTGAGGAAGCGCGCGGCGTCCGCACCGTCGACCAGGCGGTGGTCGTAGGACAGGAAGATGAAGCACGTCGAGCGGATGCCGATCGTGTCGTTCCCGTCCGCGTCCGTCACGACGACCGCGCGCTTGGTGATGGTCCCCGTGCCGAGGATCGCCACCTGACCGACCGGGACGATCGGCGTGTCGAAGACGGCGCCGCCCGAGCCGGTGTTGGTGATCGTGAACGTCCCGCCCGCGAGCTCGTCCGGCCCGACCTTGTTGGCGCGCGTGCGCGAGCCGAGGTCGGAGATCTTGCGCGCGATCCCGGCGAGGTTGAGGTCGCCCGCGTCCTTGATGACCGGGACGACGAGGCCGCGCTCGGTGTCGACCGCGATGCCCACGTTCTCCTGGCCGTGGTAGGTGATCTCGTCCTCGGCGAAGGTCGCGTTGATCTTCGGGTAGGCCTTGAGCGCCTCGACGGCGGCGAGCGTGAAGAACGGCAGGAACGTGAGGTTGGCACCCTCGCGCGCCTTGAAGTCCGCCTTGGCGCGGTTGCGCAGCGCGGCGACGCGCGTCACGTCGACCTCGACGGCCGTCGTGAGCTGGGCCTGGGTGGTCAGCGCCTCGACCATGCGGCTCGCCACGAGCTTGCGCAGGCGGCTCGTCTTCTCGGTCGTGCCGCGCAGCGGCGAGACCGCCGGGACGGAGGCCTTCTTCGGGGCGCCACCTGCTGCGGGTGCCGCGGGAGCGGCGGCAGCCGGGGCGGCCTTGGCCTCCTCGGCCTTGCGGGCGGCCTCGAGCACGTCCTCCTTGCGGATGCGGCCACCGACGCCCGTGCCCGTGAGGGACGACAGGTCGACGCCCTTGTCCGCCGCGAGCTTGCGCACGAGCGGGGTGAGGTACGTGCCGCTGGCCTTCGCGGCCGGGGCCGGGGTCGCGCCCGGGGCGGACGGCGCGGCGGGCTTCTCGGCCGCGGGAGCAGGCGCGCTCGTGGCCGGAGCCGGCGTCTCCTCCTGCGCGGCCTGGGCGGGGACGTCCGCCTCGCTCGCCGGGGTGCGCGCCTCGGTCGGAGCCGGGGCGGGAGCAGCCTCCTGCTTCGGGGCCTCCTGGGCGGGCTCGGCCGGTGCGGCGGCCGGGGCGGCGCCCGAGCCGACGATCGCCAGCACGGTGCCGACCTCGACCGTCTCGTCCTCCTGGACGAGGATCTGCTGGACGGTGCCCGCCACGGGGGAGGGGACCTCGGTGTCGACCTTGTCGGTCGAGACCTCGAGCAACGGCTCGTCGACCTCGACCGTCTCGCCGACCGACTTGAGCCACCGGGTCACGGTGCCCTCGGTGACGGACTCGCCGAGCGCGGGGAGCTTGATCTCCTCACCGCCGCCGGAGGACTGCGGCGCGGGAGCGGCCTGCTGGGCGGGGGCGGGCTCGGCGGGGGCCTCCTGCGCGGCGGGCTGCGCTGGCGCGGGCTCCGGTGCGGCCTGGGGCGTGGGCTCCTCGGCCGCCGCGGGGGCGGGCGCGGCGTCGCCGCCGCCGGAACCGTCGCCGATCACGGCGAGGTCGGTACCGACCTCCACGGTCTCGTCCTCCTGGACGAGGATCTGCTCGAGCACGCCCGCGACGGGCGACGGGATCTCGGTGTCGACCTTGTCGGTCGAGACCTCGAGCAGCGGCTCGTCGACGGCGACGGTGTCGCCGACCGACTTGAGCCAACGGGTGACGGTGCCTTCGGTGACGGACTCGCCGAGGGCCGGCATCTGCACGTTCTCAGACATGACCTGCCTGGTCTCCTTCGATCGTTGGGGTCAGTTGTGGGCGTGCAGAGGCTTGCCGGCCAGGGCCAGGTGCGCCTCTCCGAGTGCCTCGTTCTGGGTGGGGTGGGCGTGGACCAGGGCGGCGACGTCCTCCGGGTACGCCTCCCAGCCCACGATGAGCTGTCCCTCGCCGACGAGCTCGCCGACGCGTGCGCCGATCATGTGCACGCCGACGACGGGCCCGTCCTTGCGGCGCACGAGCTTGACGAAGCCGCTGGTCGCGAGGATCTTGCTCTTGCCGTTGCCGGCGAGGTTGTACTCGAGGGACTCGACCTGGTCGGCGCCCCACGTCTCGATCGCTGCCGCCTCCGTGACGCCGACGGACGCCACCTCGGGCTCGCAGTACGTGACGCGCGGGATCGACGACTCGACGATCGGCGTCGGGTCGAGCCCGGCGATCTGCTCCGCGAGGAAGATGCCCTGCGCGAACCCGCGGTGCGCGAGCTGGAGGCCGGGCACGATGTCGCCCGCGGCCCAGATGTTCCCGACGCCCGTGTGCAGGCGCTCGTCGACGATCACGAACCCGCGGTCGAGCGTGATGCCCTGCGCCTCGAACCCGAGGTCTGCCGTGCGCGGCCCGCGCCCGACGGCGACGAGCAGCAGCTCGGCCTCGAAGGTCTTGCCGGACTCGAGCGTGACGGTGACGCCCGAGTCGGTCTCCTTGACGCCCGCGAACCGGTCGCCCAGAGAGAACTGGATGCCGCGCTTGCGGAACGCGCGCTCGAGCGACTTCGACAGCGCCTCGTCCTCGTTGGGCACGAGGTGGGGCAGCGCCTCGACGATCTGGACCTCGGCGCCGAACGACTTCCACACGCTCGCGAACTCGACACCGATGACGCCGCCGCCGAGCACGACGACCGACCTCGGGACGCGGTCGAGACGCAGCGCCTGGTCGGAGGTGATGACGCGGCCCGCGATCTCGAGGCCGGGCAGCGAGCGCGCGTACGAGCCGGTCGCGAGCACGACGTGACGACCGGTGTACCGGGTGCCGTCGACCTCGACGGTGTCCTGCGACACGAGCCGGCCGTGGCCCTCGACGAACGTGATGCCGCGCGAGGAGACGAGTCCCTGCAGCCCCTTGTAGAGGCCCGCGACGACGCCGTCCTTGTAGCCGTTGACGCCGGCCATGTCGATGCCCTCGAGCGTGCTGCGGACGCCGAACCGCGCGCCCTCGCGGGCGCCGTCGGCGAGCTCGGCCGCGTGGAGCAGGGCCTTGGTGGGGATGCACCCGTTGTGCAGGCAGGTACCACCGAGCTTGCCCGACTCGACGAGCGCGACGGAGAGGCCGAGCTGGGCGGCGCGCAGCGCGGTGGCGTAGCCGGCGCTGCCTCCGCCCAGGACGACGACGTCGAATGGTGTGCCGGGTTCGGCCACGTGCGACTCCTTCAGCGAGGGGAGAGCGAGGGCGGACGTGCACGGCACGTCGACGGGCCGGACGGGAACCGCTGGCCCACGGTGCGTGAACGTTCTCCGGGTGCCATCTTGGCACCTCGGGCACGGGCTCCCCAATCGAAACCAGGGCCTCGCGGCTGTGACGCTGCAGACAGCGGGCCCACCGTATGACCAGGGTCACGCTGTACCCTGCCGCTGTGCCCCGGCTGCCCAAGCTGTCCAGCCTGTTCTCCCGCCGCCCCGCGACGACCCCGTCCGCGAGCGGTGCCGCCGCCGCGCCGTCGGACGCCCGCCGCGCGACCCTCGCCCACCTCCAGGACTTCGTGCGCACGCGCGTCGGGGTCGAGGCGTACGTCGAGCCGCCCACGCAGGACACGGGGGCGACGCTCCTGCTCATCGCGACGACGGGCGAGTGGACGCGGCGGCGCGTCCCGGACGAGAAGACGGCGTTCGACGTCGCCGGCTCGCTGGGCGTACCCGTCTACAACGTCCGCTTCACCGGATACCCGCAGCGCATGCGTGACTGGAACTCGCGCCAGCGTCGTCGCTGACGCCGGCGCGAGCTCCCCTCGTCGACCGGCCTCAGCGCTGCGCGCGGCCCTCGACGAGGCCGAGCAGGGTGCGGACGGCGACGCCGGTCCCGCCGACCGGGGTGTACCCGTGCGCCGAGCCCTCGTTGAACGCCGGGCCGGCGATGTCCAGGTGGGCCCACGGCGTCTCGCCGACGAACTCCTGGAGGAACAGGCCGGCGACGAGCATGCCGCCGAACCGGTCGCCGATGTTCGCGAGGTCCGCGACCTTCGACTTCAGCGACGCACCGAGCTCCTCCGGCAGCGGCATGGGCCAGAACTGCTCGCCCGCGGCGTCCGCCGACGCGACGACCTCGGCGCGCACGTCGTCGGCGCCCATGACCGCGGAGACGCGGTTGCCGAGCGCGACCATCTGCGCGCCGGTGAGCGTCGCGACGTCGAGCACGACGTCCGGCTTCTCCTCGACCGCGGCGACCAGGCCGTCGGCCATGACGAGGCGGCCCTCGGCGTCGGTGTTGAGCACCTCGACGGTCTTGCCGCCGCGGATCGTGATGACGTCCGACGGGCGCTGGGCGGTGCCCGACGGCATGTTCTCCGCGAGGCACAGCCAGCCCGTCACGGCCACGGGCAGCCCGAGGCGCGCGGCGGCGACGACCGTCTGCAGGACGGCGGCAGCGCCGGCCATGTCGGACTTCATCGCCTCCATGCCCTTGGCGGGCTTGATCGAGATGCCGCCCGAGTCGAACGTGATGCCCTTGCCGACGAGCGCGACCTTCGCGGCGGGGCGCGACGGCGCGTAGGCGACCTTGACGAGGCGCGGGCCCCGGGCCGAGCCCTGGCCCACGCCGACCAGGCCGCCGTAGCCGCCCGCGGCGAGCGCCTTGTCGTCGAGCACCGTGACCTTGAGGCCCTTGGCGCCCGAGTCCTTGACGGCCTGCTTCGCGACGTCGGCGAACGCGGCGGGGAAGAGGTCGTTGGGCGCCGCGTTGACGAGGTCGCGCGTCGCGTTGACGGCGGCCGCGACGACCTTGGCCCGCTCGACGGACGCCTTGGCGGCGGCGCTGCGCGAGCTCCCAGCGAGGATCTCGACCGTCGCCGGCGGGCGGCTCGCGGCCGTCGCCTCGCCCGTGCGGTAGCGCGCGAACGCGTACGCGCCGAGCAGCGCACCCTCGGCGACGGCGCCGAGCTCGGCCTCGTCCTCGACGGGGAGCGCGACGGCGACCGACGAGGTCCCGGCGAGGGCGCGCAGCGCTGCCCCGGACGCGCGGCGCAGCGACTCGGCGCTGAACGTGCCGTCGGCACGGCGGGCGCCCAGACCCACGAGCACGAGCACGTCGGCCTTGAGCTCGGGCCCGGCGGGCACCTTGCGGACCTCGTCCGCCGCGCCCGTGATGCCGAGCGCAGGTGCGAGGCCCTCGAGGGCGGCGACGACCGGACGGGGCAGGTCGCCCCCGACGATCGCGACGCCGTCGGACGTCGTATGGGTGCCGACGACGAGCGCGTCGACCTTGGCACCGGCGGGATTCTTGCTGGAGACGGTCAGTTCAGCCACCCCGCGATGCTATCTCCGGGAGCGGCGCCCCTGCCCCCGCGAGGTCAGCGGGACCTGTGGACCGATTCCGTGGCCGCGGGCCGCCCCCGGTACGCTCGGCCGCGTGGTCCTTCCCCTCCTGCTGCTCGTGGTCGCGGCGTGCGTCGCGCTCGCCTGCTGGGCGCTCGTGTTCGTCGCGCGCGACCGTGCGGTGATCCTGCGCCAGCTCTGGGGTGCGGCGGTGATCGAGGGACTGATCCTCGTGCAGGCGGTCGTGGTGGGCGTGCTCGGCGCCACCGGGACCGCGCCGAGCGACCCCGTGCTGCTGTGGGGCTACCTCGTGACCACCCTCTTCATCCTGCCCGTCGCCGCCCTGTGGGCCTTCGCCGAGCGCTCGCGCTGGAGCTCCGTCGTGCTCGCGGTCGCCGCGCTCACCGTCGCGTTCCTCGAGTGGCGCCTGTGGCAGATCTGGAACGCCTGAGCTGGAGGTCCTCGCCATGAGCGCACCCGCCGCCCCGGACGGGGCGGACCCGACGGCGACGCCCGCGCCGCGCGGCACCGCTCCGCGCCCGAGCACGAGCCGTCGCACGAACACCGGCTTCGGCCGGGTCCTCGTCGCCGTGTACGGGATCTTCGCGCTCGCGGCCTCGGCGCGCGCCGGCGTGCAGCTCCTGCGCGACTGGCACGAGGCGCCGCTCGCGTACGCGCTGTCGGCGCTCGCGGCGGCCGTGTACGTCGTCGCGACGATCGCGCTCGCGCGGGGCGGGGAGATCGCGCGCCGCGTCGCGTGGGTCGCGGTGGGCGTGGAGCTCGTCGGTGTGCTCGCCGTCGGCGCCTTCTCGCTCGCCGACCCCGAGGCCTTCCCCCGCGCGACCGTCTGGTCCGGCTTCGGGCAGGGCTACGGCTACGTGCCGCTCGTCCTGCCGTTCGTCGGCCTGTGGTGGCTCTGGCACACCCGCCCGGGCGCCGCGTCATCGGCCGTCGCCGCCCCGAGCGCCACCCCGGGCACCACCAGCACCCGCACCGACACCGACGCCCCGGAGGACGCCGCATGACCCGCCGCCGCCCGCTCCTCTACGGACTGCTCTTCGACACCGTCTTCCGGCGCATGGACCCGGAGCGCGCGCACCACGTCGCGTTCGACCTCATCGGCGCCGCCGGCCGCGTGCCCGTGCTGCGTGACGTCGTGCAGGGGGCGCTCGCGCCGTACCTGGGTCGCGCGGCAGGGGGGCGGGGCAGCGTCGAGGTCCTGGGCAAGGTCTTCCCCGCGCCCTTCGGTCTCGCGGGCGGGTTCGACAAGGACGCGCGCGCCGTGCGCGGGCTGACGATGCTCGGCTTCGCGTTCGTCGAGATCGGCACGGTCACCGCGCACGCGCAGCCGGGCAACGAGAAGCCGCGGCTGTGGCGCGAGCTCGACGTCATGGGCGTGCGCAACCGCATGGGCTTCAACAACGAGGGCGCCGCGGCGGCCGCCCGCCGGCTCGCGGCGCTG
The DNA here is from genome assembly GCF_025818875.1 of Cellulosimicrobium sp. SH8. Classification (NCBI taxonomy): domain Bacteria; kingdom Bacillati; phylum Actinomycetota; class Actinomycetes; order Micrococcales; family Promicromonosporaceae; genus Cellulosimicrobium; species Cellulosimicrobium sp. SH8. The sequence continues at coordinate 21,322 of NZ_JAMXMH010000015.1, read as the reverse complement.
CGCTCGACGAGGTCGGGGCGCGCCGTGCTCGTGGGCGCCAACATCGGCAAGACGAAGGTCACGCCGGCGGCCGAGGCCGCGGCGGACTACGCGACGAGCGCGGGCCTGCTCGCGCCGTACGCCGACTACCTCGTCGTCAACGTGTCCTCGCCCAACACCCCGGGCCTGCGCGACCTCCAGGAGGTCGAGTCGCTGCGCCCGATCCTCGTGGCGGTGCGCGAGGCGGCCGACGCCGCGACCACGGACGCGGGCGTCGCCCGGGTGCCGCTGCTGGTCAAGATCGCGCCCGACCTCGCGGACGAGGACGTGGACGCGGTCGCCGACCTCGTCGACGAGCTCGACCTCGACGGCGTCGTCGCCGTGAACACGACGATCGGGCACGACCGCGGCCCGGGCGGGCTGTCCGGCCCGCCCGTGCGCGCCCGGGGCCTCGCCGTGGTCGCGCGCCTGCGCGAGCGCCTCGGCGCGCGTCGCGCGATCATCGGCGTCGGGGGCATCACGACCGCGCACGACGCCCGTGACTACCTGCACGCGGGCGCCGACCTCGTCCAGGGGTACACCGGGTTCCTCTACCAGGGCCCGCTCTGGGCGGCGCGCATCAACCGGTCGCTCGCGCGCCACCCGGAGCCGGGCGAGCACGTGCGGGGCACCGAGGCGAGGGAGGCACGATGATCCGGCCGCAGTGGGTCTGGGAGCTCGACGACGCCGAGGGCCACGTCCTCGCGTCGCCCGTGAGCCCCGTGTTCACGACGCAGTACGACGCGGAGCAGTGGCTCGGCGAGACCTGGCGCACCTTGGCCGCCGAGGGCGCCGCCGTCGCACGGCTCCTGCACGACGGCGCGCAGGCGACCGCACCGGTGGAGCTCCGCGCGCGCTGACACCACCGGGTCCGTGCGCCCGACGGCGTGCGCTCGCGTCCCGGAGGACCCCTCGCCTCAGGCGCGCGTCACCTCCGCCCACGCCGCGCCCAGGCGCGTCGCGGCCGAGCGCAGCGACTCCTCGTCCGCGGTGAAGGTGAGCCGGACGTGCCCGTCGCCGGCGCCGTCGGGCGTGAGACCGGGACCGGGCGCCGCGAGCACGCCGCGCCGGGCCGCCGACGCGAGCGCCCTCGCCTACGCGTTCGGGGTGGGCGTCGTGGTGCAGGCGTGCACACGCGTGCTCGACCTCGGCCCGGCGGGTCGCCGGTGGTGGCGGCGCGGTGCGGTCGTCAGCCCGCCACGCGCGCCCACGCCGCGGCGAGCCGGGGCACCGCCCGCTCCAGCTCCTCGGGCGGGCGCGAGAACGTGAGGCGCAGCCGGTCCGCGGCGCTGCCGTCGGGGGTGAACGTCGGGCCGGCGTTGACGAGGACGCCCTCCGCGGCGGCCGCGGCGGCGAACGCCTGGGCGACGGGCGCGCCCACGTCGACCCAGAGGGACAGCCCGCCCTCGGGGACGTGCACGTGCCAGTCGGGGAGCGCCGCGGCGAGGAGCCGGCACAGCAGGTCGCGCTGCGCGCGCAGCGTCCGGCGGCGCTCGGCGAGCACGCTGCTCGCGTCGTCGAGCAGCTCGACGACGGCGAGCTGCTCGAGCACCGCGGTCGCGATGTCGGCGGACTGCCGCGTGCGCGCGAGTCGTGCGACGAGGTCGGGGTGCGCGCGGACCCAGCCGACGCGCAGCCCGCCCCAGAACGACTTGGACGCCGACCCCACGGTGACGACGTACGGCGACGTCCCGTCGCCGGCGAGCGGCTCGGCGACGGGGCCGACGGCGTCCGGGGCGCCGTCGAGGTCGAGGTCCGTGAGGGTCTCGTCCCCGACGACGGTCACGCGGTGGCGCGCCGCGGCGTCGCGCACCCCGGCCCGCTCCTCGACCGTGAGCGTGTAGGCGGTCGGGTTGTGGAAGTCCGGCACGAGGTACACCAGCCGTGGTGAGACCTGGCGCAGCGTCGAGCCGAAGAGGTCCACGTCGAACCCTGGTACGTCCCGGTCGCGACCCGGGTGCGTCGTCCGGTCGCCGCGCCCCACGGGGACGGGCACGAGCCGCGCCCCGGCGCGCCGCAGCGCCTCCATCGCGTGGTAGTAGGTGGGGGACTGCACGACGGCGCGGTCGCCGCCGCCGAGGAGCGTGCCCGCGAGCGTGGTGATCGCGTGCTGGGCACCGGTCGTGACGAGGACCTCGTCGGGGGTCGTCGGCGTGCCGCGTCGGGTGTGGTGGTCGGCGATCGCCTCGCGCAGCACGCCGACGCCGTACGGCTCGTACCCGCCCCCGGACAGGTACTCGGGGAGGCGTTCGAGCGCGCGCGAGTACGCGCCGTGCAGCCCGCTCGGGGCGGCGGACGTCGCCTGGGAGAGGTCGGCGAGGTCGATCGGTGCGTGCGGGGCCGGTGCGGGCGGCGCGTCGCCCCCGCGGGCGCGGGGCGCGGTCCGGGGCCGCGTCGCGCGGGGGAGCACGACGACGGTCCCCGACCCCGTGCGCGAGCGCGCGAAGCCCAGCTCGCGCAGCCGCCCGTACGCGGCCGCGGTGGTCGTGCGCGAGACGCCGAGCGCGACGGCGAGGTCGCGCTCGGACGGGAGCCGCGTGTGCGGCGCGAGCGTGCCGGCGAGGACGGCGGCGCGGAGCGCGTCGGCCAGCGCCGTGTACGCGGGGCCGCCCGCGTGCCAATGCCCCAGCAACCGCGCCGCGGCGGCGGGGGAGAGGTGGCGGTGGACGTCGACGGACCCGAGCGGGGCGAGGCTCATGGGGCCACTCTCTCGCGATTGGCTATGGATGTCGATGCCACTTGGTCGTCAGGATGGCTCGCATGAGCCCCACCCGTCGTGCCGTCCAGCTCCTCCTCGGCCTGCTCGCCTACGCGCTCTCCATGGCGATGCTCCTCCACGCGGGCCAGGGCGGGATGCCGTGGGACGTCCTGCACCAGGGGGTCGTGCTCCGCACCGGGCTGCCGTTCGGCGTCGTCGTCGGCTCGCTCAGCGTGCTGGCGCTGCTCGCGTGGATCCCGCTGCGGCAGCGCCCCGGTGTCGGCACGGTCGCGAACGTCGTCGTCATCACGCTGACCATCGATCCCGCGATCGCGCTCGTGACGCGCCTCGTTCCCGACCCCGGCGTCGCCGCGAGCGTCGTGCTGGCCGTCGGCGGGATCGTGCTCAACGGGCTCGCGACCTCGGCGTATCTCGGGGTGCGCCTCGGGCCCGGCCCGCGCGACGGGCTCATGACCGGCCTCGTCGCGCGCACCGGGTGGTCGGTGCGCCTCGTGCGCACGCTCATCGAGGTCGTCGTCGTGTCGGTGGGCTGGGCGCTCGGCGGCACGCTGGGATGGGCGACGATCGCCTACGCGCTCGGGGTCGGGCCGATCGTCCAGCTCACCGCGCGCTGGTTCGCCCCGCGAGGGCTCGCGGACCCGCGCCCCGCCCGCGCCCGGGTACGTCGTCGGGCGCACGTCGGGACGGAGTCTCGGGAGCCGGTCGCCGCGGCCACAGGCCCCCGGCCGGACGCGGGAGGCATGCCCGCGCCCGGTCGGTGAGGAGACGGCGACGGCCCCGGCGGACCACCGCGGGGGCCGTCGTCACGCACGCGGTGCCGGGATCAGGCGACGCGCGTATGCGGCGCGTTCTCGGCGGTCTTGCCCGGGTCGCGCTCCACGGAGTCTCCGAGGACGTCGTCGATGCGCGCCAGGAGCTCGGCCGGGATCGTGACGCCCGACGCCTGGACGTTCTCGGCGACCTGCTCGGGTCGGGACGCGCCCACGAGCGCCGCCGCCACGTTGTCGTTCTGGAGGACCCAGGCGACCGCGAGCTGCGGCATGGTGAGCCCCAGCTCCTCCGCGACGGGCTTGAGGTTCTGCACACGCGTGAGGACGTCGTCGGTCATGAACTGCGAGATCCCGCCGCGGCCCGCCTTCTCGTCGGCCGCGCGCGAACCGGCGGGTGCCGCCTGGCCGGGCAGGTACTTTCCGGACAGCACGCCCTGGGCCATCGGGGACCAGACGATCTGGGACAGCCCCAGCTCGCGCGAGGTCGGCACGACCTCGTCCTCGATGACGCGCCACAGCATCGAGTACTGCGGCTGGGAGGAGATGAGCTGGAAGCCCAGCTCCTTCGCGAGCGCGGCGCCGGCGCGGATCTGGTCGGCGGTCCACTCGGAGACGCCGATGTACAGCGCCTTGCCCTGCCGGACGATGTCGGCGAACGCCTGCATCGTCTCCTCGAGCGGCGTCTCCGTGTCGTACCGGTGCGCCTGGTAGAGGTCGACGTACTCGGTGCCGAGGCGCTGCAGCGAGCCGTTGATCGACTCCATGACGTGCTTGCGCGACAGGCCCGTGTCGTTGGGACCGCCGGGACCGGTGGGCCAGTAGACCTTCGTGAAGATCTCGAGCGACTCGCGCCGCTGTCCCTTGAGCGCGTCGCCGAGGACCTGCTCGGCCTTCGTGTTCGCGTAGACGTCTGCGGTGTCGAACGTCGAGATACCGGCGTCGAGGGCTGCGTGCACGCACGCCGTCGCGACGTCGTTCTCGACCTGGGAGCCGTGGGTGAGCCAGTTGCCGTAGGTGATCTCGGAGATCTTGAGCCCGGAGTTGCCGAGGTATCGGTAGCGCATGGTCGCGAGCCTACGCGCGCACGCGCGTTCGTCGACCACACGCCGTCGACCCGGTGCCCGGCCAGGTCAGTCCGGCCGCTCGACGGCGAACGGCAGGCTGAACGCCAGCCGGCCGCCGCCGTCGGGGTTGGTCCCCAGGGTGAGCGAGCCGCCCCGGTGCGTGATGCGGTCGTGGTGCCGACGCAGCCCGTGGAGAACCGGATCGGTCTGGTCCGGACCGGTGCCGTCGTCGTCGACGACCGTCTCGAAGACCCACGTGCCGGGCTCCGCGGTGGGGTGCGCGTCCGCATGGACCCGGACGCTGTTCGCCCGTCCGTGCTTGAGGGCGTTCGTCACGGCCTCCTCGACGGTGCAGATCGCGACGAGCCGCTCAGCCATCGGCATACGGGCCCCCTCGCGGCGGAGGGACCGGTAGTCGGGCCCGAGATCGATGGAGGCGTCCACCTGGGGCGGCAGGCGGCGCAGGAGCATCTCGATCGCCGCCTCGGTCCCGACGTCCGCCCCGGTCGGGAAGACCGTATGGCTCAGCGACCGGACGTCCTGCTCGCGGATCTCCTCGAGCTTCTCGGCCCAGTGGCGCACGTCCCCGGCCGACGACGCGTCGTCCGCCGCGTCGAGCTGTTCGGCGATCCGGTCGAGCCCGGCGGTGACGGTGACGAGGTGGTACTGGAGCGTTCCGTGGAGCTGGTCGAAGACGAGACGTCGCACCCGGATCTCCTCTTCCTGGAGCTCCTCGACGGCCTGGGTGGCGCGCCGCGCCTCGACCTCTCGCCGTCGCTCCTCGGTGCGGGCACGGTCGAAGAGCGTCGCGGCGAACAGCGCGGTCATCATGCCGACGATCCCGGAGAAGAGCCCGAGGAGCCCCACGGCCGTCACGTAGATCGAGCTGTCGGGCGTGCTCGTCAGGGCCGCCAGCGCGAGGATCCGGGGTACCGAGGCGACGGTCGCGACGGCGGTGACGACGAGGAACCGGCCCGGCCAGCCCCGCGACAGCGCGTGGAGCCCGAGGGAGCCGGCGAGCACGAGCCCGCCGTAGGCCAGGTTCACGAGGATGACCGCGATCCCCTCGCCGACGACACCGACGAGGCGGCGTTCGTGGGTGAGCGCGTCCTGGAGCCCGCCCCAGCCCGCCCAGCCGGCCAGCGAGACGACGGCGTAGAGGGAGAAGTTCGCGGCCGCGACGAGGATCGCGACGCGCAACCCGTCACGAGCACGAGCGTCGTCCACCGGTCGGTCGCTGCCGGCGGTCGGTGTCCCGGGCGCGTGCCCGCTCATGTCCGCCACGACCGGCCCGTCCCGTCGAGGAACGCCAGGACCGCGGCGACACGGCGGTTGTGGTCGCCGCCGTCGATCCCCAGCCGCTGGTAGATCGCCTTCAGGTGGCTCTCGACCGATCGCTCGCTGATCCCGAGCCGGTCCGCGGCCGCCTGGTTGGACAGACCCTCGGCGACGAGGCGGAGCACGCCGAACTGCGCGGGTGTCAGTCCGGCGACGGAGGTTCCGGCGCGCGGGGTCGACCGGCGGACGAGGTAGGGGTCGAGCACGACCTCGCCCCGCGCGGTGGCGGCGACCGCGCGCACGAGCACGTCGCGAGCGAACGTCGATCGCTTCGACAGGTAGCTCCAGGGCCGGGTCGCCTGGTCCTGCACGGAGGTGAACAGTCCCATGACGTCCTCTCCGGACAGCAGCATCACGGCGAGGTCCGGGTCCGCGCGCTGGAGAGCCAGGCCGAGGGCGACCCCGTTCCCGTCCGGGAGGTTGACGTCGAGCAGCGCGACGTCGCACGTCCCCGGGGCGAAGACGAGCCGCGCCTCCGCGACGCCGGGGACGGCGTGGACGACGCGGAGCGACTCCTCGGCCGAGAGGGTCTGCTCGAGCATCCCTCGCACGAGGGACTCGTCCTCGACGATGCCCACCCGTGTGACCGGAGTCGCCACCATCCTCCGATGGTAGGGGGAGGTGCGGTGGGTCGCGCCCGGGCCCGCCCGGTGCGCGCGTGCCGGGTCGGATCCGTGGCGACCGGCCGGGCCGTCAGGCCCGGGGCCCTGACGTGCAGAAGCTGCGATGCCCCCGGTGAGGCCGTCGCGAGGGTCGTGATCGGGCGGTGCGGACGGTCGGTACGGCCTGCTCGAGACCGACGAGGGCGAGGACGTCGGTCACGCTGGCGGGCGGGTCGAGGAGGTGGACGGGCGTGCCGGTCGCAGCGCACGTGCGGTGCACCGTCTCGATGAACGCCACCCCGGTGGAGTCCATGAAGGTGACGTCGCGCGCGTCCAGGACGACCGGTGCACCGGGCTCGGCGGCGTCGAGCGCGGCGAGGGCACCGAGGGCCTCGCCGAGGCGGGCCGCGTCGATCTCGCCGGACAACCGGATGTGGGTCGTCCCCGGCACGGTGTGGGCGACGATCCCCTCCGCCGTCCCCGCGACGCGACGGTGGTCGACGTCTCGCGCCGGAGGGAGCACGGCGGTGGGGCGGTGGGGCACGCGGCGCATCGCGCCGATCGCGGAGCTCATCGTTCCGACGGTCGCCGTCAGCGCGCGTGCGAGGCTTCGAGTGGGCTGCATCGGTTCTCCAGGAGTAGGCGAGGACAGGCAGGGCCTGATGCCGGCCGGGTCACGCGAGGGCCCGTGCCGGTCGCCGCGAGGGCGACGTCCTCGATATCACCGCGCAGGGACGCCCGTGGGCGGCTCGGGTGCGTGGAAACACGTACCCAGGCACCCGGTACCCGCGAGGTTGCGGGCCAGGAGGGGACCTAGGTCCCCGCGCACGACGATGCTCGGCGCAGGAGCGACCGGTACCCGCTCAGCGACGATCGGCGGTCGTCGCCGACACCTCGACGAACGACCGCAGCTCGTGGGCGTAGCTCTCGGGCTGCTCGAACGGGGCGAAGTGGCCGTCCCAGGGTGGCTCGGTGGCGTAGACGGTTCTCGCGCCGTGGTCGAGCGACGCGCGCGGGGGCCGGACGACGTCGCCGGCGAAGACGGAGAACCCGGACGGCACGCCGACGTAACGGGCGAGCCGCTCGCGGGGATCGCGGCGTTCGCGCGGTAGGCGCGGGCACCGGCCCCGACGATTCCTGCCGCCCAGCCGGTCGGCGAGGAGGGCGAGGACCTCGTGGCGCGTGTACACCGACCCCAGGTCGCCGTCGCAGTCGCTTCACGACCGCAGCTCCTCGACGACCCATGCCGAGCCGGAGCGGGAGCGGGGGCGTGTCCTCGGGTCGCGGGGTCGCGAGCGCGTGGCGGAGGGGGACGGGGGACCGGGTGGCCGGGAGCGGACCGCTACTCCGGGAAGACGCCGTGCTTCTTGTGCGTCGGCTTGGGCAGACGTGCGCGGCGGAGCTGGAAGGCGCGCATGACGGCGTACATGACGGTGCCCTTGGGGATCTCGCCAAACTTCGCGAGCAGGCGCTTGCGGAGGCGGCGCCACATGATGAAGCCGTCCACGACGGTCAGCAGCACGATGACGTAGAGCGTCATCACCGTGAGGAATGCGAGGTCCTGGTTCTGCGCGGTGAGGAACGAGAAGACGATGAACACCAGCGCGACGGGGAGGAAGAACTCGCCGAGGTTCCAGCGCGCGTCGACGTACTCGCGCACGTACCGCTTGACCGGGCCCTTGTCGCGGGGCGGCAGGTAGCGCTCGTCGCCCGTCTGCATCGCCTGGTACTGGCGGTCGCGCATCTCCCGCTGCTTCTCCCGCGCGGACTTCGCGGCGGCGCGACGGTCGTTCGGCACGAGGGGTCGCTTGTTCGCGGCCTCGGAGACCTTGCGCTTGGGCGTCGGTCGGCCCTTGCCGGCGGCCTCGATCTCGGCCGCCTGCTCGACGGGGTCGGGGGCGGCGGACGTCGCGGCGGGCTTGTTGCGGGAGAACACCCCTCCAGGGTAGTCGAGCCGGGGCAGTGCCGGACGCCGGTCCCAGGACCGGCGGGCACGTGGTGTCGTACGGTGCTCGTCGTGACGAACTCACCCGACCCCACCGTCCCTGCGCCCGGCACCACGCCCGACGCCGCGACCCGCCCAGAGCTCGCGACCACGCTCCGCGAGACCGTGGCCCGCCTGTTCCCCGCGCTGCGCGCGGACCTCGAGTCCCTCGTGCGCGTGCCCAGCGTCTCGAACGCCGCGTTCGACCAGGCGCACGTCGCGGCGAGCGCCGACGCCGTCGCCGCGCTCCTGCGCGACGCCGGCCTGCCCGAGGTGCAGGTGCTGCGCGCCCGGACCGCCGACGGCACCGAGGGCGCACCCGCCGTCGTCGCGCGCCGTCCGGCTCCCGACGGCGCGCCGACCGTCCTGCTGTACGCGCACCACGACGTGCAGCCCCCGGGCGACGCCGCGACGTGGGAGACCGACCCGTTCGAGCCGACCGAGCGAGACGGGCGCCTGTACGGCCGCGGTGCGGCCGACGACAAGGCGGGCGTCGTGGCGCACCTGGGCGCGCTGCGTGCTCTGGCTGCGAGCACAGCGCTCGGCGACTTCCCGGTCGGGGTGACGGTCTTCGTCGAGGGCGAGGAGGAGATCGGCTCGCCGACGTTCCTGCCGTTCCTCACGCAGTACCGCGACCTGCTCGCGGCCGACGTCATCGTCGTCGCGGACTCCTCGAACTGGAAGATCGGCGTCCCCGCGCTCACGACGTCGCTGCGCGGCCTCGTGGACTGCGAGGTCGAGGTGGCGGTGCTCGACCACGCGGTGCACTCGGGCATGTTCGGCGGCCCCGTGCTCGACGCGGTGACGCTCCTCGCGCGGCTGATCACGACCCTGCACGACGACGCGGGCAACGTCGCCGTGCCCGGGCTGGTCACGGCGGCCGAGCCGACCGTCGACTACGCGGAGGCGGACTTCCGGGCGGACTCGTCGCTCCTCGACGGCACCGTGCTCGCTGGAGAGGGGAGCATCGCCGGGCGGCTGTGGACCAAGCCGGCGATCGCCGTCATCGGCCTCGACGCGCCGAGCGTCGCGCACGCGTCCAACACGCTCACCCCCCGCGCGACCGCGAAGCTCTCGGTGCGGCTCGCGCCGGGGCAGGACCCGGCCGCCGCGATGGCCGCGCTCCGCACGCACCTGGAGACGAACGCGCCCCTCGGCGCCCGGGTCACCGTGCGCGACGGCGAGCAGGGCAAGCCGTTCCTCGCCCCCGGCGACTCCGAGGCCATGCGGGCGGCGCGGTGGGCGTTCGCGACGTCGTGGGGCACCGACCCGGTCGACATCGGCGTGGGCGGGTCGATCCCGTTCATCGCCGACCTGCTCGAGGTGTTCCCCGACGCGGCGATCCTCGTGACCGGCGTCGAGGACCCGGACTCCCGCGCCCACGGCGCGAACGAGTCGGTGCACCTCGGCGAGCTCGAGAAGGTCGTGCTCGCCGAGGCGCTCCTGCTCGCCCGGCTCGGCGGCGCGGTCGCCTGACCCGCGCTCGCGTCCCGCGCGGCGGCGCTCGCCCGGTCAGCCGGGGAGCGCCGTCCGCAGGTCCGCAGCCTCGGCGAGGGTCGGCCCGACGGCGTCGCGCACGTCCGGGCCGAGGGCGCCCGCCAGTGCGTCGAGGTCGGCGAGGTGCGTGCGTGCCGCGTCGGGGTCGCCTACGCGGACGGTCAGCTCGGCGAGGTAGGCGAGGGCGCGCACGCGGTCGGCCACGTCGGCGTCGTCCCCGGCGCGCCGCAGCGCGCCCGCGAGGATCTTGCGCGCCTGGACCGGGTCGCCGTGCGAGTCGGCCTGCACGACGGCGTCGTCCAGCGCCCGCGCGAGCCGCCCCTCGGGGCGGGCGGCGTACGCGTCGACGGCGGACGCCCCGGCCGCGTCCGTGGCCGGCGCCGCCGCGGCGGGGGAGCGGCGCATCACGCGCACCCAGTTGCCGGCGGGGTCCACGAGGCTGAAGCCCGTCGTGCCGCCCGCGTTCGCGCGCCGCCGGGGGCGGGTGATCCGGGGGAAGCCCGTGAGCGGCAGCCGCCCGTAGCGGGCGCGCAGCCCCGCGGCGAACGCCTCGAAGACCGGCGCCGTGTCCTCCACGACGACGATGCACGTGCTGTAGCTGTCCTGCGGCTCGATCCCGTCGAGCCCGAAGTAGTGGATGTCCACGCCGCCGCGGCGCACCGCGAGGTACGGGTTGGGCCGGAGCTGGCGGTAGGTCACGTCGAAGCCGAGCGCGGTCCAGAAGTCGCGCAGCTCGTCGATGTCCCGGCAGGGCAGGGCCGGGACCATGGTCGCGTCGAACGGGTCGGTGGCGGGGCGCTCGGGGTGCGTGTCGGGGTCAGGGGCGCGGTCGGCGGTCACCGATCCATCGAAGCACCCGACCCCCGCGCGCGACCAGGGTGCCGGACGGTCAGCCGCGGTGCGCGACGTCGACCGCCCGGGACCACCGGGCGACGTCGTCGGGGAGCTCGGGCGAGGCGACGTCGCCGCCCAGGAGCCCGACGACGGCGGGCGCGGCGATCCGGTCGCCGGACCCGCGCGCGAGGAACCGCCCCGCGACGAGGCCGCGCGCGCACAGGTCGCCACCGCGCGAGAACACCTGCTCCAGGTAGACGACGCGCTCGTCCCACCCGAGGACGCGCGTCGCGATCTCGAAGCGGTCCCAGAGCTGGAGCGAGCGGCGGTACTTCATGGTCGACGCCGCGACGACGGGATACCAGCCCTTCTCCTTGAGCAGCGGGAACCCGCCGAGGTCGGCGATGAAGTTGCTGCGCGCGACGTCCATCATCTGGAGGTACGTCCCGTTGTTGACGTGCAGATAGAAGTCGAGGTCGCCCGGGTGCACGCGCATCCGGGTGACGGACGGCTCGAGGACGCCGCGGCCCGGCACAGCCTTGCGCGGCAGCGTGCTGGCGACGAGGAGCTGGATCTGGCGGGTCACCCGGGCAGGCTACTACCTCGCACCAGCGGTATCAGGTACCTCCGCCGCAGGAGTCCCGGGCGGCCCTGTCATCTGCGTGTGCGAGGATGCGCGCCGTGACGACGACGAGCCCCGCCCCTCGCCCCACCGCCACCGCCGACACCGGGTCCACCCCGGCGCACCCCTGGCAGGTCCGTGCCTTCCGGGCGGTCGCGATCGCCGAGGCGTTCTCCTGGGCCGGGCTGCTCGTCGGCATGTACCTCAAGTGGGTCGCCGGCACGACCGAGCGCGGGGTGGAGATCTTCGGGCCGGTCCACGGCGCCCTCGTGCTCGTGTACGTCGCCCTCGCCGTGCTCGTCGCCGTGCGCGTCCGCTGGTCGCTCTGGACGGCCTTCTTGGCCCTCGCCGCGACCGTCCCGCCGTTCTGCACCGTCGTCTTCGACCTCTGGGCGCACCGGACAGGTCGCTACACGGCCTCGGCGCGCAGGGCGGTCGTCACCCGCGACTGACGCTCGCGCGCCGGGCCGGTGCGCTCGCGGCTCACACCGGGGGGTCGGGGTCGTACTGGATCGCTCGGCGCACGGCGCGCGCGACGTCGTCGCTCTCCAGCCGGGCGACGAGGTGCAGCGCCATGTCGATCCCCGCGGACACGCCCGCGGACGTGACGACGTCGCCGTCGTCGACGAACCGCGCCTCGGTGTCGACCACGATGCTCGGGTCGATCTCCGCGAGCTCGTCGTAGTGCTCCCAGTGCGTCGTCGCGGGCCGCCCCGCGAGCAGCCCCGCGGCCGCGAGCACGAGCGAGCCCGTGCACACGCTCGCGATGACCGGGGTCTGGGCGCGCATCGCGCGCAGCCACTCGAGGTGCACGCGGTCCGCGAGGAGCGAGCGCGTCCCCCACCCGCCGGGGTAGACCAGCAGGTGGAGCGGACCGACGTCGTCCGCCGAGCGGTCGGGGAGCAGCCGCAGGCCCTTCGCGAGGCGCACGCCGCCGCCGTCCCACGAGAACGTGGAGACGTGCGGCTTGAGCGCGGAGTGCTCGGCCCAGGCGGACAGCACCTCGAACGGCCCGGCGACGTCGAGCTCCTCCGCCTCGTCGAAGACGAAGATCCCGACGTTCATCCCGTTCCCGGTGCTCATGCCTACCTCCGCGTGCCCCGGCGTCTCGAGGCTCTCGTCGGCTCCTGCGTCCGAGCGCCCTAGATGCCCGGCAGGGCGAGCATCTGGTCGAGCGCGACGCGCGCCCAGTGCGCGTCGTCGGCGTCCACGACGATCCGGTTCACCACGCGGCCCGCGACGAGCGACTCCATCGCCCACACGAGGTGCGGCAGGTCGATCCGGTTCATCGTCGAGCAGAAGCACACCGTCGAGTCGAGGTAGTGCACCTGCTTGTCCGGGTGGGCCCGCGCGACGCGGCGCACCAGGTTGAGCTCGGTCCCGATCGCCCACGACGAGCCCGGCTCCGCGGCGTCGAGCATCTTGATGATGTACTCCGTGGACCCGACGAAGTCCGCGGCCGTGACGACCTCGTTCTTGCACTCCGGGTGCACGAGCACGTTGACGTCCGGGACCGCCGCGCGCATGTCGCTCACGTTCTTCGCGGAGAACCGGCCGTGCACCGAGCAGTGCCCGCGCCACAGGATCATGCGCGCGTCGCGCAGCTCGGCGTCCGTGAGGCCGCCGTTCGGCTTGCGCGGGTCGAACACGACGCAGTCGTCGAGCGACATCGCGAGCTTGAGGACCGCGGTGTTGCGCCCGAGGTGCTGGTCGGGGAGGAACAGGACCTTGCCCGTGCCGTCCACGCCGCCCACCTGGTCGAACGCCCAACGCAGCGCGACCTCCGCGTTCGACGACGTGCACACCGTGCCGCCGTGGCGGCCCGTGAACGCCTTGATCGCGGCCGAGGAGTTCATGTACGTCACGGGGATCGTCGCGTCGGCGATGCCGACCTCCTCGAGCACGTCCCACGCGTCCTCGACCTGGTCGATCGCCGCCATGTCCGCCATCGAGCAGCCGGCCGCGAGGTCGGGCAGCACGACCTGCTGCGCGTCGGACGTGAGGATGTCGGCGCTCTCCGCCATGAAGTGCACGCCGCAGAAGAGGATGAACTCGGCCTCGGGCCGCGCGGCGGCCTCGCGCGCGAGCTTGAACGAGTCGCCCGTCACGTCGGCGAAGTCGATGACCTCGTCGCGCTGGTAGTGGTGACCGAGCACGAACGCCCGCTCGCCCAGCGCGGCGCGCGCCACCCGGGCGCGCTCCACGAGGTCCGGGTCGCTCGGCGCGGGCAGGTCGCCCACGCACTCGACCCCGCGCTCGGACGCGAGGTCACGGCCCTGTCCCAGCAGGAGCAGGGCGGAAGGACTGGGTTCCGCGAACCCGCCCTGGCGCGAGGTGTTCGGCCCGTCCACGGACGACAGCAAGGTGCTACCAGTGCTCACGGCACCATCGTCGCACAGCGCCGCCGCGGTCGAGCGGGCGTCCCGCCGGGACCGGGCGGGCGCCCGCCCTGGCACAATCCGGGCATGCGCGTGCTGCTCACCGGCTCCACCGTCCCGCCCGTGCCCGACGGCGCGTGGCCGGCCGGGGAGACCTCGTCGCCACCCGCCCCTGCCGGGCCCACGCTCGACGACGTCGCGGGATGGTGGGCGCCGCACGCCACGGTCGAGACCGTGGCACTCGCGGCGTCCGGGCCGGCGTTCCTCGACGCCGTGGCACCCGTCGCGCCGGAGGTCCTCGCCGGGGTGGTCCCGCGGCCGGACGGGGGCGACGTCCCGGTCGCGGTCCGCCGTCGGACGCCGCACGGGGACGGCACCGGAACGCGCGGGACCGTCTATGTCGACGCCTCTCAGGTGCCCGCGACCGGCGCGGGCGAGGTGCTCGAGCTCGACGGGGGGCCCGTGGCCGTACCCGGGCGGTCCTCGACTGCCGTCGGGCACCTCCTGGCGCTCGCGGCCGACGCCGCGCGCGGACCGGACGGAGCGCCCGGGCGCGTCGTCCTCGCCACCGGCGGGAGCACGAGCCACGACGCCGGGCTCGGCGCCCTCCTCGCGCTCGCGGGGGTTCCGGAGCGCGACGGAGGCACTCCGACCTCCGTCCCGGCGGACGTCGTGCGCGCCGCGCGGGCCGCGCTGGGCGGCACCGACCTGGTGGCGGCCGTCGCGGCCGACGTCCCGCTGCTCGGGCTGCACGGGGCGAGCGCGACGCTCGACGCCCGCGGTGTGGATCCTGCGGTAGCCCAGCACCTCGAACGCGCGCTCGGCGCGGTCGCGCACGACGTGGCCTCCGCCGTCGACCGCGTGACGGCGGACGCCAGTGACCCCAGAGGTGCGCTCGCCGGACGGGACCTCCTCGCCGCGTCGTCGGCGGGCCGTCGCCTGGCGGGCCTGCCGGGGACGGGGAGCGGGGGCGGGCTCGCCCACGCGGTGGTGGCCCTGGGCGGCCGGCTCGTGCCCGCGCTGCGCGTGGTCGCCGACGACCTGGGTCTGGACGCGCGGCTCGCGGGCGTGGACGCCGTCGTCGTGCTCGCGGACGAGCTCGGTGCGCACGAGCTCGGGGACGGGACGGTGCGCGAGGTCGCGGCCCGGGCCGCCCACCACGCGCTCCCGGTGGTCGTGGTGGCGCGCGCGGTCGTCGCGGGGCGGCGCGAGCAGGCCGCGGCCGGCGTGAGCGGCACCTACGCGTGGGGCGACGGCGACCCGCGCGCCCTCGTGGAGCGCGTCGCGCGGACGTGGTCGCGCGGCTGACGCCCCAGGTCGCCTCAGCCGAGGTCGACGGTCCCGTCCGCGCGGACCGACCAGGCGGGGTTGTGGGCGATCTCCCACACCAGGCCGTTGGGGTCGGCGACGTGGGCGTGGAAGACGCCGCCGAACTCGCCCTCCTGCGGTTCCTTGCGGACGGTCCCGCCCGCGGCGACCATCGCCTGCGCGAGCTCGACGACCGCTGCCCGGGAGCCCACGTTGTGCGACAGCGTGAGGCCTGTCGTGGCAGGCGTCGCGTCGGGGGTGCCGGCGTCGCGCACGAAGGCAGACTCCTCGAAGAAGCCGAGGAGCTGGCCCGCCGCCGAGCGGTAGAAGACGATCTCGCCCGGCACATCGAGCTGCGGGGTCCAGCCGAGGGCGCCGTAGAACCTCCGCGCGGCGTCGAGGTCGCGCGTCGCGACCGTGACGAAGTGCAGCGACTGGTCCATGCGTCTCCCGTCGGCGGGCCGCGCCACCGGTGCGGCGCGGGCTCCGTTCGACCGTACGCCGCCGGGTGGTCGTAGACTCGGGAACACGACCGGCACGAGTGGTGTTGAGGACCTGACGGGATCTCTCTCGAGAGATCCGTAGAAGCCGGCCACCACCGGGGCAGCACTGCCCCCGACAGCGCGGAGACGAGATGAGCGAGACCACCGACATTGCCACGCACGGCGTCAACCTGACCGACGGGGCCGCGGACAAGGTCCGCACCCTCCTCGAGCAGGAGGGTCGCGACGACCTGCGCCTGCGCGTCGCGGTGCAGCCCGGCGGCTGCTCCGGACTGATCTACCAGCTCTACTTCGACGAGCGCGTGCTCGACGGCGACGCGCTGCGCGACTACGACGGCGTCGAGGTCGTGGTCGACAAGATGAGCGTCCCCTACCTCGAGGGCGCGACGATCGACTTCGCGGACACGATCGAGAAGCAGGGCTTCACGATCGACAACCCCAACGCGGGCAGCGCCTGCGCCTGCGGCGGCTCCTTCAGCTGACCCGCCCGGCGTGCCCCGTGCACGCCGTACCGGACCGCACGAGCCCGGTCACCCGCACCGCGGGTGACCGGGCTCGCGTCGTCCCGGGACGCTGCCGCCGCGTCAGGCGCCGAGCTCGACCGTGATCGCCCAGGCGTCCCCGTCGTGGTCGTCGTGCGCGCGGGGGAGCGGCTCCTCCCCGACGACGGTGTGACCGCGCATCCGGGCCCAGGCCGGGACGTCGAGCCGCGCGGCCGGGTCCGTCGACCACACCGTGAGGCGCGTGCCTGGGTCCCGGTCACGTGCGGCGGCGGCGATCCGGATCACGGGGAGCGGGCAGCGCAGCCCGCGCGCGTCGACCACGTCGAGAGCGTCGTCCGTCACAGGCCCTGCACCCCCAGCGTGGCGCGCACGCGCGCGACCGCCCCGGGCAGCACGGCGAGCAGCCGGTCGACGTCCGCCTCGGTCGTCGACCGGTCGAGCGCGACGCGCACGTTGCCGTGCGTGAGGACACCCATCGCGGCCAGGACGTGCGACGGCTCCAGCGAGCTCGACGTGCACGCGGAGCCCGAGCCGACGGCGATCCCCTCGCGGTCGAGGTCCGTGAGCAGCGCCTCGCCGTCCACGTAGAGGAACGAGAAGGTCACGACGTGCGGCAGGCGGTCGACCGGGTCACCCACGACCTCGACGTCGGGGATCTCGGCCACGCGCGCGCGGACCCGGTCGACGAGCGCGCGGCGCCGCGCGTCCTCGGCCTCCCGGTCCGCCAGCACCGCCTGGAGCGCCACGGCGGCCGCGAACGCCGCGGGGACGGAGACCCCGCCGGGGGCCCAGGGGTCGGGGTCCTCCGGGAACGGGCTGCGCCGTCGTACGCGGGACCGGACCGCCAGGACCCCGACGCCGGGACCTCCGCCCCAGTCGGCAGGGTCGGCGGCCAGGGCGTCCCAGGCCACCGGGACGGCGTCGTGGCCGATGCTCGCCCCGGCGTCGACGAGGAGGGGGACCTCGGCGCCCCGTGCGGCCTCGTGCACCGCCGCGACCGGCTGGCGCGTGCCCACCTCGCCGTTGGCGAGCTGGAGCGCGGCGAGCGCGACGCCCGGGCGCGCGACGGCGTCGGACATCGCTGCGGCGTCGACCCGACCGGCGCGGTCCACGCCGACGACCTCCCGCTCGAGCCCGCCGTGCTCGGCGGCGTGCAGGAGGGCGGCGCGCTCGACGGCCCCGACGACGACCTGCCTGCCGACGCGCGAACGTGCCCCGGCGAGCGCGGCGACGGCGGTGTGCAGCGACGCGGTGTGGGAGGGAGTGAGGTGGACCTCCTCCGTCCGCGCGCCGAGCGCTGCGGCCACGGCTTCGCGCGCGCCGTCGAGCAGCGCGGCGGCGCGGCGGCCCTCCGCGTGCAGGCGGCGGGGGTCGGCCCAGCCGTCGTCGAGCGCGCGGTCGAAGGCCTCGCGCGCGAGCGGGTGCCAGGGCGCGCGCCCGCCGTTGTCGAGACGGGTCCGGCGAACAGGGGTGGTGTGTGTCACATGGTCTCCAGAGCGCTGGCGGTCGCGTCGCAGGGCGAGGCGCGGGCCGGGGGAGCCGGTCGGCCGCGCCCGGGCGGGCGCGCCGTGGTCTCCCGCGGGGCATCGGATCGTTGCGCTCGCGCGGACCGCGACGGGGCGTCGGGGCCGGCCCGCACGCTCCACCGGCACGGTACCGCTCCACCGTCCGGCGTGTCGGTGTGGCAAGGATCTGACAGACCTGGCGCGGGTGTGGTGAACCCGTCCTGACCGGCCATGACGTGTGCCGCATCTCGCCCGCCCGCGGCGGGTTCCGGGCCACGAAGGGCGGAATCCCGCGCTAGGCTTCGTGTGTCGAGGACGAAGGTCCTGTGCTGGGCTCGTAAAGGCGGGCTCGGGCAGGACGTGACGTGAAAGGCCCCCCTTGCACTCGCAACCCCCTAGCCGCACACGGCGCACCATCCTGCGGGCGACGGCCCTCGCCGTCGCCGTCGCTGCGGTGGCGTCCGGCTGCGCCAGCGACACGGTCCAGCGCGGGTTCCTGCCCGGTTACGAGGACGGGGAGGTGACCAACCAGACCGCCCGGATCACGTCGCTGTGGACCGGCTCGTGGATCGCCGCCCTCATCGTCGGCGTCATCACGTGGGGCCTCATGCTGTGGTGCGTCGCGGCCTACCGCAAGCGCAAGGACGACCACCGGCTCCCGATCCAGACGCGGTACCACCTGCCGCTCGAGATCATGTACACGGCCGTGCCGATCATCATGGTCCTCGTCCTGTTCTTCTACACGGACCGCGACATGAGCGCGATCGTGGACAAGGACGTGGAGTCGGACATGACCGTCCAGGTCATCGGCAAGCAGTGGAGCTGGGACTTCAACTACGTGGACGAGGACGTCTACGAGAGCGGCCAGCACCTCGCCGACGTCGGCGGCACGATGACGGAGGACGCGGAGATCGACGGTGCCCCCGGTACCTCGGAGGCGCTGCCGACGCTGTACCTGCCCGCTGGCGAGAGCATCCGCTTCGTCCTGGACTCGCGCGACGTCATCCACTCGTTCTGGATCCCCGCGTTCCTCTACAAGCTCGACATGATCCCGCACCGCACCAACGAGTTCGTGGTCACCCCGCAGCGCGAGGGTGTCTACGCCGGCAAGTGCGCCGAGCTCTGCGGCGAGCACCACTCCGGGATGCTCTTCAACGTCGAGATCGTGGACCGCGCCGAGTTCGACGCGCAGATGGAGGCGCTCCGCGAGAAGGGGCAGGAGGGCCAGATCCCGGTCGAGGGATTCAGCCGCCTCCAGGACCCGAACCCCGTCCCTGCTAGCACGGAGGGTGAGCACTGATGGTCGCGCAGGCCGAAGTCATCCCCGGTCTCGCCCCTCGGCGGCAGACCCTCGGTCGGACCGTGATCAAGTGGGTCACGTCCACCGACCACAAGACCATCGGGTACATGTACCTGATCACGTCGTTCATCTTCTTCTGCATCGGCGGCCTCATGGCCCTCGTGATCCGCGCGGAGCTCTTCGAGCCCGGGATCCAGCTCGTGCAGAGCAAGGAGCAGTACAACCAGCTCTTCACGATGCACGGCACGATCATGCTGCTGCTGTTCGCGACCCCGCTGTTCGCCGGGTTCGCCAACGTCATCATGCCGCTGCAGATCGGTGCGCCGGACGTCGCGTTCCCGCGACTGAACATGTTCGCGTACTGGCTCTACCTCTTCGGTGGGCTCATCGCCTCGGCCGGCTTCTTCACGCCGCAGGGCGCGGCCTCGTTCGGATGGTTCGCGTACGCGCCGCTGTCGAACACGACGTTCAGTCCGGGTCTCGGAGGAGACCTGTGGGTGTTCGGCCTCGCGCTCGCCGGGTTCGGCACCATCCTCGGTGCCGTCAACTTCATCACGACGATCATCACCATGCGTGCGCCCGGCATGACGATGTTCCGCATGCCGATCTTCACGTGGAACACGCTCATCACGAGCCTCCTCGTGCTCATGGCGTTCCCGCCGCTGGCCGCCGCGCTCTTCGCGCTCGGCGCCGACCGGCGCTTCGGTGCCCAGATCTTCAACCCCGAGAACGGGGGAGCGATCCTCTGGCAGCACCTGTTCTGGTTCTTCGGGCACCCTGAGGTCTACATCATCGCGCTGCCGTTCTTCGGCATCGTGTCCGAGATCTTCCCGGTCTTCGCCCGCAAGCCGATCTTCGGCTACAAGGGCCTCGTCTACGCGACGATCGCCATCGCGGCGCTCTCCGTCACGGTGTGGGCGCACCACATGTACGTGACCGGCGCGGTCCTGCTGCCGTTCTTCGCGTTCATGACGATGCTCATCGCGGTCCCGACCGGTGTGAAGTTCTTCAACTGGATCGGCACGCTCTGGCGAGGCAAGCTCACGTTCGAGACACCCATGCTGTGGTCGATCGGCTTCCTCGTGACCTTCCTCTTCGGCGGTCTGACGGGCGTCATCCTGTCGAGCCCGGCGCTGGACTTCCACCTGTCCGACTCCTACTTCGTGGTGGCGCACTTCCACTACGTCGTGTTCGGCACCGTGGTGTTCGCGATGTTCGCGGGCTTCTACTTCTGGTGGCCCAAGTTCACCGGTCGGATGCTCAACGAGCGCCTCGGCAAGCTGCACTTCTGGCTGCTGTTCATCGGCTTCCACACCACGTTCCTCATCCAGCACTGGCTGGGTGTCGAGGGCATGCCGCGCCGTTACGCGGACTACGCGCCGTCGGACGGCTTCACGTGGGAGAACCAGGTCTCGACGGTCGGGGCGTTCATCCTCGCCGCGTCGACCCTGCCCTTCCTCTGGAACGTCTACACGACCTGGCGCAACGCGCCCAAGGTCGAGGTCGACGACCCGTGGGGCTACGGCCGCTCGCTCGAGTGGGCGACGTCGAGCCCGCCGCCGCGGCACAACTTCACGTCGCTGCCCCGCATCCGCTCCGAGTCGCCCGCCTTCGACCTGCACCACCCCGAGGTCGCGGCGATGGACCACGCCGAGCCGAACCCGAACGTCCTCGAGCAGGTCTACGGCGAGGCTGACCGTCGCGGCGAGAAGAGCGTCGCGCTCGACCGCCTGAGCGGTGCGGAGAGCGGGAGCGACTCCACGACGACCACGATCGTCGACGAACCCCGAACGGGCACGACGGACGAGGAGGCCGGGAAGTGAAGGTCGAGTACAAGCTGTTCCTCTACGGGACGCCGTTCTTCATCGCCGCAGGGCTCGTCTACGGCTTCTGGAGCCACTGGGAGCCCGTCGGGTCGGTCGCGATCCTCCTGACCGGTGCGCTGGTCGCGATGATCGGTGCCTACCTCATGCTCACGGCGAAGCGCATCGACGCCCGTCCCGAGGACGACCCCGAGGGTCTTATCGAGCAGGGCGCGGGCGACCAGGGCGTCTATGCCCCGTGGAGCTGGTGGCCGCTCGCCATCGCCGGCTCGGCCGCGATCGTCTTCCTCGGTCTCGCCGTCGGCTGGTGGCTCGTCTACGTGGGGATCGCGCTCGCCGCGGTCGCCCTCGTCGGCTGGGTCTTCGAGTTCTCCCGCGGCCAGCACGCCCACTGATCGACCCGACGTCCGTCGTGACGTCCGAACGGCCCGGTCCCCGGCAGGGGGACCGGGCCGTTCGTCGTTCCTGGACCTGCCTCGACGACGTCGCGCGCCACCTCTTCGTGACCGCGGACTGAGCCGCCCCGAAGTCGCCGAGAACGAGGTTGGTCCCGT